>CAZSIT010000010.1:0-79578 GCA_964607165.1 uncultured Ignavibacteria bacterium
AAAAGCCCGGATGGTGTTGCAAAAGGCCTCTGAAAAAATAGCTCTCTCGGAGCTCGTTTTGGCGTCAGACTGGTGGCATAAAATGATGTTGTTGAAGATAGGGGATGGGGATTATCTGAAGAGATTAGCCGAACTTCCCTTCGAGTCTTTTGGTTCCGAAGGGTCATTCTATTTTCTTTTCAAGGCCGAAGTGTACTTTTTGATGAATCAACCGCAGCTGGCGCAGGCCCACTTTGAATCCGCTCGGGAGCTTCTAAAAAACAAAGTGCAGGCGCACCCCGAAGACTCTACGTTCCATACTCAACTTGGTCTTGCTTACGCTGGCCTGGGCCGCAAAGAAGAGGCCATCCGGGAAGGAAAAAAGGGGGTGGAATTGCGCCCTGTATCCAAAGATGCTCATGACGGTCCCCATAGGGTTGGGTGCTTGGCCGAGATATACGTTAGGGTTGGTGAATACGAGGCGGCCATAGACCAGCTGGAATATCTTTTATCCATCCATAGCTCTGTCTCAATTCCCTATCTTCGCGTTGACCCCACCTGGGCGCCCTTGCGCAATCATCCGAGGTTTCAGAAGCTGGTGGCGGGGAAATAAATTTGACCGTTCCTTCCGGCAGAAAAACCCGGAGTTAGACAGAAACAAAAAAGCCCGCCTTACGGCGGGCTTTCGAGGTGGCTTAAATTCAGTTAATTGTGTTTCTTGGCGTCGTCCGGCAGCATCCCGGTCGGCTTGGCCTGCATCGTCTCTGGCGTCATGATGGTCGGAGTGACAAATATAATCAGGTCTTTATCCGTAATCTCCTTTTTGGTATAGCGGAAAAAGTAGCCGATAAGCGGTATGTTCTTTAGAAACGGCACACCGATGCTGGTCTTGCGCTCATCTTTGGTGCTCAAACCGCCGATGACGGCCGTCTGTCCGTTTTCCACCACCACGTTGGTCACGGCGTTGGAGGTATTGATAATGACGCCGTTCGGGTCGAACTGATACGAGCTTTTTTCCGGTTTTAACTGCAGCAAAATCCGATTTTCCGCCGTTACGTGGGGAGTAACTTTCAAAACGGTGCCCACATCGTAGAAGGTTATGACCGTATTGCCGGAAGCGTCGAACTGCTTAATCGGGATTTTCTGCCCCACCTGAACGATAGCTTCCTTGTTGTCCACGGTGGTGATTTCCGGATGGGAAACAATTTTTGCCTTGCCATCCTGCACCAGAGCGGTAATACGAGCCGAAAGGCCCGACAAATTGCCGCTTGAGCCAGTGAGCAGACGAACGTCAGCAATGCTGTCGGTGGTCTTATTGGCGTTCTGTTTGAAACTGACGTTTCCCGCTCCCCCCGGATCCTGATAGCTGGTGGCCCAGTTAATACCCAGTTCGGAGAGGTAGCGCTTTTCAATTTCGATAAGCTGGGTGGAGATTTTAATCTGTTTGGTCTCCTTATCCAAGCCGCGTACGAATTCTTCAACCTTATCCAAGTTTTTGGGCAGTTCGTTTACAATCAGGGAGTTGGTGCGTTCATCTATTTCGACCTTACCCCGCTCGGAAAGCATCGATTTCACCGCGATTTTCATGTCCTTGGCGGAAGCGTTATAAACCGGAATTACCTTTACTTCCAAAGGCAGTAAAAGTTTCTGGTCGGCCAGCCGCTTTTCCAAATCCGACTGCTCCCCCAGGAAATCTTTAATGGGAAGAATTCGAATATAACCGACCTCTTCAATCGCCGCCAGCCCGTAGGTTTTGGTTATAATATCCAAAGCCTGCCGCCAGGTCACGTCGGTAATGGAAATACTGATTTGACCGGTGACGGCTGGATTTACCACAATGTTGGTTTTGCCGCGGTCGGCCAGCATCGAGAAAACCGAACGCACTTCGGCGTTCTGGAAAACCAACGAGCGGATCTTCTGGTCTTCCGTCTGGGTCGCCGCCGGCCCTACCATCAGTAAAAGCAGCGCCCCTGCCCCCAGAACAATCAGGCTTTTGCGTAAGCCTTTCTTTGTGTAGTTAGTCATTAGCCACCTCTCCTTTATTCCGTGCTTACCAGCTCCATTGCCACGGTTTTAGTCCAACCGTATTCGTTCACTTGGAACAAAACTTTATTTTCCGCCACCGATACCAGATGGCCGTTGCGCACCCGGTCACCCGGACCGAGGATGTAACCGTTCCCTTCTCCATCTTCAAAAATCGCTTTGTTGCCGGCCAAAGAGCGCATAATGCCGACCAGGCGCAGCTGTTCGGCCGCCGGGACGGCGCGGCGCATCTTGGACGAGTATCCCCCTTTTCCCACCAGCGGGGTGAAAGGATCCCGCCGCCCTTCGGAATGATAGCGGATAACCTTCCGGCTGGGAGAGACCTGCATAAAAGTCCCCCCAATTGCGGCAAAAGAGGTGTCAAAACTATCGGATTCATCTTCTGCCGCAGGCAGCTCGGTATCGATGTCCTCCTCGTCGGCCACTTCGCCGGAATCGGTCAGGCTCTTCGCCGGATCCAAAGCTTTTTTCAACTGCTGCTGAAAATCGATTTCACCTGGTTTGGATGCTGTCAAAGCCGCATTTTTCGTTTCTTCCGGTTTTTTGTTCTCCTCCGGCTTGGCAACCGGCTCAACCTTACCCAAAGCTTTTTTCAAATCCTGCTTGAATTTCTCCGGGTTTACCGTGTCGGTCGATTCCTTTACTTCCGATTTCTCTCCCCCTTTTGAAGTTCCGGTCGATGTGGGGGTGGCCGTGTTGGCCAAAGTTGGCGCTTTGGCGGCATTGCCAGCTGTTTTACTGTTTGAGACCTGGGAAGCCGGCGACGCCGATCCGGTTGGTTTGGTAACAACCGGCTTTGGGCTGGAAGTGCCGGACGCGACACTTTTTGACTTATCGGTGTTCGCTGTCGTGCCGCCTGGCGTGGCCGTACCCTGGACGGTCGGGCTTGATGGAGTAGTCTTGCTTGTCCCGCTTGTTTTGTCGGCTGCATTCGCCGGGGGCATTGTCTTGCTTGCCGGCGGCAAAACGGCCGCGCCGCTGGTAACGGTCGGCCCGCCGGCCGCCGGTGTGGAAGACGCACGGCCCGCCGACCCCGCTGCAGGAGAAACTGTTCCGGAAGAAACGGACGGCTTGACTCCGGCACCGGTGGTCTCACCCGCTGGCGCCGTCCCCGTTGCTGAATGGGGGGCTTTGCCGCTTGTAGCGGATGACGGCGTTACCGACTTGGAAGGTGAAGGAGTTCCCGTCGTTTCTGTTTTGGAAACGGTCGGAGTTGAAACAGAGCTTTTAGTACCGGCGTTGGCAGCAGGAGCTGTTGCCGATTGAGACGATGCCGTAGCCGGCGTAGTCGTGCCGCTTGGTACCGCACTCGCTTTGCTATCCGGAACTGGAGAGGTAGCAGTCGAAATTGCGTTTGGAGTCGGGTTGCTAACCACAGGCTGCGGAACACTCGTAGAAGTGGCCGCTTCGGTGCCCGTAGGTGTAGGAGCGCTCGGGGTTGTAACCGGCTTTGGAAGAGAAGTCGGCGCCTCCGTCGAAGTAACAGGCGCAACAGTTCCCTGGTTCTGTGGCACCTTACTTATAGAAGATTCCGGGGTTTTAGTTTTTCCGGTTGTGCCAACCGGCTTCGTGACCGTTGAGCCCGAGGTGTTCGGTTTATTTGTGGTCGAAGAAGCTGTAGAACCTTTAGATTGAGCCGCCGGAGTCGCTGTGGTAGACGGGGTAACTGAACCGGCCGGCGTGCCTATTTTAATCCCACCCGCGACTGGGGGTGTATTAATGGTGCCAGCATTTGTACCGTTTGCCTTGCTTCCAGTGGCTGGAGTAGTAGCCGCGACCGGTGCGGCCGTGCTGGCCCCCGGAACCCTAAAGTGGATTTTAATTCCATCCGGAACGGTGTTCCAGGTATAGGAAAACTTGTCAGTCATTTCGATGACAACGCGCGCCACCGGCGGTAGGGTTTTGAACTGGGAAAAACGCACTCCCTTCAAACCATTCGTAGCCGGCGTTGTGCTGCCCGTTACCGCGGCCGTTTTATCCACGGTAATGTCCGGCAGTTCCATTACCAGTTTGAAACTTCCCGGCGTGCCGGTCCAAAAAGACTTAAACTCGGCCGGGTTTCCGGTTTTAATAAAAACGGTCCCGTCGTTGTGAACGGTAATGGAGGAAAGCTGTCCGGCGGCCAAAACCAGCCCGTTAAACAGCGCTAAAATTGCAAGAGTCAACAATAGTTTTTTCATATCAGTTCAGGTTGGGTTGTTGGAGTTTTTCGGATTCCTTCACGTAATAGGTGGTCAGTTTCAGATTGGTCGTCACCGTCTCGCGCGAAGACTTCGGCTCTCCCCCCGGTTGCTGGATGGAAGACAGTTGAACGCTGGAAACGTTCACAATGAAAGGAAAATTGGCAACCGAACCGAGAAACGTGCCCACTGAATGATACCCGCCGGTAATGACTAAATCAAACTCGGCGGATTCATAAAAAGTCTGCGGAAAAGTCCCCTTGGGCGTAAGCTCGTTGACGATAACCTGATTGGAAATGGCGGCAGTGTGCAGCTGGGCCAGCAAAGCCGGAACCTGCTTCTCGTCCGGCAGCAAAAGCTCGGTGGTCTTGTATTTTTTGAAAAGCTCTTGATACTCCTTCTTTAAGGCGTCCGAGGTCTTGGCTTTCATTTCGACGTTTTTAAGGTTGGTCAAAAGTTGCTCGTACTCACTCTGGGTTTTGGTAAGCGACTGGCTTAAACCGGAGAACACCCGCGTGTACCAAAAGTATATCCCCAGAAAAGCGGCCAATCCCACCAGTATGTAGCGTTGATTTTTCGGATCTCGTAAGTCCATACGCGTCCCCTCGTTCGGTCAACTTCCGCCGGTTACGGATTTTCTCCCAGGCGAATCGGTTTCTGCCCTTCGGCGTCCGGCGGAATAAGCTCCGGCGCCAACGTCATGTCACAGGTCAACTGAAAATTGTATAGTCTCGTGCTCTGCACTTTTTGCTCCCGGGCAAAAGACAGTTCAATGTTTTTCAAGAAAGGAGATTTCTTCACCTGAACCATAAAGTTTGCCAGGCTGTTCAAAGAATAAGAAAAGCCCTCGATGGTGGTCTTGGCTCCCGTGGAGGCAGCGTTCGGCGCCGCCGGTTTAGCCGGGGCCGACGTGGCGGTCTGGCCTTCCTTAAAACTGGCAAGCCAGAGATATTCCGGGATGCGGGAGGAAAGATCTTCCAAAAACCGTACGTAGGCCGAACGGTTCTTGTCCAAACCCTCGATGGCTGACATCCGTTCCAAAATTTTTCCCTTCAGATCGGTCAAAGCATCCACCAGTTGTATATCCTTTTGCATTTTGGCTTCGCGGACCCGCGCCGCGGCGATCTTTTTGTCCATCTGGCTTATGCGCCACTTTTGGAAAAAGGTGAACCCGCCCAGGGCGGCAAATAGCACCGCAATGGCGACAACCATATAGCTGGCCGCTTTGGGCAGGGCAAAACTGCCGCTGCGTTTCTGTAACTCTTTGGGAAGTAGATTTATCTCTATCATATCACTTTACCTTTCGGGCCGCCAGTCCAATCGGCACGGCCAGAAGCGGGGCAATCCGCTCCAGTTCCAACTGCCGGTATTCATCCGGATCGTAATCAACGTTACGCAAGGGATTAATGATGTCTACGGGTACGGAAAGTTTGGCCTGCATAAATTCCGGCAGAAAGGGAACCAAAGCGCCACCGCCGGCCAGAAAAATCCAATCGATTTGCTCGACTTTGGCCGTGGACTTGAAGTACGAAAAGGCAACTTCAATGCCCGAGAAAAGTTCCTCGGAGGCGGAAACCACCGTGGCTTTCAACATATCCTGATCCAGGCTGGTTTCCAGCTCGCCGCGAATCGCTTTGTTGGTCAATTCGTGGTTTAAGCGAAACTCCTTCTGGATGGTGTCGTAAATCAAACGGGTCCCCACCGAAACGTCGCGCGTGGAGTGATATAATTTATCTTTTACAAATATGATATTGGTCGTATCGAAGCCGACGTTCACCAAGGCCGCCACCCGGTTGGGATCGATGTCGTAATTGATTTCATAGGCGTTCAAAACGGCAAAAGCATCCGTGTCGATAATTACCGGACGAAGCCCGGCGTCGGCCAGCAAATCCAAATAACTTTTCAAAAATTCCTGGCGGGCGGCCACCAGCAATACGTCCATTTTGTTGGTCTCTTCGTTGGTGGATATGATGTGGTAATCCAGTGTCACGTCTTCCACGTCAAAGGGGCTGCGCTGCTCCGCTTCAAAAAGAATCGCCTGGTCGGCCTCGCCGCCGCTCTTTTTGTCGATGTTTATCTTATCAGTGATGACGCCGTGCCCGGAAATGGAGATTACCACGTCCTTGATTTTCGGGTTGACCTGGTCTACTAAACTTTGGATGTTGAAAATCAAGGTGTCGCGGTCTTTGATTTCATCCGCCACCAGGGCCTCCACCGGCAGTTCTTTGATGCCCAGCCCGCGCAGGCAATAGCTGTCCGATTTCTTTTCCAGCTCAATCAGCTTGATGGAGCTGGCACCGATGTCCAGTCCGGCGACTACTTTTGGTTTGCGTAACAGGTTCATCTTTTCCCCCTGCCCCCTCGGAAATGCGGGGCTACGATTCTATTATCGACCGTCCCCCAAAAAAGTTAAGCGGTTTCCCCCAAACTTTTTTCTCCCCCGTCCCTTTCCTTATGGAATTGGTTTGTCGTCCAGTTTGATTCGGCCGGTGGAGGCTAAAACGTTAATATAAAGCGTGTCCGATCCACGGGATGTGGAATAAATCTTCAAATTACCAGATTCGGAAGCGCCTCCCGCCGTAGTGAAAACCACGGTCGTGCTGGTAAAGGTATTGCCGCCATAATTGACGTCCGGCTCCAGGTCCACCTGGTAGACAGTCGAATCTCCCACTAACTGATAGGTGCCAGGGGTTACCATATCCTTAAACAAAGTAAACTGCTTCGCCCCCGCGTTAAAATAGACTCCGTACTGCACCCGTTCCGAAATCGCCCGCGAACGCGCCAAACGTAGCGCCGAAACGACGTCACGAGCCGTGCTTTTGGCTTCCAATTTGGACGTATAATTTAAAAAACTGGGAACGGCCAGAGCAGCCATTACACCAATAACGACGGCCACTACTACCATTTCCATTAAGGTGAAACCCTTTTGATTTTTCATATCTCTACTTTTCTTATCGGCAGAATTCGATTCTTTTCCACTTGTGGCCAGCGACTGGTCCCGACTCGTTCCGCTTGCGTTGAGCGCAGCGTGAACGAGCGTAGCCGAGGGAGCGCAGTCGCGGGAAGCCGAACCACCCAGCGCCCCCGGCGGGAAAAGAGCAAAATTTTCACTCCGTTTGGGCTCCATTTTGCTTCGCTGAAAGACTTTGGAAGTTGAAGTGAAAGCATTTGGACGGTTGGATAATCCACCGGTGATACCGGGTGACAATTTGAACCCGTAGGAGCCGTTTCCACACCGGTGGCCAACAATGCCGCGCTCAAAACCAGACCAATCTCCAACACCATATTTCATCGCTTTCTCACGGAATCGTTTTATAGGTATAGTAATCGACCGAGCGGGCTTGCTGTTTTTTATCGGTCCAGGAAATCGTCACTTTGATACGATAAATGCCTGCCGGCACCGTAGCGTCCGAAGTGGCGTCATCCGCCCGAATCGTTCGATTATAGATTCCATCGATTCCGTTGGTCGTGTCGGCGTAAGGACAGACGCCTAAACTGCCGGCATTCTTCAGTTGCTCTATGCGGTCTTGAGCAATGGCCGTGGCTTGGGTCAAATCCTGCGAGTAGGTGTTCGAGTAAATGGAAAGAACCATAAGCGGCGCCAGGCCCAAAATCCCGACCGCCAAAATCACCATCGCGATCATCACTTCGATCAGGGTGAAACCTTTTTGGTTTTTCATGCGAGCCTTCCGTTTATTGACCTTATTCATATTATCTCCATATCAGCAAGAGTTGCAAAGCCTTTGCCGAAGCCCCCATATTTGTAAGGCGCCCAAACAACTTGATTCACAAGGACTTGTGGCCGCCCGAAGAAGAACCTGATAATTCTCCAAAATAAAGCCGTAAAAACTTAAGCGCTTTGTCGACAGGCTATGGGATTCCTCCCATAGCTTCAAAGACAACCCTGGATGGCAGTCTTCAAACCCAAATCTTGACAATGCTAAATCTCGTCCTGCAAATTGTACTTTTTGATTTTTTCGAAGAGCGTGGTGTAGTCGATTTTCAAAATTTCGGCCGCCTTGCGCTTGTTGCCGCGGGTCTGCGACATAACGCGCACAATCATTCCCCGCTCCGCTTCCATTTGAGCGTATTGCCCGACTTCTTTTAAGCCGGCCCCTTCCCGCAGGCGGATTTCCGCCGTGGAAGGAATGCGGATGGCCAGATGGTCGGGGGAGATTTTTTTCCCCTCGCAAAGGATGATGGCCCGCTCGATGGTGTTTTCCAGTTCGCGCACGTTCCCCGGCCAATGGTAGCGGTCCAAAAGGTTTACGGCATCCTGCGAAAGCGATTTTGGCGGCTTCTTCATCTCCGTGCAAAATTTGCGGATGAAATGATTGGCCAGATGCGGAATATCCTCCGTGCGTTCGCGCAGGGGCGGAATTGTTATCGGAAAAACGGAAAAACGGTAGTACAGATCTTCGCGAAAAGTTTTCTTTTCTATGGCTTCCTTCAAATCCACGTTGGAGGCGGCGATAACGCGCACATCCACCGAAATCAGCTTGGTTCCCCCCAGCCGTTCAAAGTTCTTTTCCTGCAGCACGCGCAAAAGTTTGGCCTGCAAAGCCGGCGACATATCGCCGACTTCATCGAGGAATACGGTGCCCCCTTCGGCGATTTCGAACTTGCCCATTTTACGTGCGACCGCGCCGGTGAAAGCTCCCCTTTCCGAGCCAAAAAGCTCGTTTTCCAAAAGTTCGGATGGAATGGCCGCACAGTTAATGGCCACGTAGGGGCGGCTTTTGCGCGGGGAGAGATTGTGAATGGCGCGCGCGAAAAGCTCCTTGCCGGTGCCCGATTCGCCGAGGAGCAAAACGGTTGTGTCGGAGGCGGCCACTTTCTGGATAAGCCGGGAAACTTCCAGCATTTTTTCCGAGCGGCCGACGATTTCGGAGATACCTAAGCTTTGATCCAGCTCCTCGCGCAAAAGCGTGTTTTCCGCCACCAAGCGGCGGTTTTCCAGAGCGCGTTTGATAAGCACCGAGAGCCGGTCGGTATCGAACGGTTTGGTGAGAAAATCAAAGGCGCCTAACTTCATCGCTTCCACGGCGATCTCGATGGTGCCAAAAGCGGTCATCACGATAACCGCCAACTCCGGATCGATTCCTTTGAGCTCGGAAAGGACCGCGATGCCGTCCGCTTCCGGAAGCTTTAAATCCGTCAAAACAACGTCGAACTTTTTCTCGCGAACCTTGCCGATGCCGCTTTTTCCGTCGGCAACCGTATCTACTTCATATCCCTCACTGGCCAAGGTTTCCGCCAGCATTCCGCGCATGCTTTCTTTATCGTCGATGACTAAAATTGACGGCATATCCCCCTCTTAAATTGGGCCCCAAGCCCCGTTTCTTATATCGGAGAAATCAAAGAAAGCTTGATTGAATCAGCCGAAAAATTCCCAAATTGGAAATAAAAATCTTCAGATTTCGAGCTGGTAGCCGAGGCTTTAGCCTCGGATAAAAAATCCCTTCCGGCGTCCCGATAGGTCGGGGCGATCCGCTCTTCGCACTCTGAAGAGTGCGCCGGAGGTAGAGCTGGTTTTAAGCGGTGTCGATGCTTGGGCTTTTTTCCCCGGTTCTCTGCGCGAACAAGTGTTACCCTTTTCTGAAAACAATACACTTATGTAGAAAAGAGCGTAGCGGAAACCCTGGCCGTAGCCCGGCTTCGGGCAGGCCTTTAGGTTTCCAGAGCAACGGCCGGGACTTTGCTCCGGAAACCTGCCCTCTCCGGTAGCCGAGGCTTTAGGTATCCGACGCTTTAGGTAGCCGAGGCTTCAGCCTCGGATAAAAAAGGTTAAAACGAACCTATGACCCTTTGCCGGAAAAACCGGCTACGCGTTTAAAGTTTCCTCGATAGTCTCCGGAGCGGCGCCCGGCTCCAAAGCCAGCTCCTCCAGCGACAGTTCCCGTTGCTGGCGCAGTTCCTCAATTTGATTCAAAGGCTTCTCCAACTGCGTGCGCCGGGTGGTGGACAGCGAATTAAACTCTTTTTGGGCCTCTTCAATCCTTTTTCCCATCTTTTCAAACGCCGCCATAAAAGCTTCGTACTGTTTGCGAAAATTCCCCATTAGATTAGCCATTTTTGTCGCATTCTGTTCCAGCTGAAAGTTGTCTATCCCCTGCCGTATGACCGATAGAATGGCATACAGGGTGAAAGGAGAGCAAGGAATGACCTTGCTTCTCAAAGCGTCGTCAAAAAAACTCCCCTGGTTTTCCAGGATAAAACCGTACACCTGCTCGTTGGGAATGAACACCAGGACGTAGTCCAAAGTCCGCGCCTCCGGATTGATGTAATCGCGGGTTGTGACTTCACGAACCCGCTCGCGAACGTCTCTAAAAAAAGCGTTTTTGTAACTCTCTTTCTCCAGCTCCCCACCCGCTTCCAGATAGCGCAGATAATTGTCGAACGGGAATTTCACGTCCATATTTAATTTCAAATCCTTGGGAAGCAAAAAGGTGTAATCCGGCCGGTTGTATGAGCCTTCCAAAACCCGCTGCTTGTGGTAATTGATTCCTTCCATAAAACCGGCCAACCGCAGGACGTCTTCGGCCATCCGTTCTCCCCACTGGCCTCTGGTTTTGGAATTGACCAGAGCCAACTTCAATTGCTCGGCCGTTTCTTGCAACTTACGATTGTTGTCAGCGGCCGCTTTCAATTGCGCGGTTAGTTCGCCGAATTTGTTCTCCCGGTCCTTCTCGAAAGTCTGAATGGAGTTCTGAACCTCCTGCAGTTCCTTTTTCATCGCCTCCAAGGTCTGGTCTATTAGCTCCTTTTTACCCTGCAGTTCCTTTCCGCCCGCTTGGGTCTGGGTTTTCAAGGTTTGCTCCGCCAGCCGAATGAACTGCTCCGTGTTTCGGGAAAGGGCATTTAAAGAAAGCGCATCAAAAGACACTTTCAGATTATCGATGATTGAATTTAAATCTTTCAGCTTTTCAGTTTCGGCCTGGGCTAACAACTCCTGGGCAATATCCTTGGCCTCCCGTTTTTTAATCCAGCCCACCGCCAAAACGGCCAGAGCCCCGACTGCCACTCCGATAATAAACGGCATTAAGAATTGCATACGCCTCTCCTTTTTTGTAAAGACTTGCTAAACCTGTCGAACTTTTTTACAGTGTCGAACGTCATTTTCTCACCCGATAAACGGCCGCCAGCCCGCCCCAGAGATTGCGAAAGGTTGATTCTCCGAATCCTTCTGCCGCAAAAAGCGCCGCCACTTCCTTTTGCGGCGGGAAAACTTTGAGCGATTCCGGCAGGTAGCGGTACGCCTCGCGCTGCCGGGTAAAAAGTCCGGCCACCTTCGGCATCAACCGATAAAAATAGATGTAAAAGAGTTTTTCCCAAATCCCGTTGGAAGGATGCGCTATTTCCAAAAAGGCTCCAACGCCTCCCAAAGATAAAACCCGGCGCACTTCGCCGGCAAAGGCCGGCAGACTTCCCAGATTGCGCAACGAAAAACCCTGCATCGCCCCGTCAAAAACATTGGATTTAAACGGCAGCCGCTCCGCATCCGCGCACACCAAAAAGGCCCGATTGGAAAAAGCGGCTAACTTCTTTTTCGCGAGCATGAGCATGGGCATTGCAAAATCAGAAAGTATTACTGTGCCTTGAAATGAAGGATTAACAAGCAAAGCAGCCGCCATATCTCCCGTCCCGGCGCAAAGATCTATTACTTGTCGGCAATCAACCAATGGGCGAACCGCTCTTTTGCGCCAGAGCCGGTCGGAGCCAAAGGAGATGATTCGATTCAAGCGGTCGTAATCGGGCGCCAGTTCGGAGAACATTTTGCGCACATAATCTTTTTTGCCGTTTTGCATTTCCATTTTTTAATTTAAATAGATGAGCGCAAAGTATCGCCGGCGGGAATTGCCGGCTCCCAGCGATAGGCCGCTACTTTCCATCCTTTTTTGGTTTTCAGCAAAGTCAGACTTAAATGGGCTATACTATCGGCGATCCCGGAACGGATCAAAAGCCCGGAAACAGTAGCTTGATTTTGTCTGATTGCAAACTGCCGCCCGCTTAGGTTCACCGACTTTACCTCCGGGGTAGAAAAAAGCTCATCCAGAAATTTTTGAGGATCTATCGCCGCCGAGTTTTCCGGTCGGACGAGCAAAGAATCCAAAACTACGGCATTTTGGGAATCGATCGCCCGTTCCCATTCCGCCATAAAAGCGCGCAACTGCTCGGAAACGTCCAGCTCCTTTTTCCCGCAAGCAGTGATTATGACGGAAAGGATTATAAGATACACAAACCGTTTCACGGCAGTAAAATAGATTCCGCCGGAGCTTTTATCAAACCCTTTTGTTATATCTCAACGGTCTTTGTATTTTGTAGGGACACAACAATGTTGTGCCCTCCCCTCTCCATTTTATGGAGAGGGGATAAAGGGGTGAGGCCGTAGGGGCGAACCGATGTGTTCGCCCGTAGGGGCACGTTGCCACGTGCCCATTCCGAGCATAGCGACTCGTCCCGAGCGGAGTCGAGGGAGGAATCTGGGCGGGGATAGGTGAGAATGTTGCCCCACAACCCCACGCAGATGCTTCACTTCGTTCAGCATGACAATTGGGGACGTAGGGGCGAATCTTGCCTGCGGTGAGCGTAGCCGAATCCGTGTTTGCCCTAACCCCCTCTCCATCGAATGGAGAGGGGGTTAGGGGGTGAGGTATCCCCCCCCTTGACAAACCACGGGGGGGGGATATTGAATCTTGCAGTAGTGTAAATATGAGGAGGGGAAAACCTGCTTAAAGACGGGAATTTGTGATGGAAGAAAGGAGGGCAGACCCGTTCGGCTTCGCTCAGGGCAAGCACAGGGGTCTGCCACGACAAATACAAAAAACGTAGGGGCGTACCTTTAGGTGCGCCCTGGGGTGAACCTAAAGGTTCACCCCTACATTTCGAACAACGTTCCGATGGTTATATTGAGGGTTGGTGAACCAAAGAAAAAAGTAGGGACGAATCCCTGGCCGGACAGGCTTTAGATTCCCCCTTCGTTATCTAATTATATGCGGCGTAATTAAAACCAATAAGTCGGTCTTGGTGGTTTGCTTGGATGTGTTGCGGAACAGGCCGCCCAAAAGCGGGATATCCCCCAAAAGCCAGATTTTGTGCACCGTTTTGACTTCGTTGTCCTTAATCAACCCGCCCAAAACCATAGTCTCCCCGTCTTTCAACCGGACTTGCGTCTCTATCGAGCGCTTGGAAGTAATCGGCCTCTGATTGTTCAAAGGCCCGGTAAAGCCGATGATGTCCTCAACTGTCGGCACCACGCGCAAAGTCAAAGTCGAATCGTCGTTGACCCGCGGCGTGACCTCCATAATGATGCCGAACTCTTTGTCCTGAAAGGAAACGATATCCTGCACCTCCGACCCCGCCGAAAAGCGGTTCAAGGTTTGCAGCGGAATGGTGGTGGCGACGGTGATTTTGGCCGGCTGGTTGTCGAGTGTCGTAACCTTCGGATTGCTCAACAGCTTGCTGTTAGTCTCGGTCACCAGATAATTCAAAAACCAGTCTAACTGGTTCACCGAAAGTCTCCCGTATTTCGGATGGCCTTCAATGGGGAAAACAGCCGCCTTGCTGATGCCGGTCGTGGTAGTGCTGGAAGTGGTGCTCAAAGGTTCCGCTTCGCCAAAGGAGGCCCCGATAGCCTCCGGCCACGAGATGCCGAGGTCGGATTTCCCATCCAGACTGGTTTCCACCATCCGCACCTCGATGGAAACCTGCTTGACCGGTTTATCCAAGGCGGCCACGATTTTTTCAATGCGCGCCAACGTGTAGGGAAAATCGGTGACCAAAAACACGGTCGCCGGCGGCTGCTTCACCGCCTCAATTTTACGCACGTCCCTGCTGACAACCTGAATTTTCCCCTTGGGAGAAAGAACGTCCTTTAAACTGGCCATTATGTAATCGGCGTAGGCGTAGGAAAGCTCGAATACCCGGCTTTCCAACTGCTGGGGATAATCCTTTTCCATAGGAATTACCACGATAACCTCCCCCTGCCGGCTGTAGGTGTATCCGTTGGACAGGAGAATGGCCGAAAGCGCCTCGTCCAGGGAAACTTGATGCAAGCGCAGGCTTACGCTGCCGCGCACGTCCTGGCCCGAAACGATGTTCAAATTGTTCTGTACCGCCAAAAGTTTTAAAACCGAGCCGATGGGGGAATTCTCCATTTCCAGAGTAATTTTGGAATCTTCCGTGACCACTTTTGCTTCACCCGCTTTTTCCTGCGGCCGGGCCGTCGCAAAAGTCAAAAAGAACATTAACACAAATAGTTTTCGCATTTTATTCCCCCCGCATAGCCAGCCGTATGGATGACCTGCCTTTATTTAAAACTGCCGAACCTTTCCCAATCTCTTTAACAGTATATCCTTCGATAGAATCCCCGACTTTCAAAACCCGGCCGTTGATTACGGCAATTGCGGAAGCGCCTTTGACGGAAACGGCCGAAAACCAGAACACCGGCTCTTTCGAGCTGAAAGGGACGACAACGGCCGCCACGGCGTTCCGGTAAAATGGATTTCGGCTCAAGCCAACGGCCAATCTTTTTTCCTTGTCGGAATTAAGCTTTTCATAGGCAAACGAATCCGCCGCCGCAGCTGCAGCCGGTCGGGCCGAACCGGCCTGCGCGCCCGAAAGCTCAACTACGTTTCTCCTTTTTCCAATGGACATAATGCTCTTTAAATTCAAAAGCCCAAAGACCAAGGCCATTCCCAAAATTCCGTATAAAAATTTTTTCCTTCTAACTTCATCCATCAAGCGCCTGCCTTAGGATTTATTATCAGATAACAATAGAAACTTAAAGTGGCGTCCACCGTGCCGCTTCTTTCTCCGCGGCCGACTTCCCCCAGCGTAAATCCTCTGTAGGCCGGCAGCCCGGAAATCTTCTCCGTCAAACCGTAAATTACGGCATACCCCCCCTCCACTTTGATGGTAAAGGATACCGGCCGCACCAGGTTGGCGGAGGTTGAATCCATATCCCGCACGGAGTTAAGCAGCTCCGGAAAAGTCGGCTTGGCGTCCAGAACTTTTAACCCTTCTCTCTCTGCCAAAGCGATAAGGTCTTTTAAAAATCTATCCGCAAGATCGGGGGAATAGAGGTTGGACACTAACTGGATGGCGGATTGCCCCAGCTCGGCCGTGCGGCTTTGCCAGAGCGGAATCTGGGGCGCCAACTTTAGATATTGCGCTAACTTGATGTCCGCTTCCAAAAGCTCCCCTTCGACACGGACGATTTTGCTCTTCACCGGCAGAAAGCCCAAATAAACCCAGGCAACCGCCAGGATAAGAATACCTAAAACCCGATAAAGTGGCTTATCGAACTTCATCGCAAGCCCACCTCAAAACTGAAACCGACCGTTTTTCGGTCGGAATACCGCTCCTCCGCTTTGCTGACAATTTTCACCGGCCCGAAAAAAGGAGAATGCTCCAGCCGGCGGATAAACTCCACCACAATGGCGTCCGCCTCCGAAAAATGAGCGTTGGCCGTTCCCGCAATTTCCAGATGGTCAAATACTCCATGCTTTTGCCGCGCCGAAAGCGAGTCGGCCATAACCGGCAAAAGCGCCACCCGGTCCAAAGCAATTTCGGGAGGAGTCAAATTGGAAAGTTCCTTCAAGTACCAGGAAAAAACCGCCGGATAGCGGACGAACCGGGAAAGAAAACTTTGAGTCGCTTCAATCTTTTCTTGTAATTGGCCGGCCAAAGCAAAACCCGGCACCGCCTCCACCTTTGAAATTTCGTTTTGACGCTGGCGCAAAAGCGCCTGCGCGGACTTAAACTTGTAAAAATAAAATCCTTGAAAAATCCCCAAAAAGGCTATTACCGGCAAAGCCAGCCGAAAAACCAAGCGGTTTTGATGCGCCAGGCGATTGGCCGTCTTAACCGAATCGGGCAATAAATAAGCGCTTCGGTCTTTGGCCAAAGCCAGCCCCAAGGCCTTGGCAAAAAACGGATACAGCTCGGCAAATTCGGAAGCGTTGGTTACGGAATAGGAGAGTTCACGCGCGGGAGCAAGCACCGAAACTTTTGCCCCGATGGCCGCCTCTAACTCGCTTTCAATGGCCACGTCCCCCTCCGGCAGCCCGGCCAAAAAAAGATGCAAAAGCTTCCGGCCGGAATACTGCGCCTGATAATAGTCCAGAGAGGATAGAACCTCCTCCTTTATTGGCGAAAGGAACCTGGAAACTCCTTCTTCCAAATCGGAAGGTTTGGGCCCCCCCACCGAAAGCTCGCGGAAAAATTCCAACCCTCTCGCCCCGTAAAGAGTCAGATAGGAATTTTGGGGCGTAACTTCCAAAACCCCCACCCCTTCCCCTTCTGCTTGAGGATAAATGGGTAAAACTTCGGCAAAACCGATCCCGCCTATACAAACGCCGCTCAAAGGCGCCCCCGCCTGGGAAAAGAGGGCGGATAGACGATCTAATACCGTGCGCAAAAGCGCCGCAAAAACTACTTCGGTTCTCTTTTGGCCGCCCCCCTCTTTGGGAAAAGTACGATACGTCCAATAAGCGCTTTCCAAAGGAAAAGGAATCTGCTTGCGCGCCTCCCAGAGGACCGCTTGCTTCTCTTCCTTCCTGTTTTTAAGCTTGGGAATTACAAAACGGCGAAAAAGAATGGCTCCGCCGTAGATCGAAAGATAAAACTGCGCCCTTTGGTATCGCCCGGACGAGACCAGTTTCTCCACAAATTCAACCAGAACGCGTTCCTTATCCTCTTCGTCAAAGTCCGGCGTGGGCGCTAAATCGCATATTCCGAAACCGGAAAGTTCCCACTTCAAACCCAGCTTGGCCCCCGCCAACGGCTTTCGGGCCAAACGCACCCAGCGCAGCTGATCGGCAACCAAATCAAAGCCGAAGAATGTCTCCGGCTCATAGCGCCACCAGCTTTTCCAGCGGCCCGCCTGCAAACGCATCCGCGCAGCAATTGCCGCCCAAAAACTTTCCGGCAAAACGGCTGGCGATTCTTCCGCAACTTGGCGGGCAAAACCCTGCTTAGGGTCTGGTCTGCGAGTATCTTTTTCTTTTTCGGTTTTCAGAAAACGCAATCTGCCTCCATCAAGAAAACATCAGACGGAAAAAGTTATGGTTGTGCCATCCGAGAATAGTATGGTAAAAGTATTCCCGGACATATTGGCGTTGCCGCAGCCTCCAACCGGGCAAGTCCTAAAATTGTTGAGATTCACCGTGACCGTAGCCCCTGCGGCAACGGTTTGCGAAGAAGTAAAGCTAACCGTCTGCCCGGAAGCGAAACGGGGAATGGTTTGGTTGGCGACCATCGTTCCCGCCCATACAATCGTCTCGTAGTAGTTCAAGGTAGCAGTATAGGTGGCTCGAAGGCTGGTAATGGTGATGCTCGCAGAGCTCGAGTTGCGAACTTGAAAAGAAATGTCCCTTCCACTATTCGGAGCGGAAACGGAACCGATGACGTAGGCCAGCGAGCCGCCCGAACCACCGCTGCCCCAGATATTGCCGATAAACTTAAAATCGACCAGAGTGGTCGAACGGGGCAGCACCACCGCCGTGCGCACCAAAGTATCGCTGGTCGGCGTATAAATCGCCGTGATGCTGCGAATGCCTTGTGGAACTACACTCGCAAAGCTGTAATTGCCGGAGCTGTTCGGGTTCGTGGTGGACGTAGTCGTTCCGCCTGTACCGTTGGGATAGGTTATGCGAATGCTCAAGTTGGAAGCGGAGCTTCCCGGAGCATTCCCCTGCCCATCGGTAACTACCCCCTGCACCGTGTTGGAGGTCAAATCAGCAGTCGCATTGGCGAACTTTTTGGTGATGGTATTTCCTCCCGAACCGTTGGAGGTTATGGTAACCCCGCCCGTAAAGGTGTATAGATTCCCCCAGGCGTCGGTTTTATAATCGTTTGGGTTTTGGGTGAAATCGTTCTGGATGTACGGCCCCCTCCAGGTCGAGTAGCCGCCTGGATTGGTCACCAAAGCGTCCAGGTTGGAAGGCAGCGAGCCAACGTCCCCCACATAGCCGAAGTCGGAACGTATCCCGTTGGCGAAAAGGTCCGGATTGCCGGCAATCGCCCAGGAAAGTTTATCCATCTCCTGGGTGCTGGCATCCCAGCGGCTGTTATCCAAAGCCACGTTCATCGATTTAAAAGCCACCGCCGCCATAATGCCGATAATGATGATGACCAGAAGAACTTCGATGAGCGTAAACCCCTTTTCGCCCGTCATTATCCCTTCGTTTCCCTTCTTACAATCCACAATTCCCCTCATCTTCAGAATTGGACGACGATATTGCTGGCGGAGCCGGTGGAGGTTAATGTGCGCGCCGTCGAGTCGTAAACGTAACTGGCCCCCCAGGCATCTTTAAAATAATCCCCGTTGGTAGAATCAATATACGGCCCGTTCCAACCCAGCCGGGTGTAAGGATTCCAGACGGCAACTCCACCTGGTTTCGTTACCAAACCGGTCAAGTTTGGGGGAAAACTCCCTACATCCCCTCGATAACCTCTATCTGAAAAACGTCCCCCGGAAGCTACCGCGGAATTCCCCATAATCGCCCGCTTCAAACGCATCATCTCCTCTTTGGTGGCGGTAGTTTTGGAGCTGTTTATAATGTCGCCGATTTTGGGTATCGCCACTGCAGCCACGATTCCCAAAACAATGACAATGACAACCAACTCAATTAGGGTAAAACCGGATTTATTCCGAAAACCCCCCAACTTTCCTCTCCGCCGCTCTATGGCGGAGGAAAAGCGAGCCAAAACTCCAACCATTTACAGGTTGTTTTCACCGGCAGTATTGGTATTCGGCCAGATTTCTCCGGTGGAAGACTTAAACGCCCAGCCGCCGCGCGTGCCAACGACGACGCCTTTGGTGACACCGGTGACGATGGAATCCGGCGCGCTGGTCGGCAGTTGATACGGGTTGGCCGGTATCGCCTGCTCCATCACTACGCCGGGAACTTCCAGCTGGACCAAACTCGGCCAGGTGGCCGTGCCGGTGGTTACCGCCTGGTTGGCGTAGAAAATGGAAACTCCCGAACGCAGCCCGCCCAAGGCCCCTTTGCAGGCCGAAAGCTTGGATTGCGCGGTGATGTCCATATATTTCGGAATCGCCACCGCCGCTAAAATCCCCAGAACGACGACGATGATGACCAGTTCAATCAGGGTAAATCCCGATTGATTTTTGGTTTTATAAAACATGCTCCCTCCTCCTTTTTGGTTTGTGTTTATTTTCTGAATACGCTAAGCAAATTCCACATCGGTAAAAATACCGAGAGGGCAAAAAACAAAACCGTCCCTCCCAAAACCACAGTCAGAGCCGGTTCCACTAACTTGGACAACCGCCTGGTGGCGTATTCCACTTCCCGGTCGAAATGAAAAGCCATTTCGGCTAACATCCGGTCCAAAGAGCCGGACTCCGTCCCTACCGAGAACATCTGCACCGCCAAAGGCGGAAAAACGGGGGAACGTTCCATTATTTCCTTGACCTCTTTCCCTTCCGCAAAACCGGCCTCGATTTTCTCAATTTCACGCGCTACGATTCGATTCCCAATGGCGCCGCGTACTACCTGCAGGGATTGAATGATGGGCAGGCCGCTTTTGACCAGAACCGAAAGCATATGCGCAAAGCGGGAAATGGCGACCTTTAAAAAAACTTTTCCTAAAATCGGCAACTTCAACTTGAACCCATCCAGCCAGACCTCCCCTTTTTCCGTAGCCAGCCAGCGCCGCAAAAAGTAACCGGCAAAAAACAAAGGTGGCAGAAGATAGTACCAGTAATGGCGAATGCCAAAACTTATCCCCATCATCACTTTTGTCGGCAGGGGCAGTTCGGTTCTAAACTGGGCAAAAAGCGCGGCAAATTTGGGGATGACAAACGTTACTAAAACTATAAAAGCCATACAAAGGGCAAAAACCACCAAAATGGGATACCGCATGGCATCCTTCAAATCCTCTTTAGTTTTCATCTCCCGCTCCATAAAGGTGGAAAGCTGATCCAAAACAAGGTCAAAATGCCCGGTCGCCTCGCCGGTCTTTATGGAAGAGCAGAACAAGCGCCCAAAAATCTCCTCCTGGCGGGCAAAAGCGTCGGAAAGCGTCACCCCCGCCTCCAAATCAGTTCGGATGGTGTCCACTCCCCGGCGTAAAAGCGGATGTTCGGCTTGAGCGGCTAAAATCGACAAGGCGCGCAGAATGGGAATCCCGGCCCGATATAAGGTCGAAAGCTGCCGGGTGAAAATAATCAGCTCGGAAAGCGGGACCCGTTTGGGCCCCAAACTGAAACTTTGCCAAAGCCCCTCTTTTTTCTGTTCGACGGAAATGGGGATGTAACCGAGGCGGTCCAGCCGCAAACAAACTTCCGAGGCGGTCTCCGCCTGCATAAGGCCGGAGAGCGCCACCCCCGTTCTATCGACCGCTTTGTAATGGAATTCCGGCAGCATACAAATCTTTACTTTATCAAGACCGGTTCGCGGCTTGGAGCATCCGCGAAATCTGCCGCCGAAGAAACCCGCAAAACTTCTTCCACCGTGGTCAAACCGGCCAGAGTTTTTTCAGCCCCGTCCTGCCGCAAAAGCTTCATCCCCTGCTTGCGCGCCTCCGCCAGAATGGCCGCAGTCGATTCCCGGTTGGCAACCAGTTCCCGAATCGAATCATTTATAACCAGCATTTCAAAAATTCCCAGCCGTCCCGAAAAACCGCTCTGCTTGCAGCTCCGGCAGCCCGCCCCCCGGTAAAAAACGGCGCCGGGCCCGTCAATCCAGAGCTGCCGTTTCAAGGCCTCCGGCACCGTCGTTTTTTCCCGGCAATTCTCGCAAATCCGCCGCACCAAACGCTGGGCGATGACGGTGACCAGCGATGCCGCCAGCAAATACGCTTCCACGCCCATATCCAAAAGCCGGGCTACGGTCGAGGGCGCATCATTGGCATGCAGAGTGGAGAGGACCAGATGTCCGGTCAGAGCGGAACGCACCGCAATCTCCGCCGTCTCCCGGTCGCGAATCTCCCCCACCATAATGATGTCCGGGTCCTGGCGCAGAATGGAGCGCAGCGCATTGGCAAAAAACAGCCCCGCCTTCTCGTTGGTTTGCACTTGGGCAATCATCGGGATGTGGTATTCAACCGGATCTTCGACGGTAATAATATTTTTTTCCACCGAGTTCAATTCCCGTAAAATTCCGTACAAGGTCGAAGTTTTTCCGCTGCCGGTTGGCCCGGTGACCAAAACCAACCCCTCCGGTTTCTTGGTCGCCTGCCGCAAGCGGGACAAAAGCTCTTTCGACAAACCGATTTTATCTAAATTCACCGCCAGGTTGGTCTTGTCCAGAATGCGCAAAACCACCTTTTCGCCAAAAATGGTGGGCAAAGTTGAAACTCGGAAATCAACTTCGTTTTGTCCGATTTTATAGGCAAAGCGGCCGTCCTGCGGCAGCCGCTTTTCGGAAACGTCCATATTGGACATAATTTTGATGCGCGAAACAATCGCAGGCCCCAGATTCCTGGGCGGCGTGGCCACTTCCCGCATCACTCCGTGAATGCGGAAACGCACCCGCAGCTCCCTTTCCTCCGGCTCGATGTGAATGTCGGAAGCTAAATCTTTGATGCCCTGGGTCAAAAGCAAATTGACCAGCCGCACCAAGGGCGCGTTCTCGGTCAGCTCCTCGGGAGATTCCCCGACTTTCTCGGTCGCTTCCGCCAGCTCTTTGCCAAAGTCCTCTTCGGGAAGGGCCATCTCCCGCACCACTTCCGCCACCGAGTCCTGAACGGTGTAGTAGTCCGATATCGCTTTTTCCACCTGCGAAACCGAAGCGATGGTGCGATTGATTTCCAGACCGGTGTGATATTTCAATTGTTCGATGGCTATCAAATCGAGCGGATCGACCATCGCCACCGTAAGCGCGCTTCCCAGCTGCAAAATCGGGATTAAGCGGTGCTTTTTGGCCAGCTCCACCGGAACCAGCTTCACCACTTCCGGATCGACGACCAAATTGTCCAGATTGACTTTCGGGACGGAAATTTTCTCCGACATAACCGCCAGAAAGTTTTCCTCGGACAGAACCCCTTGCCGAACCAGAATGTCGCCGGCCCGCTCGCCGGTTCGCTTCTGGATTTTTAAGGCTTCATCCAACTGCTTGGGCGATATCAACCCCTTCTGAACTAATAGTTCGCCGATTCTTTTTTTACTTTCCATACGGATATAGCTTTCCCTAATCCCCCGTATCTTCTTATCGGCAAAAAAGTTGCCTTCTCAATCGGCGGAACTATACCTGAACATCTTTGACCCCCTAATCTCCGACCGGCAGGGGCAGATTTTTGCCCAACAAGTCAGGTAGGGGTAGACCTCCGTGCCTACCCTTCCCCCTTGTGGTGAGCGAAGTCGAATCCCTTCCCGCTTCGGGAAGGCCTGCCCGTGGTGTTGCCTTTGGCTACGGCCAGGGGGCAGGGGCTTGTCCCGAGCAACTTGTTCCACCTGCGTTGAGCGCAGCGTGAACGAGCAAAGCCGAGGAAAGTCCAAGAAAGACCCGAGGGGTCATTTGTCCCCCTGTATTTAAGGGGGACTATAGGGGGTTGCTTTAACTAAAAACCACCACCACGTCGGCACCGGGGCGGTGGTAGAAGCCGGTAGTCCAGCCGAGGTAGGAATCGGGAAGGAATGTAGACACCTCTCTATACAAAAGTCGAAAAAAGTAAAAAAAGCCTTAAACTTCCGGCCCGTCAACCTGTCCAACAAATGAAACTTTTGGAAAAAAATGAGGAGGTGAAACAAATGAAGAAAGTTTTGATTCTAACCCTCTCTGTCCTGGCATTAGCGGCAGTTCAATATGCCAAGACGGCTTGGGCGGAAGGCGAGAACCAAGGCACTTGCCGCCAGGCGTTGGAAGAAGTCAAAAAAACCGGCGCCATAATGGAGCGGGCAGCCCCTATTATCCGCCAGTGTGAGAAAGACTCGGCCAAGGTGTTGTTTGGCCGGGCCCTCCGCCTGCAGGCCGCCGCGCGGGAGGCATTGAGCAACCGCCACTGTTTGGAAGCTCTGCGTTTGACAGCTGGCGCCCGCCGGCATACTTTCGCCGCCCTGAAATTATGCGGGGACAACAGCGGAGACTCCAGCGCTCCCATTCCCGACGCTTCTGAACTGATGTTGAAAGATTAAATCGAAAAAGAAAAAAAGCGGGGAAGCCTTTGCTTCCCCGCTTTCAGTCAAAGTTAAAAATTACCGGCTACAGCCGTAGGTGCGCCCGTAATGTTCCTGTCCTCCATCCCTGTCTTTCAAGGGCACGGAAACTCGATGCCCAAAAAAACCTTGTTCAATTCCAGCACCACGTCCGCCGGCGTTAGAACCCCATCGCAATTGACGTCGGAATAGCAGGAATAACAAACTCCTTCTCCCAGAAAAGCACAGTTCAACAGTAAAACCACGTCGGGGGAGGTTAACATACCATCGCCGTTCATATCGCCTCTGGCCGCCGGGCAGGCGAAGGGCTGGGAAGTGCGCAGGATGGTGCCGGAGCCACCCACCGCCGTTCCGGTGTTGGCGTCGGTGATGAAAACCCCAGTAAGCGGTGCGTTCGTTCCGCTCGACTGCAAAGTCCAGCTTGCGCCGCCGTTGGTAGTGCGAAGGATGGTGCCATAATCTCCCACGGCAATCCCCGAATTGGCATCGGTAAAAAAGACGCCCTTAAGCGATGCGATTGTTCCGGTCGGCTGCGGCGCCCAGCTTGCGCCGCCATCGGTGGTGCGCAGGATAGTACCGGAGTCCCCCACCGCTGTCCCGGTGTTGGCATCTGTGAAGGAGACTCCGAACAGACTGTTTGGCGTTCCGCTTGACTGCGGCGTCCAGCTTGCGCCGCCATCAGTGGTGCGAAGGATGGTGCCCGAGCCCCCCACCGCTGCCCCAATGTTGGAATCGGTGAAGGAAACGCCGGACAGTCCGTTTGGCGTTCCGCTTGACTGCGGCGTCCAGCTCGCGCCTCCATTGGTCGTGCGAAGAATAGTGCCCGCGAGCCCCACTGCCGTTCCGGTGTTGGTGGCGGTAAAAGTCACACCGATAAGAGGATCGGTTGTCCCGCTTGACTGCGGTGTCCAACTCGCGCCCCCATTGGTGGTGCGAAGGATGGTGCCGTTCAATCCAACCGCCGCTCCGGTGTTGACGTCGCCAAAGGAAACCCCAAGGAGATCATTCGCTGTCCCGCTTGCCTGGCTCGCCCAGGTGAGACCGCCATCGGTCGTGCGCAGAATCTTTCCACCACTTCCTACTGCCGTTCCCGTACTGGCGTCGGCGAAGGAGACGTCGGAAAAGCTGTTAGTCGTTCCGCTTGACTGTGCGGTCCACGCCGAGGTTACGCTGTCAACCGAATACTTGTACACCGTCTCCCCCACAGCGTAAGCGAGCGTATCGTTGAGAAATCGGAATCGATTGATAAGGTACCCGAATCCTGCCAGGTGCCAGGATGCTCCCGCGTCGGTGGTCTCGTACGTATCGCCCCCATAGCCCCCAATCCATCCTAACGAATCGCTGCCAAATCCAATGCCCTGAACGTCGTACAGGGTATTGAAAAACAACTGATCGCTCCAGGTATTGCCGCCATCTGTTGTCTTCAAATAATAGGTAGGTCCCGCCGAGAACTTTTCAATGGAAACGTAGCCGGTTGTTTGGGTGAGAAATTGGATTTTCCAGCAGAGTTCGCCCGAACGATTGCCCGCGTGTCGCGTCGTCCAGGTATTACCGCCATCGGAGGTAAACAGCACGCGCGTATACCCGGTGTCAACAAAAAAGGTGGATCCGCCCACGACAAATCCTGAATCCGGACTAAAAAAGCGGCAGTCCACCAGCCCCCCGGCATAAGCGGAGAGGTTCATCGACATCCAGCTAACTCCCCGGTCGGTGGTCTTAATCACCCGCGCGGGGCCGTAATAGGGACCGGAGGCGTACAGAACGGAGTCATTCACCACGGAAATTCCACAGATGCCCCGCGGGCGGGGCGAGGGAATATTGGTAACCAGTGACCAGGTTGTACCCCCGTTAGTCGTGTGGTAAAGAACCCTGCTGGTGTCATTTTGTAAGACGCCCACCCAACCCGTCATAGAATCCGCGAATCCGACGCTGCGCAGATAGACACCGGCAACGAACTGAAGCGCCCAAGAACCGCCGCCATCGGTGGTTTTCCAAATCTGACCAGAACCATTGACAACCCAGCCGATGGAAGGGTTTACGAAAAATACATCTTCATGTCTGGTATTTACTGGTGCGCCTGGCAAAGCCCGCCATTTCGAACTCTCCGAAAACACTGAAACGGCCGCCATCAGAATTAACACGGCCGTAAAAAGAGGCGTTTTTGCGATATTCGTCATATTAACCCATTTCCCCATAAAAGTATTTCATCCCCATTTTTTTGGATCTAAAAATTTAAGCTACAGCCGCAGGCGTGCTCCGTAATGTTCCTGGTAGTAGTCTTGATATTCCCCCGATTTTACTTTTTCCCACCAGCGCCGGTTGGAAACATACCAGTCAATGGTCAAATCCAAGGCCTCTTCGATTGAGTCTGCCGGTTTCCACCTCAATTCATTCTGCAGCTTGGTGGCATCCAGAGCATAGCGCCGGTCGTGCCCCGGTCGGTCGGCAACGTAGGTGATTAAAGATTCCGGTTTGCCTAAATGTTTCAGGATGCGATGGGTAATCTCCAGCGTGGTGTGTTCGTTGCTCCCACCCACGTTGTATATTTCTCCCGGCTTCCCTTTAAAAAGCATAAGCTCGATGGCCCGGCAGTGATCCGCCACAAAAAGCCAGTCGCGCACGTAAAGTCCGTCTCCGTAAATGGGCAAAGGCTTGTTTTCCAGCACGTTGGTAACAAATAAAGGGATCAGTTTTTCCGGAAATTGATACGGGCCGAAATTGTTGGTGCAGCGATCGATGATAACCGGCAAACCAAAACTTTTGAAGTAAGCCAAGACTAAAAGATCGGAAGAAGCCTTGGAAGCGGAATAAGGAGAAGTGGGATTAAGGAAAGATTTTTCGGTAAATTTCCCGTTCGACAAACTGCCGTAAACCTCATCGGTGGAAATGTAAACAAACCGCTCGGCTTTGTAACGCAACGCCAGGTCCAGAAGATTGGCCGTTCCGGTTACATTGGTCTCGACAAAAGTCAACGGTTCGTACAGACTGCGATCCACGTGCGATTCCGCCGCAAAATGCACGACCCCCCAAATTTTTTCTTCCTTGAAGAGAGGTTCCAAATCCCCCGGCACGGCCACGTCTCCGCGCACAAACCGGTAGCTGGGATGATCCTCCACCGCCGAAAGGTTATCCAAATTACCGGCGTAAGTGAGCTTGTCAAAATTTACAACTTCACAATCGGATCGGGATTCGAGTATATGGTGGACAAAGTTGGAGCCGATAAACCCCGCTCCTCCGGTCACTAAGATTTTCATCCGTCTTTTCGCTCCCACTTGTACGGTATGTCGTTGCTATGAGGGTCAATTCGAAATTCATCCGGTTGCTGATAATCGTACAATTCGGTCGGGCAGTTGATGATTAAAGTCTCTTCCGCAGAGATGCCCTTAAAGCCGTGGTAAACCAGGGGAGGAATTTGCAAAAGTTTGGGATTCTGCTCCCCCAGAAAAAACTCGTTTACCTCCCCTTTGGTGGGAGAAGCCTCCCGGGCATCGTACAGAACAATTTTGGCCATCCCTCTTACCACCGCAAAGTTGTCGTATTGCTTCTGGTGATAGTGCCAGCCTTTCACCACTCCCGGATAAACGGCGGTCAGGTAAAGCTGCCCAAATTGGATGAAAAAATCCTCGTCCGAACGGAGAATCTCCATCAAACGGCCTCTTTCATCCGGAATGACCTTCAGCTCTTTTAAGCGCGCGCCAGATATCATGTTATTTACCCCAACCGGGGTAAAAACCAATATCCTTTTCCCTTTTCAAAAAGTCAAGTTTAGAGTGGTTGAGCGGTACGGAAGAAACCGGGTTTTAGGAAGCCGGTTTGATTCCGTATCCCTTTAATTTAAGCCGCAGGGTGGACTCCGGGATTTTCAAAAGCTCGGCGGCTCGCTTCTTCACCCAGCCGGTCTCGGCCATTGCCCGGCAAATATGCCGCTTTTCGCTTTCCGCCAAATGGTCGTAGAGGGAGAATCCGTTGCCGTTGGGTGGGGGCAGCCCTTTTTCTTCACTACCGAAAAACTTGGAGGATAAAAGCTCGGAGGCAATATAACCGCTCTCGCCCACCACCACCGACAATTTGCGGATTTCGTTCTCCAGCTCGCGCACGTTTCCGGGCCAATCGTAAGAGCTTAAAATTTCGAAAGCGGCCGGTTCAAAACCGAGTTTTTTGTCCCCGCCGTATTGGCCGGCAAAATAATCCAAAAGCAACGGTATATCTTCCTTCCGCTCTCGCAGCGGGGGTAAGCGCAGGGTGAAAGGGGTTAAGCGAAAATACAGATCCTGGCGGAAAAGGCCTTTCTCGGTCAATTCCTTTAAATCCTTATTCCCTGCGGAAATCAGGCGTACGTTAACCTTGCGCGGGCGGGTCTCCCCTAAGCGGACGACTTCCTTTTCTTCTAAAACCCGCAAGAGCTTGGCTTGCATGGAAAGCGGAATTTCCGAAACTTCGTCCAAAAAGAAAGTCCCCTCATCGGCTTCTTCGAAAAGTCCCGGCTTATCCCGGTCCGCGCCGGTAAAGGCTCCCTTCCGGTGCCCAAAAAGCTCCGACTCCAAAAGCGTTTCCGGCAAAGCGGCGCAATTTACGGACACAAAGCGGCCATCCCGGCGAACCGATTGGAAATGGATGGTCTTTGCCAAAAGGTCCTTGCCGGTGCCGGTTTCACCCATAAGTAAAACCGATAAATCGGAATCTTTTACTCTTGCGGCCGCATCCAAGAGGGAAATAAAAGATTTGGACCGGGTGATGATGTTCGGGAAGGCGCATTTCGCTTCAAGCGTGGCCAAAAGCCGTTGATTCTCCAAAACCAAATCCTTTTTCCCCTGATGGGAAAGTTCGAGGGCAAAAAGCGGGGCGGACGCCGCCGCTAAATTCAGTTCCTCCTGGGAAAAAGGCGGCCCGGTTCGGAGCAAACGTAAGACCCCCAGGCGCTCATTTTCCACTTCCAGGGGCAGCAAAAGGACCGCAGGCTCATCTGTGCTCGGGGAGAGGGTCAAATGCGGAAGTTCCGGTTCGAAATGGATTTCGTCCGCACCGGCCGGGTCCGGTCCGGTGCCGGCCAGAAAAATCCAACTACCCTTGGAGATGCCATAAATCTGGCTGTCCTGCAACCGCAGCTTGCCGGCCAGATCGGCTAATTTTTCCTGCAGGGAACCGGCCTTGCCCCAGTTTAAGAAAAGTGAAAAATTATTTTCCAGGGAAAAAGCCTTGGCCAATTTCTTTTCGCAAAGCTCGACGGTAAGCCGAGCCAAAAACTCCTGCTGCTCCTTTCTTAATCCTACGTAGCCCTTGCCCGAGGTTTCCTTCAAAAACTCTAACACCAACTCCAGACGGGGAAGATTGCCCGACCGCATTAGTTTATTCGCGCACCACAAAAAGCTTTCAGAGAGAATGGGGGAAGTCTTTAAAGTTGATACTAAACTGCCCAATTCCTTTAGATACTGGGCGGCCGGGGCTTCCTCCGCATCGGCCAAAAGACCAATTGCTAATATTTTAAGCCGGGCTTCCTCCAAAGGCAAAACCCCGGGGGGAATAAACTGGAAAGCTTGTTCCAGGTAATGCTGGGATTGTTCTACCTCTCCAGTTTCGCTAAAGGCAAGGGCCAGCACCCGCAAGGAAGCCACAACCTCTTCCTTCTCCCCTAGGATGCGGGCCAAATCCAAAGCCGCTTGGGCACGCCCAAGGGCCGCTCCGGGCCGTCCCTGCGCCAAAAGCAGCTCCGCCCAGCGCCGTTCTACCTGGCTCACCAAGCCGGATTGGGGTGCCAGCCGCTCCCCAATCTGCAAACTTGACCGATATTCCTCTTCCGCTCTAACCCAGTCTTTTTTCCAGAAACAAAGTTCCCCGCGATATTCGTGCAGAATGGCTTTTTCACGCTCCAAATTTTCGGCCGCAATCTTTCTTTCGGCCTCAAGAAATTCTTGTTCGCACTCTTCCCATCTCCCCTGACATAAATAAAGATAGGCCAGCGAAAGCTGATTCCTCGCCTGACTCGCAAAAGCGTTGGTAACCCGGTTGACCACCAAGGCCAACCGCAGCGATTTTTCCGCCTCTTCCCAGCGCCCGGATATAAAATACACCCGCCCCAAATTGCCCCAGGCTCGCCCTTCTCCAACGCTGTCCGCCCCCGCCCGGGCCGCCTCCAGGCTTTCTAAAAGGTATTGCTCGGCGCTTTTCAAATCCGAGCGGATAAAAGATAGACGCGCCAATTCGCTGTAGGTTTTAGACAATCCATTTAGGTCCGAGACTCGGCGATAGTTCGCCAAAGCATCCAAAAGAGACTTTTCAGCCTGCCAGAGCTCGCCGGTAAGGGCGTGGAGCAAACCCAGAAGATAGAGTGATTCGGCCAAACCAATATGGTCGGTGGAAAGACGATACCCGTTAAAAGCCTGGCGCGCTTTTACTATAGCTTCCGTGTAAGAATTTTCCTTATACAAAAGCCAGGCCCAAAGAATGGCGGCTTCCGCTTCCTCTTCGGGGGAAAAGGGCAGGGTGGCACAGGCTTCCTGCTGCAAAAGGATGGTTCGGGCCTCTTTAACCCTTCCCTTTTCTATAAACTGGCGGGTTTCGCCAAAAACCCGCCCGGCATCTTGGTGGGGACCAGATGGCTTCATTTTCATTCCAAAGATATGAGCCCAGATCTATAACCCGACTTGTTGCTGAAAGACGGTGGGTTTTCGAACACCTTCCGTTTGAATTGATAAATAATTGGTTCCACCTGCTCTTCATCAAACCAGACGGCCACGATTACATATTCATCGGTAACTTGCAAAATTTCATACCTATAGGCTCTTTTCAGAAGATCCCAAGGATGCTCGTCGCAAGCGATGGCGGCGCCTGAACGCGGGGTGCCGGAGTAGCCTTTTTCCGGGACTAAGGCCAGAATCAGGCCGCAGAACAATACGACACCTGCAACAAAAATCTTTTTTGACATTTTCATATCTCCTCCCTCTGCCTAAAACAGAGTTTTTCGAGCAGACACCAAACCACCCGGCCCGGCGGCGACTTCTTTGTGGGTACCGGCCCGTATTATATACTACGCAACTTATGCGATATTTGTCAACGTTTTTTTGCCCCCAACCCAAAAATTTTTCTGAAACGAGACCCCCTTGTGAAAAATTTCCCAATCTTACAAAACCAAAACGTTTTCTTGCAACTTATTTTTACGAGTGGCGTAAATTTAACTGCTTGTATATAATAAGGATATGAATACGCTGGAGGAAGAAAAGTGAAGCAGAGGTGGTCTGCCGTCGGCCTATTATTCATCGTATCTGCTTTTCCGCTCGCAGCCAATGCAACCCGGCTTATCACAACAGACCACTTCACCGTGCCAAGGGATACGGTCATAAACGACGATTTGGTCATCGGCGCCAAAGAAGCCGATGTCGCCGGTACGGTCTCCGGCGACTTGATTTTTGGCGGTAACGGTCTTTCCCAGATCGGGCCGGTGGAAGGCAGCGTTTGGGCCGGCGGAAAAACCATTCAACTGAAAGGTCCCATATCCGGTTCCGCGCGCATTTTTTCCTCCGAGTTAACCTTGGAAAATTCTGTGGCGCGTAACCTGATGGCTTTCTGTGGAGACGTGCGCATGTCCGCGGAAGCCGAAATAGGGCAGGATGCCCATCTGTTCTGCGGCAATATTATGCTCAACGGGAAAATCACAGGCGCGCTTTACGCAAGGTGCGGAGAGATTATCATCTCCGGGAAAGTGGGCAAAGGCGCCAATATTAAAGCCGATAAAATAACGCTCACACCTACCGCCGTTATTGAAGGCGACTTCATCTACATCAGTAAAAAAGAAGCAAAAATCAGCACGGGCGCGCAAATCCTGGGTAAAACCGTTCACAATCTCCCCGGGAAAAAAGAATCCAAGACGTCTGCCTGGGATGTTTTCTGGTGGATAATCTGGAGGATCAGCGAACTCGTAACCGGATTCCTTCTGATTGCCCTTTTTGCCAAACAGATGAACGCATTCAAAGAAACCGCCACCCGCTCGTTCTTAAAAACGATAGGGGTCGGTCTTTTGGCCTTTATCGTCATTCCAATAATTGCCCTGCTTTTCGTGGTTACCATTGTCGGCCTTCCCCTAACCCTGGTTTTGACCGCCTTCTACGTCGTGGCGCTCTTCCTTTCCTGCAACTTTACCGGCCTGCCTTTCGGTGAAGGAATTGTGCGCCTTTTCAAAAAAGAAGGGCCGATTTCCCCTTATTTGGCGATGACCGTTGGGGTTGTTCTTATTCAACTGTTGGAAGCTGTCCCCTACTTCGGCACCTTAGTCTTATTGGTTGCCGCCTGGGTGGGGCTGGGGTCAGTTTTGTTAGAAGGCTGCCGGCTCACCGAAAAACTCCCGGCCCAAACGGCATAACTGCCGAGTAGAGGAGAGGGAAAGGGGCAAACCGAAAGCGCAACCCTGCGTTTTCCCCAAATTTCATATCGTAGTGCAGGTTGGTTTTTGCCCGCCCCGAGCGACTTGTCCCGCTTGCGTCGAGCGCAGCGTAAACGAGCGCAGTCGAGGGAAGTCGAAGGGTAACCTGCACGTAAGAAATACAAACACCATACCCTCCGGTTTCCTCACTAGACAAACCTAAGCCGGGTCCTGGGAGTTTATTTTATTAAAACCATCTTTCGGGTTTCAAGAAAATTCTTGGCCGAAAGTTGATAAAAATATACGCCGGAAGAAAGCGCCAATCCCCTTTCGTCCCGTCCATCCCAAGATAGCGAATATTCCCCGGCGGGGAATTCCCGGTCCGCTAAAGTTTTTACTTTTTGTCCAATTACGTTATAAATGGATAATTCGACTCGGCCGGCCTCCTTCAGGGCAAATCGTATTTCCGTAGAAGGATTAAACGGATTGGGAAAATTCTGCCCTAACCGGTACCGGTTCGGAAGATTCCCTCTGCCCGGCCCGGTGGTGGTAGAATAAGCCGCCCGAATCATCCAATCGTTAAAAACCCAGCTTTTCCATCCGTTGCTGCGGGTAAAGAACAAAGACCGGTTGTCCGGCAAACTCGAATCCGCCCCTATCCCGGGGTTCCGAGGTGAATTAGATAACCATCCCAAAACAACAAAGAAATTCCCCTCTCCGATAATAGGCTGTTCCGGTTCGGGCAAACTAAAATTAATCCACCCCTTACCCGCTGCATCCGATCTCACCTTCCAGGGTCCGGCCAAACGATTTGCCGGAAGGCCGGCGTTATCGGAGAAAACCGAAAGCAAAATCTCGGATATATCATTAACAAACACTCTCAACATATTTATCTTTGCCGGATAGGACGAAGGAGCCAGCCGGACGGCAAACTGGTTTCCATCGTAATAATTGTCCACAATAAAAAAACTCTCCGCCGTGCCATCGTCATACTTAATCTGCTTTCCCGGAAAAACGGGAAAAAAATAGGGACTCTCTTGAGCTATAAACGGAGAAAAAGTCAAGTTTTGATTGGTCGAACCGTCCACGGCCTCAATATAGTAGCGCACGGCCGACCCGGCCGGCAAAGCCGGGATATGAGCCGTAAAATTTTCTCCGGCTCCATTCATCGAAAAGTCAAAATACTCCCCTCCATCGACCGAATAATGCAAAAGCGCCTGCCCTACACCGGCATCGTCCGCTATCCGTGCGCTGACTTCAATTCCTCCATCTTCGGAAAAGGCTGCATCCACCGGGTTATGTTTTACTTGCGGCGGAATCATATCGGGCCCATAGTATCGAACCGTAGCGCGCACAACAAAATCGGTTATAGAAATAGCCCTCCAAACCCCCGCCGAATCCAAATAGCAAGAGCGCTCTTGCCCGCCGTCACCATCACCGGTCAAATAGGGTGCACCCGAAGTGAGCATCTCAAAGGCAATGTGGAAGTCTCCCTGTCCCACATCAACTAAAAACGGCATCGAGATTTCCTGCAGGGGCAAATTACCGGAAAGACTGACTAAAAAAGGTTCCGCCAATTCTTTATTCGGAATCCCTCCGCTATCCTTCAGAATGTGCACTCGGGCTAACCCGGAACCCCCAACCGAAACAACCGAAATCGAAACCAGACTGCAGCTTTGCAAAGGCGTGAAGCGCACGGACCAAAACGAACCCGCCCGCGCCTCCTGGGGAAAATACAAAGCAGGTCCCGTGTCATATTGTAGAATTTTTTCGCTTTTCGTTGACGCTGAAAGCAAAACCGGAGTTTTCTGAAGGGCATCGGCATCCGCCGTTACCCTGGAGTTCATCTCTGACAGCCGAATACCCCCGGAAAAATCGGAGGCGTTAACCAAACCTCCAACCAGAATTATCAACACGAAACTTATACCGCTAAATTTTGTTTTCAAACACGAACCCACATAGCTCAAAGGGGCAATGCCTGTGCCGCTTCCCCGGCCTACTTCCCTGCCTATACTTATGGGAATACATCCATACTAAATTTTGCATAATCTTTTGTCTTTCAACTGCCTGCAAACATCAGCGCTAAACGAACCCGGAATTTTCATCCTCTATGGTAACTTATCTATTATGCCCGTATTTGCACAGTTGCAAATCTAATTTGCGCTGCCGTGGAAAGCAAAGCATATTGGCCCGGTGGATTTAGGGCTGAAAAACAAATCTGTCCTGGTTGCCGCCGCCAGCTCTGGCATTGGCTTGGCCGCTGCCGAAGCATTCCTTGCCGAAGGGGCTAAAGTTTCAATTTGCTCCCGCAATCCGGAAAAGCTGCACATTGCCCGGGAAATTTTATCTAAAAATACCGGACAAAAACCGCTCGCTTCAGTTTGCGACCTGACCGATTCCAATTCGATTGAAAACTGGGTAAGCCAAACCGAAAAAGCTCACGGCCCGGCTCAAATTTTGGTAACCAACACCGGTGGCCCCCCGGCGGGAGCATGGAGCGAACTAAAATCCGAAGACTGGGAAAAAGCCTACCTTTTAATTTTAAAGTCCGTAATGAAACTGTGTGAATTGGTTGTTCCCTCGATGCAAAAAAACAAATGGGGGCGGTTAATCTTTCTTTCTTCCTTATCGGCCAAGCAACCGATAACCCATCTGGCCACTTCCTCCACCTTTCGCGCAGGACTTCTGGGATATGCCAAATCTTTGGCCAATGATTTAGGCAAATACAACATCACGGTCAACACCATCCTGCCCGGCTACACTTTGACCGAACGCCAAAAGGAACTGGCCGAAAAAACGGCGGTCAAAACCGGAAAAAGCCCCACTGAAGTGGTCAAAAGCTGGGAAGCCAATGTTCCTCTAAGAAGAACAGCCAAACCGGAAGAAATCGCCGCCGCCGTAGTTTTTTTGGCGTCGGAAAAAGCCAGCTATATCACCGGAACCGCCCTGCCGGTGGATGGCGGAATAATTCAAGCCCTGTATTAATTGCGAAATATCAAACAAATGCTTTACACCGTTATTTTATTATAACGATTTTGCCGATGTAGGTTTTCTCGTTGGAAAAAGCGCCCGTCGGCTGTACGGTAAATAGATACAACCCGGCCGCCACCGTTTGCGTGTTGCGCGTCAAAAGATTCCACTGCTCAAATCCGGCGTCTGAAGCGTTGGCGCTTTTGCCATGCTTGATTTCCTGCACCAAATCCCCATCCAAAGTGTAGATTCGGATAATGCAGGAGGGCGGCAGGTTGATGAAGTTAATTTTCTGCGTGCTCAATAAGATCCCCGTATTCTCCTCCGGCCGCTCGTAGTGGCTGTAATTGTGATCAATCCGATACGGGTTGGGATAAACCGAGATTTTCAAACTGTCCACCCGCCGCGCCGAATCCCCCGCCACGGCCAAAATCATTCGGCCAACCGAATGCGGATTCGCCTCCACCGGGTCAACGCTCACGTTCGGCCCCAGCTTCCCAAAGTCGAAAGGGGTCACGGCAAACCAGACCGGCTGCGATTGGGAAAGCCCGGAAATATGATATTGATACCAGTAGGCGCTGTCGCTGCCGGTGTCGGTAACCGCTGGATAAATTCTGGCCTTTTCCAGTCCCAAATTGTAGTCCTGTGGAACAAAAATAAAAGCACTATCCACCCTTGCTTTCCGCGGCCCGCATGATGCGCAAAAGTCAACCATGATGGCCGTCTTGGTGGTATCGGGCTTGCAACGGCTTATATCCACCCTCGGAAGCAGGTTAATGTTGTTAATCGGTACGCTGTATTTTGCTGGATCAATCGGTCGGGTAATATTGCCCGGCTTGTTCCGGCAGGTGTCCCACCGGGTGGCATAAATCTCCTGGATTTCATCGTAGGTCAAAGGCCGTGAAGGTGCCGGGCGCCATCGCTTGATCGCCGTGTTGAAATAATACGGCTTCCAGTTCACTTTATCGTAAGAGCCGACCACGGTAAAGTTGGCCCCGTCATACGACATCCACACCCGATACCCTTCAAAGTCTTTAAGGTTGGTGAATGAATCCACCGCCGCTTCGGTCTGGCGTCCAAACCAGCGAATGGTCACGTCTCCCGGCCCAATAGCAAAATCCAAGGGCGGATATGGAAGGGTCTCTGGTCCTCTAAGATCCGGAATGCCATCCCCATGCCGGTGGTAACCTCTCACAGGAGACCGAAAAAAGGGATCCCCAAAGTAGACAGTCCCGCACAACACTCTTGTGCTGTCGGTGAAGTGGTCAAATACCTGCCGCGCCATCCGGGCATTGTCCAGCATGGCGGAAAAGTCTAAATTTGCGATATAAGAGTTGATTTTGGCCGTATCCAAGTAATTGGAAGAATTCACACCCAAATTTTCCGCAAAATTGTTTGCTTCCGTATGCAGCCCCTCTCCGGCGACAAAAGCCAGCGTAAACGGCAAAGAATCTCCCACCGGCAAATCAAACGGCCCAAAGGAGAGCAAATACCGGGTGTCCGACCCGTCCGCCAAGTCAATCGCTGAAGTCAGTGGGTTAACCGGCGCTAACCAGCCGCTTCCAAACCCAACATCAATGTTCCGCTGATTTACCGCGGCAAAAACCTGATCGTAGTCCTTTTCCCCGTTGGAAAGATAGTTGTACCTCATCCGATGCCCGGTCGGCTGCCCCAGAGCTCCGGCAAAATTCTTTTGACCTGGAAATTTTTGCGGCCCCCAGTCAAGCGTGGCGTTGCTGTCCGGCCTCCACCAGTTAAAAGAGGTCGTTGTTTGCTTCAAGTCCAGATGCGGGTTATTTGGCAGTTGCACAATTTGAAGTCCTAAGGCCGCGGTTGGGCTGCTGCCAAAGGCGCCGCCATCGGGGTCCCCGTCATTGTCGGCGGAATAAGCCAGATAAATGGTATCCTGACAGAAAAGCGGCCCGTTATCCGGAGGGGTTCTAAACATATCCCGATACCCGTTCGGCTCCGAAACTACAAAGCCGGAAAGGTCATCTAATTCATAACCCGCTTTGCCAATCCAGCCCACGTCCGCATCCACAAAAAAACCCAGGTAAACGTCGCGTAACGGCTTTTGGCCGATGTTGACTATCTGATAATCGAGCATAACCCAATCCTGCCCCCAGGTAGTTGCCCAGGAATAACTGCGCTGAATGACCTTCAGGCCTCTCGGCTTATAAATTTTCCCGTCATACGGATCCGTGCAGGTGGCAAAGTAACAGTCGCTCGAAGTGTCATACATAACCGCAATGAGGTCCAAATCCGAAACCGCCTGCGGGTCGTAATACGGACTGGCCGGATTGATGGAACGCCGGATAATCTCCCCCGAAAACCCCGCGTTGGGAAGCAAATTGCCGCTCCGCAAAAACCACCCATCCGTCCCCACGGTAGTGGAAGTATCCTTATCGGCGGCCGACCCAATCCATAACCCTCCTTGAAAAAGATATTCTATCTTGGAATCTCCCGGAAACTCCGCCGAAACGGTCGGCCGGCCCGTTAAGCAATCCTTCAAAAGATAATCGCTGCGGTTCCCTAAAAGCCCGTAGTTCGTAACGGTCAGCCACAGCCGCCCCGCCCGATGCGTGCACTGCTGAAAATTTGGAATGGGCCGCGCCTCCAAACCGGTTATGCGCGGCAGGCCAGCCGAATTCACCTCCGCTTTCATCCGCGCCGATGTGTTAGAAAAAGTTACAGAGACCAGGCCAACCAAGCCCGCTATAATCAATCGTCTGGATAGGCTGTCCCATCTCATAAGTCGCGCCTGTTTCTCATTTCAACTAACAATAGCATAACCCCTATTCCATAGGTTAGTCAAGAGCAATCAGGCATTTCTGTCTTTCCATGTGACCGTCTGGCCGACGCTCCTTCATTTGAGAGGGAGCTCTGCTCCCGACTTGACCGGCAAACTTCAAACGCTTTGATTACCCGTAAATGGGAGAAAACCCCGGAACTAAAACTTCCCCGTTCACGCCAAAAACGTTGGATCAAGACCAAAAAAATATTTCCAAAAAGACTCTGGCGGCAATTTTCCTCTTTGCTCTGCTTCTCCGTTTAATCTATCTATTGCAAATTTACCATAACCCCACCTTTAACTATCCTACATTGGATGCCGCCTACCATGACGAATGGGCCCAGGCCGTAGCCCAAGGAAAACTGACCCAGCCCCAGGCATTCTTTCGCGCCCCGTTGTATCCCTATTTCCTCGGATTGATATATTTCATCTTCGGTCACAACTACCTGGTCCCAAGAATATTACAACACCTTATCGGCTCGCTGTCCGTCGTATTACTCGTTGTATTGACCAACCGGCTCTTCGGCAAAAAAATTGCCTTAACCGCCGGGTTGGTATTTGCCGCCTACGCCACGGTAATTTACTACGAAGGCGAGCTTTTGCTCGATTCCCTTTTGATTCCGATAGACTTGCTGATTTTTATTTTCCTTTACAAGGCCAAAGACAACCCCTCTTTTGCTAACTGGGGACTGGCCGGTTTATGCTTGGGGCTTTCCGCCATCACCCGCCCAAACATTCTCCTCTTTGTTCCCGTGGTTTTAATCTGGCTCTTCTGGTCTTTTCGCAAAACCGAGAGTGCCAAACGCCGGCTTTACTTCGCCGCCGTATTTATAATGGGAATGGTTCTGCCTATTCTGCCGGTTGCCGGCCACAATTATCGGGCCGAAAAATCCCTCGTTCTAATCGCCTCGCAGGGAGGGGTGAATTTCTATATCGGCAACAACCCCCGCTCAAACGGTTATTCGTCGATAATACCGGGAAGGCCCGGATACAACTGGAAATTGAGCGACGTAAGCGAGGCGGCACGTCAGGAAACGGGCCAAAACCTCTCCTCTGGCCGGCTTTCAAACTTTTGGTATAAAAAGGGATTGGAATTTTGGTATCAAAATCCCGCCCAGGCCTTGCGGCTGACGCTTAAAAAAACCTCCCTTTTTTTCAGCGCCATTGAAATTTCCAACGACCAGGATATCTACCCCTTTTGGAAAAACTCTTGGTTGATACGAGCGCTCCCGGTCGGCTTCTGGATAATAGGCCCGCTCGGCTTCCTGGGAATTATCTTCACTTTCACCAATCGCAAAGCCCGCCTGCTGTCTCTGTTTGTTCTGGTTTATTCATTATCGGTAATCGCTTTTTTTGTTAACGCCCGCTTCCGCCTTCCCATCCTTCCCTTTATGGCTCTTTTTGCGGTCTATGCGCTGTTTGAGTTGTGGAAAAAAATACGTGAAAAGAAAAATCTCCTGCTTTGCGCCCCCGGTTTAGTTGTTCTCTTTATTCTGGTCAACGCTAACTGGTGTCATTTGCAAAAAACCGGTGGACCCCAGGGATATTTTCGCTTGGGAAACGTCTTTCTGGAAAAAGGAAATTTCTCCGAGGCCCGGCGATATTATGAAGTGGCCCTGGAAATAGACCCTCATTTCCGCTTTGCCCATTTAAATCTGGGCACGCTGGCTCTGAAACGGGGGGATTTGAAAACGGCCGAAAAAGAATATCTGGCCGAGCTTTCCGTTGACCCGCTTTCCGAACGGGCGCTTTCCAATCTCTCGTTAGTGAATCGCTTGGCCGGCCAGCCTCGCCCGGCCCTGTATTGGGCCGAAAAATCCGCCGCCTCCAAGCCCTACTTTCAGGAGGCCTATTTAAACCAGGCTTGGGCCTACGGCGCTCTGGGAAAACCGGAAAGCGCCTTGATAGTTTTGCAGGAAGGGCGAAAAAAATGCTCCCGCTACCTCTTGGGCAACTTTCTGACGGCCTCCTTTCTCGTGGAGACCAAACGCTACCGGCCGGCCGAAGCGCTTCTATTTCAACTCTTAGACAGCCTCTCCCATTACTATCCTGGTTTCGAAAGCGAGCCCTTTTTCACCGCCTCGCGCGAGTTCGAGGAAAATCTCTCCGACCTCAAATCCAGAGCTTTTTATTTGCTCGGACGCAGCAAAGGTGAACAAAACAACCTGCCGGAGGCTGTCCGGTTCTTTCAAAAATCGCTGGAGGAAAATCCGCAAAATATAGACGCCGCCGCCAACCTGGGCACCGCCTTGGACCGCCTGGGCCGCCCGGTTGATGCCCTGTTTTATTTTGAAAAAGCTTTGGCCGCCAAGCCGGATAACTTTGCTTTATATTTTAACTACGGGTTGGCCCTGGCCAAAACCGGCAAATTGCGCCAAGCCCGTCAGGCCTTTCAAAAAACTCTTGAGCTCAACCCCGGCTTTGCTCCCGCTAAAGAAAAACTAACTTTGGTCGAATTGCTGCTCCAGAAGCAGCAATAAAAAAAGACCCCGCAGCAAGCGGGGTCTTTAAAAACACAGACACAACCTTACTTAGTTTCAGATAGTTTATCCCTTATTTCACCAGTATCATCTGCTTCGTCACCGTCTGATGGTCAGTCTTAATCCGGTAGAAGTATAACCCCGACGAAAGCGGAATACCACGACCATCTCGGCCGTCAAAGACGACCGCGGAATTGCCGGCCGAACGAACCTCATTTATCAGAGTCCTAACCTTTTCTCCTAAAATATTGAAGACTTCCAATTGGACGTTGGATTCTTCATCGAGAGAAAATGAAATCCGGGTGGTTGGGTTGAATGGGTTAGGATAGTTTTGCTCTAAAGAGAAGCTCGGAAGAATGACGGCAACTCGTGGATTTACGTCAAAGACTCTTCTTTCGCTTCGCTCAACGGGTCTTCTATTGTATGCTAAAACGGAGCCAGCATCGCCATATCCACTTGTATCAAAGGAAGGGATACCTATGAGGATATCTTTAAAACCATCCGCTTTCATATCGAGTCCGCCACTCACGGAGTAGCCCAGTGAATCACCACTGGCAGTGCCGGTTCTCTGAAAAAGCAGGGAACCATCTGCGCCTGAATAAAGGTAAGCAGCACCAGCTTCACTCAGTGAAGCTGTATCTGTCCTGGGAGCACCAATTATGAAGTCCCCTTTTCCATCCGCATCTGTGTCTCCCGCTTTTGCTACTGACCACCCAAAAAAAGGGGGGCTTCCACTGCTGAAAGCACCCTCTTTCGAGTACAGTACATTACCGTTAGCGCCCGAATAAACATACGCTGAGCCTACGGTATAACCTTCTTGTGTTTCAGTAAGAGGAGCACCAACGATGAAATCCGCTTTCCCATCAGCGTTCACATCTCCGGCTCCGTCCACAGAAAGCCCCAGCAATATAACAGGATACGTAGAATTTTTTTGATATATCAACGAACCGTCGGCACCCGAATAGACAGAGGCCGACCCGTTGCCGCTATCTGGGGCACCCACAATAAAGTCTGCTTTTCCGTCTCCGTTCACATCCCCAGTTCCAGCTACTGAATAACCGAATTGGCCATACCCATTTTTTTGATAAAGCAAACCTCCGGTTGCCCCAGAAAAAACGCGTGCTTTATTGGGATTTTCGGTTGGCGCACCAACAATAAAGTCGGCTTTACCGTCGCCATTTACATCTCCAGCTCCATTTACCGAATAACCAAATGAACTGCCGCCGGCACCGTTTATCTGGTAGAGTAAGTTACCATTGGCTCCTGAATAAACATACACAGAGCCCGTGTCCTTATAAGTTCCAATGATGAAGTCCGCCTTGCCGTCCCCATTCACGTCCCCCGCTCCACCCACCGAATAACCGAATTCCTCATAGGTCGCCCCGAATTTTTGATATAACAAGCTTCCATTTGCCCCGGAATAAACAAAAGCAGCCCCGCTCCAGCCGCTATATGCTGGCGCACCGACAATGAAATCATCTTTTCCATCACCGTTCACATCTCCAGCCGCATCCACAGAGTGCCCCAGCTTATAGGTACCGGAACCATTTTTTTTATAAAGTAGCGCGAATTCGCCCGATGCGGATGAAACGAGAAAAAATAGAATTGCGACGGTCCACCATCCTGCACGGAGGGAAACCCTATTTTTAACAAAAGTAGTCATAAAACCCACCTTCCAATAGTTTAGAGTTTTAAACTTAACAGCTTCTGTCTCTCAAACCGAAAACCGAGTTTTTTCACTCTCTTACCACCTCCTCTATTGGTTAGTAGGTTTATTCGTTTACGGCGGCCCCAAAAACCATTCCAGCATCTTTCCCATAAGCACGGCCGCCTGGGGTTCCTTTATGCCGTAAAGCGAAAACCCGAAGCAAGCGGTCTTAAAGCTTCCCCGGTCCGAGCGCACCGCCACCGTCTTTCCGTTCAAATCGGACGTATCCGGGAAAGCCGAACGATACAGGTAAAGCGGCTGGCTGCGAACCCCCCGCTCAAAGTAATTAACTGCCGGCATCCGCCGGTACAAAGAATCCGGATACAAAAGCGAATCGGGTCGCACGCGTAAAGGGCTGCGCAGATAGGCCTTGGTCACGTTCGTGTCAATGTCCAAAGTGGGCAAGCCGGGCACTTTCTGCCGGGAATCTACGCTAACAAGCGTGTCCGCGCCGATAAACTGTTCGTTGGATACGTGGTCGCCGCTTGAACCGATGACCCGCAAAAGATGCCCGTCGGAAAGCATCCCGTTAATGCCGAAGAAGAAAAAGGGGAACCCGTTGGAAGGGTTATTTTCGTCATACTGAATCAGAAGCCCCTCAGAGTTGATGCTGGCGCCCGGTCCGTCTATGTCCAAAAGGTCGTCCCGCCCCAAAACCCACACTGACCCTCCCACGTTCATGTATTTCATCAGCGAAAGATTCATCTCCGCGGCGTTGCCGGTGGGAAAAAGCTGTTCTTTATGTACGATAACCAGCTTATGCCGGGCCAGAATGGAATCAAAGAGGGGGCTGGTGACAACCTCGGTGCGCGTATCTTGTAAGGAATCAAAATCGCTCCCGTATCCGGCCTGGCGTATTAAGTTTATATAATACCCCTGGGAGGCTTCATCCGCCAACTGGGCAGGCTCTCCCGTAGGCCCCCAGGATTGGCGGGCCAGTCTCCGGATCAACAGTATTTTTCTATCGAATCGGGGGTGAATAATCACAAACTTGAGCGCAATTGGTTTGGGGTCGGAAACCCCGGCGTCATCCCGGGTTCGCACTCTAAAGAAATAATACCCGGGTTTATTATTGATAGGATTATCCGCTCCCCTTAAACCAAAAAAAGTGAAGAATTGATCGGACGTATAGCGCTGCGTTATAAAACTTGGGTCATAATGGAACGGACGGTCGCTGGCCGCCCAGAGCTTGTTCGAATCGACTTTGGCCGTGCTAAAGTCGTTAAAGGGTCCGAAAAGTTCCCAGAAATACTCAAATTTTGGTTGAGTTCTTGGATAGTCGGCGGAATCCGATCCCAGCCAGGTTATCGTAACCCCCGTGTGCCCGGTGCGCAGGTCTTCGGGCGTACCGCTGTAAGTCAGGCTGTCCCGCGAAAAAAAGAACTCGGTGACCGTCGCTATGTTATTCTGTGGGGTCGGAGGAGTTACACTGTTAATCCGGCCCAAAAAAGTGTCCGGAGCTCGGTTTTTACGCTGAAACGTTCGCCACTTTAGGAGACTATCCGGAGTATAAGCGCCCTGGTCATCCTGGGCGCGAATAAACACAACCGATTGGAAAACCTTGGAAGTGTCGGAGGGGAGCGCTACTACAGCCGTCTGTCCGTTTTGGCCCAGGTTGCTGATAATCGTCCAATGCCAAATGCCAATAGTATCGGCATTGGTAGAATGGGCCTTGATAAAATCCAACGGCGTGCCGATAGGCTTTCCCGTATTGTCCTTCTTCGAAGCCCGCACGACTGAATCAACCTGAATGGAATATTCAAATTGGACAACGTAGCCGTCCGGGTCGGTGGCATACCAAAAAAGTTGCGAAGGAGTGGTAAAAAGACTGTTTTCCAAAGGCACCGGCGCAAAAAACACAAACGGTGGCTGGTTCGTGTGCGCCGTCCCTTTTTTTTTGATGGTGCAGCCGCCGGAAATCAAAAGCAAAGCCAGGCCCAAAAGCGAAAAACCAAAACCCGAATATCTGCGTAGTTGCGTCATCCTCTAAATTTTCCTCCTAAAAATTTAATGCTCCTAAAAGCCGGTGTGGTTAAAAAGCGAAACTGACCGACAGGCGGTGAAAAGCTCCCAGGTCGTGCGCATCCTGATAGGCATAGTCCGCCGCCAGCTTAAATCTTTGCACCGGCAGTCTAAAACCGGCCCCGGCGGCAAAACCCATCCCCGTCGAATATTTTATGGCTCCCTGGCTAAAGCTCGCTCGCGCATCCGTATCGTCCCGTCCCCGTAATCCCGCCCGCAGGGCCACCTTTTCCGAATACCAGTATTCCACCCCTCCGCTGAACTTTTCCAAATTATCGGGCGGATGGCTCCCTTCCAGGGCCAGAATGGCCCGGTGGGTTGGAGAATGAATCAAATCCATGGCAATCCCGAAGTGAAAATCGGTCGGCAAAGCAAAGTCTTTGAAATTCTCCTCCCGGCTCCCAAAGGCAAAATTGGGGCCGAAGTTCGATATCCGCATGGCTATCCGAAAGTTTCGAAAACCGGTTTCATACAAAGTCCCGATATCCGCCGCCCAGCCGGAAGCCTCGCGGTCCGCCAAACTCTCAACAATATACTTTCCGGTTAAGCCGAAGGAAAAATGATCGGTCAAATAGCGGGCAAAAGTAACGGCCAAAGCCAAATCCTGGGCGTGGGTAATCTCTCCCGTGCCGGAAGGAAAGTTATAGGTGGTTATCGGAATGTCGCCGCTTTGAAAATCATAAACGGAAATCCCCACCACCCCGCCTAACTTCCGCATCGGAAAACCGAGGGCTGCAAACTCGTAATGAATGCCGGCCGGATAATCGATGTGCGAAAAAGCCGCCTGCCGCTGGCTCAAAGCCGCCAGCCCGGCGGCATTGTAATAGATGGCAAAAACGTCGTTGGTAACCGCGGCAAAAGCGTTCCCCATCGCCACCGCCCGGGCCGATACCCCGATGTCCAGAAATTGCAGGCCCGCCGTCCCCACTTTGGCCTGTCCCCACGCGTTCCCGGCAAGAAACGACCCGATGGCCGCCCCCAGTAAAAAAACTTTTAGTGTGCGTTCTCTCATTTTATCACCTCTTATCACCTCGAATTTATTGGATGATTACGATTTTCCCCACATGGATTTTCTCCTTGGCGTAAGCCCCGGTCGGCTGCACGGTGTAAAGATAAAGCCCCGCCGCCACCGTTTGCGTGTTGCGGGTCAATAAATTCCACTGGTCAAATCCCGCGTTCGAAGCGGCTGGATCCTTCTCATGCTTGATTTCCTGCACCAGGTCTCCGTCCAAAGTGTAAATCCGGATGATGCAGCTGGCCGGGAGATTTATAAAATTAAGCCGTTTCGAGCTCTGCACCTGTCCGGCGGCCAGGTTCTTATCTTCGTAATGGCTGTAATCCTCGTCAATCCGGTAGGGGTTCGGATAGGCCGAAATTTTCAACTCCAAAGACTCGCGCTGCGCTTCGGTGGGCAAAGCATAAACGATTTTGGCGCTGGCGTTGGGAGTCGCCTCCAAAGGGTCGATTGTGGAATTGGGCGTAAGTGAGCCGAAATCAAAAGGCGCCACCGATATGTAATAAGACTGCGAGGGAAAAAGGCCGCTAATTTTATACTGATACCAGTACTGGAAGTCGTTCGTGGAGTCGGGATAAAGCTTGGCCGCCCCCAAACCTAAATTGTAGTCCTGGCGCGCAAAGTAAAAAACGGTGTCAATCGCCTTCGACTTTGAGCCACAGGTGGCGCAGAAACGGATGTTCAAAGCGGTCTTGCTCGTGTCCGGCAGCCGCCCGGGGCCGTCAAACCCCAGGTCGTTCAGACAGGAAGACCCGGAGGGCGAAGGCGCGTTGTAGCGCTCCGGGTCAATCTGTAAAGTCCCGGTGGTGTCCCACTTTTTGGCATAAATCTGTTGAATTTCCTCGTAGCTCAAAGGCTGCGCCGGCGCCGGATCCCAGCGGCATTTCGCCTTGTTATGAATGTACGGTTTCCAATCCACCTTGTCGAAGGAGGCGATGGTGGTGTAGTTCTGCCCATCAGTGGAAAGCGAAATGCGGTATCCCTCAAAATCCTCGATTTTGCTGAAGGAATCCAGAGCGGTCTCGGTATTTTTGCCGAACCAGCGGATAACCACTTCTCCCGGCCCGGTAACAAAATCCAAAGATTCCGGAGGGGGCGGCGGTTGCGGCCCTCTAAAGTCTGGCATGCCATCTCCATGCTGCCGGGGGACGCGTTGCGGCGGCTCGCCGCACAGAACGGTATCCTCCAGCGTTTCATTGTCATAAACCCGCTGCACCCAGCGCGCGTTTCCGGCAAAGGCGCTAAAGTCCAACCCCGCCTGATACTTAAATACTTCGCCCTCGAGGTTCTCAAAATCCTTATTGGTGGGAAGATTATCCGCAAAGTTCTTCGGATCCCGGTGGAATCCTTCCCCCGCAATGTACCCCAAAGTCAAAGGCAAAGTATCCCCCGGCGACAGGTTGAAACTCCCAAAGGATACTAAATAGCGGGTGTCATAACCGTTGGCAATGTCAATAGCGTTAAGCTGGGGGTTAAGGGGAGGCAGCCAGCCTGCCGCGCTCTGGTTGATGACGCTGAACACTTCGTCGTAATCAAACTCCTGATTGGAGAGATAAGTGTATTTCATCTTATCCCCCTCCGGCTGCCCCAGACCCCCGGAACTGTTCTGCCGTCCCGGAGCCTTCTGCGGGCCCCAGTCCAGGTCAACGTTGCCGTTGGGAGTCCACCAGTTAAAGGAAGTCTTAACGTTGCTCAATCCTCCCGGCGCCCGCACCACCCGCACCCCGGTGGCCGCCGTGGGGCTGGTGGAGGTGAAAATTTGGTTGCTGTTTTTCGGATCCCCGTTTTCGTCGGAAACATAAGCTATATTAATGGTATCCGGACAGGAGGGCACCAAGTCGTTCGGCACCGAAACCTTAAACCCGGAAAGGTCGTCCTGATAATATGCACCGCTGGAAGGATGCCCCACGTCGGCATCCACGAAAACGCCCAGGTAAATGTTCTTTAACGTTCTTCGGCCGATGTTTACGATTTGATAATCCAGCATAATCCAATCCTGGCCCCAGCCCGCCGACCAGGAATAACTGTTCTGCACGATTTTCAGCCCCAAAGGCTTGTGCGGCCGCTGGTCAATCGGATCGGCGTTGACGAATTGCGGGCTGGTCAAGGTATCATACATCGTGGCAATCAAATCCAAATCCGAAACGGCGTTAGGGCTGTAATAGGGGCTCCCCTTGACGGTTGAACGCTTGATGATTTCACCGTTTGCCCCCAGGTCGGGCCAAAGCTCAAAATCATCCACCGCCCAGCCGTCCGTTCCGGTCGAAACCACGGTGTCCCCGTCCACCACCCCTCCGATCCACATACACCCTTGAAAAAGATATTCAACCCGCGACCCCCCCGGAAATTCGGCCGAAGAGGTGGACGTTCCGGTTAAGCAGTCTAACAACCGTAAATCGCCCTGGTTGCCAAAGAAACCATAGTTGGTAATGGTGAACCACAACCGCCCGACTTTGTGCGTACACTGCTGCTGGTTGGGAATAGCGGCAACCTTATATAACCCGCCGCCGGTGGAAAACAGGCTCCCCGCCGTCGGAACCCCTTCTTTCATCCGCGCCAGCCCCGCCGGCCCCAAAAAGGCAGCCAGGAGAAGGGATATCCCCAACGCCCTGTTTATCTTTAGTCGCATCTGTTTCACTCCTTATGCCAAAGCCTGCATTCTCTGTTTGTCCCGACTAAAAGTCAACCGATAACCCCAACTTAATGTTGCGCCCCGGTTCGAATAACCGCGGATCGTTCTGGAAAGGCGTTCCCAAAGTCACCACATTATAGTCGGTTATACCGATGACCCGGTTGGTGTTGGTTCGGCCGGTGTTCTGGAAAGGCCCGGTCGGGGCCCAGTTCTTGCGATCAAACAGGTTGTTGACCCAGAGCTGCAGGGTGTAATCCTGCTTCCAGATTCTAAACGACTTCTGAAACCGCAAATCCACCTGGCTGGTGGGAGGCTTCCGTAGGGAACCGGTGCGCGAAAAATCATTGCGTCCCGTAGGCAGGCCCGGATAAAGCGCCGAAGGGGTGAAAGGAAACCCCGAACCGTACTGCCAGATGAAGTTCAAATTCCAGTTGTCCGGCATTTTTAACCCGAAAAGTTTCGGATGGTCGCCGTTGGGAACGTTGACGTTCACGTTCAAAGTTATCTGATGGGTTTGGTCCCAGTCCAGCGGAAATTCCTGAATCGGAATCTCCTGGGCATTAAGTAAATTCACGTAGTTGGAAGCATCCGAAGAGCTCTTTCCTAAAGCAATCGAATACTGATAGTCCAGATACCCTTGCACATAGCCCCCTCCCACCCGCGAAATCTCCGCCTCCACCCCCCGCGTGCGCCCGTAGTCCAAATTTTGATAATCGGTCACTTGATCCGCCCCGAACCGGGTGGTCTGCGTGTTGACAAGGCCGAAATCGTCATTATAAAATCCGGTCAAAACCGCCCGGTAATCGTTGGAAAGCAGCACCTCGCTTCCAAACTCATATTTAATTTTCTTGGTGTAATCCAGATTGAAATTCCCGATTAACTTGGCCGCCGAGCCTCCTTGGGTCGAACGTTGGTAAAACTGATCTAGGCTGGGCAGTTGAAAATAGTGGCCGTAATTGAAAAACACTTTCGCCCGCTCGCTGATGGGGTACGAAAATCCCATCCGCGGCGAAATTTTGTTCCGTATCGGGTCCTGAACCTGATTGGCAAAGGGCTCCGCCGCTCGGATGTCGTTTAGGCCCGAAGCCTGAAAGAAGAAATCGTAGCGCAAAGACAGGTTTGCAATCAGCTGTCCGTATTCCACCCGGTCGCCGACGTATACATCGGCGATAATCGGCCGATGGGTGTAAAAATCGCGGAAAATACCCCGGTCCCCAAACTCCTGAAAGTCCGGTATCCCCGAGTAGCGCGTGGCCGGATAGCTGATTTGCGCCATCGTCAGCTTGGTCAAATCCAGCTGAAAACCGCTCGAAAAGTAATGCGAGGCAATCTGTGAATTAAAGTCAAACTTCGCCGTGGTCTTGGTGGTGGAGGAATTCTCGTAGAAGGTCTGCTGCAGGTACCCTCCCGGCGCGGCAAACCCGTTGTTGCCTAAATCATACTGCCCGTTGCCGTTCGCGTCGATGTACCGCTGCCCCGGCTGCCACACCCCGCCCGTCGGCGGGTCATAAATCCCGTTCCCGTTCAAATCCCGGAAAGGCAGGCCGGGCGAATAGGCGCTGCTGGGGCCGTCGTACTTGGAATCAAAGTTCAAATCCTGGTTTTCCGGACAGTTGCAGGTAATGAACCGGTCACCCGGACCAAACTTCCCGTCTTTATCCATATCAATGAAGGGCTCCCCCAGTATCAAATCCCCGTCGTGAAAAGGCTCGGGGGCATTGGTGGTGCTGTTTAAGTTCCAATTTCTGCGCCGCTCGATGTCAAATCGCCCGTTCGCATTGGTGTCCGTAAACCGCTCCGCCGCCTCATATACCCCATCCCCGTTCACATCCTCAAAAGGGTCTCCCGGAAAACCGGTCAGCGGGTTGGGGGGAGTATAGACAGACTTGCCGTCCGCGGTGGTATCGTCCCGGAAAGTGTCCAAAAAGGGCTCCGCGTCATCCCATTTTCCGTTAGCCCCCGCATCCACCCAGGGCTCGTCCTCGTCGTGGGATCCGTTTCCGTCTTTGTCAAAAAACGATTCCCCCACGTCGTACTGCCCGTCGGTGTTATCTTCAAAGCTTTCAAATTCGTCTTCAAATAAGAAAAGGTCGGGGTTTTTTCCGTTGGCTGGATTATTCGGGTCTCCCGGCCGTTCAAGAAAACGTTTAACGAAATGCGAAACCTGCGCCCGGTAAAAACTGTTTTTGCTTAACGTATGCTCGGCCGAGATGCTAAAGTTGTTGGTGCGGTCGTTAACCACCGGGGCCGTTTCCGGAGAGTAGCGGTTCCTCCAGACAAAGCCCGAACCCGTATAATTGTACCGCAAAAACTCGCTTTTCCAATCCACGTTCAATTTCAAAAGCCCGGAAGGCTTGATGGTGAATTTAAGCTGAACGTTGTTGGTATTCGACATCCGGTCCGGAATGCCGATTCCCAGAATGCGCGTAACCGGATATGTTTTTTGCGTCAGCGGCGTCGCCAGCCTGTTGTGCGAAAGGTAAGTGTCGGTTTTGTCCATCTGCGCAGAAATGAAGTAAGCCACTTTCCCTTCCGTGTTCCATTTTAGCAATTTAGGGAAAATCCATCCCAGAAACGGCTCCGGCCCGGAAAGCGAAAATTGTACCTGATCCGAGTTAAACGAATACTTGTTTAAAGTGGGGGAACCGAATCGGTCCGTAAAGTATTCGGAATGCAGCCGCGTCCGATCGGTGGTTCCTTCCTTGGTGGAGATATTGACTATGCCCGAAGTGGCGTTTCCGTATTGAGCGTCAAAACCTCCCTTAAGAAAGGTAAACTCTTGAATGCCGGAAGTTGGCACTCCCATGTTAGAAGATTGAATCTGTCCCCGGCCGGAAGTTCCCGTCAAAATATTGCGCACCTCCACCCCGTCGATGACGTAGATGGTTTCCTCGCTCCGCCCTCCCCGGACGTGAATTTGGCCGTTGTAAACCGTCACCCCCACCTGCAGCTTTAATAGGTCGGTCACGTTGCGAATCGGAAGCTTGGCTATCTCCTCCGCCGAGACTATCTTCTGGCTGGTGGTTACATGTTTGTCCACCTTAGCGAGCTCTTTGGCCACTACCACTATCGTATCTCCCTGAATCGCCTGTTCCACCAATTGAAGCCGGCCTACTTCCGCAATTTGATCGGTCTGAATTTTGATATCTTTGACCAATTGTTCGCCGTAACCCTGGTAGGTAACTTTAGCTGCATAGGTTCCAGGAGGAATGTTCAAAATGATGAAGTTTCCGCTAACATCGCTAATCGCTCCCTGCCCGCTCGGCTTGCCGTTTAAAAGAAGCGTTACTCGAGCACCAATCAACGGCTCTTTACTCTTCTTGTCGAAAACCTGACCGACAATCCGGCCGTTTGACGCAAAAACCGCTTGAGCGGCAAAAAGTAAAACCCCTGCTGCAACCGTCATAAGTGCCAAAATTTTAATCGTTCTCTTCATAAAACCTCCCGCTGCTGCGGCCTTTGGTCTCTCTCTCTGCTTCAACTTTCCCGAAACTTTCCCAAACATTCCACGTATAATACGAAACCGCTCAAGAAATTGTCAAGCGCTTTCGGCCTTTTTTTCGAAAAGATTCAAACCTACCAGTATCCCGACTGCACCCTCTCCCCTCGTTCCAAACCAAAGTCGCATACTTCCCCCGCGCCAGCTCCCTTGCCGCCTCCATTTGACCAGCGCCCAATTCTTCCTCCTCAAAATCAACTTCAAATATCTGGCCAAAACTTTCTCTTAAAGCCCGAATAACACTGTCAGAGCCAAGCCGCCCGCCGGCCGCTTCCTCGATGGTCGTGTAACGGGAATTCAAGCTGGAGCTCCGGCGGCCGGCGGTCAGAACCTCTTCCGCCAAATTCCGGTTGTAATTCGTAAGCGGAATCGACCCGTGCTGCAAAAAAGCATCGCCGGAACGATACTGCGCGCTCCCCACCAACTTTTTTCCACCAACCGTAATTTCATAGTCGGAAGCAACCGCAAAACAGGGAACCGGCGCAACGCCGTCATTAAATTTCCCTTGTTTACCAAAGGCTCGTTCTGCTGCTTTCGGAACATCTACCGGCAAGCCAGCCTGCTTAAAACCGGAGGCAAGGGCGCAGGCGACCTGCCGGTAGGTTTCCTTTAAAGACGGCCAGCCCCACCTCTGGGCATCACCGGCGGCTAACGAGTAAGTCAAATCTTCGGAATGCACCACCGCTTTTCCGCCCGTTTGACGCCGCACCCAGTTCACTCCCAGCTCCCTTGCCTTCTCAATATTCAAAGCTCTTTCCGGCCGTTGAAAATACCCAATTGAAACCCAATCCCCTTCCCATTGGTAAAACCGTAAAGTAGGGGGCCTTCTTCCGCTACCTGCTTCTTCATACAAAAACTCATCAATCGCCATATTCAAAAATCCATCCAAAGGTGGATGTATGACCAACCTCCAAACCCGCTTGCTTTTCAACACCTTCTTGGCAATTATCTTATTGTCAAATACCATACCAAAAAATTTAAAAGTAATTTATTTGCAACTCATTGACTTACAGCAAGTTGCTTTTGCGGAAAATGATTTCCGCAAGCCCCGGTCGGCAGTTTTTCGCCGTTTCAGCCCAAAAACAACCGTTTAAGACTCCTTACTTGTTGTTGAACTTCTTCTTAAGCGCCTCCAGAATAACCGGTGGAACGAAAGCCGAAACATCCCCCCCGTGCGAAAAGACATCCTTTATGACCGTCGAACTTAGATAGGTGTATTTTTCGGAAGGCATCAAAAAAACGGTTTCCACCTCCGGCGCCAGCCGCCGATTCATCAAAGCAATTTGAAATTCGTACTCAAAATCGGACACCGCCCGTAGCCCCCGAACAATTGCGGTAACATTTTTTTCCTTGGCTAAATGCGCGGTCAGCCCTTCAAAGCTTGTTATTTCAATGGCTGGTTTTCCGGCCAGCAGCTTACGTAAAAATTCCGCCCGTTCCGCCAGCGAAAAAAGCGGCTTCTTCTGCGGATTTTCAGCCACGGCCACAACCAGACCGTCAAAAAGCTCCAAAGCCCGGTCAATGATGTCCAAATGCCCGTTGGTAACCGGGTCAAAAGTGCCCGGATAAAGAGCTTTTCTCATCCGTTCGCCCGGAAATAAGAAACCACCGTATCCCCATACCGGCGAGCCTGCCAGAGCGGTAAATGGTCCGGCTCCGAAAACTTTGTTCTTTTCGAATGTTCAATCATTAGAATGCCGGTTTCTTTCAGTATCGAATGGTTCGATAGAAAAACCGAAAACTCGTCCAAAAACTCCTGCCTATACGGCGGATCCGCGAAAGCAAGGTCAAATTTTTCTTCGGCTTTTGACAGCTTCTCCAAAGCCCGCCGAAAATCCAGCGGCCAGACGTCGTAACAATCGGCAGGAAAAAGAGCGCTCAAATTCTTTTTCAGTGCGGCGACCGCCCGGCTGTCGGAATCGACGAAAAGACAGAACCGCGCCCCGCGCGAAAGCGCTTCAATGCCCAACCCGCCGGCGCCGGCGAACAAATCCAAAACGCGGGCGTCATCCAGATACGGCGCCAGAAAATCAAAAACCGCCTTTTTAGTTCGCGCCGAACTGAATCGTTGATTTCCTTTTGGGAGAGACAGCTTCCGGCCTTTAAGCGTGCCTGAACCAATCCGCAAACTCACAATCCGGCCCCTAAAGTCGAATAACCGGATTGCAAAGATGGATTACCTTCATTTAAAGCAGCCATTGCCAGGCCGGCGGCCATCGCCCATTTTTCCGGCATCTCCCCTTCCGGAAAAGTTACCGGCGGGGTAAGATGGCCCACCCGCACTCCTCCCATCTGCCCAATGGACGCGGACAAATCTCCCAGAGTCACTCCCGGCCCCGAAAGATAAACCGTATCAATCCGCCCTGCCTCGGTCGCCCGGAAACCAAGCAAATGAATCAAGGTGGAAAGTTCAATTCCAAACCGTTCCAAAAGTGATTCGCGCAGGATTTTTTGCGTGGAAGCCAATTCCCCCTCCGGAAGAGCGCCCAACCCCGGTGGAACGGCAATTTCCGAAACGTAGGTAAGCTCCCCTTTATCCAAAACCACCAGGGTGGTAAAATCCTCGCCTAAGTTGACCAAAGCGGCCGTTTCTTCCCGCGGCAGGTCGGAGGAGAAAAAAAGATTAACAAGAGCAAAACCGGCGCTGGTAAAAGACAAATCGAAATTTCCTTTCTGGGCGAAAGGAACGGCCGCCCGCTCGAAGGCCTCCTTTCGAACTGCCGTCCCTAAAAAGGACTCTTTTCCGATTGAATGAATAAAAAAATCATAATCGGAACTATTGGGACTGACCTTTTGAGCCAGTTCCCACTTCAGCTGTTCTTCTCCGGCGGACAAAACCCGCTCCGGAAGGCACAGCCGGTACGATTGAGAGCTCTGTCCCAAAAAAGAAATCTTCACCCGCGCTCCCGAAAGAACCCCACCCAGCTCTTCCGCCAGCCATTGGAAATCTAAAGGCTCTTTGGGAAAAATCTTTTCCCCAAAATCCTTTAATTCGATTTTTTCTTTCCGGAGGGATAGCCGGACGAAACGCGCCCCCTTTGTAAAAACCTCAACCCCGACCGCTTCTTTCTGCCAGCTTTTCATCTACGATTTCCCCTGAACGATTTCCACGGGTAAAACCCGCACTAAAGGTTTAATCTGCGAAAGCTTCTTGGCGCCGATTCCGGGAACCTTCATTAGCTCCTCCACTCGTCTAAACCGACCTACTTTCTGGCGATACTCGATTATCTTCCCCGCTAAAGAAGGCCCGATGGTGGGCAGGTTTTCCAAATCTTTCGCGCTGGCGCGGTTTAAATCCAAGGGCATGGTTGACCTTGCTTTCGAGGTTTTTTTCTCAACTGTAACAAAAAAGAGGGGGGGAAGCTCGATGGCCGAAAGGGTGGCGGAGGGCAAAACCGTCTCCTTCCGGTTTCGGTAAAAATTAAAAACTACTCCCACGATTACCAGAAAGGCTAAAATCGCCAAAGCAGCTCTATCCCCCGCCGAAAAATGTTTCGAAATCATCGGCAGCATGGTAATCTATTAAAAATTCTTGTCAAGCTTGCTGGAAACCCGGAGTGTGGTGTTTCTATATATGAGTAATAATTTTTAACGTCTTTAGCTAAAGGATGTAATCTTCGCTTTCAGGAGTTTTCGGGGGCGTGGCTCCTTGGGCGAAGGAAAGGAAGCCAATCCCTTTCCGGCGCCCCGCTTGGCGGGGCAAACCCTCCTTCTCACTCTAAACCAGCCCTCCGGCGCACTCTTCAGAGTGCGAAAAAGACTGTCCAGCTTGCGGAAAATCGGAAGCGAACTTATTCAGGCCAATTGAAAACTAATTTTTTACTTTGTTTCAACAAAGAATTTGTGTATTATATAAATGAAAGGAATGCTATTGCTATGAAAAAAGTCGCCGCCCTTTCAGCCCTGTTGCTCTTGCAGCCGTTTCTCGTTTACGCTCAGTCGAACTGGCAAAAAAAAACTGTTTCGGGCGTTGATGCGGCGGATACAATAGGAAGCATAGTTGCGGCTGGTTCTTTGGCCTTAGGCTCCGTTTCTGGCAATCCAATAAACCATTCCGTTCGCTCCCTTGATTCCGGCAACTTCTTTAGCGCCGAGACCACCATTCCTGCCTTAAAACTAAAAGCCTTGAGTTTCTCTTTCCTCTACGGCTTGCGGGGCGACTCGATTATGCGCACAACTGACCAGGGTATAAACTGGCTGGTTGTCGAGCCTGACTTAAGAACGATGCGACCTGCGGATGTTCATTTTACGAATACGACCAATGCTTGGGCCGTGGGCGATTCTCCATTTGTGGCCGTAACTTCCGACAATTGGGTAACCAACCCTCCCACCCTTCGGCGCTTCCCTTTCCCTAACGATTCAGTCTCAATGACCTCGGTGCAATTTTTGGATAATAACTTTGGTTTCGTTGCCGGAAAAAGCACCCAAGTCGGCTCCAAGGTTACGGTTATATTGCGCACAACCAATGGTGGGATGAACTGGCAAGACCGCAGCCTGCCCGATACCTGCGACTTTGCGCCCGTTACCATAGTCGCTGATTTTATCAATACCGATACCGGTTGGGCCGTGCAAACCTGCGGAGTTTCCTCGGCCACCATCTTCAAAACTACCAACGGGGGAGCCAACTGGACGCCCCAGGATACCATCGCTCTTTTCCAATTTTCAGATATTGATGCTGTCAATGCCCAGAATGTCTGGATAGTCGGCACGGATGGGATTCGAGGCCGTGTGTTCCGAACCAGCGACGGCGGCAACAACTGGGCGCAGGAAGTCATCCCCGGCTCTCCAGGCAAGCTTTTCTCGGTGAATATGTTAAACGCCTCCCACGGATACGCCTGCGGAACCAACGGCACGCTGCTGGTTTATTCTCCGTCCGGGACCGACATTCCCCGCGGCGGCGCCAACCGCCCCAAAACCTTTGAGTTGTTCCAAAACTACCCCAACCCCTTTAACGCCGGAACTAAAATCAGCTTCACGCTCTTGAAACGCCAGCCGGTAACGCTGACGATTTACAACATTCTTGGTCAACCGGTAAAAACCCTTTTGAACAGAGAAATGCCCGCCGGAAAAAATGAAATAAGCTGGGACGGAACTTTTGAAAACGGTCTCGTTGCCACCTCCGGCCTCTATTTTTATGAACTCAAGACCTTGGCGGAACGCCAAATCCGCAAAATGGTCTTCTTGAAGTAGGGGCAGCTCCCTGTCGTTGCCCATTTCCCTCTCTCAATGTCATTCTGAGCAAAGCGAAGAATCTGGGCGTGGTGTGGGGGCTAATCCCTAATCTCTAATCCCCAATCCCTGTTTTTCTTTGTCCCCCTGCTTGCCCGAGAGCATTTGTCTTTAGGGCCTGCCCGTCTGGGTATTATAAGGGGGACCGGCCAACGGCCGAGGGGGTAAACCGTAGGGGCAATCCCTCCGTGGTTGCCCGCTTTTGCATTCGCATTCGTAGAGGCGAACCTTGCTTGCGGTGAGCGCAGTCGAATCCGTTTTCGCCCTCCCCCCCTTGTGGTGAGCGTAGCCGAATCCATTCCCGGTTCGGGCTTGTCCCGACTTGTCCCGAGCTTAGCCGAGGGAGCGTAGTCGAGGGGTGTTCGCCCGTAGAGACACGTAGCACAATCCTACCCCTCTCCATTTTATGGAGAGGGGCAAGGGGTGAGGCGTCTTTCCCTTTTCCGCTTGACAATCCCAAATATCGTTATTAATTTTATACTGAAAGGCAATCCCAAGGCAAGTGCCTTGAAGGAGGATTTTTGAAGCTCAAAAGCTTCTTTACAGTTGCATTCCTGTTAGCAGTCTCTGCCTCTCTTTTCGCTTTTCAGCCTCTTTTTGATACTTGGCTAAGCTATGAGGTAGATACAAACCCTTATTCCCTCTGTTCGGCAGACCTGGATGGCGATGGAGACGACGATTTGGCTGTTGTTCACTATAACAGTTATGCCAATACCGTCGTCATATTAAAAAATAACGGGCAAGGTTACTTCACTGAAAAAGGAATTTATGGTACGGCAGGAGTAAGGCCACGCTCAGTCTGTGCCGCGGATGTGGACAAAGACGGAGATCTAGATTTAATTATTGCAAACTATACGAGCAACAACGCTGCGGTTCTAAAAAATAACGGCAATGCAGAGTTTTCCTATAGTGCATCCTACGCAACTGGTAGCGGTCCCACATACGTTTCTGCTTCCGATTTGGATGGGGATAACGATCAAGATTTTGTCGTTTCAAATGGGGGCAGCAGTTACGGAGGCGGCAATACTGCTTCTATCTTTAAAAATAATGGAAATGGAACCTTCGCTCCAAAAGTTGATTACAGCACCGGATTTAATCCTAATTCGATGTACATTGCAGACTTTGATATGGACGGCGACCAAGATATAGCAACGGCCAACGCGGGGCAGATTTACTCACCAGATACAAGTTCAGTCTCAATTCTAAAAAACAACGGAGATGGAACCTTTGCCCCAAAAGTCGATTATTTGGTCGGACCTAGACAATATCTTTTTTCCATTGCCTCAAGCGACTTCGATGGGGATGGAGACTTAGATTTGGCTGTACAAGATCATGGAAATTTCTATACCTCTGGTATCTGGCTTCTTAAAAATAATGGAAGCGGCATCTTTGATATAAAAATCTTCGTGGATGTTGGTGGGACAATTCACTCATTCTTTTCAGGTGATTTTGACAAAGATGGTGACCAGGATATAGCGCTTACAAACACGTTCAACGCCGGGATTCTTTCTGTTTTACTTTTAACAAACAATGGAAACATGACTTTTTCCAAAAAAGCCGTTTATCCAATGGGTTTCTATAACGGCCAAATGACCGGATCTGACTTTGACAATGATGGGGATTTGGACCTGGCCGTTACAGCCGAGCAAAACTGGATGGTTGGCGTTTTAAAGAACAAAGGAGACGGAACTTTTGTAAGTCCGAGCACATACAATCTTGGCTACTCACCTGTTATAGCTATAGCCTCAGACTTAGACAACGACGGTGCTCCTGATTTAGTATCGGCAAGCTCTAGATGGGGACTTCCTTATATACCTATCTACCTTTCTGTTTTGAAAAACAATGGAGATGGGTCCTTTGCTACAAAAGTTGATTATGACCAAGTGGGCACATTCGTCGTTGCTGCAGACTTCAATGGGGATGGTTACAATGATTTGGCAGCACAGAACCTAACGGGAATTTCAATCTTAAGGAATAAAGGAGATGGGACGTTTCCAACAAAAGTTGATTACAATATCGGCAGCTGTGCGGCCATTGCCACAGCCGATTTTGACAACGATGACGATAAAGATCTAGCAATCGCAAAAGATAGCACAATTCTAATATTAAAGAATGATGGCATTGGCAATTTTTCGATTAAGCACAGCTACATAACCGATCACTCGCCTTTGATTTTCATCACTTCTTCAGATCTAGATGGAGACGAAGACTACGATCTGATAGCAGTTAAGGAGGGCGGTTCAGGTAAAATAGTGACGCTTAAAAATTACGGGGATGCGTCCTTTTCAAACGCAACGTATTACTACGCAGAACTCGGTTCAAATTCGGTAGCGGTGGCCGACTTTGATAAAGATGGGGACAATGATTTAGCAGTTGCCAAAGGTGAGATTCGAGGAATTGATATTTTTACAAATAGTGGTAATGGCACCTTTCCATCTAAAACCAACTATTTGGTTGGTCAGAACCCCCGGTCTGTCGCGGCAACGGATATTGAGGGCGACGGAGACATTGATCTTGTATTCACTAATCCATTCCACGGAACTGTGTCAATTTTGAAAAACAATGGAACTGGAATCTTCGGCGATGTTGTCGAATATGGATCTGGATATTGGCCTTATTCATTATTCCCTTCGGATTTAGATAACGATGGAGATCAAGATTTAATAATCGCAAATGAATATGACAACACCTTGTCGGTGTTAAAAAATCTCTCCAACACCGGCTGCGCAAACAAACTCGGCGACCTCGATCACAATTGCCTGTTGACTTTGGACGACATCGTCCTCGAGCTCAACTGTGCCTTTTTGGGCTACGGCAACTGCGCTTTGAATTTGACCGACGTCAATTGCGATGGCTATGTCTCCGCCGCTGATGTCGTTATCCTTTTGAATAGCGTCTTTCTGAATACCCCCTTCCCCTGCCCATAAATTCCATTTCAACTAATGCTTTTGTAGGGGCGCATTGCAATGCGCCCGTTTTTTTGTTTTGTATTTGTAGGGGCGAGGCACGCCTCGCCCTGCTGTCCCCCTGTATTTAAGGGGGGCCGGCCAACGGCCGAGGGGGTGTTTTTCGTAGGGGCGACTCCCCGTGGTCGCCCGTTTTGTTTTTCTAACCCCTGTCTTTCGTAGGGGCGAACCGGGCGCAGCAGTTTTGCAATATTTTCACTTCATCCCGCCCTCTTTATCTCTATTTTCCGCTCCGTCTCGCCGACTAATTCGAATCGAACTTCATAAAACGGCAGGCTTAAAAGCGGCAAAACCATCTCCGGCCACTCGATTAAACAAACTCCGTTGCCATAAAAATAATCGCCCAGATTTAGCGCCTCCAACTGGGATGGATTATCTAAACGATAGAAATCAAAGTGATAAACAGGAATTTTACCTGAATAAACATTCAGTAACACAAAAGTCGGGCTGGTCACCACCTCCTTGGATTCAAGGCCGGAAACAACGCCCTTGACGAAAGTGGTTTTGCCGCCCCCCAAAGGGCCAAAAAGCGCCGCCACATCCCCCGCTTTTAATGTCGCAGCAAATCTTTTCCCCAGCTCAAACGTTTCAGCCGGAGAATGGGAAACGGTATGGGAAGGAACCAAAACTATTTGGTAGTCAGTGTTACCACCGGCAGAATCATCTCTTCCATCGAAATCCCGCCGTGCTGAAAAGAGTTCTTATACGCCCGCTGATACTCGTTGAAATTGGTGGGATATACGAAATAGTAATCCTCTTTGGCGATGATGTAGGTCGTGGCAATCCCAAACACCGGCAGCCGCCAGCGGCGCGGGTCTTTGATTAAAACCGCCTGTTTGGCGTCGCAGTTCAAATTGTCGCCATATTTGTAGCGCAAACTGGTGGAGGCATCCCGCTTGCCGTAGGCCAAGGCCGCGCGGGTGCCCAAGACCGAGCCGTGGTCGGTGGTGATTACCACCGCGCAATCCTGCTTGGAAACCTGCTTTAACAGCTCGAAAAGGGAGGAATGCAGAAACCAGGATTGCATAACCGAGCGGAAGGCCGCCTCGTCGTGCGCCAGCTCGGATAAAATCTCGTCCTCCGAACGCCCGTGCGCCAGCATATCCACGAAGTTATAGACCACCGAAAGCAAAGGCGCTTCGGCGTAATTTGAAATCTTGCGCGCCAGATTATCCCCTTCGGCCTGGTCCAAAACTTTCACGTATTTCGCCTCCCCTTTAAGCTTCAATCCCAGCCGGGACATTTGCGCATCCAAAAACTGCCTTTCGTGCCGGTTGCGCGAGGTGTCGTCTTTCGAATTGACGCTCCAGGCCTCCGCATCCACGCGAGCGATATCATCCGGAAAAAGCCCGGCAAAAATGGCGTTGCGCGAAAAGGGGGTGGCGGTGGGCAGAACCGAATAATAATAATCCCGCTGGATGTTAAAATATTCATGCACCAAAGGCTCAATCATCAGCCACTGGTCCAGCCGCATGCAATCGACAACCACAAAAAAAACCTGCTTCCCGCGCGAAAGATGCGGAAATAGATAATTTTTCACTATGTTGACCGACAGGGGCGGCGCATCCTCCCCCTGCACCCAGCGCGAATAAGCCTTCTCCACATATTTGGAAAATTCGACGTTGAACTCTTTTTTCTGCCCAAAATGCATCGCCGCCAGGCCCACTTCCGGATGCGCGGCAATCTCCAAATCCCACTCGGAGAGTTTGCGGTGCGCCTCCATCCAATCCTTCCAATGCATCTGGCCGAAGAGCATTCCCCGCAGCCGGTTGAACTCGGCGATGTAATCGTGCGCCAGCTGCCCGCCCCGGATTTTTTTGGCGTCCAGAACTTTTTTGATGGTTGACCAAACCTGGCTTGGGTTGACCGGCTTGGTCAAATAATCGTCGATTTTCTTGCCGATGGCCTGGTTCATTATGTTTTCTTCTTCCGATTTGGTCACCATCACTACGGGAAGATTCGGCTTGGCATCTTTAATTTCTTCCAGGGTGGCCAAACCATCTTTCCCCGGCATCTGCTCGTCCAAAAGCACCAAATCAAACGGCTGCTTGGTTATATAAACCAAAGCATCCTCCCCCGTCGCCGCCGGAGTGATTTTGCAGCCCTTGCCTTCCAAAAACAGGATATGCGACTTCAGCAGCTCAATCTCGTCGTCCACCCAAAGAATCTCTTTTACATCTTCCTTCATATCTTTTGCCAACTAAGCCAAATTTTTCACCGGCAGCGTGATTTTAAAAACTGTCCGCACGTTCGGCATGCTTTCCTCCAAAACCAGCCTTCCTTTATGATACTCTTCAACAATCCGTTTGGCCAAGGTTAATCCCAATCCCCATCCCCGTTTCTTGGTCGTAAAACCGGGATTGAAAATCCGCTTCTGCTGGGCTGTGGCAATCCCCTTCCCATTGTCGCTAACCCTAATCCACACCCACTTGCCGGAGTTTTCCACTCCGGTTGACACTTCAATAACGCCCAGGCGCGAATCCACCGCTTCCAAGGCGTTTTTAACCAAATTTTCTAAAACCCAACCGAAAAGTTCGGGATTAAGTTCCACGCTTGAAAGCTCCCCCAGACTTTCCCGTATGACCGCGCCGGTTCCCTGATGCGGCAGCCGCAGCCGGAAATAGGAGACCGAATCGGAAATAACCTGGTTCAAGTCGGCCGGTTTCATTTCCGGAATCGAACCAATCTGGCCGAAACGCACGGCAATCTTTTTCAGCCGCTCAATATCCGCCTCCATTTTCTCGGCTACGTTCGCAACGTCCGCCAAAGAGTCCCCCTTTTCCCGGCATTTCTCCTTCAAAACATCCGCCCACCCCATCAGGGCGGAAAGCGGAGTGCCCAACTGATGGGCGGTCTCTTTGGCCATTCCCACCCAGATATGCCGCTGCTCGGAGCGCTTGATGTTGCGGAAACCGACATAGCCGGCAACGATGAAAATAGCCACCAAAGCCAGTTCCACGTAGGGCATCCAGCGCAAGCGGGTGACGATGGGCGGGTCCCCGTAATGAAAAAGCAAAACTAACTGCCCCTGATAGCGGATTTCCCTGGGAGCTCTTTGTTTATCCATCCGTTCCATCCCCTTTTTAACTTTTTCCAAAATTTCCGGCGTCTTGTGCGTCACCGTGTCCAGGCGGATATCCCCAAGCCTCCAGTACTGCGGGGTGCCGGCCGAATCCGAAAAAACCATTGGAAATCTTCCCTTTTGGATGATGTTCTCGAAAATCAAATTAAAATCGCTGTTGGAGGACTCCGGGTCGATTAACTGCTGGTATAATTTGGCGTAAACTTCGACGTTCTGCGTCTCCTCTTCTTTCAAGCGGAAGATGACATCCTGCGTGTAAGTGATGAAAACTACCGCAATGCCGATGACCCCAAAAAGTAAAAAGGCCCGGTATATAAGCGGCGCTCCCAGATGCCCGTAAAATTCCTGATTTTTCTTTGTAAAAAAAGCCAACTACAAAAGCTCCTTGGCCCCCAGGTACGGAATGAGTACTTCAGGTATTTTTACCGTCCCCGCCTCGGTTTGAAATTGCTCCAGAAGGGCGATAACCGTGCGCGGCAAGGCCAGGGCGGAGCCGTTCAAAGTGTGCGGGTGTTCCGGCTTGGAATCCGGAGAGGGACGGAAACGCAGGTTCATCCGCCGCGCCTGAAAATCCTCAAAATTAGAACAGGAAGAAACTTCCAGATACATACCCATCCCCGGCGCCCAAACCTCCAAATCGTATGTCTTGGCCGAGGCAAACGACATATCCCCGGAAGCCAAAAGCCGCACGCGATAATGCAGCCCCAGAGCTTGCAAGACGGCTTCGGCATTTTTGACCAGCGCCTCCAGTTCCTCGTAAGAACTCTCCGGCCGCACGATTTTCACCAATTCAACCTTATCGAACTGGTGCACCCGGGTAATTCCCCGCGTCTCCTTGCCGTAGGTCCCCGCCTCGCGACGAAAACAGGGAGTGTAAGCGGTAACGCGAACGGGGAGCTTGCCCCCGGGCAAAATTTCATCCCGGAAAAGATTGGTCAAAGGCACCTCGGCCGTTGGAATCAAGAACAAATCATCCTCCCCAAGCCGATACATATCCTCTTCCAACTTGGGCAGCTGCCCGGTGCCGAACATCGAAGCGCGGTTAACCAGAAACGGCGGGGAGATTTCCCGATACTGATGTTTTTGGGTATGCAAATCGAGCATAAAATTGATTAAGGCCCGCTCCAACTTCGCTCCCCAGCCGGTGAAAGCGATGAATCCCGCCCCGGAAATTTTGGCCGCCCCGGGCAGGTCCAAAATCCCCAATTTTTCCCCCAATTCCCAGTGGGGCGCCGGAGTAAAAGTAAAATTCGGTTTTTCCCCCCAGCTTCGCACTTCGGTGTTTCCCGATTCATCTTTGGCCACCGGCACGGAGGAATGCGGTAGGTTTGGAATCCAGCATAAAAGTTCTTCAATCTTTTCCCCTATCCCGCGCCGTTCGGTGTCGAAAGCAGAGATTTTATCCGCAACAGTCTTCATTTCAGCGATTATCGAAGAAGCATCCTGCTTCTCTTTTTTTAAACGCGCCACTTCCATCGAAACCTTATTCCGTTTTTCTTTTAGAGCGTCCGCCTCTTGGATAAGCTGCCGGCGGCGAAGGTCTAACTGCAAAATTTCGTCGATGCTGCGCCGCTCGTTTTTGGCCGCCAGCCCGGCCCGCACTTTTTCCGGATTTTCCCGAATGAATTTTAAATCCAGCACTAAACCAAAAGCTCCGCTTTTCTATTCTCTTTTTTTAGCAGTCTGACCGGAACGGCCACCCGCTTGTAGTTGGCCTTAAGTATTCCGCCCAAAGTTGAAGAGACATATTCAACATCCTCATCGCTCATCGCCGGATAAAACGGCACGGTGAAAATCCGCTTATAAGTAGCCAGCGCATTTGGAAAATCGGCGGGCCTATGCCCCAATAACTTCCGATAAAACGGATGCATATGCACCGGCATAAAGTGCACGCCCACCCCAATGCCATTTTGCGTCAGCTGTTTGAGAACTTCATCCCGGCCGATCTTCAACGCTTTTGGCTTCAGGCGGATAAAATACATATGCCAGGCATGCTCGGTATGCTCCGTTCGCGGTGGAAGCTCCATCATATCCAGATAAGGTGTCAAAAGTCGGTCAAAAAACGAGGCCAGATATTCTCTCCTTTTCTGCAGAGCCGGAAATTTCGTCAGCTGTGCCAACCCGACCGCCGCCTGTAAATCAGACATATTGTATTTAAAGCCGGCCGCTTCGATTTCATAATACCAGCTCCCTTCGGAAGAATACCGCTTCCAGGCATCCCGCGACATCCCGTGCAGGGCCAACTTGGAAGCCATAGCGTGCAGTTTCGGATTATCGGTGACCAACATCCCCCCTTCTCCAGTGGTTAAATTTTTGGTGGCATAAAAGGAGAAAGCGGTGGCGTCCGCCAACTTGCCGACCTTGATGCCTTTGTAACCGGCTCCGATAGAATGCGCCCCGTCCGCCAGCAAAAAAAGATTTTTCTTTTTGGCCAAAGGCTGCAAAACTCCATATTCGCACGGCAGCCCGGCGATATCCACCGCCACAATCGCCTTGGTCTTCCGGTCAATTTTCTTGGCAACCTTAATAGGGTCGAGATTTAAAGTAGCCGGGTCGATATCAACCAGAACCGGCTGCGCCCCGGCGTGGACGATGGTTTCCACGCTGGCGGCAAAAGTGTAGGTAGTGGTAACGACTTTGTCCCCTTTCCCCACTCCGGCTGATACCAAAGCCAGATGCAAAGCCGCCGTGCAGGAATTAACCGCCAAGGCCTGCCGGCAGCCCAGATAGGCCGCCATTTCCGCCTCGAACTTCTTGGTCTTTGGTCCGGTAGTCAGCCAGCCCGATTCCAGGCATGAACGAACCTGCTCGATTTCGGCTTCGTCCACCGAGGGACGGAAAAAAGGCACCTGTTTCATTCTTTTCCCTTCCACTATTTTCTCCAGCTTAAAAACTTCCTGGTTCAACCATTCTCCTCTTTCTTTATCGTCCACGCCAGATAATGTCCCGATAAGATACGAGTTTTTTCCAAAAAGTGGGCTAAAGAAAGTGAAATAGGGACAATCCGCCGGGCCAAAGGCGGCGCCAGCCCCAGGCGGCGAAAGTAAAAGCTGGCCTGTGGAAATAAGTGCTGCAATTCTTTCTTCCCAATTCCTACCGTCAAAGGATTATTCGGATTGGCCCAGAAATAGTCAAAAGAAACAAAATATCCCCCCGGTTTTAAAACTCTCCAAACCTCAGCGGCCATCTCCCTTCGCGCCTCGGCTGAAACTACGGAAGAAAAAAGCGTAAACTGAAAAACTAAATCGAAAAAACCGTCCGGCCAGGAAAGTTTCTCCGCCCGGCCCAAAACGATTTCGCTTTTCGGCAGCCGTTGACGGGCACTTTCGATCCGCTCCGGCAAAACATCGATCCCAAAAAGATTTCCCGGCCTTGCCCCCCAGCTCATAAAAAGCAAAAGCCAGTTCCCCCACCCGCACCCCACTTCCAAAATCTTTTTATCCACCAAATCCAAAAGTCCATTCTTTCGAAAAAAGCCGGCCAGCTCCCGTTCAAGCGACTGCCGAAAAAAAACCACTTCCGGCTTGTAAAAGGCAAAACGGTCGGCGTCGTCCTGGCTCATTCTATTCGCCGTTTTTCCTCAGCCACTTCCACGAGGAGCTTTTCCAACTTATCAACCAGAACCGAACGAAGAAAGTTTTGGCGCACAAACTCCCGCCCATTTTCGCCCATACGTTTACCCTCGTCTGGGTTTTCTCGTATTCGGCAAATGGCCTCGGCCAGCGCCTTTGGGTTGTCGGGTTCAACCACCAAACCGGCTTGTGCCTGCCGCAACAACTTGGCCGACTCCCCCCGCGCCGAGAGAATCACCGGTTTCCCCGCCGCCATTCCTTCAAGTAGCTTGGAGGGAATTGCCCACTCCAGTTCGGCGCGGTCAGCCAAAGGAACCAGCCAGACATCGGCTTTGGCTAAAATCTTTATCATTTGGTCCGCCGGCACCGGTTCAAAAAATTCCAGATTAGAAAGATTGAGCCCTTTGGCCCGGCGAAGCAATTCCCCCTTCTCGATCCCGTCCCCATATAAATAGAAATGAACCGGTTCCCGCCCGGAAAGCTGGGCCGCCGCTTCCAGGACGGTTGTAAGATTTTGGGCTTTGCCATGATTTCCCGCATACACGGCTTTAATCTCCGCCGGCTGGCCGTTAAAGCCAAAATCCATCCTTTGAAAATGCTCCAAGACACTATTTTCTACTCCGTTGGGTATTTCCATAACTTTCGAAGCGGGTACGCCCTGGTTGTAAAGAATCCGGCAAATTCCCGGGCTGACGGTCACAATCCGATCGGCGATACGATAAAACCAATTCTCCATCTTGGACAAAGCGCTGAAAAGTAGGCCTTTTTCCATCATCCCGGTTCCAACCGCAGCCACCAGAACCGGATCAGCTATATGCAGAACAAAGGAGGTCCGGCGCATTCTTTTAAGAACCATTCCCACCCAACCTAAAAGCAGAGACGGAGATTCGACAACAACTACTTCTGGCGCCTGCTCCAACAGGGAAGCTAATATGGCTGCAAAAGCAAAACTTCCCTCCGAAAAAGCCCGCCCCCACTTCCCCTTCCGTCCGCTGACGCCGTGCCAGACACGCAGAACTTCAATGCCATCCATATTTTCACGCTGATACAACCGTCGCTGGTACGGCGGAATGATTTCCCCTCGCGGATAGTTGGGAAAACCGGTCAATATCTGAACGCTATGCCCTTTTTTCTTCAGCCCCAAGGCCGTTTCCCAAATCCTCCGCTGCGGCGCCCCGACCTCCGGCGGAAAGTAGAAAGTGGCGAAAAGGATGTTCATACCTTAACCCTTGTCCCTGGGGGGCCGTCTTTTATCCAATCTTCAACCCACTCTCCTGGGTGTCTATAGCGGCTCGAAAATATCAGGCACAAAGCGGCCGCGTATCCCCGTTTCTTCTCTTTCCACCTCGGCTTGAAAACAGCTAATAACACTCCGACAAGCCACTTGTAAGCCAGCTCAAAAGATGAAATTGCAGTTAAAAGGAAAGACCGAAAGCGAGAAAAATTCTTATACGCAAAGTAGAGTCGCTTCTGATAATAGTATAAAATTCGGTTGCCAGGTTCTTTTTGCATACTCTGACCCGCTTGGTGCAGCACCACCGCGCGAGGTTCACACCAGATTTCAGAGCCAACCGTCCAAACCCTACGACAGAAATCGGCATCTTCTCCCCCAAAAAAAAAGCTGGGGTCAAATCCCCCTGTTTTCTCCCAAACTTCACGAGTAATCAAAAAACATGCGCCCGAAGCCCAGCCGATAGGAAAGGATTCTTCAGCCCGAGCGAGCTTTTTCCACAACCGCCTTTGGGAAGGCCAGAGGAAAGTTTGACCCTCAAGCCAAAATGACTTGCGCAAATCAAAACAAAAGGAGTATGGCGGGAAAACGGAAGGTTGCAGGCGACCGTCCGGGTAGATCACCCGAGGGACCACCATTCCTATCCGAGTATCGTCGCCCATAGCCCTCCAAAGCAGTTCCAAACTGCCCGGTGCAAACCAAGTGTCGGGGTTCACAATTAAAAAACGCTTTCCAGACGCCTTCTGGGCCAAAGACAAATGCCCTCGGGCAAAACCGATATTTTTTGAAGAATCGTGCCATATGAGTGGACACGGAGACGCCAAAGTTTCCGGCTTGCCATTTTGGCTGCCGTTATCCCAAACCAGAATTTCAGCGGAGTGGTCAGACAAAAACTTCTCCATAGAGCCAACCAGCCTCGGCAAACATTCTTCAGCATAGTAGTGGACAATAAAGACCGAAAGCTCAACTTGCATTTTCTCTTGGATGCGATGCCTTGAGTTGCCGTTCAAAAATTATCAGAAGGGCCAAAAAAAACATAAACTGATATCCCCAGGTTCCAGCATAGACGCTGGAAACCACGATGGAAAATAAAGCGAGAAATAGCCCCCACCCAAAACCGGCTACTTCCAATGTGCGGGCTTGGTGGATGGCTTTCCACGCCCGCCGCAAAACGACACCGAATAAAATTACCAGTGTTGTGACGCCAACTATGCCGGACTCAGCCAAAAACGAGAGCATTAAGTTGTGGGCGGAAAGGCCGCGGGTCAATTCAAACACGGGCAAGTTTTTCATTTCCGGTAATTGCTCTACGGCGCTGGCAAACTGCCCCAGACCGACACCCAAAAGCGGATTTGCCCAAAACAGCTTAAGCGCCAGCCCCCACAAGAAAAGCCGGAGATAGACAGTGCCGCTCTGAGCCACTACCTGCCCGGCTCGCTCTTCCACTGTACCGAGAAAAGGCGAAACGAAAAATTGCAACACTGTTACCAAAAGAGCTAACACTAAAAAACTTAAGGCAATTCGTCGCATCCTCAAACCCATCGAAATCTTTTGCCTCAAAAAATAACCGACAAAGGGCCAGGCCAAAATCACGAGGGCCAGAGTAATCCAGATTCCGCGAGTCTGACTAGCCACTATCGTCAGAAAAAGAGTTAAAGTAAAAAGCCAACGCCACACTCCTCCAAAGAGTGTAATGGAAACTAGCTCGAAACAGACTATAGGCAAAATTAGATGGGGTAGATTTAACCCCGAAAACCCCAAGGAGCGACCTCCGCCGCTTTCAAAAAACCCCCAAAGAGCCGGAACTAAAGCGATTCCACCCAACCATAGGTAAATCCGCCATAACTTTTGAACTGGGACCTCCCTCCAGTCGACAACTAAAGCATAAAAAGCCATAAAATAAAAGCAAATATGGCCAAGCCCAACTATTCCGGCCCAAAGGTTAAGGGCACGGATAAGACTTACCGCAAGACTGGCAATAAAAAGGGCTATCGGCATCTCCAACCCCGTGCGTTCCCAGATTTTTCTGCCGGACATAATTTGTTTCAAAAGAACTGATAACGCCAAAAGTCCAGCCATTAAGTCCATCGGCATAAGATGGAGGCCTGCCACGTTAAAATCCACACCAACTTTTCTTTGAAAAAAATTTTCAAAAAATAGAGTGAAAAGAAAAATAGAAAGGCGCAAAGTACGGTTAAACAAAAACCCGACCGCTAAACAGGCACCCAAAATCGCTCCTGTCAAAGCCAGTGACCAAAAGGCAGACCCAATCAGAACCAAGGCAGCCGTTACAGCCAGCCCTAAAAGCTTTTTATTCTGGCTTATCGAGATAGTGAGCGGTTGCGAAATTTCCATACGGTCAACCTTGTAATTGTTTCACGAAAGAAACCAAACCCTTCCCTTATCTCCGAAACCCGCACGGCGAAACATCCGGCAAGAAAAAATAACAAAAATAAGCCGAAAAGTATCGCACTGTAACCATTACCACTTGAATTCGTTAGAAGCCGAGCGGAAAAAAGTGCCGCCCAAAATGCCGCGAATGAGACGGCTGCAAGCTTCAAAACTTCAGCCCGTTTACCAACCAAGCCACGTAAAGGCATGGGCAAAAACCGGAATTGCAGGACCGCCAAAAGGATAACCGCAAGCGTTGCCGCACCCGCCAGCCCCAAAAGCCCGAACAACTTAACACCTAAATATGCGAAAGCTGTTTTGGCTAAAACAGCCACCAAAAAAAGGAATGCCATCTGTTTTACCAATCCTTCTGCCAAATAAGTCCTGGCAAGCACAAACGTATATCCGCCGGCCAAAAGCAGAAGCGCAAAAACCCTCAAGCAGGCGGCGGTCAACTCGGTGGAGCCGGAATCAAACATCCCTCTCTGAAAAAGGAGGCGGATTACTTCCCGCGGAGCGAAGAGAAATAGTACCGTCATCGGAATCAAAATAAAATTCGCCCATCCCAAAGCCTTGGTCAAAAGTTCGGCCGCTTCTTCCTTTTTCCCCTCCGACAGCTTTTGCGAAAGCTTGGGGAAAATGGCATACCCCAAAGGATAAACCAAAATCCCAACCGGAAACAGAATCGGAAGGGAAGCATAATAAAAGGCAGACAAGGAGGCGGGGGGCAAAAAGGAGCCAAAAAACCGGTCGGTCAACGGCAGAAGCTGTCCCAAAACAGCCAAGAGCAGAATAAACGAAAAGTCTTTATATGATGCGGGCGAAAAAGAAGTTGGCCCAATGGTAAACGAATTAGAAGTTCCTTTCTTCCCAACAAAAAGAAAAACGAGCATAATCCCGACCGGAACCAAACTGCCAATCGCCCATCCCCAGGCCAAAGCATATACCGAAAGTTTGCCGGAAAGGAAAAACACGGACGCCAGAACCACCAAGCCGGACAGAAGCGGTGAAAAAGCGGTCAGTCCAAAACGCCCCTCAACCTGATAGTAGCTTCGTAAAATTGCTTCCATCGATGTCCCAAAAATGAAAAGCAAAAGAATTTGGAATGCCCTTACCCCAAATGGAATTTCTTCCTTAGGCAATCCGGGCGCAAACAGCCGCACTAAAAGAGGCGCGGAAAAATAAAGCAGTCCCAAAAAGGCAATTCCGCCTACAAGGGCACCCAGTAAAAACCGGCGCAAAGCCGCCGGTCGGTTTTCCTTCAAACGTGAAAAATAAGGAATCAAGTAGTCCGGCAAAGCATAAAGAAAGATGGTGGAAAGAAAAACCGGAAAGGCCGTTCCGGCCACGTACAGGTCGAACGCCCGCCCAGTGCCGAACTTGGCGGCCACCACCACCTCCCGCAAAAAACCGATCCCCCGCGAACCCAAAGCTCCCAAAGCCAGAGACAGAGTGGCCCGGCCGATATGGTATTCCTTCTTTTCTTCCATCAGAGTCGGGAGATGAAGGCAGTGATTTTTTCGGCGGTCTGGCCGCCCCCAAAAAGGCGCAAGGGATAGCTTCTTTTCCCCTTTTCCCGTGCCATCCACTTTTTAACCGCCGCGGCATTTAAATCCACCAGCCGGCTGAAATTTCCCTTCAGGATTTCCGGCCACTCGGTGGTGGAACGCAAAATCAAACAGGGACGGTCGAAAAAGAAAGCCTCGCGCTGCAATCCCCCGGAATCGGTCAAACAGTAGCGCGCCCCGTCCAAAAGCGCCAGCGATTGCAGGTAGCCGACCGGCTCAATCATCCAAAGATTCTTAAGCCGCCTGACCTGCTCCCAAAACCCAAATTTCACCAGCCGGCTTTTGGTGCGGGGATGAATCGGAAAAACCACCGGCTCTTTGAGCGCTTGTAATATCTTGACCACCTGCCCCAGCCGCGGCCGGGTGTCAACGTTTTCCGCCCGGTGCAGGGTGATGTAGATGTATTCACCCGGCGAAAACGGCATTTTTGAATCCAACCCATTTTCACGCGCCAGCGGAAGAAAACGCAAGGCTGCATCCAACATCAAATCGCCCGTCCAGACCGCTTTACCCCGGGCTTTTTCCGATTCTAAAATTTTTACCTTGTGGGGAGTGGGACAGAAAAGATAATCGGCCAGGTGGTCGGCGGCTATCCGGTTGGTCTCTTCCGGCATTTCCTTCTGGTAGCTGCGCAGGCCCGCTTCCACGTGGCCAAAAGGAAGGTTGTTGTAAACCGCAGCCAAAGCCCCCGCCAAAGTCGAGTTGGTGTCGCCGTAAACCAAAACCAAGTCCGGTTTCAAGCGCGGCAGCAAATCGTCCAGCGCCGCCACCATTTTCGAAACCTGTTTGGCGTTGGTGTCCCTCCCGGCTCCCAAAAAATAATCCGGCTTGGGGATTTTTAACTGGTCAAAAAAAACCTGCGAAAGGAGAAAATCGTAATGCTGGCCGGTGTGTACGATGATTTCTTCATGCTTTCTGCGTAAAACCGGCGAAAGCGCCGCAATTTTAATAAACTGCGGCCGGGCGCCGACTATCGAAACGATGCGCATCACTCGCGATAAAATTCCCGAATCGAGGCCGCCACAAAATCCTGCTCCGCTTCGGTCAGCTCTGGAAAAATCGGCAAAGACAAAACTTCTGCCGCTCTTTTCTCGGCCGCGGGCAAACTCCCTTTTTTGTAACCGAGCGTTGCGTAGCACTCCTGCTGGTGCAAGGGCATTGGATAATAAATCTCCGTTCCAATTTCCCGCAGGGACAAAAACTTTCGCAGTTCATCCCGCTTCGGCACGGCCAGCGTGTATTGGTGATAGATGTGATAATTATACTCCGGCTCGAATGGAGTTTCCACCGGCAGACCCGCTAAAAGCTGGGTGTAGCGCGCCGCCTTTTTGCGCCGTCCTTCAGTCCAGCTCTCGAGATGATTGAGTTTGATCGAAAGCGCCGCCGCCTGCAGGGTATCCAGCCGCGAGTTGTAGCCGATTAGGCTGTGATAATATTTCGGCTTAGAGCCGTGCACGCGCAGCTTGCGAATCATCTCGGCATCCTCGTCCGACTGGCAGGTAACCATCCCTCCGTCCCCCAACCCGCCCAGGTTTTTGCTGGGGAAAAAGGAAAAACAGCCGAAGCGGCCCAACATCCCCGCTTTTTTCCCTTTATACTTGGCGCCTATTGCCTGCGCGGCATCTTCCACCACCGGAATTTTCTTCGAATTGGCCAACTCCAGAATCGGATCCATATCCGCCATCTGTCCGTAGAGGTGCACCGGCATAATCGCCTTGGTTTTGGAGCTAATCTTTTTGGCAATCTCGGCGACGACGACGTTGTAGGTCTTCGGATCGATGTCGGCAAAAACCGGTGTGGCGCCGAGCCGCGAAATTACCCCTGCCGAAGCAAAGAACGAGAACGTGGAGGTGATGACTTCGTCCCCCGAACCGACGCCGCAGGCCCGCAAAGCCAAGAGCAAGGCATCCGTGCCGGAAGCCACCCCAATGGCATGCTTGGCACTGCAAAAAGCCGCCGTCTTTTCCTCGAACTGTTTTACTTCCGGGCCAAGTATAAACTGGGTATGCGCCAAAACGCCCAGAACCGCCGAATCCAACTCTGTTTTTATCGTTTGATACTGTCTTTTTAAATCCAGCAAAGGAACTTTCATCTCTAATCTCTGTTTATATCGTAGGGGCACGGCACGCCGTGCCCTTCCCTCTCCATTCTACTTGTCCCGAGCGACTTGTCCCGAATGTAATTGAGGGAAGTCGAGGGAGCGTAGTCGAAGGGTGAGGTTCGAATTTCTAGTCGCATTATTCATTTCCACTCCTGATTTTCCAACAACTGTTCTTTCGGCACCTCTCGCCATACTTTAGCGGGAACACCGGCCACGATTTTGCGCGGCGGCGTATCCCTGGTAACCAGAGCGCCCGCCGCCACCAAGGTGTCTTCGCCGATTACCTTCCCCGGCAAAATGGTGGCGTTGACCCCGATGCGTCCGCCCTTTTTGACGGTGACTCCCTTGAAATGCTTGAAGCGCTCTTTGGTGCGGCCTACGAAGTTGTCGTTGGAAGTTGCCACGCAAGGCGCCACAAATACCCGGTCTTCTAATTCCGAATAAGCGGTGATATAAACGTTAGTTTCTAACTTGCAGTAAGAACCAACCTTGCAAAAGTTTTCGATGGCGGCGCCCCGTCCAATAATGGTGTAGTCGCCGACGCTGACGTTTTCCCTTACGGTGGACAAATCCGCTGCCAGAACCCTCTTGCCCAGAACCGAACCGGCATAAATCACCACCGAAGTGCCGATTATGGAATTTTCCCCGATTTTCGCCGGCGGCAATTGTTGTTCTTTGGTCACCGCCGAATTAGCCGCCCGCATCGGCTGCTTGCCTATAACCGTATTATCGTCGACGCGCACGTTGGCGCCGATTTCGCTCTCCGGATGAATGACCACCCCGTTGCCAATCGCGCAACCGGCGCCGATTTTTACTTTCGCGCCGATGACGCAATACTCTCCGATTTTGGTCCCTTTTCCGATTTTGGCCGTTTTCGCTATTTTATTCGCCATTTACACTCCTTAGAAGCTTTCAATCGTCAATCCTTCAATCGTCAATCGTCATTTATAACTTCTGCGGCACCCCGCCCGCTTTCAGCGAGCGATTGGCTGCTTCTAAAATCCGTAAAACTTCCAACCCATTTTTGCCGTCCGAGCGGGGAGTCTTGCGGGTGCGCACGCAGTCGATAAAATGTTGGCACTCCAAACGCAAAGGCTCCTTCAACTCCACTTTCGGTATCAAAATATCCCCCGAGCGCAAAGCCAGATACTCTCCGTACGTGGTATAATCGGCATGGGTGTTAACCCCCTTGTCATAAATCCAGATTTTTTCGGAGCTGGCCGAATCGTCAAACACCGCCATTTTTTTGCTGCCGACGATGGTAACCTTCCGGTCTTTATGCGGGTCCAGCCAGGAAACGTGGATGTGCGCCATCTGCCGGCTCTCAAAATGCATGGTTAAAAAACAAACATCCTCAATCCCTGGTTGCAAATACGCCTGGCCGGTCGCGGTCACCCGCACCGGCATCCGCCCCAAAAAGAAAAGCACCATCGAAATGTCGTGCGGCGCAAAACTCCACAGTGCGTTCTCGATGTCGCGCACCTTGCCCAAGTTGACGCGCGAGGCGTACAGGTAGTAAACGTTCCCGAAATCTCCTTTGTCGATATACTCCTTCAACCTCAATACCGCCGGGTGATAAACCATAATATGCCCCACCATCAAAACCCGCTTCTTCTCTTCCGCCAGTCGTACCAGCTCTTCCCCTTCTTTTACATCTAACACTAAAGGCTTTTCTACGAACAGGTCCTTTCCGGCCATAATCGCTTTCTTACCCAACTCAAAATGCGTCGCCGGCGGCGTGGAAACGATTACCGCCTGAATTGAAGAGTCGGCGAAAACCTCCTCCGGATTGGTTACAAATCGGGCCGCCGGCGCAATCTCCGCCACCAGTTTTTTCCGGGCCGCATCAGAATCGGAGACAATCACCAGTTCGCAATCAGGCATAGTGGCAAAGTTGCGCGCCAAATTTCGCCCCCAGGCCCCCAAACCGATTAGTCCGACTTTGGTTTTATCCACTGTTTCCCCCCGAATTTTTGCGAAAAACCGGCAGCTCTGCCCGTATGCGCGAGGCTAAAGAAGCTACGGCTTGATACCGCGAAGGATCGGCTGTTTTCATCCGCTCAAAATACTCCCGGGTTAAAACCAAAGCCAGCGTAACAAAAAGCGAAACAAAAAAACCCATTAAAATCAGTTTTAACCGTTTAGGCCGAATCTTAAATTCCGGCACGCGCGGATAGTCCAGAACCGAGATGGTCGGAGTATCCTTTGCCTCCTGGATTTTCGACTGCTCGTACTGCTCGCTCAAAAGCTCGTAAAGCTTTTCTTGAACGGCCACATCCCGCAGCCGGATGGCAAACTCCTGCGACAAGCCCGGCAAAGCCGCCATCGCCACGCCTAAAAAAGACCCCTTGCTCCCCTTTTCCTCCAGCTTTTTTAACTCCTTTTCGGTGGAGGCAATTTTCGCTTCCAACTTCTGCACCTCCGGATGGGTTTCAGAAAGCTCCCCTTTTAAACCGGAAAGTTGAATCTGGTCGGCCAACATCTGCGCTTTCAAAACCCCGGCGGAAGAGACCAGGGCTTTGGTCTGCTCGTCCAAATTCAGTGCCTTGTTGGCCAGTTGAAAAGCCTTTAATGAATCCCGGGCTGCCTGCAGGGCCTTTTCGGTTTCCTTTAAACGTCCCTCCACGAAAAGACGGGTCGCCCGGGCTTTGGTCGAGCCCCGCCTTTGGTTCACCCGATCCAGGTTGGCCAGCAGGGATTGAACCACTTCATACGCCCGTTTAGGATCTTTGTTCTCGTAAGCGATTTGCACAATCCCTTCGGTCGTGGTCTTCACCTGCAGGCTTCCCCGCAAAACCTTAAGCAGAATCTCCAGGGAAGGAATTTGGTAAACCTTGGAGAGCGACAGGTCGGCCGCCACTCCAATCAAAACCGCATCCGACTGCGCCACCGCCGCCAGAACGTCGGAAGGGGAAGCGGCAAACGGAATGGCCAGGTCCCCACCCAAAAATGGCACTCCCCCTCGGAAAATCGAGCTCAAGTTCATATCCACCGCCGCCCGCTCCGGCGGCAAAATACTGGCTGTCGCCCGATACCATTTCGGCAGAAGAAAAGCAACCACACCGGTCAGCAGGGTAACGGTCAGAACCGCCCAGAAAAGGAACTTTCTCCAGCGAAAAATAACTTCCAAAGTTTCCCAAAAAACCGGGCGTTCGGGCGAAAAGCCCGGAATTTCTTCCAAACGGGTCATCGGGTCGCCTCCCGCACTACGAAAAACAAAGCCGCCGCGTTCCCCGCCACGGCCATTGCATCCCTGAAGGTGGACCAAAAATGCGTCTCTTTCCGCGGCACCAAAACCACGTCTCCCGCATCCACCCGGCTGCCGGAACTTCCTTTAATCCATCCTCCCGAAACCGATTTCAAAATTTTCACCTTTCCCCTATCCGCCCCGGCCGAATAGCCGCCCGACCGCTGGATGTAGTCCCCCAGCCGGTCGTCTCCGCGGAAATTCAAAAGCCCCGGCCTCGCCACCCGGCCCAAAACATAGACCGAACCGGACGTTCGCGGCACGTTGATTTCATCCCAGGAATAGAGCGGGACATCTTTGCCCGGGTCTTTTCTTTCGAAAAGCCCGACGAAATCGAACGCCACCACCGCTCCCTTCCAGCGGTTTTTTTCCAAATAAAAATTCAAATCCTCTTTATTCATCTTTTCGATTAACGCCGGATTCACGTTGTCCCCGATTTCAAAAAGAGGGTCGAAGTACCCTCCCCGCAAAATGTAGGCGGAAGATAGGATCGCCCGCGGCGTAAACCCTCCCGCCCGTGCAATCACTTCCGAAACTTTGGTTTTCCCTTCCTCGATGTCGTAATATCCCGGAAAAGCCACCTCCCCTTTAACCGAAACAAACGCTTTGGGCGCCAGCCCCGGAAGGGAGCGCACAAAAATCTGCTCCTCCGGCCGAACCGCAATATCGTGCAGATTCAACGTCCGCAAATCGACGATTTCCCGTTCGGTCTTTCCTTCGCGTTTCCAAACCCGCTCCACTTTTGCGGAATCCGCCCCCGCGGTAAGCCCGCTGGCGATGGCGATTAAAATTTTCAATGAATCGTCCAACCTCGGTTCAAAGACTCCCCCAGCGTTCACCTCTCCGGCCACCAAAATTTCCCCCCAGGGCGTGCTTCGATACGGCACAACAATCCGGTCTCCTTCCACCACCCGCGGATTGGCTCTCCCTTCTCCGGTGCGCTCAAAGCGCAGCAAATCGACCGGCTTTTTCTCTCCCGTTTGCCGCACCAGTTCGATATTCCGCTTCGAAGCGCTGGTGGCCAGCCCTCCCGCTTTGGCAATCGCCTCCGACGCTCGGCTGTAGGCCGGCAGCGAAATAACGCCGGGCACACTGACCGCTCCGGAAACTTTCACCTTTACCTCCCGAATCTTTGTCAAAGTGACCGAAGCTTCGATAGTCGGGTAGCGCTTGGTTATCGCCGCGCGAACTTCCTTTTTCGCATCCGTTAAAGTCAATCCCCCCACTTTCGCCTCTCCGACCGAGGGAATCAAAACCGTCCCCTCGGGCGTCACCGCTACCGGCAAAAGCTGATTCACCCCTCCCCAAAGACCCACCAAAATCTCATCCCCTGGCCCAATTACATACTCATCCGGGTCCACCGCGGTCTCCAAAGCCACGTTATCCCGCGCAACGAGGGCGGCTTTACGCCCGTCTATCTCTTGAGCGCTTACCTGAATAAACAGAATTAACGACAGCAGGGTCGCCCAACCGGCTGACTTTTTAGCTCTTACCAGGATTTTTTTCAGTTTCATTTTCAACAACTGCAAGCTGATTAGGGTAGCCAAAATTGCCGGTTTAGTCAAGCGCTTTTCGGAATTGCTTGGCGGCTTCAACAATATCGGGCGCCGTCATCAAAGCCGAAACTACCGCCACGCCGGTCGCCCCGGCCGCCCGAACCAGCCCCGCATTTTCCGGCTTTATTCCGCCAATTCCCAAAATCGGCTTTTTGACAAACTTCCGCACTTGCGCAATCAGCTCCGGTCCGACCCCGCCTGCGGCGGGCTCAATTTTTTTTGTTGTGGTCCAGAAAATCGGCCCGACGGCAATGTAATCAACATCTTCTATGGCGCTCTTTCGGGCCTCCTGGAGCGAATGCGTGCTTTTTCCAATAATTTTGTTCCGCCCGAGAATTTTGCGCGCTGCTTTGACCGGAAAATCATCCTGTCCCAAATGCACCCCGTCGGCGCCGGAAGCGCAGGCAATATCCGCCCGGTCATTGACAATAAAGTACACTTTACGTTTCCGACAGAGTCTGGCCAGTTCCGTCGCCAAATCCAGCCACTCGCGCATCCCCAAATTTTTTTCCCGCAGCTGCACCATATCCACCCCACCCCGGATGGCGGATTGCACCACGTCAAAAAGCGAGCGGCTCCCCAGCCCGCCAACGGCGGGCCGGTCGGTCACTAAACAGAGCCGTATTTTCGAAAGATTTTTGGCCATTGCCGAAAGATAGTCAATCAAAAACCCTCATCAAGTTGTCATGCTGGGAGACTTGTCCCGCTTGCGTTGAGCGCAGCGTGAACGAGCAGAGTCGAGGGAAGCGAGGAATCCCTGGCCGGGCAGGCTGGGCGATGGGTTGGAGGGCTATAATCCCGTTTTCAATGATTCAATGATAAAATGGTACAATGTCTCAATGATTCAATCAGCCCTAATAAACGAACTCTCGCTGCTCCTGCAATTCCTTTTTCGCCTCGGCGACAATCCAGCGAAACAAGGCCTCTCCCGCCGGCTGCTCCAGCATCATCTCCGGATGCCACTGCACGGTTATCAAAGCCCGCCCATCGGTCGCTTCGCAGGCCTCGATGATACCATCCTTTGGGCAAACGCCCACCACCTTCAGCCCTTGCCCCAACCGGCTCAAGACTTGATGGTGATTGGTGTTGCAGTTTATTGTGAGGGAAGTCGAACCATCGACCCCCACAGTTTTTAGAATTTCCGCCAGCCGCGAGTCTTTATCCAGCTTGACCGGATGGGAAGTTCCGTAGCGCCAGTCCGACTCATGTTCAGATGTTTCTTTCGGAGCGAGTGACAGGTCCTGATAAAGCGAGCCGCCCAAAGCCACGTTGATAAACTGATGCCCTCGGCAAATTCCGAGGATTGGAACCCCGCGTTCATATACCTGTCCGAAGAAGTTGAACTCAAACGTATCCCGCCCCAGCGAAACCGAAACGTCCTTCCCCTCGACCAGTTCCTCGCCGTAGCGCTCCGGCTCCACGTCCTCCCCACCGGAAAAGACCACCCCATCCAGCAGTGACGCAACTTCCAGCGCATATTGTTTATCCGACAAATTGGGAAGGATGACCGGAATTCCCCCCGCCTTCCAGACCGCCTGCGAATAGGACTGCTTGAGCATATCGAAGGGCAAAGGCGTCGGCTTCTCCCGTTGGGGGTCCAAGTCCTTAAAATTGCAGGTAATCCCAATCAAAGGCCTCTGTTCCATCACCTTAACGGTATTATCTAAACCCCTTTCTGTCAACCGCTTTTCGTTTTTTTTGAACGGTAGGGCCGGGGTGCGACTTTTTTGAACCTTGCTGCTTTTAGGCGGGAGAACCTGGATGCGGGAATGCTTGCTTATTTGGCCGCATCGGATTTGAGTCCGGCATAAGGTTTGTGGGATTACATCGGATGATGACT
>CAZSIT010000011.1:0-71741 GCA_964607165.1 uncultured Ignavibacteria bacterium
GCACCGTTTCGGTCTTAAAGAACAACGGCGATGGGACTTTTGCCGCCAAAGTTGAATATGGGACTGGATACGGTTCTCGCTCCGTCTTTGCCGCCGATTTAGACGGGGATGGAGACCAGGATTTGGCAACGGCAAACACGGGTCGCCACACCGTTTCGGTCTTAAAGAACTTGTCCAATCTCTGCGCTGCCGCTCCCAAGGGAGATATGAACTGCGATGGGAATTTAACCCTCTATGACGTGGTCTTGCTGTTAAACTGCGTCTTTCTGGGAGAGGGCGACTGCCCGCTAACACTGGCCGATGTCAACTGTAACGGAATTTTAACCTCTTCGGACGTTGTGCTTGAACTGAACAAGGTCTTTTTGGGCATTCCTTTCCCCTGCCCGTAAAAATACAGAGATTAGAGATCAGAGATTAGAGATTTAAAAAAAGGGGCGAGGAAACCTCGTCCCTACGGGAACGCAAAATCTGTATCCCCTTTGTGGCAAATTAAAATGCCCAGCTATTAGCTTGTCCCGACTTGTTCCGAGCGCAGTCGAGGAAGCGAAGTCGAGGGATGAGAGGGTACGGTAGGTGTTGTAAGGGCAATTCATGAATTGTCCCTACCGCATATTGAGAAAACCTACTCGTAGCGCAAAGAAACTATCGGGTCAACTTTGGCCGCTTGATAGGCGGGGTAGATGCCGAAAATAAGGCCGACCGAAACTGAAACGGTAAAACCGACAATGACCCAAAAGGGAGAAACGGCGGCAGGCAAAGGAGTAGTAGCCCCGATAAGCAGAGCCAAGCCGGTTCCGAACAAAATGCCGGCTATTCCGCCGGCGCCGGAAAGGGCGATGGCTTCGATTAAAAACTGCCAGAGAATGTTACGGCGTTTGGCGCCCACCGCCTTGCGGATGCCGATTTCGCGGGTGCGTTCCTTGACGGAGACCAGCATAATGTTCATAACGCCGACGCCTCCGACCAAAAGCCCGATGCCGGAGATGCCAATCATCAAAAAGAAGATGCCGACGGTGACGGAGCGGAACCCTTCCAAAAGCTGCTCCTGGGTGGAAACTTCAAAGTCGTTCGGCTTGTTGTAAGGGACGCCCCGCTGGCGGCGCAAAACGTTGGTGATTTCATCTATGGCTTTCTCCTGCTCGGCCAAAGAGCGGCTGCGCACCACCAGCAAAAGCTCCTTTTCCCAGGGATGAATCCGGGCGAAGGTGCCGTACGGCAGGGCGATGGAATTGTTGTCGTTGCGCCCCAGATTGGTTTTGCGCTTTTCCATAACGCCGATGACCATATACTTATGCCCGTTGACCAAAATCTGTTTGCCGATGGGATCCAATTTGGGGAAAAGCGTTTCAGCCACGTCGGTGCCGATGACGCAGACCATCGCTTTGAAATGGTCATCGATGTCGGTAATAAAGCGCCCCAGCGCCACGAAATGATTGTTTACCCGTTCGTAGTCCGGCACGGTGCCGAAAAGCGAGGGACGCTGCGCCGCCGTCCCGCGGAAGGTGGCCGTGTTTCCCCCATCGGCGAAAAAGTAGTTCTGCGGCGAAACGGCATCCACCGCCGGGCAGTTTTTCCGAATCGCCTCGGCAGTCTCATAGGTAATCGGCTCGCGCTTGCGCTCCTCTTCCGAGCGGTCACCGAAGGAAAAACCGATTTTGAAACGGGTGACAAAGATGACGTTGGAGCCGAGCGATTGAATCTGGTTGGAAACGGTGCGGTTAAGTCCCTCGATGATGGAGGCCATAGCGATGACCGACATCACTCCGATGAAAACGCCCAAGATGGTTAAAAAGGAACGCATTTTGTGGGAGCGCAAACTTTCGGAGGCCTGGGCGATTCCTTCGCGTGCCTCCGCCCAGTTGAATTTATTCATGCCTCAAGGCCTCAATCGGATCTAACTTGGCCGCTTTGGCGGCCGGGAAAACGCCGAAGAAAACCCCCACGCCGGTGGAGACCAAAAGCCCGGCTATAATCGACCAGGGTTCAATCGCCGCTGGAATCGGCGTGGTCCAGGAGACTACTTTGGCCAAAAATACTCCCAAAAGGATGCCTATGGCTCCTCCGACCAAAGCCAGGGTAACCGACTCGACCAAAAATTGAATAAGAATGGAGCGCCGCCGCGCCCCCAAAGCTTTGCGCACGCCGATTTCCCTCGTTCGCTCGGTAACGGAAACTAACATAATGTTCATAATGACGATGCCGCCCACTAAAAGGGAGATGGAAACGATGCCAACCAGGGTAAAAGAAATTCCGGCGGTAATTTGCTTAAAAATGTCCATTAAGGTTTCGGCCGTGTACATCCCGAAATCGTCTTTGGCATGGTAGGGGACGTGGCGGCGGGCGCGCAAAATGCCGCGCACCTGGTCTTGCGCGCGTTCCAGCGAAGGATAATCTTTGGCTTTGATATAAAATTGCAATCCTTCCCACGGCTCTAACTTGTTGGCAAAATATTTCTGGTAGGTGGTAAAGGGAACGGCGGCGAAGCGGTCCTGGTTGTCACCCAAAAATGAGCCCCGTTTTTTGGGAACGCCCACCACGGTGAAATCCACGTTGTCAATTTTGACCCTTTTTCCTATCGGGTCCAGCTTGGGGAAAAACTTTTCGACCAGTTCCGGCCCCAAAATCACCACCTGGCGGCGGTGGTCGTTTTCAAATTCGGTGATGACCCGGCCCTGTCCTTTGTCCACAATGTCGTCCAGCGCCACCACTTTCATATAGTTAGGCGTGATTCCCACCAGGCTGACCCGGGAAACGTTTTCATTGCGGTATTTGATCCGCCGGCTGGTGTTCATCTGTAAGGCCACCTCCTCGCATTCCGTGCAGCCCTCCACAATCGCCTGGTAATCCCGCAAGGTCAAGTCCTTCCGTTTAAGGGCGTTAAACCAGGCGTCGTCGGACATTATGATGCCGAATTTCTCCACGATAAAGGTGGTGGAACCCAAGGTCGCCAGCTGGTCGGCCACCAGCTTGTTGAAGCCTGAAATGAGGGAAACCATGGCAATGATGGACATAACGCCGATGATGACGCCGATGAGCGTCAAAATCGAGCGCAGCTTGTTGGCCCGCAAAGAGGCCAGTGAGATTTTTACGCTTTCCCAGATGGGAGTCCGCAGCTTTGCCATAATCTGACTCGAAAGTAATTAAGCGGCGCGCCGCTCGTCTTTCTCTATTTTACCGTCGCGGATATGTACAATCCGTTCGGCGTGCGCGGCGATGTCGTGCTCGTGGGTCACCAGAATGATGGTGTTCCCCTGCTTGTGCAGTTTGTTGAAAAGCTGCATAATCTCCGCGCCCGTCGCCGAATCCAGGTTTCCGGTCGGCTCGTCGGCCAGAAGAATGGAGGGGCTGTTGATCAAGGCACGCGCAACCGCTACCCTCTGCTTCTGGCCGCCGGAAAGCTCGTTCGGTTTATGGTGCATCCGGTCTAAAAGGTCGACCGCCGCCAAAGTCTGCTCCGCTTTCTTCTTCCGCTCGGAAGCCGGCGTGCCGTTGTAAATCAAGGGAAGCTCGACGTTGTGCAGGGCTGTAGCCCGCGCCAAGAGGTTGAAGGTTTGAAAAACAAAGCCGATTTCCTTGTTGCGGATATAGGCCAGTTCGTCGTCAGAGAGCTGACCCACCATTTTCCCGTTTAATTCATACTCTCCCTCGGTAGGCGTGTCCAGGCAGCCGATTAAATTCATCAACGTCGATTTGCCCGAACCGGAAGGGCCCATAATGGCGATGTATTCTCCCCGCTCGATATCCAAATCGACGCCGCGCAAAGCCTGTACCTGCACCGCCTGCCCCATATCGTAGGTTTTCCAGAGATTGCGGATTCTAATTAACATTAGGAGGCCTTTTTGCCTTTCTCTTCCACCTTTATTTTGGCTTCATTTTCCAACGTCCGCAAGGTCTTGTAGCTGCCGGTAATTATCATATCTCCCTCTTTGGGACCGGACAAAAGCTCGATATTCTGCTGGTCGGCCACCCCCACTTGCACCGGAAGGAAAACCGCTTTTCCATTCCGAATGACGAACACCCCTTCCAGCTCTTTTTTCTTCTTGCGTGCGCCGCGATAGGTGGTGGTATCCGGGGTGGAGGCAAACGCTCCGGAATCTTTGGACTTCCCTTTATTTTTTACCAGCTCCGAAGAATCGCGCAGAACCACCGCCTGAATGGGGACCGCCAAAACGTTCTTGCGCTCGGCGGTGGTGATGTCGGCCGTCGCCGTCATCCCCGGTTTGATGCCCGCCACTTTGTCCAAAAGCAGAATTTTGACCCGGAAATTGGTGACCTGATTTTGTCCCAGGCCGGTTCCGGCAGCCAGAGCCGAACCGCCCACTTCCACCACCCGCCCCTTGAAAGTCGTGTCCTTGAAGGCATCCACCGATATTTCAGCCGGCTGGTTAATATTGACCAGGGCGACGTCGGTTTCGTCCACGTCCACTTCCACTTCAATGGAGGAAAGGTCGGAGACGGTCATTATCACCGTTCCCGGATTGTTCATAGTGCCGGGAATGACCGTTTCCCCTTTTTCGGCCCGCAGCTCGGATACCACCCCATCCATAGGAGAAACAATATGAGTCTTGGCTAAATCATCCAGCGCTTGCTCGACGCTGTGCTGCGCCGCTTCATGCCGGGCCCGCACCACCGAAAGCTGGGTTTGGGACTGGTCATATTGCTCCTGGGAGGCGAGATTTTTTTCAAAAAGCGGCTTGATGCGGTTGAAGTTTTGCTCGGCCTGTTCCAGATTGGCTTTTTCCAGCTTCAGTTGAGCTTTGGCCTGGTCCAAAATGGCCTGGTAGCGCCCCGGGTCCAACCCCACCAAGAGTTGGCCCCGCTTCACCCGGTCCCCCTCTTCGACCGGCAGATCGATAATTTGGGCGGAGATACTGGCCGAGATTTTAACCTCGGTTTTCGGTTTTACCTTGCCGTTGGCCGTGACAATCGAAACGACATCCGTGCGCTTAATCTTCTCGGCCTCCACTTTAATTTCCGACGAAGAAGAGCGCTTTAAGTTGACCAGAACCAGGACGGTTATCAAAAGTCCGGCTCCGGCTCCGATAAAAATTTTTGTTTTAGTCTTCATCTTACTCCTCACCTATTGATTTTTTAAGCCGGGCCGCCGCTAGGTTATAATCCAGAAGGGCCAGCAGGGCTTGATATTGGGCGTTTCGGTAATTATCCTGGGCTTTCTGAAGTTCCAGGATGGTGGCCGCCCCCAGCTTATATTTTTCCTGCTCGATGTTTAAATCCTGTTCTGCCGACTCCACGCGCTGTTTGTTCACCTCGATGTTTTGCTTGGCTTTGGCCAGATTTAAAAAAACCTGCTTGACTTCCAAGGCCACCTGGCTTTTGGTTTGCAAATAACTCTGCCGCTCGTTAGAATGCCGCGCTTGGGAAACTTTTATCGACTGGTAGGTAGAAAACCGGTCGAACAGGTTGTAGCTGATGGAGAAACCGAAGCGCCATTGGTAATCGCGGTCGAAAAGAGAGGTGACGCGGGAAAAATCCCGATTGTTCCAGCCGTACCCGGCGCTCAAGCCGATGGAGGGATACAGCCCGGCCCGGCCGGCCTGCAGGCCCCAATCGGCCGCTTCCATCCTTTTCTGGGCGGCGAGCAAATCGGGATGGTTCTTTTCCGCTTTAATGAGCGCTTCCTCGTAACCCAAAGCAGGCGCTTTCGGCTGGGCCAGCTCGTCGGTCAGTTCCAACGAATCGTTAACGTCCTCGCCCAGCAGGGAATTCAGATTCGCCATGAGCTGCTGATAGTCGCTGCGGTGGGAAATTAATATCGATTGAGCGCTTGCCAGATCAACTTTGACTTTCAAAAGATCGGAGAGCGGGGCCGAACCCAAATCGTAACGGGCTTGAGCATTCTTTAACTGTTCTTCCGAAGTTTTAAGCGCATTTTCGTCAACTTCCAAAAGCTTTCTAGCCAACAACACCGAAAAGTAGTTGCTTTTGACGTTGAAGATTAGACTCTGCCGCGCGCTGCGGAAATTTTCTTGCGAAGCGGCTTCGTCGGCGGAGCTGGCCTTCAGATTGGAGAATGAAGCGCCGCCGTCAAAAACCTCCTGGCGAATATCCAGCCCTAGACTGTAATTGGCACTGGTGGATGTGCGGTTGGAGCCGGGGATGAAAATCAGCCCCTGGCTGAAAGCGGAAGAGGGTCCGCGTTTGGTCCAGCCATAAGAAAGCGAAGTAGAAACGAACGGCAGAAGCCCGCCGGTGGCGCCGGTTTTCTGGGCTTTGGCAATTTCCCAGTTCCCCTCGGCAATCCGGTAGCCGAAATTTTTCTTTAACGCTATGGAAAGGGCATCGTTTAGGGAAAGACTTTTAACCGCCCCCTGCGCCGAAACCGCCAAAATCAAACATAGAATTAAAACCGTAGTTAGCTTCCTCATTTATCCTCCAAACATCATTCCAAGACCGGCCAAAGCGGCGGCAGTGACTTTCCACAGAATCCAGAGAGGAATAATCCAGGCGGCCACTTTTCCGGTTTTAAAGTTATAGACGGCTGCCAAACCAATGGTTAAAACCACAACAAACCAAATCGAAAAAATATCGAAACCGTTTATCACCCGGTAGGTAAAAGTTTCCGATTTATCCGGCGGAAAAAAAGCAGCCAGAGACAAAGCGGTGTTCAAACTCCCTTTGGCGGTGGCCAAAAATCCCTGCAACAGCATTTCCGGAATTCCTATAAATCCGGTGTAGACATACGCTCCCAGAACTTGGGCATAACGGGCTTCCCCTCCCATTATAATGTTGCCGATAAAAAAGAGGATTCCGGCGGCTATAAAGAAATAAGCCGTGGCGAAAAGCACGCCCACGCTGCCCCACAAAGGGCTTTTGAATTGATTTTCCACCCGGTCAAAAATCGCCTGTTTCTGCTCGGCGGGCAAAGACATTATCCTTTCATTTTTATTTAACTTTTCCAAGGTGTCGTTCATTCGCGGCTGGGCCGTCCAAAAGAAAAAGCCGGTGCCCAAAAGAATCAAAAGAATCATAGGCAAAAGCCAAAACGGGCGCTGCCGCACCGCCTCGAACGTTTTCTTGGGCGAAAAATAGATGTTTATCCAGCGCGCAAAAAAACCCAAGTCGCCGGATGGCTCTGCTGCGGCTGTGGCCGCCAACGTTTCTTCCATCGCTCCTCCAGTTCTATGTCAGTATTCTCATACGCCCAAAATTCCGACAAGTTTCAAAAACTGACACTAAGATAATATAAACAAATCCGGGCAAAAAAATAAGGGAGTCTAACCTCTCCCTTAATCCCTAGCCGAGCACGAGCTCGGCTAGGGCAGGCCCTCCCCTACAAGGGGAGGGAAAATGGAAACCTGAAGGCCTGCCCGAAGCCGGGCCACGGCCAGGGTTTCCGCTACCAATACAAAAAATGGTAGCGGAGGTCTTTAGACCTCCGCAGGGGCGACCGACCAGTCGCCCTTACGGTGTCATCTAAAAACGTAGGGGTGAACCTTTAGGCCTGCCCTGAGCTTGCCGAACGGGTTCACCCTGGGCGAATCTCCCTCGACTTACGCTCGGGACAAGTAAAGATTCGCCCCTACATTTAGCCCCTATGGAAAAAACAGGAAAAGGAAAATAAGGGGCACGGTTCGACTTCCCTCGTTTTCGCTGCGCTCAACGCAAGCGGAACAAGTCGGGACAAGTCGCTCACCGTGCCCCTGCGGAACTGCGAACGATTTCTAATCCTTCTGCGTGGCGCGCTTGGAGCAGATGAGGAAAGCGATGAGAATCACCAGAGTAATCGAAGCGAAAGTTACCGGTTCGGGAGGACTACTAAAACTTTGACCGGCGGCATGGCTCAGCGGCGGGCATCCTTGTGAAGCGCCCTCAAGGAAAACCAACCGCTGAACAGGCGGTATCTTCCGAAGTACGATAGGTTACCGTAAACAAAAAAGCCCCGCTTTTAGGCGGGGCATTTTTTGCCGCTCTGTTACTCTTGTGCCCAGCGCGAGGTATTGAAGGCGCCCATACTGGTCAAATAGACCGAGCGGGTCGGGAAGTAAGGCGGCGCAAAGCCGGTGGCATAGCGGTTGTCATAGAAGTACTTCTTCGCATAGCCGCCGGTCAGGTTGCCATTGGCGTCCAGAATGCCCAGCAGCTTGGCCTGGTATTCAATAATCCCGCCCAGGAGTTTCAGGTTCCCGTGGGTGTTCAGCAAATCTTCGGCCCCAAAGCCCTTGTTCGTGTAACTCGCCATCACGGTGGCGTGCAGGTTGAGATTATCCGGGGCGCCGGAAGCGATTTTCACGTTCCCGCCGGAGGTGAAAATACCTAACATGTTGGTGGCGTTGGGATCAATATCCGGTGTCAGGTCCGCGCCGGTCGGGTCGCTAACCACGTTCCCATCCGCATCCTTAAAGATGGCGCCCTGATAGATAATGTCGTTGGTTATCCGCACGTTGCCGTTGGTGGCCAGGGTCAGCTGGGTGCCGGCGGCAATCGACGGGTCGGTGCGGGAAGCCCCGCCCAGGGAATAGACCGAGCCCTGTACATACAGAGCGCCGTTCGGAATGCCGTTGTAGGTCGTTCCGTTGACGGTGGTTTGGTTGCTGCCGTAATCAACGGTAATGTCGGTAATCGTACCGCCCTGGTTAAAGCGGTAGTTCTGCGAGCTGTCGGCGTTGACCGAAAATTGCAGCGAAGTCACGTCCCCCTGCACCCAAATGCCGCCGCTCAGGTTGCCGGAGCCATCGTCGGGCGCATAAACGCCAGTCGGAACGGCAGCGCCGCCGCCGAGTCCCAAATAGTTTCTACGCTGGCTGTTATTGAGCGCGCTGCCGTCGTTCGGGTCGCCGCCCAACGAGACCCGCTCCTGGCTGTTGCTATTGGAGGGGAGGCCAATCGAACCCATGCCCCACTGGCTGCCGCCGTTGAATTGCGGGTTGGCGCTGTTAATCTGCGCGCTGGTGGAGTAGTCCGCCCAAGCGGAAGTAAACGGCCCGTTAAAGACCGGCGCAGCGGAAAAGCCCGGCTTGCCGTTGGTGTGCACCGGCCCGTTGAACTTTTCGGCGTTACGGAAGTAGAGCTGGTTGCCGTTGCTGTCGGTGGTCAAATGCCTAAAAAGGGCGTACTGGGCAAACGACGCCCGGTTCAAGTTGACCGAAAAAGTCCCGGCCAAAACGTTGCTTTTTTGATTAAAGCCCAGTTGGGGGTCGGCGTAGCGTCCCATCGAAGTAATGGTATACCGATAGGTGAAGACGAAGCCTCGGGAAGTTACCGAGGTGTCGAACGGCGCTATGCTGTATTTCAGCCGGTAGGATTCCCGGCCGCCCATGTAACTGGCGGCCTTGAAGGTATCCTTCGGGAAGCGGTTGTTAAAGTTGGGTATGTATTTGGTCAAAAGCCGCATCGGGTCGGAAAGAAACGTAAGCGCCGTGTCGCGCGGAATGACCACCGAATCGATGGCATTCACCGCTTCCTTTATATCCGCATGCGCCGCCTCCAGCCCGCCTTCGGCCGTGTAAAAGGCCTTGGTGTCGTTTTTCTTGTTGACGGAAATATCGGTTTCCGTGTCGGACGTCAATACGGCCGCCAGCCCGATTAAGCTGACCAAGAGCAAAAGCCCGAGGGCCACAATCAGGGCGATGCCGCTTTGGTTTTTGAGCGCTTTCATCGAAGTTCCTCCGTTCTGTACAATTTACAAAAGGTTCAAGTTGCGCAGGTGCACTTCCGAATTCATGGTGCGGAAACGATGCCCGCCGTCCATCGGCCACTTCGGGTCGCGTTTTTGGGTGCGGCTTTGCACCAAAATCTGAACGTTCTGAATGTCGCGCGCGTTGCGTCCAGCCGCTTCAATGTCATCGACCGTGTCCGGGAGGGCTCCGCCCAGAAAATAGACGAACTGCAGGTCCACAATGTCTTCGGCATAAATTTGCGGCGGCTGCCCGTTGCGGATTTTCATCAATTTGGGGTGCTCCCGGGCTTCGGCGCTTGAACTGGAATCAATGTAATACCATGCCTCTTCGAGAACTAAAATCACATCTCCCGGTCTGGGCTCACCCTGCAGGTTTTCGGCGTGGTGAACTTCCTGCCAGCCGTTACCGGGGTTATAAGCTGTGAGGGTAAGCGTGAACCACTCTCCGCTTGGTTCGCCGGGAGCAGGGTTGTTGTGCACCAGATAAACCTGTTGCCCTATGAACGGGGTAAAGCAGGTAACCGTATCGTGCGTATGGATGGGCCGGGCCTGCTGAATCTGGGTATGGTCGCCCACCGTTATATAGCAGCCGCTTTTGTTGTAGCGAATAACGATGGTATCCGGATTGGAGTTGTAACTTATCACCGGCGCAAAGCCGGCCGGCAGGTCGGCCCCCGCTGCCATCACGTTTGTGGAAAGTTCCTCCATAGCCGTGCGCACATTTTGCTGGGCGTTTGAAATTTCAGCTTCCACGGAATAGACCCGGTGCTCCTGGGCGTAGAATTGTAAGGCGGCGATGCTGACAAATCCCAAAATCACCGCGGCAATTAAAAGCTCGACTAAGGTGAGCCCTTTAATCGTTAAAGCGTGCCATTTCTCTGGTTTCATTTTTTCCAACCCTTCTTCTTTTCTCATACCACACTCCTTTGCGCCAATCTAAATCCGCAAGGTTTGTGCCGGGGATTTCTTTTTGGAAGATAATGTGAGGCAACGAATTAGGAAACAGGAGGTATTCCGGCCTGCCAAAAATATATAGGCAACTCCCAATACTTGTCTTTGGAGATAAGAAGTATTCCATTTTGTTTTGAGGGAAGGGAAAAACAAACCTATAAAGGCATTTCGTTTTTGTGAAAACGTTCACAATTTGGCTTGCCAAAATTATTTTCAAGCATATATTGCGCGGTCTTTGTAAATCAGGGAAACGAACAAAAAGGAGTAAAAAAAGGATGTCAAAAACGTTGAAAATGGCTTTTAAACTGACGGCACTTTTGGCGTTGGTCTTAGTTCCTGCTTCGGTCTTTGCTGGCGAAGGGAGCGTAACTTTGCCACCCTTTGACCGCTCGGTCAATATGGCGCTCTACCTGGTTTTGCTTTCGGCTTTGGTAGCGCTGGCTTATGGCGCCTATTTAATCCGCAAGGTGCTTCGTCAAGAACAGGGAACGGCCAAGATGATAGAAGTGGCCAAGGCAATCCAGGAAGGAGCCAAAGCCTACTTGACCCAGCAGATGAAAGTGCTGGCCGGGTTTATCGTTTTGCTTTCGATAATCATTTTTCTGGTTTATCTCAACGTCTATAAAATGGAAGATGGCTCGACCAACTGGTCTTTGGTCTGGGGAATTTCGGTGGCTTTCTTTTTGGGCGCCTGCCTTTCGGCCGCCACCGGCATCATCGGAATGTCCGTCGCCGTGCGGGGCAACGTCCGCACCGCCCACGCCGCCCGTACCTCTTTCAAAAAGGCTCTGGAAACCGCCTTCGAAGCCGGCACGGTAACCGGAATGTTTACGGTGGGGATGGGGCTTTTAGGCGCCACCATCATATTTATGATTTTCAAAGAGCACGCGATGCAGGTTTTAATCGGCTTCGGTTTCGGCGGCTCTCTGGTGGCTTTGTTTATGCGCGTCGGCGGCGGGATTTACACCAAGGCGGCCGATGTCGGCGCCGATTTGGTCGGCAAGGTGGAAGCCGGCATTCCGGAAGATGACCCGCGCAATGCCGCCACCATCGCCGATAACGTCGGCGACAACGTCGGCGACTGCGCCGGTATGTCGGCCGACCTGTTTGAATCGTACGAGGTCACGTTGGTGGCCTCGATGATTCTGGGGGCCGCTTTTGTGCAGTTTGACCCGCAGCTGGCTTTGAAAATGATCCTCTTCCCACTTTTGGTGCGGGCGGTCGGCGTTTTCGCCTCCATTTTCGGAGCGATGTCGGTGCGCGGCAAAGATAGAGATGATTTCAACCCGATGCGCCCGATTCAGAACGGCTTTGTGGTCGCGGCCATCATTTCCACTATTGGATTTGGTCTGATCAATCACTTTTACATTCAAGGCCCGGCCGGATTTTTCTGGGCCACCTTTTCCGGCATCGTTTTGGCTGTGGTCATCAGTTACTTGACCGAATACTACACGGCGTTGGAATATTCTCCGGTTAAAGAGACCGCCAAAGCGACGCGCACCGGCCCGGCTACCACCATTCTTTCCGGTTTTGCGGAGGGGTTGGAATCGACTTCCATAGCCGTTTTGGTCATCGCCGTCACCGTGGTCGCCTCCTTTTTAATCTTCCGCAACTTTTCCCCCGACCCGGGCGCCAATCTGGCGATGGCGGCCTACGGCATCGCTTTGGCCGGGATGGGAATGCTGACCACCACCGGCATCATCGTTTCAATGGATACCTTCGGGCCGATTTCGGACAACGCCAACGGGATTTTCGAAATGTCCAAAGTTCTGGAAGAGGATAAAAACCCCAAGGCGCATATGATTGTGCACAAGTTAGATGCGGTCGGCAACACCACCAAAGCGGTCACCAAAGGTTTTGCCATCGCCTCGGCCGTGGTGGCAGCCGTTGCGCTTTTCCGTTCGTTTACCACCGACGTGAATCTGCTTGACCCAAGCTTGAATTTTTCATCCGTTGGGATTCAGGTCAACCTGCCCTTCGTCTTCGTCGGCCTGCTCATCGGTGGGGCAATGCCGTTCCTGTTTTCTTCCATCGCCATCCGGGCGGTGGGCCGGGCGGCTTTTCTGGTCGTGGAAGAAGTGCGCCGGCAGTTCCGCGAAATACCCGGCATTATGGAAGGGAAAGCCAAGCCGGAATACGGCCGCGTCGTCGCCATCACCACCTCCGCGGCGCAGAAGGAGCTTTTGGGCCCCGGCCTTCTGGCGATTCTTTCCCCCATCATCGTCGGCTTCTATCTCGGCGTCGAAGGACTGGGCGGTTTTCTGGCTGGTATTATCTTAACCGGACAGCTTCTGGCGGTTCTCTTATCCAACGCCGGCGGCACCTGGGACAACGCCAAGAAAATGATAGAACAAGGGCTTTATGGCGGCAAAGGCTCGGAAGCCCACAAAGCCAGTATAATCGGCGACACGGTCGGCGACCCGTTCAAAGATACAGCCGGACCATCTTTGAATCCGCTTATCAAAGTTATGAATTTAGTGGCGCTTTTGATTCTGCCGCTAATCGTCGGCCCGGGAAAATTGGGCGGTGCATTGGCGGTTGGCTCGGCTTCGGTGGCTCTGGTTGTTCTGATTGCCATTCTCATCCGCTCCAAGCGCGCTACGCAGAAGGATTAGCAATCATTCACGACTCCGTAGGGGCACGGTGAGCGACTTGTCCCGAGTGACTTGCCCTGAGCGTAGCCGAAGGGAATCTAGGGAAGTAGAAGCGTGCCCCTGTTTTTTTGAGTGCCGCCGGTTTTCTAACTCTTTAGAGGAGGATTGGGTTAAGGGCAGGGCAAATATTTATTGTTTTTTTTGACCCCAAAAAACTTGAAAAGCTGGTGGATTCTTGCCTCTACACTGCCTGCGAAAGGTCCCCTTACTACTGAAACGATTTTACCAACTGCCCCTCGACTTAGCTCGGGGTGGTGAGCTTGCCGAACCACGGCAAAGGCGATTCTTTTTTGGTGTCCAAGCGCTTTAGAAAAAGAGTGAAGGTGGTGCCATGACCGGCCTCGGAAGAAAGTTCCAAAACCCCTTCGAGATGCAAAACCAAGCGCTGAACGATGGGCAAGCCCAAGCCGGTGCCGCTTTTTTTGGTGGAAAAGAAGGGCTGAAAAATTTTGGGGCGCAGCTCGGGGGCTATTCCTTTACCTTCGTCGGAAACGGCCACAAAGGGAAGCGCTTCTTCCTGTCCGCTGCGGGCACGGTAGCCGCAGGTGATGGAAAGTTTTTTCCCCTGACCGTACCGAGAGTCCGGCTGGGGCGGGCCCTGGGCGAGTTTTGAACACGCCTCGGGCAGGCTTTTCTCCATCGCTTCCAGGCCGTTGACGGCTAAGTTCAACAAAATCTGTTTGAGCTGCCCTTCTTCCGCTTTGACCCAGACATTGAGAGCGAAAAGTTTCAATTCAATTTGATAATCTTGGTAGGCCGGATTGGATTTCAAAAGCTCAACCGTTTCGCGGGCCACTTTTACGGCATCCAGCCGGCCCAGGGGCGGCGGAGCGGAGCGGGCAAAGTAAAGAAAATCGGTGACGATGGAATTTAAACGCGTCGTTTCCTTTTGAACCAGATCAAAAAGCGTTTTTTGCTCTTCGGTCAGCTCCAGCTCTTTTCGCAAAACTTCCACCGAGCCGCAAAGCGAAGCCAGAGGGTTTCTGATTTCGTGGGCAATGCCGGCGGAAAGCTCGCCGACGGCCGCCAGCCGCTCGCGCACTTTCATTTTTTCTTCCAGCGTTTTGGCCAGGGTCAAATCCTGAAAAACGGCGATGACCCCGCGGATGCCGGTTTCCTTTTCTCCCAGAATGGCCGTGGAAATTCCCAAGGGAATTTGGCGCCCGCCGGGCCCGCTGACGGTCAATTCGGAGCGATGCTCGGTGGCCATAAGGTATAGCGCGGAAAAAAGCTTTTCGGACAGCTCCGGCATCGAGCGAAAAACGTCCCGGCAATCGCGGCCGACGACTTCTTTGGAGGAAAAACCTAAAATTTCCTCGGCGGTGCGGTTTAGAAAAACGATTTTACCCGTCCGGTCAACGGTCAAAACCCCCGATTGCATATGTTGGAGGATGCCTTCCAGGTCCAAGCGGGTCTGCCACAGCTCCCAGGCCGCTTGATTCAATTCTTCCGTTTTTCGGGACAGCCCCCGGGCCAAAAAACCGGCCGCCAGAGCGGTGAGATAAAAAACGGAGAGGTTGAGCAGGTAGGAGGGAAGCGAACCGTCCACGGAAGAGAAGGCGGACCAGAAATTGAAGAAAAGCTGGGGCCAGTAAAATCCACCGGCTACCGCCGTGCCCAGAGCGATGGTGTAAGAAAGCGCAGCCAGCGTGGTGAAAAGCAAAGTCCCCAGAAACCGAAAAATTAAAGAAGCGGAGATGATGGACAGAACAAAGAGCACCGCATAGGGGCTGGAAAAATCGCCGGTATAGCGCAGCACCACGCCCTCCAGCGCCACTTCCAAAATTAACTGGGCGGCATAGAAATAAATCCAGCTTTTGGACAGCGCGGGGGAAATTTTCTGCCCCAAAGGAAAAAGGAACCCGAGGGAAAAAAGGCCGTAGAAAATGAGAGGGATTACCAGTTCGTGCGGGATCCCCGTGCCGGCCACCAAACCGGCCAGGAGCACCACAAAAACTAAAAGCCGAAGCCCCAAAACGAAAAACAGTTTCTGGCGGGCTTCGTCTTTTTCTTTCCAGACCAGGAGGCTCATAGAAGAATGGTTGGTAAAAAGAACTGACTGCTTATAAAAAAAGCCATTCCAGCCTTTGCGGCTGGAATGGCTTATGGTTTTCCATCGTTACTTAATCGCCCCGACGATATCAAACATCGGCAGATACATCGCTACCAGAATTCCGCCGATTACCACGCCCATAAAAACGATAATGACCGGCTCAATAATTGAAGTCAAGGCTGAGACCGCCGCATCCACCTCTTCATCGTAGAAATCGGCGATTTTGTTCAACATATCATCCAAACCGCCGGTCTTCTCACCCACCGCGATCATCTGAATGACCATAGGCGGAAAAACTCCGGATTCTTTGAGCGGCTGGGTTATGGTTTCCCCTTCGGCAATGGACAAAACTGATTTTTTAATGGCGTCGTGCACCACCCGGTTACCGGCGGTTTTGGCGGTAGTATCCAAGGCATCGAGAATCGAAACGCCGGAAGAGATCAGGGTGCTCAAGGTGCGGGTAAAGCGCGCCACCGCCGTTTTGCGTATTAAGGTGCCGATAAGGGGTACTTTCAGCTTGAAACGGTCAAACTTCAAGCGCCCGGCATCGGTTTTTATCCAGTAGCGAAAACCGATGCCGGCGGCGACCAGCCCAATAATTCCGTAGAGGAAATTGGAACGCAAAAAATTGCTTATATCCAGAACCATTTGAGTCGGCGCCGGCAAAGCTGCTCCCAGACCCACAAACATTTTGGCAAAAATCGGCACGATATAAGTCAACATAACGGTGGTGACGCCGATAGCCACCACCACGATAACGGAAGGGTAAACCATCGCCCCTTTTACCTTGCGGTTCAGAGCATCCGCTTTTTCACGATAGACGGCCAAGCGCACCAAAATCGTATCCAAAGCGCCGCCGAGCTCACCCGCTTCAACCATATTGCAATACAGATCGTCAAAAACTTTTTTATGCTTGCTTAAACCCTCCGCCAGGGTGGAACCGGAGGAAACCGAATCGCGCACTTCGGCGATTACCTTGCGAAAGTCCGGGGACTCGGACTGCTGGGCCAAAATTTCCAGGCACTGCACCATCGGCAGGCCGGCTCCAATCATCGTGGCAAACTGGCGGGTAAAACGGGAAATATCTATCCGCTTGATGCCTCCTCTGAGGGACGGCAGCTTGAATTCGGATGCTTTTTTGCTGACCGAGGTGACCAAAATCCGGTTGGAGCGCAGAATCCTCTCCAGTTCCGCCCGGTCACGGGCTTTAAGCTCTCCGGTCACCACCGTACCGGCTATCGATTTTCCTTTGTACTCAAATACCGGCATAGTTTCCCCCCATTCCTATACAGCCGCGGCGATTTCCATTTTCCGGCTCACCAGCTCGGAAAACTCCTGCATGTTGGTGCAACGGGAAATGGCGTCCCCCTGGGTAATTTTGCGCGACAAATACAACTCGGCCAATGACTGATTCATAGTTTTCATTCCGTACTTCTGGCCGGCCTGGAGCAAGCTGTAAATCTGGTGAATTTTGTCATCCCGGATTAAGGCCCGAATGGCCGGGGTGCAAATCATAATTTCCATGGTCATAACCCGCCCCCCTCCCACCTTGGGCAAAAGCTGCTGGCAAACCACCGCCTGCAAAACAAACGATAGGGTGATGCGTATCTGCTCCTGTTGATTGGTCGGAAAAACGTCCACGATACGGGTGATGGCCTCCATCGCCGAGTTGGTGTGCAGGGTGGCCAGGGCCAAATGGCCGGTCTCGGAAATGGTTAAAGCCGCTTCAATCGTTTCCAAATCACGCATCTCGCCCACCAGCACCACGTCCGGGTCTTCCCGCAGGGCATACTTTAAAGCCGAAGCAAAAGACTGCGTATCGGCGCCCACTTCGCGCTGGTTGATCAAGCACGAATTGTGGCGATGCAAATACTCGATGGGGTCCTCAACGGTCAAAATGTGATCGTGACGCTCTTTATTGATTTTGTCGATTAAGGCCGCCAGGGTGGTCGATTTCCCCGAACCGGTGGGGCCGGTGATCAAAACCAGGCCGCGCGGCAAATTAGCCATCTCCACCACCACCTTGGGAACTCCCAGTTCTTCGAAGCTTCTTATTTTAAACGGAATTTGCCGCAATGCCATCGCCACGTTCCCCCGCTGCATAAAGCAGTTGGCCCGAAAACGGGAAAGCTGTTCGACGCCAAAGGACAAGTCCAACTCCGATTTTTCTTCAAAGCGCTGACGGTGCTTTTCGTTCATCACGCTGTAGGCCAGTTTCTTGGTGTCTTCCGGGGTTAAAATATCCATGTCGGTTTTGGTCAGCTTACCGTCGATGCGCAGCTGCGGAGGGGAACCGACCGTCAAATGCAAATCGGACGCTCCCCGCTTAACCATCAAATCCAACAAATCTTTAAGTGTTACCACGTTCTACCTCCATCTTTTTTGATATCGGCCAATCCCGCTTTTTTCTGAACCGCCTACACCGAGCTTTCCGCCAAAACTTCCTCCACCGTGGTCAAGCCGCGTTTAATTTTAACCAAGCCGGCGGTCCGCAAAGTCAACATTCCTTCTTTGATGGCCTGCTCGCGCAATTCCGAAGTGGCGGCCTGCCGTAAGATCATTGCTTCTATGGCCGGAGTTATCTCCATCGCCTCGAATATCCCGGAGCGGCCGGAATATCCGGTCTGTCCGCATTCCTGGCATCCCCGTCCTTGGTAGGTTTTAAAGGAACCAATTTCCTCCTCGGGCACCCCCAGCTTCATCAGTATTTCTTTGGTCGGCGGCACCTCGGTTTTGCAAAACTGACAAATCTTGCGCACCATGCGCTGGGCCACAATCATTTTCGTGGCGGTGGCCACCAGATAGTTGGCGATACCCATATCGATTAACCGGTTAATCGAGGAAGGGGCGTCGTTGGTGTGCAAAGTGGAGAAAACCAGATGCCCGGTTAAGGCCGCGCGGATGGCGATTTCGGCGGTCTCGTTATCGCGAATCTCTCCCACCAAAATCACGTCCGGGTCCTGGCGCAAAAAGGAGCGCAAAGCCACGGCGAAGGTGAGCCCAATTTCCGATTTCACCTGAACCTGGTTAATCCCATCGAAATTGAACTCTATGGGATCCTCGACTGTCAAGATGTTTATATCCGATGTGTTAATCGTCTTTAAGGCCGAATAGAGACTGGTAGTTTTGCCCGAACCGGTCGGGCCGGTGACCAGTATAATTCCATACGGCACATTGATGGCGGCTTCAAACTGCTTGAGCGCATGCTCTTCAAAACCGAGTTTGGTCAAATCGACCATCAAACTTTTAGAATCCAGAATACGCATAACCACTTTTTCACCAAAAATGTTGGGCAAAACCGAAACGCGCAGGTCCACCGTTCGATCCCCTATTTTTACTTTAATGCGGCCGTCCTGCGGCAGCCTCCGCTCGGAGATATCCAAATCGGCCATAATCTTTACACGCGAAACGATGGCCGCGCGGTAGCGGAAGGGCAAGGGGGCCATTTCTTGTAAAGCCCCGTCGACGCGATAGCGAACTCGAATTCTTTTTTCATACGTTTCAATGTGAATATCGGACGCCCCCTTGCGAATGGCGTCCGCTATGATGTGATCGACGAGCTTGACGAGCGGCTTATCCTGAACCTGGGACTGCAAGTCCTGTTCGGTAATGGCATCGTCGGATGAATCAATAACTTCTAAACTTTCCCCTTCAATTCTGTCCAAGATCTCTTTTAGGCCGCCGGAGTCTTGATAGAAGGCCTCGATCGCTTTTTGAATCGCTTTTTCGGGGGTCAGAACCGGCTGGACCGTGCAGCCGGTGATGAATTTGATGGCGTCCAAAACGTAGATGTTATTGGGATCGGCAATGGCAACAATTAAAGTTTTACCTAATTTTGATATGGCGATGACGTTGAACTTGCGGGCGATGTCCAGCGGGATAAACTTGACAATGTCTGGATTTAATTCGATATCCGAAAGGCGCAAGGCCCCGATGTTCAGCTGCCGCCCCACGAACTCGGAAATCTCGTTCTCGTCCGGGACCGCTTTCAGCTGAACTAAAATCTGGCCCAGCTTGCCGTTGGTCTGCTTTTGGATTTCCAAAGCCTTAGCGAGCTGATCCTGAGTGATTTTGCCCGCCTTGACTAACAAGGCCCCCAGTTCGGCCGTCAAAAACCCTCCTTTTGTTAAACGCCCCGCAGTGTAGTTCTAACTAATCTTTGAAAATGTCATCCAGCCGGCTTTCCGCCTGATTGGAAAACTCGCTGGTAATCGGCTTGGAAGGCGACTTTTTGGCTTTCTCCTTGGCTTCCCGGAAAATCAAAGCCAGCTCGTCTCCCACCTCTTTGGCGTAGAGCCGCACCATTCCAATCGTGGTGCGATCGTCAAAAATCACCACCAGGATGGTCCGCTCCCCAACCAAAGAGATATGGATATGGTCGCGCTTCCCCTGGTGAAACATAATGGAAAACTCCGGTTCGCCGACCAATCGGGCAATCTCTTTGGTGGAAGCGAAGCTGCCGGCCAGAAGCGCCGCCAAAGCCGTGGTGTCCAAAGAATGGGTAAAGCCTTGACGGGTGATTAAATGCCCATCTTTGTCCACCACCAAGGCGCACTTGGCCTCCGCCCCTTTGATCAGGCGGGAGAGCACCTTGTCGATGCGGGTTATTTCCTCTTCATAGAGGATCAAATCTTCTTCCACAGTACCCTCCTACTTTTTTTCCTTAGCGAATAATGAAAACAAACGTGCAAAAAAGCTTTTCCTGGGCGCTACCGGCTCCGCCCGGTTTTTTACCAATTCGCTGGGGCGTAAAACCGGCCGATTTTTTAACCTGAACTCCGGTCGGGTTTCCGTCGAACGCTCGAAGGCAGAAACCGGCTCCGGTTTTTTATAGGCGGGAACGGTGGCCACCGTTGAACGTTCTCCAATCCCGGCTGCTATTAAAGGACGGTCAACTACCCTCGCGGTTGCCTCCAAGGCCGAAACCCGGTAACCGGCGCCCACCGGCTCCAAAACCGAACGGGGAGACGGAACGGCTATTGGCGGGATTTCGACTGTAGATTCGGGCAGGCCTGGCGCGGGAGCAGAAACGGTCCTCTCTGGCCCGCTGGGAGGGGTTTGCGATTTTGCCTGCGCTTTTTCCAAAACCAGTTTGATGATCCACTTTAGGGTGTCAAAAACCCCCTCTCCCTTGACGGCCACCGCTTCGAAGTACGGCAACCCTTCCGGGTTCAGCGCTTTTTGTAATACATCAATAGGTACCGCCCCCGGTAAATCCCGTTTGTTGTACTGGATGACCATTGGAGCCTCGCTTAAATAATAACCGTATTCCTGAAGGTTATCCAGAAGATTTTTCAGGCTTTCGACGTTTTCTTCCATTTTTGATTCTTGCGAGTCGGCCACGAAGACCAGCCCATCTACCCCCCGCAGGACCAACTTGCGCGTAGCATTGTAATAGACCTGCCCCGGAACGGTATAGAGCTGGAACTTGGTGGTAAAACCGGCCACCGAGCCTATATTAATCGGGAGGAAATCAAAATATAAGGTTCGGTCGGCATCGGTGGCCAATGAAATCAGCTCCCCTTTGGTGGGCTTGGGCACTTTTTTGTGGACATACTGCAAGTTCGTCGTCTTGCCCGAAAGTCCGGGGCCGTAATAGACTATCTTGCAGGATATCTCTTTAAAGGCGTAGTTTATGGAAACCATACGTTGTCAGGCAATCGCCAGGCGCGCCGCGGCGTTTTTGATTTCCAGCCGCACCAGGCCGATATTGACCCGCGTGTCGGTGGTGACCACCAAAATCCCTTTTCCGACATCCGCCAAAAAAATTTTGCCGTTTTCAGCTTCAATGGTAACCTGTTTTAATGGACTTTGGCGCAGCCGGTCCAGGGATTTTTGTACGTTGCTGGCAATGGAAGCCGCCAGGGCCCCCACCGCGTCATCTTCCACGCCGGTGTTCAAATCGGCGGCAATGACGATTCCGTCCTGTCCGACCAGCATGCTGCCGGTCACACCCGTCGTGCGGTTAAGCTCCTCTAAGATCTGGTACATAGCGTTCCTCCCGATTGTTTTTCAAAACCGGTTCGTACTTCTCCTGCCAGTGCCGGCGGATCATTTCCGCTGCCCGCACCAGCCGGACGTTTAACAACTCATCCGCTTGCGGCCCCAATACCGCAACCAGGTAAAAATCCAAAACTTTTTGCACGTAAATCCGGCCCGTGGTAGTGTAAAGTTCCAGCCCCTTTAACTCGTGCGCGCCCACGCCGGAAATCAGATCGCCGTTCTTTTGCGCCAATACCAAGCCCCACGCCGCCCAAACCTCATCTTCCCAAACCCCGCCGGCTTCAAATCGAGCCAAAACCAAACCTTCCTGATCAATCAGATATGCTTTTTCAACGCCGGTCTGCTCCCCGATATAGGCCATTGCATCGTCGAAGTTGATTTCGCGCAAATCCCGGCGGCCGCTGCCGCTACCTTCGACTTTATGAGGAGGGGTCCCCGTTCGAGAGCGGTTAAAACTTGGAGCAGAAATATCGGGACGGTTGGTGTGCTCATACCCATGAACCGTATGTCTTTTTCCCACCCGACTGCCCCAAAATCCTTTTAAAACGAAAGGAGCGATCAAGCTGGTGAGCATAAATCCGGGAAAATAGGCATACCATCCTGCCGGCAAGCCGGTCTTCAAAGGCATGGAGCGAAAACCGGCCAAAAGAATTCCAAAAAGAGTTCCGGCCAAAAGCCGGTAGGTCAAAGTCCCGAAGGTGAACTCGACTTTTTTAAAAAAAGCCGCTTCCGGAAAAATCCAAAAGAAAACCAAAAAGTAAAAAATTGTTTCCGCCGCCAAAAGCTGTGGACCGGCCCAGGCGGCATAGCTCAAACCAAAATTGGCCGGGAAAAAAATCGTCGGTATCACCGCTAAGGCAAAAAGAACGAGCAACGCCTTGCTAAGCTCTCTGGACATAACCCCCCTCCCCAGCCAAAAGGGCATAATCTAAATAGGCCCCAACTTTTATTTTGAACCGGCCCAGATTAATATCCGGCCGGAAAGCGATGGAAAGAATTTTGTCTTCCATCCGTACCGTCAGAAAGTTCATACCGTCGGTATCAATCCAAACTTTCTCCAGCTGTCCCATATCCACCTTCTCCAGGCAATTTTCTGAAGAACTAAAAATGAAAGCACTGATGGCGGCCAAAATATCGGCATCCCAATCGGATTTGAATTTTTTCTCGACAATCAAGCCTTCCCGATTAACCACCATCAAGGCCTGAATTTCCGGAGTGGCAAAAAGCTCTTCCAAGGCATCCTGGGGACCGACAAAAGACTCCCGGGCACTTTCGGCGCCAGTGGTGAAAAGGTCGGAATCTCCTCTTTTCCGGCCATAAGGAGCCGGTTCGGAAAAAGCCGGTTTGGATGCCGGAGCGGTCGGGCGGCTCTTTTCCGCTTCCTTGCGGCAAAGCTCCAAAAGGTACTTTACTTCCTGATTTTCGGGGTCGGTGATGTGCAGTTTTTCGAGAATGGACAGAGCATCGGAAACTTTCTTTTTGTGTATATAAATCTCGCACAGCAAAAGCTCGGTGGCCCGCGTGCGACCGTCCAAGCGCACCGCCTCCTCCAATTCCTTTTCCGCCAGTTCGTACATCTGCCGGTCCATATGCACCTTGGCCATTACCAGGTGCGCCGAGCCGTAGTTGGGGTGCAGCTTCAACCCATTGCGGCTGACCTCCAACGCCTTGTCCAATTGTCCCTTGCGGCGGTGAGCGTCGGCCAGGGCGGCAAAAATCTGCGAATTCAGGTTTTCCGCCAAGATTTTCTCACACTTGGTGATGCGATCGTCCAGTTCGGCTAAGTTAAGCATTCTACCCGTTCAAGTTATGCTGGTTCTTTTTTTTCGGCAAGGGCTAACTCATCACCTTTTTTATGCGTGCGATTCCCAAAGCGATTCCCAGTCCGGCCCCAAATTGCAAAAGCGAAACCGTCCCAGGCGTTGCCGAAATCCATCCGGCCAAGGCCAGAAAACTCAAAATTTGCGCCAAGGCAAAAAAAGAGAGGGCCCAGGTCAGCCATTGCCAGGCACCCGATAGCTCCCCCCCTTTGGTCAAACGGTACAATTTATAGGCAAAAGCCAAACCCACCGCTCCCAAGACAGCGGCCACAAACGAAAGCATAATTCCCAAAAAGGAACTGCTGACCGGTTCCCCGACATCGGCCCAGCTGGAACTAAACGGAAGGATCAAAAAAACTGCGCTGCCCAAAAGCACTCTTTTCATCGCTTACTCCTTCTTCAAACTTTGATACAGTTCCGCTTCCAAATCATACTTGGAGACCAGTTCCCTTTCTTCCAAAAAAATGGCCGAAGCTTCCCGGCGCATATCGTTGCAGGTTTTATTATATACTGCTTCGCCCAACACCAAACGAATAACTTCCAAACCTTCCTGTAATATATCGGCCAGACCGGCTAAAAGCTTGTGATAGCGGATTTCCTTTGGCAGGCCCGCCAGATGGTTGAAAAAGTCTTCCTGATTGAACGAATCATCCCCATAGAGAAACGAAGCCAAATAAAAGTTTACCCCTTTTTTCCCTTCCGGGCGGGGCAGGTGGCGCCGTAGGAAGTTTCTACCCACTTTTTTATCCATAACCCGCACTAAGGCCGCAAAGCAGGCCGAAAAAACCCGCAAGGAGACTGAAAACACCAACTCTTCTTCCTCGCGCGAACTTAAACGGGACTTGGTTTTGGGAATCGCTTCCACCAGGTTGTTCTGAACCAACTGATGCAAAGCCTTGGAGGTGACGAATTCACCCAGAGGAGAAGCTCGCAGAATCTCCGGATAGGTGCGGCTGCCATCAACCAGGGTCATAACTACAAATTGGTCCACCGTCAACATTAACTCTTCGCCGCCCACTTTCGGATTGGAGCAAAGCTTTAGGGGGAGATGGGAAGCCGGCAGCGCTTTTTGGATTTCCACCCATTCGTCTATCCGCCGGGCGCCTTCCAGAATGACGCCGGATGCCGGCAATTCCGTTAATATCTGATTGGCCGAGGGAGACTTGCCCTCCTGAAAAACAAACTCTCCCTCGCTCCATCCAAAGAGGTTATAAACTATCTCTTCAATTTGCAGCTTAAGAGCGGCCACTACTTCTTCCCGCGAAAAAAGATTCAGCTCAATCAGCGTGACCCCTAATTTTTTGCCGGTTGATTTGTGCAGGGAAATGGCGCGCTCCAAATCGGGCTTGGATATCTTGCCCCGCTTCAACAGCAAATTCCCCAAAAGGTCTTCTTCGTCGTTGGCCGAAGTGGCATACACGATGTTGCCGTTGCGGAAATACACCTCTTTTTTCAAAGGCCCTTTGGTGACCAGAAGCGCGCCGGTCTTTTTGCCCTGCGACAAAAGCTGCAAAATATCCGAAAAAGCAACCGTCTTTAAATTCCCCGTAAATGCCATCTTCTAAAAATTCCCCCTCTTCTTTAGCATTATCGGGTTAGACCAAAGATTTCTTTAACACCTAAAAAACAAAAGAGATAGACCGTTTGCCGGGCCCGGCCAATCGGCGTAAAGGCCAAAACTTTGCTAAATATCTGCAAAAAAAAGAACGCAATGCCTTTTGGATAGGTAGGTCGAAATCTTCCAATTCTTTTTTCGCTTAAGAAAAGTAACCGCTCCATCTTTTGCCGTAAAAAATAGATCGGCAGCAGAATCTGGCATTCGGCCAAAAAGAGAATGAGTAGAAACCACGGCTTTAACCTTGGGCAATTGGAGCAAAATTTTGGCTTTGGTCGTATCCACCGGGCTAATCAAAACCACGGGCCCGCTAATCAAGGAATCTAATTTCAAGGCGAAAAGTTTTTGACCGTCGGGAACAAACAAAAAAGTTAAGGAATCAGTTAGAATTTTCAAACCAAATGGTACCGAATCGTTTGCTGCCAGAAGGTAATCTAGTTTTGACAATGAAACGGCTTGCAAATCTTGAGCAACCTTTTTGCCAATCGGCCAACCTTTCAACTCCGGAGAAAATAACTCCAAAATTCTAGCGGAGGCAGTTTGCGCCAAAGAATCAAAGGACAAAGGGAAATAACCGTCAATTTTGGATTTTCCAAGATAGGCCAAATACGGCGCCAAAGTTCTTTCGGGCGAGTTAGTCTTTCCACCCAATCGGCCTCCTCCGACAACAAACGTTTTATCTCCACTGGAAAGAACAGCAACCGCCTCACCCCTCGCTTCCAAAACGGTGAGCTGAATATCCGCTTTCGTTTTCATTGCCTGACCCCATACGAATAGGGCCAAACTTCCCAAAAATAAATAAAGCCCCGCCTTTCTTCGTTGCGGCTTAAAAAAGAGGAGAAAGAGCCCCAACCCGGCAAGCGTTAAAAGAAAAGTCTCCGGCGCCGATGGATGGGGAACGCGCATAAAAATGTGCGGGAGTCCGGCAAAAAACTTTTGAACGGCAAAAAGTGCCAAAAAAAGCTTGATTTGAACCGGTATAAAAAGGAATCCCGAACCAAACGTCGAAAAAATCAGGCTCAAAATTGAACTCCAGGTAATTAAGGCCGCCAATGGAATGGCGGCAACATTGACCAAAAGAGATGCCCAGGTCACCTGATTGAAGTAGTAAGCTAAAAGCGGGGTGAGCAGGAGTAAAACGGCCACCGAATTTCTGAAATTAAACCAGATTGCTCGTTCAAAGGTTCGTTTTATCCAAATTGCCGATTTATCCTTATTCTCTGAAAAGGAAAAAATCAAGGCAAAGGCAGCCAAATACGAAAGCTCAAAACCAATATCGAAAAGCCAGAAGGGCTTTATCAAAAGCAAAAACAGCCCGGATAGTCCCAGAGTTTGCAGACCGGAAACCTCTCGATAGAGAACCTTGGAGGCCGCCCAAAAAGTAAACATTATGGCCGCTCGCAGCACGGACGCCTGCAGGTCGGTCAACAAAACGAAAATCCAAACGACAAAAAGTGCGGCTACATAGCGCGTGCGCAAAGGAAGATAGAAGAGCTTTAAAAGCAAAAGCGGTAAAAGCGCAACCCAGGCCACGTTGGCGCCGGAAACGGCTAAAAGATGTAAGGTGCCGGTCTTTTTAAAAAGTTCAAACGTTTGCGGTTCAATCTGGCGGGTATCTCCCAATACAAAACCGCGAACGATTCCGGCTGTTGCAGGTGGCAATCCCAAGCCTAATCTTTCCTTTACGGCAAGGCGCACCTCCTCCCACTTCTTTCTCCAAGAAGTATTGGTTCTGCTTTCAATATTAACGAAGCGGTCGTCTTTCAGGTAAACAACTCCTTCAACACCGCGAATCCTCATATAGCGGGAAAAATCCAAGGCTCCCGGATTGGCCGGGGCCCAAAGAGAATCGAGAAACCCGACCAGGTTTATCCTGTCTCCCAAGCTAAAACGGGAAATTGGCCGGCTAATAGAAAACAAAACCTTGCCATTCAGTTCAATCTTTTCTTTCCAGCCCACGCTAATCTTATCGAGATATAAACGGGTGGAGCGGGCTCTTACTTCCGGCAATTCGCATATCCTGCCGGCAAGAAAAAGCCGCTTATTCAGACCCGAAAAATTGGAAACCGAACGGCTGGGCGCGACATCTGTTTCAACAGCTAAACCGAGCGCGCCAAGGCAAACGCAAAGCGAAAGAAACAGGAGATTCGCCGGAGTATTTTTCTGTTTGACGTGAAACCAAATTCCAAAAAGCCCAAAACCCAAAACGCCAGCGAGCCAAACCAACAAATTATTTGTAAATAACGAAGAAATAAAAATCCCAAACGAAAAAGACAGCGCCGCCCAAAAAGCGGGAGCCGGCAACGTCGTCTTACTAATCCTTGCGACTTCAGCCCCCATATTTAATCAGGCTGGCTTGAACCGTGAAAAAATCCTGCGCAGGATGTTAAAAAGTATGGTCACTTCAGAGATTTTCAGCAACCACGCAGCCATAAGATAAAGCAGGGAAAAAAGAACAAAAAAGCCAAGGAGTACTGATATTCTTTCCCATAAAAAGCCCATAGCCAAATGCTCTTTAAAAAAACCCAAGCCCCCCCAGCAAATAAAAGTGGCCGGAAGGGAGGCGATAAATATTTTCGCAAACTTCGCAATTACCGCTCCCCCCTGCCACTCCGGCAGCTTCTTTTTGAAAAGATGGAGCAAGACAAAAAAATTAACGAAAGCCGAGATGGAAGCGGAGAAAGCCAGCCATTTAAAGTTTAAACCAAAATGGTAGAACAAGAGGTTAAGTACGATGTTGGTGAATACGGCGGCGATGCTGACTTTTACGGGAGTCCTGGTATCCGCAAAGGCATAAAAAACCGGAGCTAAAACCCGAACCCCGGAATAACCAAGCAAGCCGATGGCGTAAAAGCGTAAAGCCTGTGCCGTATTGGCCGTGTCCATCGCTCCAAACTTGCCGTGCTGGTACAAAACCGAAATAAGTGGAACGGCACAAGCAATTAGAAACAGCGTTGCCGGAAGGTTTAGAAAAAACACTAGACCGAGGGCAGAATCGGCCGTTGCCGCCACCCCTTTTGAATCGCCGACTGCCACTTTTTGCGAAAGCGCCGGCAGAGAAACCGTGGCCAGTGCCACGCCAAATACCCCCAACGGAAAATGCATCAGGCGAAAAGCGTAATTCAGATAGGAAACCGCCCCTTGGGGCATTAAGGAAGCGATTTGAGTATTGACAAAAATATTCACCTGCGTGGAGGCGATGCCAACGATAGCCGGAATAATCAAACCGGCGATGGTTAGAAGTTCCGGATGGGCAAAAGAAAATAGGGGTCGATAATGGTATCCTTCCTTATATAAAGTCGGAAGTTGAACCAGCCATTGCAGAAAGCCCCCCAATAGAACCCCGTAGGCCATTCCCACAATCGGCGGGTCAAAAAAAGGGCAGATGGCAAAGCCGGCGGCAATCATACCTATATTGAGGAAAGCAGAGGAAAAAGCAGGCAGGGCGAAGCGGCCGAGGGAATTCAAAACCCCCATCGTCAAAGCCGCCAGAGCTATTAAGAGGAGAAAGGGAAACATTATCCGCGCCAGGCGAGCGGTTAACTCGATTTTCCCGGCTATTTTTTCAAAACCGGGAGCTATCGCCGAGACAATCCAGGGCGTCACTACGATTCCAAGAATTACGACGATGGTAAGAACAACTGCCAAGGCATTGCCGACCACATTAAAAAGGTGAAAGGCCTTTTCCTTTCCGTCCGTGGAAAGTTTTTTGGTGAAGGCCGGGACAAAAGCGGCCGAAAGCGCCCCTTCCGCAAACAAGTCGCGCAGCAAGTTGGGGATGCGAAAGGCGGCCACAAAGGCATCCACATAGAATCCGGCCCCGAACAGGTAGGCAAAAACCTGCTCCCGAACCAGCCCCAAAACCCGCGAGCCGAAGGTGGCGGCCGATACCGCCCCGGCCGAGCGGGCTAAATTTTCTTTTTCGGTTGACAAAATGGGAGCGAATGGTTAGAATGTATGCCCGAAGGAGACTGAATGCCCAGACACGAATCGGCAAAAAAGGCGCTGCGTAAGTCCGAAAAATTGCGCCAGGTAAACCGAGCAGCCAAAAGCCGCTTGAGAACGGTTTTCAAGGCGGCTTTAACGGAAAAAGATGCCGCCAAAAAAGCGCAACATATTAAAGAAGCGTTTTCGGTTATTGACAAAGCGGCCAAGCGCAAACTGATTCCGAAAAACCGCGCCGCCCGGCTTAAATCCCGTTTATCCCGTTCCACCGCCGCCGCGGCGTAACTTCCGACCCCGACTTTTCTCACCATCTTATATGGCGGGCTAAAAGCAAAAGCTTGGGGTTATTTTTTAACACATTTTTGACCAGACCGATTGGCTCGATGGCCGAAACCGGGCGGTCGGCAAAAAGCGGCCGGACAAAATTTATCACCTCGTCAAAGTCTTTATCTTTCATCCGGACGAAAATTTGCCTGGTGTATAGATAAAACCGCATCTCCCGCCCTTTGACCCTGTCCCAAAGCTGCCGATAACGCTCTAAAAATTTAAACGAGTGTTTTTGCGGCAGATATTCCGCCGCCACTTCTCCGGCGATTTTTCCGGAAAGCAAAGCATTGGCAATGCCGGCGCCGGAAATCGAATCGACCAGCCGGGCGGCATCGCCCACCAATAAGACATTTTTTACGCACATCAATTTTTTGCCCACATAGGCCGGAACACCGCCCACGACCGTCTCCAGAATTGATGCACCGGGAAAGCGGTGCTTGATGAAACAATTTAATAAATCGATTGCTTTAACTTTAGCGTTCAAAGCCGGCGTGAAGGCCAGGCCGACGTTGGCCGTGCCGTTCCCTTTCGGAAAAACCCAGGCATAGCCCCCCGGACAAAGCTCACGGCCAAAATAGAATTCAAGACACTCTTCATCCAGTGTCAGGCCGCCAAGCAGGTATTGCGCCGCCGAGTCGAAACCGGAAAGATACAAGGTGGTATTCAACCCGGCCCAGAAGCCGATACGGGATTCGATGCCGTCGGCGGCAATGATGACCGGCGCGAAATATTCATTAGGCGTTCCTTCTTCGACAACTTTGACCCCCCGTGCCGGCTCATTTCCGCCGTTCAAAAGTCCCACCGCCTGCACGTTGGTTTTAACCGTGGCGCCTGCTCCGGCGGCCAGCGTGGCCACGTCCCGGTCAAAAATTTTCCGGTCGAGAACATACCCCGCATTCGGATGTTCTATGCGCGCCTCGGCACCGCACGGGCCGACCAGACGAACCCGCTCAACCCGCGAAGCGACCCAACGCGGGTTAAGCGGGACAATATCTTCCAAGCCAAGTTTGGAAATTCCTTCCGCGCAGCAGAGCGGATAGCCGATGATGGAATGCTTTTCCAAAAGCAGAACCTTGCGCCCCTTGCGCGCCGCCGATAGCGCAGCGGAAGAACCACCCGGTCCCGCCCCAACTACGATTATGTCGTAATGATTATCAGGCATTAGCCAGAAATGACTTTCCTGTCATTCTGAGTCCGCCGAAGGCGGACGAAGAATCTGGGCGGGGTGGTCGGGAACCGAAGCCCTTCCCCACCCAGATGTTTCGCTCCGCTCAACATGACAACACACTGGGATTTGACTGAGCAGGCACGGGGACCTGCCCCTACGGGTCTCACCCTGGTATTCCCTCTCCGACAGGGAGAGGGAAAGGGCGATTCACGAATCGCCCCTATAAACACAAAACGTTCCTGTCCTTTAATCTCTAATCTCCAATCTCTAATCTCTGCATTTCAAAGACCGGCGCAGGTTTCAACCTGCGATTGGTTCGCACGCTGAAGCGTGCGCCGGAAAGTTGCGGGCAGGCACGGGGACCTGCCCCTACGGGTCTCACCCTGGTATTCCCTCTCCGACACGGAGAGGGAAAGGGCGATTCACGAATCGCCCCTACAAACACAAAACGTTCCTGTCCTTTAATCTCTAATCTCCAATCTCTAATCTCTGTATTTCAAACGCCCCGGTGGGGCAGGTGCGCACGCAGGCGTTGCACAGGGTGCAGGTGCTATGGTCGATTTCAATTCCGTGGGGCATCAAAACCAAGGAGTCGTGGGGACACACTCCCACGCAGGCGCCGCAATCGAAGCAGAGTTGGACGGTAAATTTTAATCGCTTCCCTGCCGCTTTCCAATCCGCTACTATTCTTTCTTTGGTTTCCAGCGCCGGCATCGTTGGCGGTAAATATTAGAGAGCAAAAAAAATAAGGCAAGGGAAAAGCTACCGTTTAGGGGCAATTCGTGAATTGCCCCTAAACTTTCTTTTTCAACCGCGCCAATCTTTGCTTCGCATCCGCCACTTCCGCTATCCCCGGGTCGGCGTCTTTCCAGATGTCCAGAAATTCTTCGTAGTTTTTTATCGCTTTCTGGTTCCAGCCGGACTTTTCATACGCCAACCCCAAAAGGTAATAGGCCTTTACCGCCCAATTTGGCGCCGCTTTTGCTCTGTTCTGGTCGTATCGCGAGAGCATCTTTTCCAATTCAGATACCGCCTCCTCCAGCCGGCCCAACTTGAAGTAGGTTTCGGCCAGTGCATAGTGATAAGGAAAGTTGATGCTACCTTTGGCTGCCTTCTCAAAACTGATTAAGGCTTCCGGCAACTTTCCGTGGGCAAGCTTAATCGCTCCGTCCGCGAACCACCAGGCGGGCATTCGGGACGTGTCCTTTTTTGCGATATCGTTCTTTAAGGCCCGGGCGACCTCTTCGGCCCGGACAGTTTCTCCGGCCATTGTCAGAACCAACACGTAGGGCTCGCGAAAATAAGTCAGGTCGTTCGGATTGGCTTTATGCTCAATTTCCACTGCCTTTTCAGCTTCCTTGATAGCCAATTGCCAATTTTTCTGTTCAAAATAAACAATCACCTTTCCGAGATGTTTGCCAGCCAGCCACACCCGCTCCTCCCGTTCCAATTTATCCGCCACTATACCCTGGTCCAAAACCGCCAACGCTTCCCCAAATTTACCCTGATTAAGGGGAATCAAAGCCAGATCGTATCTTGCCCAGGAGCGCCAGGCCTTGCTCCCGCTGGCAAAAATCTGCTGGTAACAGCTCTCCGCCCGGATATAATCTCTTTTAAACAAGTATAAGTGTCCCATCTGCTCCAATGACTCAAACCGGTCGGGTTTTATTTCCAACAGTTTTCGGTGCGATTCAATCGCCAGGTCTATCTGGCCGCTGTTGGCATAAAGCTCGGCCAGCTTTTCCCAAGACTGGAAGTCCGGTTTTATCTCTACCGCCTTTTTGTAGGACTCAATCGCCAGCTCTATTTTGCCATTCTTGGCATAAATCTCTCCCCGGCTGTCGTAGGGATTGGCTTCCCCAGGAGCGAACTCTATATATTTGTTTATCGATCCGATGGCCTTTTCAAAATCTCCAGCGTCATTATAGGCGTAAGCGAGTTGGTTATAGGCCAGTTTATAAAGAGGGTCTATTTCGATGGCCTTAATTAGAAAGGGAATGGCTTCTTTCGGTTTTTTTAGTAAAGAGAAAAAACTGTTCCCCAGCATATAGAACGCCTCTTTCTCGTCGGGGTAGCGCTTGGTTATTTTCTTTAGTTCCGCAATGTACTTCAGCGTATCCCTCGCTTTAAACGCTTCCCGAGCTTTTATGTAGTATTTTTCCTTTTGGCTGACCTTGTCGGCGTATTTTACCGCTTGCGCTATCAAGCTTTTCCCCTCCGGGCCGCCTACAAGTCCAGCCAGCCGGTAATAGGCCATCGCAAAGGTGGAGTCCAAAGCCAGAGCCCTTCTGTAGCTCCCTTCCGCCTCTGAAAGATAGAGTTTGTTATCGTAATCAAGGCCTTCCAGATAATACCGGTACGCTTCTTGGGAATGGGTGGTGACTTCGGCTACGGATTTATTTTTCCCTGTATCGGCTTTTAGAGGCAGAGATAGATTCTTTTTTAAGTCCCAACCCAGCTTGTCCACTACGGCAAAGATGTCCTCATTGGGAACTCCATTTACCCGCTGGGAGGCCAGAATTTTTCCTCCTCCTACTTCGGACACCTCGCCTGTCACAACTAAATTTGGCTTGGTCTGAAGCACTTCCCCCGTCAAAATCCATCTTACTCCTGCCTTTTTGGCCAATTCCGAAGCCAATTTCCGGTCTATGACTTTAACATCCCCTTTACCCATTAAGTTTAAGATGTCATACAGCCGCTGCCGGCTTATTACACGCAAATTTTCCGATTCGGACAAGCCGGTAATTAAAAGGGAGGTTATCATCTGCGCGGTTTTGTCTTTGTCTTCCGGGTCGGCCAAGTTCTCGAAATACATAATGGCCAGAGAATTCTGCGCTGCCACCGCCTCCCGTTCTGAATCTTTCCTGAAGAAGAAATAGAACAAGACAGGGAGCAGCATTGCCGCCGGAACCAAAAAGGGCAGCCACTTCTTTTTTGAACCATTAAAAACCGACCGTCCTTGTTCCAAATTCCTCTTCTCAATTCGCAAGTCCGCCAGAAGGTCATCAATATGCTGGTATCTTTCTTCTTTTTTCTTAGCCAAGGCCTTGAAAACTATCCGCTGCAAACCCTCCCTTACGCCTGACTTGTAACGGCTTAAAGGCTCGGGCTCTTCGAACCAGATGGAGTAGTTGATGGCATCCCTACCCACACCTTGAAAAGGCAACTGGCCGGTTATCATCTCATACAAAACCACCCCAAAAGAGAAGATGTCGCTTCTTTGGTCTATCACTTCCCCGCGTGCCTGCTCCGGCGACATATAGGCCACCGTCCCAACCGTTGCACCGGTATCCGTATACTTGGGAGCATCTTTCAACTTCGCCAGCCCAAAATCCATAATCTTGGCGACGTTGTCCTTGGTCAGCATTATGTTGTCCGATTTTATATCCCGGTGCACAATCTCTTTTTTATGCGCAGCCGCCAACCCTTCGCCCGCTTGAATGGCAATATCCAAAACTTGGCTTACCTTCAAACCTTCTTGGGTCAACCGTTTGAACGTCTTTCCTTCAAGGTATTCCATAACGATGAAGGATTTTCCTTCCGCTTCGTCGATGTCATAGACGGTGGTTATGTTTTGATGATTGATGGCCGAAGCCCCCTTGGCTTCTTGAATAAAGCGGGCTTTGGCCGAAGGGTCATCCAAAAGGTGTTCCCGCAAGAATTTGAGAGCCACGACGCTCTCTAAACGGATATTTTGGGCTTTATAGACTTTTCCCATTCCACCCTCGCCTAATTCCTCGAGGATTTTGTAATGCGAAATCGTTTGACCTATCATATCATCCGCTCTTTATTGACTACAGCAAATTGCACAAGCACCATTAATTTGTCAATCCTCTTTATATCCGGCATTTAAAAAGTGCGCCCTCTGCACAAAAAACAGGCGGTTTCGGTTTGAATTTAACCCACCTTCGTATGATATTGACGCCGGCAATGATTTTGCTGGGACTGTTAGCGATGAAAAAAATTACAGGTTCGAACAAAAGTTGAACGGCTTGAAACGAGTTCGCAAAGAACACAAATAAGGAGGTTAAATGAAATCCACTGTATTGCTTTTTATTTTTTTGTCCGTTACGCTTTCGGCAGCTTTAGGTCAAGAATTACCCGGAATCGTGGCTCCACAGAGCGTGGCGGCAGTTTCCGACATCACTGCCCTGGAAATCAACCCCGCCGGTCTGGCCTTCTCTTCCGGTTTTGGCCTGCTTTATTCACACCGAAACTTAAAAACTCCCGCCGGCGATGACATCTATGCCGTCAATCTCGGCGGCTTTGGGTTTGAAGTGGCCGATTTGAACCACTTTTCACTTTTCAAAGGCACCCAAACCCGCACGGTATTCGCGTTACCGCTCGGCAAATTGGCCGTCGGGGGGCGCTACAGTAAAATCAATGCCAAAGGCAGCCCCTACGATGCCACCGGCTTTTGGGATTTGGGGTTAATGTTACGCTGGAACCGACAGCTCTCCTTTGGAGCTGTCGCCAAAAACCTAAACCGCCCCAGAATTTTGGGAGAACGAATTCGGCAAACGTATGTGGGCGGCGTCGCCTATCGCCCCATTGGTGAACGGTTGACGCTTGGATTGGATTTTGAACAATCTCAAAAGCAAAAATTTGACCGTGGTTTCTACCGACTTACTGCCGACTTCGAAGTCAAGCCCGGCTTGCGGATTTTCGGTAATTTCGACCGCACCAAATCGTTTGGCTTCGGCGTAAACATCGGCCTGGGCAATCTCGGCATTAAAAACCACAATTCCTATGACAAAAAGGGAAACTATGCCTCTTCGGTGAATTCGATTTATCTCTCCAGCCGTTTTCTGGGCAACCTTTTGCCGCCCCCCAATCAAGGTTTAGTGGTGAAACTCTCCGGCGAATTTCCCGAAGAACCTTCCCGCAGCTTTTTCAGCCCGAAGAAGACCAGCTTCTTGGAGCTTATGCAGGGGCTTGCCGAAGCCCGCCAGGACCCCAAAATCAAAGGGGTCGTCCTAAAATTGGGCAGCACCGACTTTGGCTTTGCCCGTCTGCAGGAAGTGGCTAACGAAATCAAAGCGTTCCGCACTTCGGGGCGAAAAGTCATCGCCTGCCTTGAAGAAACGGGAGACGCCCAGTATTTTCTGGCCGCCCACGCCGACAAAATCGTAATGCCGCCGGTCAATACCCTCGACTTCAACGGCATCAAATCGGAAAGAACCTTCATCAAAGGAACCTTGGACAAGCTGGGAATCAAAGCCGAGTTTTTGCAGCATGGCAAATACAAATCCGCCGCCGAGATATTGACCCGCACGGAAATGTCCGAACCGGCACGCGAGGAAGCAAATTCCATTTTGGACGAACTTTTCGGCCAAATCGTTTCTGCCGTGGCAGGCGAACGAAATCTTTCAACCGATTCGGTGAAAAAATTAGTCGACCGGGCTCCGTTAATTTCCATTGAGGCGCAAAAAGCAGGCTTTATTGACACGGTTTTATATCCCGACCAGTTGGAAGATTACGCCAAATCCGTCTTTGGCCGCAAGCTTTTCTGGACTTCCATAAAACCGTACATCAATCCATCCCCTTCCATCCCGCCCTGGCAGTCCTATCCGGAAATTGCCGTGGTACGGGCCACCGGCGGCATTGCCGAAGGCCAGTCCGGCTCCGACTTTCTCTTTGGCAAAACATTGGGCGCGGCCACTATGGAAAAAGCTTTGAAGAAAGCAAGCGAAAACAAAAACGTCAAAGCCATCGTGCTGCGCATTGACTCGCCGGGCGGCACCGTGCAAGGCTCCGATTTAATCTGGCGCGCTGTAAGCCAAGCCGCCGCCAAAAAGCCTTTAGTGATTTCTATGGGGGACTTGGCCGCCTCGGGCGGGTACTACATCACCGCCCCGCTGAAAGAAAACATTCTCGCCTCTCCCGGAACCATTACCGGCTCCATCGGCGTTCTGGGGGGTAAACTGGATATGACCGGATTTTACAACAAAATCGGCTTCAGCAAAGAGGTTTTAACCCGCGGCAAAAATGCCGACATCGAAGGCTCTTCCCATCCTTTTACTCGGGAACAAAAAGAAAAGGTGCAAAAAGAAATCGACCTGGCCTACGAGCACTTCATACAGATTGTTGCCGAGGGCCGAAATAAAAACTATGCCCAAATTGACTCGATTGCCCAAGGCCGGGTTTGGACCGGCAGCCAGGCGTTGAAATTGGGGCTTGTTGACCGCCAAGGCGGGCTGCTCGATGCGATACGGCTGGCCCGTCAAAAAGCCGGCTTTAAACCAAATGAGAAAATTAAGCTTGAAGCTTATCCATCTTCAAAGTTCTGGTCTAACTTTGCGGCCGAAAATTTAATTTTCGCGGGCCTTACCGCAGGCTTAATCGAAAAAGAAAAACTGCTTTCCGGAGCCGCGTATCAAAAATATTACTTCGCTCCCCACGCCCAGGATTTGGCTAATCGGCAAATGTTAAACCGAGCAATAACGGGAGGCGGCGGCGACCTCTTCGCTGCTTGGTTGACCGGTAAAACCGCCCCTCTTTCGGACCGGCCAAACCTGCTATCCCGGATTATCCGGCCGGTTAGAAAAATCTTGGAGGAGTTTTCGGAAGTCCTCTCCTTAGGTAAAGAACCTTTTTAGGTTTTCTTTTTGGCCAAAAGCGGTTTGAGATGATGGTGCAGATACCAAGCGATACCAAGTAAAATAAGGGCCGCTATGGCATAGTCGAACTTATGCAGGTATTTTCCGATGGTATTCCAGTTTTCCCCCAGCTTGACGCCGACATAGGTCAAAAACCAGCACCAGGGAATGGCGCCGATAAACGAGTAAATCGCAAACGGCCAAAACTTCATCCGCGAAATTCCGGCTGGCAAAGAGATGAAGGTGCGCACAATCGGCAGCATCCGCGAAAAAAAGACTGCCGCGCTGCCGAACCGATTGAAAAAACGGTCGGCGCTGTCCAGATCCTTTTCCGAAAACAAAATGTATTTTCCCCATTTTCTCACCGCCTTTCGACCGCCGTAATAGCCGATCCAGTAGGTAACCACCGAGCCAATCAGATTGCCAAAGGCCCCGGCCAAAGTCACCGCCCATATCGAGAAGCGTCCCTCGTGCACCAAGAAGCCGGAAAAAGGCATGATTATTTCCGACGGGAGAGGAATGCAGGCCGATTCGATAGCCATAAACAGCGCAACGATGGGATACCCCCCGGCTGAAATAGCCGCAGTAACCCAGCCGGCAACCGTTTCCAAAATTTTTGCTATCATTTTTTCTTCTCTGCCTCCAGCATAAGCAGGCGATGTCCCTTTTTCTCTTTAACCGTGAAATCAAACCCCTGATAAGAAAATTTTTCATCCACGGACGGAATTCGACCCAATTCGTCAATCAAAAGCCCGCCCAAGGTCTCGTATTCCTCCGCCGGAAAATTAGCCCCAAAAACCAGGTTGAACTTCTCCGGCCGAATCCGCGCCGCCACGGTGGCGCGCTTTTCGTCTATCCAACTCACCTCGTCTAACTCCACATCATATTCATCCTGAATTTCACCTACTATCTCTTCTATAATGTCTTCCAGCGTGATTATCCCCGCCGTGCCGCCAAATTCATCCAGCACAACCGCCATATGAACCCTCTTTTTCTGAAAATCCACCAAAAGTTCCTGCACTTTTCGCGAGTCCGGCACAAAATAGGGCGGGCGTAAAATATCTTCGAGAATGACCAACTCCGCGTTCAAAAGCAGATTGATAATGTCTTTGGTATGAATGATGCCGACGATATGGTCCAAATCTCCCCTATAGATCGGAATCCGCGAATACCCTTCTTCGGCCACAAATTGAAGCAATCTTTCGCGGGGAGTTCCCAGTTCAACGGCCACCATATCCGTTCTCGGCGTCATCGCCTTTCTGACCGGAGTATCGGAAAATTCGAAAATGGAGTGAATCATCTTTTCCTCCCCTTTTTCAAAAATCCCCAGCCGGCTCCCTTCCGAAACCAAGTGCTTGATTTCCTCTTCGGTGACGAAGGGAGCCCTTGCCTCCTCTTTGAAGCCAAAAAGATTTAAAAGCCCCCGCGAAGCGCCGGTGAGCAGTTTGATGACCGGCAAAAGAGCTAAATAGAATAAGTGCACCGGCCGGGCTACTCGCATAGCGAACCTTTCCGGGTGATGCAAGGCCAGCATTTTCGGGAACAGCTCCCCAAATAAAAGTGAAAGAAAGGAAATCGCCAGAGCCACCAGCCCGATGGCTATCGTTTTGGTAACGCCGGAAATAGGTGCCGCCAGCCGCGTCTCTAACTCTTCGATTACCGTCGCTCCCCCCAGAACGCCCGCGAGGGTGCCGACGATGGTAATCGCCACCTGCACGGTCGCCAGAAATTTCCCCGGGTCTTCCTGCAACTGCAAAACCAGCTTGGCTTTGGTATCCCCTTTATTGGCAGCTGAACGCAGCCGCGCCCGCCGGGCCGAAACCAAAGAAATCTCCGCCGCCGCAAAAAAGCCGTTAACCAAAATCAAGGCGACAATAATCAGGGCTTCCAAAACGGCCGATTTCATTCCATTGGATAATAAAAGAATCATTCTATCAAAGCACCGATTTTTTTAACCGCTGGGTCGCGCCGCGCATAAAGGCGATGCTGGTGTGGGAGGCGGGGAGAAAAGATACCGTAGGGGTTTGATTAATCAAACCCCTACCGAATTAGGGTTCGTGCCCAAAAACCGCTTGATTTGAATCTGCAACAAGTTATCTTTTCAATGAGGGCGGGGAGCCCGTTGAGGTTTTTCTTCTTTTGAAATTGAACGTCAACTTGCTCTTGGAGTTGGCGCAGGAGGTATAAAAAATGAAAAAAAGATATAGGGTGGATAATCGGTCTTTTTGCGACCCAAAAAACGGGCAAACACAGGGATTCGCCCCTACAAAAAACATTCTCTGGTGGTAGCCGCGACTTCACTCGTTCTGAGCGAAGCCGAAGGAGTCGAGGGTTTTCCGCCGACACTAAAGTGTCGGCTACCAAAGAGGAAAAACCAAAAAAGGAGGTTTAAAATGAAGCGCTTTAAATTACTTCTGGGTGTGGGGATTGCGTTTGTCCTTGCATCGTTGACGTGGGCTGCCGTTCCGCAGTTAATCAATTTTCAGGGGATTCTGAAAAATGGCAGCGGGCAGCCGGTGGCGAACGGCACCAACACCGTTGTTTTTTCCATCTACACCGACTCCACCAGCGGCATTAAACTCTGGGCCGACACCCAGAGCGTGAGCACCGACGCCAACGGGCTTTTCAATGTTATTCTGGGGGCCAAAAACCCCGTGCCGGATTCGGTGTTCAACAATCCCAATCGTTATCTTGGAATCAAAGTCGCTTCTGATGCCGAAATGACTCCAAGACAGCGGTTGGTTTCTCTAAGTTATGCGTACCGGGTAAGTTCAGTTGATGGAGCATTGGGGGGAAATATTCTTACCAAAGTTTCCATCGGCCCGGGGCATACAAATACGGGAACGAACGCTTTTGTGGCGGGGGAAAACAACAACGCTCTTGGAAACTATTCCGTAGTCAGTGGTGGGGGCGGCCCTTCTGCTTCCGACTCCAACTCGGCGCTTGGGGGTAACTCCGTTGTCAGCGGGGGCATAAGCAACACCGCCAGCGGTTTTGGCGCCACGGTCGGTGGCGGGTACGCCAACACCGCCAGCAATACTGCTGCCACCATCGGCGGAGGGGGAAGCAACACGGCCAGCGGCCCGGGCGCGACCGTCGGCGGCGGCAGTAGTAATGATGCCATTGGCCAGGACGCAACCGTCGGCGGCGGCGCCGGCAACACGGCCAGCAATTTTGAAGCGACAGTCGGCGGCGGCGCGGGCAACACCGCAAGCGCGGAGAAAGCCACCGTCAGCGGCGGTGCGGTCAATTCGGCCAGCAACTCTTTCGCTACGGTCGGTGGCGGCGGCAATAACAGCGCCCGAGGGCAATTTTCCGTCGTGGGGGGCGGAGGTGGTGTGTTCCCTTCCGATTCCAACTCGGCGCTTGGGGACTACTCTACGGTCGGCGGCGGCCATAAAAACGTTGCCAGCGGCATTAATGCAACGGTTAGTGGGGGTGTCAATAACACCGCCGATGCTTACAGTACGGTGAGCGGAGGAAACAGCAACACCGCAACTGCGACAACATCCACCGTAGGTGGGGGTTCAAACAACACCGCCAATGGCACCTCTTCCACCGTTGCCGGTGGGGAGAATAATAAAGCCCTTGCTGCCTTTGCTTCAACGGTTGGGGGCGGGCTAAACGATACGGCCAGCGGTCTTTACTCCACGGTTCCGGGTGGTCGAGCCAACAGGGCCTTGGGCGATTATTCTTTTGCCGCCGGGCGGCGGGCCAAAGCCGCCCACGCCGGTTCTTTTGTCTGGGGTGACAGCACGGATGCGAACTTTGCTTCTACGGCTGCCAACCAGTTCTTAATCCGGGCTTTGGGTGGAGTTGGAATCGGTTTGAACAATCCGGCGGAAAAATTAGATGTGAACGGCAGTATTGCCATCCGCAACAGCAACGCGCTGAAAATTTACAGTGACGGTATAGGCATGATTTTCACGAACGCGCTCGGTGCTTTTGGAACCTTGGATTTGCAGAAAACGGGGGACCTAAATCCGTCCGTTCGGTTGGGGCATTCGAATTTTCCGGCGCGGGCATTTACGATACTGACTGGAAACGGTACGGGAGCACTAACGGAGCGAATTACGGTTTTACCGACCGGAGAGGTCGGGATTGGGATGGGAACCGCAAGTCCGGTAAATAAATTGGATGTAGAAGGAGGGGCTGTGGTTGGAGCGGGTTATTCTGGAAGCAATGCGGCTCCGTCCAACGGACTCCTGGTTCAGGGAAACGTAGGTATTGGGACGACCAGCCCGAACAGTCCGCTTCACGTGCAAGGTCCAATTGCTACAGCCATCACCACCGTAGCAGCAAATACCACCTTAGACGCGACCCATAGCGTTGTTTTGGTAGATGCTATTGGAGCGGCGAGGACAATAACACTTCCTTCTCCAGCCGGCCTTGTAGGCAGGCAATACACTATCAAGAAAACGGATGGGACCGCAAACACGGTCACGGTAAGTCCCAGTAGCGGAACGATAGACGGCGCGGGGAGTTATGTTCTCCCATCAATTAATAAATATGTAGTAGTTGTTTCTAACGGTGCTCATTGGTGGATCGTGGCAAATAATTAAACAGAGCAAATACAACAAAGAGGCGGCTCTTTCGAGCCGCCTCTTTGTTGACCTCTCCCTCAATCCCTCTCCGAAACGGAGAGGGAGGAAAAAATACGCCATTTCTTGTTGCGTCAGGAGTTACTCCTGACGCAGGTGTCGGGAGTAACTCCCGACACAACTTAGTTATGCCGTGACCAGCTTGGCTTTGCTAGTCTTTTTGCCGTTCACCTTTCCATTGCCGTTCGCAGCGTGCTTCTTGCTCCCCAATTTCTGCAGGGCAATTTCCGCCGCCCGCTCGCCGGATAAAAGCATCGCGCCGAAGGTCGGGCCCATCCGCGGAATCTGAAAGACGGTGCAAACCGCCACGCCGGAGACAATCAGGCCGGGGTGTACTTCGACGGTGTTTTCCACCACCAAATCTTCCGATTTTTCGACCCACATACCGGAATAGGTTTTGTTCGAAATGATTCCACGCTTGGCCAAGGATTCGACTACCACGGCGTCGTGGCCGGAAGCATCGATGACCAGCTCGGACTCCAAAGCGACCGGGTCCACACAGGTGATGGCGCGCGGCAGGGCCGAAACCGGCGTCCAGTTGATGACCGCGCCAGCCACCCGGTTGTTCTCGCGCAAGACCACGTCGTCAAACTTGGTCAAGTTGATGACTTTGACGCCGGCATCGCAGGCGGCCGCAATCAGCTTGGAGCAGGCGTGCGGGCCAGAGGCGATGTAGAGCCCCTCGGATGCTTCTTCGTACGGGCAGCCGATTTCGTCTAAAATCTTCTGGGCCGGACGGCGCACGGTGACGCCGTTCATAAAGTAGCCGCCAATCCAGAAGCCACCTCCTAAATAGTTGTTGGCCTCGACGATTAAAACCTTCTTACCGGCCTGGGCTAAACGCCGACCAGCGACCAAGCCGGAAGGCCCGGCGCCGATGATTATGACGTCGGAATAGATGTGGTTGGTAAATTCCTTGTACCATTTGTCCACGATGGCCTGCGTTACCTGGCCTTCGGAGACGGGGGCAAAACGGTTCATACTTTCTCCTCCTTTAAAGGGTTACGTTCCTTTCACTTTCATTTCGTTTCTGCTACGCCATTTCCCTGACTAAAGTCGGGGGCTATCGGTTTATCTGGCCGGCAACGCAGGTTAGATGAAACTTAACCTGCGCCACACCACCCGGATCCTTCGTCCGCCTGTGGCGGACTCAGGATGACAGAGGGGTGGAAACACAAACCGCACCGCCAATCTGGTTTCGCCCAACTTGGAGGTGCGGCTTTCTTCCTACGCTGGCATTACCCAGATCAGGTTCAAAGGGTATTTCTCAGGCCCAATTTCTCCCAGGCCACCCCTATCATCTATATTTTACCCTTTTTTAAAGAAAAGGTCAAGAGCAAGTTGGCAGTCTATCTCCGACTCTTACCGCAAGAAGTGGAATAATTTGTACTCCATCACTTCAGGATGAACTACCTCAAGCGCCGCGGCCTGGCTTTGGTGCTTCTTCCGAACGGCTGCGAATTTTTTGGCGCTTCTTTTTTAACCCGCGAAACGAAGGGGATTTCCCCGCCGTCAAAGTCGGGCAGCATAACCCGCGGCAAGGCCACTCCCAGAGCCATTTCGATATCGGAAAGCTGCGACAGTTCTTGAAGTGAAACCAGGCTGAAAGCGTCCCCCTTGGCCAGCATTCGGGCCGTCCGCCCTACCCGGTGGATATAATCCTCCGGCGTGCCCGGCAGGTCGAAGTTGATTACGTGCGAGATTTTTTCCACGTCCAATCCCCGCGCGGCAATATCAGTGGCTACCAGAAGTTGGAATTTCCCCCGGCGGAAGCTTTCCAAAGCCGCCACCCGCTGCCCTTGCGTCCGGTCGCCGTGCATAAGCCCCACCCCGTAGCCTTCTTGAAGCAGCCGCCGCGCCAGCCGCTCCGCCCGGTGTTTGGTGCGCGTAAAAACCAGAACCGAAGGCATTTTCGCCTGCCCCAAAAGATGGAGCAGCAAATCCGTTTTCCGCTCCGGCCGCACCGGATAAACCGCGTGAGTAATGCCCACCGGCAAAATGGCCGGCTGCTCATGCATTGCCGCAACCCGTACCGGGTTTACCAGAATCTGATTCGCCAGCCGCAGCACGGCCTCCGGGATGGTGGCGGAAAAAAGCATGTTTTGCCTTTGCTTTGGCAGGGCCCCGACGATGCGGCGCACGTCCGGATAAAACCCCATATCCAGCATCCGGTCCGCCTCGTCCAGAACCAGAAAAGAAATCTGGCCGAAACGGGTCTTGTGTTGTTGATGATGGTCCAAAAGCCGCCCCGGCGTGGCAATGATGATGTCCGTGCCGTTCTTCAAGGCCTCTTCCTGCGGCACGTAGCCCACCCCGCCGTAAACCGGAAAGGAACGGATGCCGAGCGGATGTCCGAACTGCTTCCCCACGCGGTCGACTTGAAGCGCCAGCTCGCGCGTGGGAACCAGAATCAAAACCCGCGTTCCGCCGCTTTTTTTCTCCCCCAAAAGCTTGGTGATGATGGGCAGAAGAAAAGCGGCCGTCTTGCCGGAGCCGGTTTCGGCCGAGGCGATGACGTCCCGGCCGGACATAACCGATGGAATCGCCTGGGCTTGGATTGGGGTCGGCTGAACGAAATTGTATTTTTTAAACAGCGGCGCGAATTTCGGCGAAAGCCCGAGGGAGTTAAAGGGCATAATTTCTTCGGTCGGCAACCTCGGACGTTTCCTTTTCTCCCGAATAAGGCGCCGGTTGAGGCGCGCTTGTGGTGAGCGACCCGTCCTGACCTGTCCCGCTTGCGTTGAGCGCCGCGTAAACGAGCTCGGTCGAGGGAGCCCCGACACTGTCGGGGAGGGAAGTCGAACCGGCGGCGTTCCCTTCCCGCCTGGGCGCCCGCACCCGTTTGATTTGGGCTTCTTCCCGTTTTCCGATGCGGGTTCCGAGAATAAAATCGGCCACCGGCAATACTACATTAAAATTTTTGTACTGAAAACGGTGATGCAGGCGGTGATGCCGGTCAAGAAAACGAAAAACCGCCGTTTGCTCCACCCGGCGCCCTTTGGGAACGTGCATAAGCCAGTGCAGCGTTTCGTAAGCGGCGTAGTAGGCCGCCATGGCCGCCAGAGCGGGCCAAAAAACGGGAAAGCCGGCCGGTTTTTGGAGAAAATAAAACGCCGGCAGGTGCAGCCCTATTAAAAGCGGCGCATTCCACCAGCTGAAAGGAACTTTGTCTTTATGCTCTTCTTTTTGCAGATGATATCCTTCAAAAGCGTTGAAAATATGGTGGTGCGTCAAGGTATGCGTTCGGAAGGGGTAATCTAAAAAACCATACGGCCGGTGCAGCAAAAACCGATGCAGGGTCCACTCAAAAAACGACGCATAAACGGCAACGGCGGCGAAGACAAGCGCTCCTGCAATAATGTTGCTCAAACCGAACCTCCTGTTCAATCCCGCCCTGGCACCAGCCGAAGCGGCGGGGCCGGTGGGATTTTCTACGATTAGAAACCTTTCTTGAGGGGTCTTCCCCTCCTCTCATTAGTTAATATAACTCTTATTCAACAGTCCGGCAATCGTTTTGATTTTACCGAAAGCAGGTTTTTTAATTGACCAATCGGATTTGGATTGTATATTGGCGGTTTGCATTTTTGAAATGGATGCAGGATTTGGAAGGAAAAAGGAGTAAGTAAGAATGCGCGGACGGTATATGTGGATGCTGGTGGTGACCGGCGTTTTCGTGATTGGAGCGCTCGTCTCGTTGTATCCCACGTTTAAAGTCTGGACGATGACGGCCCAGGAGAAGCTGGCCAAAATCGACGATCCGGACTATATCAATACCGAAAGAAAATCGATAAAGCTCGGGTTGGATTTGCGCGGCGGGATGCACGTCGTTTTGGAAGTGGACAAATCCAAGCTGACGCCGGACGAGGCCTCCGATGCGGTCGACCGGGCTTTGGAAATCATCCGCAACCGGGTGGATAAATTCGGGGTGGCGGAGCCTTTGATTCAAAAGCAGGGGAAAGAACGCATCGTGGTCGAGTTGCCGGGAGTGAGCGACCGGCAGCGGGCGACCAGCTTGATTGGGCAGACGGCGCAATTGGAGTTCAAGCTCTTGGAAAATCCGGACAATTTGAAAAACATTTTAAATCAAATCGACAAAACGCTGGGGCCGCAAAAAGACACCACCGCCAAAGAGAAACAAAAACCGGTGACCGATCTTTTTGGCAAAAGTACGGGGGACACTTCCCAAACGGATGAGCCGACCGAAAAGCCCTTTTCTTCTCTTTTGCAGGCGGCGGGTAACGGATATTTCTTTGTCCAGCCGGAAGATGTGCCCCGCGTCCGCCAGTTGTTGGAAAAACCGGAAGTGCAGGCGCAAATACCGCCGGACGTGGAAATTTTGTGGTCTTCCAAAAACGAGACTTCGGAAGGACGCGCTTTGGCCGGGTTGTACCTGGCGAAAAAACAAGTCGAGCTTTCTGGAAAGTATTTGACCTTCGCGCGGGAAAACCGCGACCCGCAGACCGGTGCACCGGTCGTTGACTTTGAATTGAACCGGGAAGGGAGCGGAATTTTCCGGCGCCTGACGGGAGCCAACATTCAAAAGCCGTTGGCCATTGTCCTCGATCAAAGGGTGGTTTCCGCCCCCACCATTCAGGGCCAGATCTCCAACCGGGGGCAGATTACCCTCGGAGGGGGCGGCACGATGGAGGAAGCCCACGATTTGGCCATCATTCTGCGCGCCGGCGCCTTGCCTGCTCCGGTCAGAATTATCGAGTCGAGCTTGATTGGCCCGTCTTTGGGTGCGGATTCGGTTCAAAAAGGGAAAGTTTCCGCGCTCATAGGAATTGGATTGGTCATCCTCTTCATGTCGATTTATTATAGAATTTCCGGAGCGATTGCCAGCTTTGGAATGATTTTGAACTTCGTTTTCCTGGTGGCGATTCTGGCTTCGCTGGGGCTGACTTTGACTTTGCCCGGCATTGCCGGAATCATATTGACGATGGGGATGTCGGTCGATTCAAACGTGTTGATATTTGAAAGAATCCGCGAAGAGCTGCGCTCCGGCAAAACCGTGCGCGCTTCCATCGAAGCCGGTTACAAACGGGCGTTGTGGACGGTTATCGATTCCCACGTCACCACCCTGATTACCGCCATCATTTTATTCATTTTCGGCACCGGGCCGGTAAAAGGATTTGCCGTATCGCTTTCCTGGGGAATCACCATCAGTTTGTTTACGGCGGTGGTTGTAACCCGCGCTATTTTTGAAATCCGCAAAGAATACAAAACTTTAAGCATTTGATGGTTCACCTCTTTCACTATAAAGGAGCTTATGTTTCAGATACTGCCTAAAACGAATATCAATTTCATCGGCCAGCGCAAATACGCTTTCTTAATTTCCGGCATACTTTCGGTAATCGGCATCGTGGCTTTCGTGTCCATAATGATTGGCAAGGCCAATATGGGACTTGATTTTTCCGGCGGGACGATGATACAGGGAAATTTTGAAAAACACGTGACCGTGGCAGAGCTGCGCGGCGCACTGGCTACTTTGGGCCAGGGTGATGCGGAAATTCAGGAACTGGTCGGCCACATCAAACCCAATTCATTTATCATCCGGGTCAAAGCCACGCTGACCGAGTTGGGTAAAGTCGATACGCTGCTTTTGAATGCCATTGCCAAGGCCTTTCCAGACAACCCGTTTCTTCTCGATTCGAGCCACGAGGTCGGGCCGGCGGTGGGGAAATTGCTGCGCAAACAGGCGCAGCTGGCGGTACTTTACTCTCTTTTCGGGATTTTGATTTACATCTGGATACGGTTCGATTTCCGCTTCGCCGTCGCCGCCACCATCGCCACCTTCCACGACGTTCTGGCGGTTCTGGGAATTATGTTTGTAATGCAAAAGGAGATAACCCTTTTGGTCATCACCGCGCTTTTGACTCTGGCGGGGTATTCCTTGACCGATACGGTGGTAGTGTACGACCGAATTCGGGAAAATTTGAAGATGTTCAGGAAAAAAGGGGATTTTGAGGCCACCGTCAACGCCTCGGTCAACGAGGTTCTCTCCCGCACGGTGGTGGTTTCGTTGACCGTTTTCATCACTGTTTTAGTGATTTACCTTTTCGGCGGCAACGTGGTGCGCGATTTTGCCCTGGCGATGATGATGGGGGTTGCGGTTGGTACCTATTCTTCAATATTCGTCGCCAGCCCCATTATAGTGGAATGGGAAAACCGGTCACCAAAACGGTTTAAATAACTTTTTCCTCCGTAGTGCGGGATGGTTTCCGCTTGCCCTGAGCGTAGTCGAAGGGTATCCCGCATGTGCCGGTTACCATGGCCGGATGCCGAGCTCGGCTCGGGCAGGCAAAGACCAACCGGCACTACGATTTCAAACCGGCCAGCCACATAATCAAAGAGTGGGAAAACCGCTCACCGAAGCGGTTTAAATAGTAGCAAGTTTAAAACCCGCTCCCACCTTTCACCAGACTTCGGGTCGAATCCGTGTTCGACCCTTTCCTTTCCGCTTCGGGACCTGAATGCAAGAGTTAGGTTCAAAAGTCTACCGACCGATTAGGGCAAAAAATAAGGGCGGGTAAAAACCCGCCCTCGTTTCAATAATGCACCCTACTTTAGCAGCCTGGGGGCAAGCCCAAATAGGTCATATTGAGCAAAAGCACCACGTCGGCAGAGGTCAAAATGCCGTCACAGTTGAGATCCGGTACGCAGGGGGGATACTGGCCGATTCCAAGGAAGGTGCGGTTTAAATGCAAAACCACGTCGGCAGAGGTTAAGATGGCGTCGCAGTTCAAATCCCCCATGTCGCAGGGACAGAAAGCTATCTTGGTCGTAGGCACCAGGAGCAGCTCGCTGTTCTGAACCTGCAAAACGTGCGTCCCAAACTGGTCTGCCGTCTGCCTGACTTCGGAACTGGTCCGCTTGGGGAAGATTTCGTAGGCCAGATAATGGGTTACCGTGTCATACCTCAGCTCGTTGTTCTTGCGGGCCGGGGTCAAAAAGTAGCGCTGAATCAGCGTGTTTATATTTTCAGGCGCCAAGACATCGAACTGATCCTGCAGCTCCACCGGCACAAGCAGTTCGTGTGGGTTTTTAATCCGGTAGGCCTTGTAGTGGTCCAGACTATCCGCGGGAGGATGCGGAGACTTTTGGGTCGGGAGCAAAAGGTACTGCACCGAGTCTATGCGAACGGTATCCCGCTCAAATTGATTTCTAAACTCCACATCCCGCTGCAGATTTTTACCGAAGGCCCGATACCAGGTGAGATGGTCGTCCGGGTCAACGATATTGAAAGTATCAGCTCCTCCGAAAGGGTTAGGAACGATTTTTCGCACCGGGTTGGATAGCTTCTCTATGGCAACCAGTCTAAGAGAATCGTTCACGAACTGGTCGTGCACAAAAACCGTCCTCTGGAACGTTTGCGGGGCAATCCGCCAGGTCTTGTAATGATTCGGTTCGGATGGCGGTGGAGGAGGTGTTGGGCAGCAGTGGCTGACGTGGGCACCTAATATCGGCATATCCGCCGGGCTAAGGACGCCGTCGCAGTTGTAATCCAGACAAAGCGGGTCGGGCGGACAGGCACCGAGGAAAATACAGTTCGACACAATGGTCTGATCGGCTGCCGTCACGCAGAGGTCTGCATTCACGTCAAAAAAGCGGACCGGTATATTCCGGCAGAAGGCACCGTTCACGAACAAAAAGGCCCGGCAGTTGGTGCAGTTTTGCACCAGCGCGCCGGCATCGACGGTGAAGTAATGTATTCCTGTGGCCGGGTTGCAGGAATCCGGCTTTACTATAGGCCAGAGCGGCTCTTCGCCCGGACAGGGGATGGCGCAGGGAACGCCGCTGAAATCCAACCAAAGATTCGGGTCGCAAATCGGGTTGCCGCAATTATCCTTGACGGTGACTTTGAATATCACGTCTGACTTGGGGCATACCAACAAGCAGGGGTCGGTCGTCACGCTGTTGCAGTCCGGCGTCCCCGGTATGCAGGGCTGCTGCACCTTCAGCTTGCAAGTAGGCACCAGGACATACACGCTGCTATCGATGCGAATTGTATGGTTGCCAAACTGGTCCAGAGTACCCCGATTTTGGGTACTAAGACGCTTGGGATTTATTTCGTAAGCCACGAAATGGGTCAGCGTGTCATACACCGGCTCGGCATTCTTTCGAGCCGGCGTCAAAAAGTAGCGCGGCACCAATAAATTAATATTCTCCGGCCCGCTGAGGTCAAATTGATCCCGCAATATTACCTGTCTTGTAAATGCCTGGGGATTCCTAATCCGGTAAGCTTTGTAGTGGTCTAAGAGCTTGGGTGGGTTATGCGGAAACTTTTGAGTGGGCAGCAGGAAATACTTCGCCGAGTCAATGAGAATAGTGTCCCGCTGAAATTGGTTTTCAAACTCCACCGATAGCAAAGTATCCCGGCCCTGCTTGACGCGATACCAGGTAAAATGGTAGGTGGTATCGGCGATGTTAAAGGTATCCTTGCGCACCGGGTTGGAAAGGTAGAGAATGCTGTCCAAGGTAAGATTATCCTGCATAAACTGGTCTTTTGCAACCACCGTCCGGGTGACAGGCGGAGCAAGGTCGAAAACCTTCCAAGTCTTATAGTGATTCTGGGGCAAGACGGTATGCCATACCAAGGTCAGCACGCCAACCTGATTATTGAGCCGGCGGCTGGTCAAAGGTAATTGGAAGGGGGGGGATTGCGTACACCATCTCGCTCCCGATTGGGGCGGGAAGCATCGCAAAGAGTCATTGATAACATGCACTGGTATGTACTGCCTGCCGGGATTACCGACGTAAACCGTATCCCGCTGGCCACCCGCCCAAGGCGCTTGAGCCAGCTCTATTTCAAAGAAAACGTCGAAAAACGACTGGGTTCCCATCGTTTGTCCCGTGGAATTGGTTCCCGGAATGAGATGGCCGTCCACTGCCCCGCCAATCGGACTCATTCCGGTCAACTGCAACGCAACCATTTCGGTTGGGATGGCGGGGGTCGGGGTACCGGCTTGAACCATGGTGGGACCCAAAAGGTCAAGTTGCACCGGAGTAGCCCCAAATGTCGCTTCTATATGGCCAATCGTGGGAAACCTATATTGTCCCGGCGGAGGATAGCAGCACTGCCCTTGCCCTGGCTGCCCCCATGCCGTTGCGCCGACGATCAGAACCAAACCAAGTGCCAGCCAAACAATCCAAGCTCTTCGCCCGCTTAAAAATCTTTTCTCGCTAAACATATATTACCTCCTGATTTTTCTTTTGGCGCCCCGAGCGTCGGGGCGCCGGTTTTGAACCTCTGTATTGGTTAAGTAACTTTTAGATAATAACTTAGCCATATCGAGTTTTCTCTGAGCCCAGAAAACCTGCGATGTCCTTTCAAACCTCCTTCAGAAGCATCTGTTTCTTCTTTGCCCGGATGCGGTCTTTTCTTTCGGTTTGGTTAAGATGTCTCCCTCAAACCATCGGTCAAAACGAAAGGACTGACCCCATCCCCACCCACACCTATAGACACTGCTCTAATTGCGGGAGTAATGTAGGTGACGACTCCCGCTTTTGTCAAGAAAAATCATCCTTGTGAAAAAAATAACTTACTTTTTGGTTATCCGCAAGAGAAGCAGATGCTTAGCTGCCTGCATCTTTGAATGTTTGGGTGGAATTTTTTTCCAACGCCCGATTATCGTGGAGTGGGAAAACCGCTCCCGCAAGCAGTTTAAGTAGGGTTCAGTCAAAAGCCCGGTTTTTCTTCCTTCTTATACTTCGCAAAAGGCAGGGGAACTTTACCCCATTTGCGCTGCGCGGCATAATCCCGCATGATGGGCATATCTCGACCGGGGGGAGATACCCTCCCTTCCGGCAAAACGGCCACTAGCGCTACGTTGTTTTTCGGATAGCTGATATCGGCCCGTACATCGATGAGAAAAAGACTGCTTTCAGCTTTGGAGCCAAAATATGGACCAAAGAGCCCCGCAAGATATGCCGGCGTGTCAATCAACCAGCGGATGTTTCTTAAGCGAAGATACTCTAATCCTTTCCGAGATTTGTAATAAGGCAAAACCTCGTTATTAACCAAGCCGTCCAAATTAATAACGCGCCGGTCGGTAAAGTATTGCAGGTAACCGGAATTGAAAGCTCCCGTTAAATCACCGGGTGGAACTTTGGTGTTAATCATTTCCATCATCACCTTACTGCGGTCGGCCAACTTGAAGCGGGTGGCGGTGAAAATCCAAAAGCTACCAGCCAAAATAGAAAAAATAAAACCGAGCGCTATTAGGTTGCGATTGACTTTTTCCAGGGTTAAAGCCACAAGCGGCAAAGTCATAACAAATACCGCTTGTGAATACCAAGGGCGCACCGACCAGCGGATAAAAATGTGAAAAGCCGCGAATAAAGCGGTGGCAATCAACGTCCACAAGAGCGGACGGTATCTTTCGGGCCAATTTCTTAGCCGATAAAGTAAAATTCCGGCAATAACCAGAGCTAAAATCCAGCTGCCATAGTGAAAAGCGTTTTCTGCAAAATTATAAAACCCCATTTTTAACAGAAAGGGGAGGAGTGCAGAAGAAAAATAGGTTTTGTGTTCGTTCAAATATTGTTGATGATAGTGCCAAGGGTAGGCGGTTCCGGAAGTTTGGATCAGAGTACCGAAGGTTATGGAATTGTAAACCAACCAGGGTGAAATAAGCAGTAAGGCAATCAAAATTGATTTGGCGACTGGCAAAAAGTTGCGAGTGCCCCAGAGGATGTAGGCAAACAGAATCGCTACTGCAAATACGTTGTCGGTTCGGGAAAGCAAAGCCAAGCCGGAAACCGCCCCAAACAGAAACCAGTTAACCTTTAGCCAGTTGGAAGACGCTTGAAGCGAAAGATAAACTAACAGGGCCAAAAAGAAATTGTTTTGGGCCGTTTCCAGGCCGTTCATCGTGTGCAAAAGCCCCCAGGGACTGACCAAATAGAAAGCGGAAGCCCAAAAAGCGGCCTTCTCTTTTCCGAACTTTTCCAAAGTCTTGTAAATCAGAAAAGCTGCCGCCGTATCGAATACCGCCGACCCGGTCAATACCAAATGGATGCTGAACCATCCTGGAGTGCGCAAAACAAAATAGATGGGGGTGATAACCAAAAGCCAGAGCGGATGAAAACCGTTGGTTAAAGTGATGCCATCGGCGGAAAGCATTCCGCGGCCAATCAGATTGCGCGCAATGGAAAAGTAATAGTAGGCATCATCGGAGATGAGATAGTAAAAATACTGCTCCGGCAGCCAGGCTAAAACCAGCCGAATCAGGAAACCAAAAGCAAAAAGATAGAAAAGTTTCGATTTTCCAGTCCAGGATTTTGTCCAGCTCATCGGGCCGCCGCGGAGTCGAACTCGATTGGGACTTCCAAGTCGGGGGGGGGATGAAAACCTTCCGGCAGCACTGCTATCGCGAATACGTCGTTTTTGAAATATTCTATCTGTGAAACGGTGGCCACTAATTCAAAGGCTCCCTTGGCTTCCGGCCCAAAGTATTTGCCAAAAGCCATCCGTATGTAAAAGGGCTGATCCACCAGCCAGCGGATGTCTCTTTTCCGCAGATACTCCAGCCCCTTTCTTTTCTTGTAATAATCCAAAATTTCATTGTTGACCAATCCGTCCAGATTAACCACTCGTTTATCCGTCAAATACTGCACGTAACCGGAATTGAACGCTCCCACCCGGTGGCCGGGAGGAATTTTGGTGTTAATGAGTTCCAGCATAACCTTGGAACGCTCGGCCACCAAAAACTTCACATCGCTGACGGCCCAACCGCAGATCGAGAGGACAAAAACAGCAGCGATGGCCACCAAATACCGATGGAATTTTCCAACCACCAGCGCCACAACCGGCAAAGTCAATATAAAAACCGACTGGGGATACCAGGGCCGCACCGACCAGCGGATAAAAAGATGAAAGAAAATAAAAATCCCGGAACCTAAAAGCGTCCACAAAAGCGGACGGTATTTAACCGGCCACTTCCGAAGGCGAAACAGCAAAGCGATTGCCACCACCGACGTGATCGTCCAATCCCCGTAATGATGGGCGTTATCGGAAACGCCTACAAAACTGTTTTTGAGCAGGTAGGGAATTAGTTCGGGAGAAAAATAGGTTTTAAACTTGCTTAAATAGGCCTGGTGATACATCCAGGGATAGGCCGTGCCGGAGGTCTGCACGACCGTGCCAAAGGCGGCATGGTTAAAAACCAGCCAGGGCAAAACGACGGCCAGGCTCACCGCTGCTGGTTTAATAAGCGAGTCAAGACTTTTTTCTCGCCACAAAAGATAGCCCAGCAACACAACAACTACAAATATGTTGTCCGTTCGGGAGAGCAGGGCCAATCCGCAAACGGCTCCAAAAGAAAACCAGTTGCTCTTCAGCCATTCCGTGTTTGCACGGACGGAAAGATAAACCATCACCGCCAGAAAGAAATTATTTTGAGCCGTTTCCAACCCGTTCATCGTGTGCAAAAGCCCCCAGGGATTGACCAAATAGAAAGCCGCGGCCCATAAGCCGGTTTTTTCTTTCCCCAATCTTTCCAATGTTTTGTAAATCAGAAAAGCCGCCAAGGTATCGAAGACCGCCGAGACGGTTATCACCAAATGAATGCTAAACCACGGATGCTTTTGAAAGAAGAAAAAAACCGGAGTAATAACGAAAAGCCAGAGCGGATGGAAACCATTGGTTAGGGTAATGCCGTCCGCCGAAAGCATCCCGCGATTAACTAAGTTTTTTGCAATTGAAAAATAATAATACGCGTCGTCAGAAATCAGATAATAAAAATATTTCTGGGGCAACCAGGCGATTGTCAATCGAATAAAAAAACCAACCCCCAAAAGCAGGGCAATTTTTTTAGAAATAGAACCGTGGAAAAAGTTAGTCATTTTAAACGCGGCCAAGGGAAGGAACCCCATTCGCGGCGGGCCGCCCAATCCCGCACAATCGGCACTTCTCGTCCTTGAGGGGGGACAAAGCCGTCTGGAACCACGGCCACAACCAGGATGTTATTCTTTGGAAAACGGGTGTCGGGCAAATGACCGACAATGGCCAAAGAGCTTTCTGCCTTTGGACCAAAATAGGGCCCAAAAAGCCGGCACATGAAAGCGGTAAAATCCACCATCCAGCGGATATTCATTTTGCGCAAATACTCCAGCCCTTTTTCCTTTTTGTAGTAATCCAGCACTTCATTATTAACGAAGCCGTCCAGGTTTATGACTTTTTGGTCGGTAAAATATTGCAGATAACCGGAATTAAAAGCTCCTATTCGCCCATCCGCCGGAGCCTGTATAACTGCATTGAGCATATCTTTAAAACGGTCAACACGCCGAAAATAGGAAGGAGACCAAACCTGCAAACCGGCAAAATAGAAAACAAGAACCGCTCCAGTGAGAACCACATACCGATTGATTTTCTCCAAAGCTAAGACAATCGCCGGCAAGGTCAAAACAAAAACGCTTTGGGGATACCAGGGACGCACCGACCAGCGGATGAAAATGTGAACGGCAATGAGCGCACCGGCTCCGGCCAAAGCCCACCAAAGCGGGCGAAATGTTTCGGGCGATTTCTTAAGCCGGTAAACCAAAATCGCCCCAATTAAAAGGGTTATAACCCAATTGCCGTAATGATAGGCATACAGAGCAAAACTATAAAAACCGGATTTTAAAGCATACGGAATCACAGCCCAGGTAAAATAGGTGCCATATTCATTCAGGTACTGTTGATGGGCAATCCAGGGAAAAGTAGCGCCGGAGGTTTGCGCAATGGTGCCGAAAGAGGCCAGGTTGTAAGCCAGCCAGGGGAAAACCAAAGCGGCAGCTATCCCCACACTTTTTGCTATCAATATAAACTCCCGGTTGCGCCAGAATAAATACAAAATCAAAATACTGGTCACAAAAATGTTGTCGGTGCGGGAAAGGAAAGCCAAACCGCAGACAGCCCCAAGTAAAAACCAGCCGGTTTTAAACCATTCAGACGTGGCTTTCAACGATAGATAAACGAGCAGGGCCAAAAGAAAACTGTTTAGGGCGGTTTCCAGTCCGCTCATTGTGAACTGCAAAACGTAGGGGTTAAAAAGATAAAAAGCAGCCGCCCAGAACCCTACGTTTGGTTTCCCCAACTTTTCCAAGGTTTTGTAAATCAAAAAAGCCGCCGCCGTATCGAAAAAAGCGGACAGCGTGATAACCAAGTGAATGCTGAACCAGGGGAAGGAATGAAAGAAAAAATAAATGGGCGTAATTACGAAAAGCCAAAGGGGGTGAAAGCCGTTGGTTAAAGTAAGGCCGTCGGCGGAAAGCATTCCTCGGGTGACCAAATTCCGCGCGATGGTGAAATAGTAATACGAATCGTCGTAAACGAGATAGAAGAAATATTTCTCGGGCAACCAAGCTAAAACCAATCGAATTAAAAGGCCAAAACACAAAAGATACAAGAGACTTTTTTGACCCGAATCCTTAGGCAACATTGGCTTAAGATTGCGCAGCATCTATCGTCAGTCAACCCTAAATTTGAGCTATTTATTAATTAAAATCTGCAAACAAAATTAGCTATATTAGGTATAACTGTATGATGGGTAACAAGAAACAGTTTTTGGCGGCGGCGGGGTTTTTCGTTTTTTTGCTTCTTCCGCATTCTTCCCGGCTTCAACAATCCGTCCCCCAAAATCTTTTCACCATCGCCCGCTTGAAATATGGCGGCGGCGGGGATTGGTATTGGGGGCCTTCGGCCTTGCCGAACCTGTTGGAGTTTATTCGCAAAAACACCAATATCCGCACCGCGCCCGACGAAGCGCGCGTATCGATAATGGATGAAAATTTCTTCTCCTACCCTTTCTTGTATATGACCGGTCACGGAAACATTCATTTCAGCGAGGAGGAAATTCAACGGCTTAGAACCTATCTGACCAAGGGGGGTTTTTTATTGGCTAATGACTCCTATGGGCTGGACAAAGCTTTCCGACGGGAGATGAAAAAAGTTTTTCCCGAGGAGGAATTGGTGGAACTTCCCTTCTCCCATCAGGTCTATCACTGTTTTTTTAACCTTTCCAACGGTTTGCCCAAAATTCACGAGCATGACGGAAAACCGCCTCAAGGTTTTGGCTTATTCTATAAAAAACGGCTGATTGTTTTTTACACCCACGAATCCGATATAGGAGACGGATGGGAGGATGCCGCCGTTTATAACGACCCCCCCGAAAAGCGAAATTCCGCCTTGCAAATGGGAACAAATTTAGTAATTTATACTATTACGGGGGGAGAGAAAAACGAAGGGAAGACAAAATGAGCGAAAAATACCTCTCTGAATTGGCAGCCAAGCTTTGGTCTTTGTACAAGAAGGAACGCAACTACTCGGTCTTGCGCGGGATTCTCTACACCTTGACGCTCTGGACCGGGCTTGTGTTTCTCGGGTTCCTATTCTCCCTTGTACTCGTTACAACCGGCTGGGCCACAGTATTTTTTATAGCCGGCCTTGCCGGAACCGCTTTTCTAATCATCCGCTTTTTAGTTTTGCCGAACGTCAAAAAACCGAGCATTATCGCTTTGGCCAAAAAAGCGGAAACGGGCTTTCCGGAGTTGGAAGATCGCTTGATTTCGGCTTTGGAGTTGACCCCCTATCTGCAAAATCCAAAAGGTTTTTCGTCGCAACTGGTTGAAGCGGTCATTGGCGAAGCGCACCAAAAAACAACCGGCAAAGACTTTACCCGCCTCGCCGACCGGCGGCCCGTCGTAAAAGCGGCCAAGATAACCGCCATTGCCATGTTAATAACCGCCCTTTTGCCCTTTCTCTCCTGGCCGGTTTTTAAATTGACCGTCACGGCTTTAGGCAAACCGTTTTCGGCAATCGAGGAAGTGCTTCCCTACAAACTTTTTACCTGGCCGGAAGGGGGCAAGGCGGTTAAGATGAAAGATTTTGAAGTTAAAGTCGCCGCCGTCGGTAAAAACCTGCCGAAAAAAGGGAACCTCTACTATCGTTTTGAAGGCGGAAGCTGGCACCCGGTTGCCCTTTCTCTGGCAAAAAAGAAGGAAACCTTTAACCCCGCCGCTGCCGAGACCAGCCAGGCCGGTTACGTTTTCAAAGAACTGCGCCGGAACATAGATTTTTATTTTGCCTCCAACCGCACCAGAACCAAAACCTATCACTTAGAGGTAGTTGACGTTCCCTACATTAAGAACCTGAAAATCGGACTAAAGCCGCCTGCCTATACCGGTTTGTCTATCCGGCAGCTAACCGATAACGATGGAAACATATCCAGTCTGACCGGCAGCAAGGTCTCAATCTCTTTCACTTGCCAAAAGACGTTGAAATCCGGGAGACTGACTTTTAACGATGGAAAAACCATACCCGTCAAAATTAACGACAATACCGGTGAGGCCGCTTTCACGCTGGCCCAAGCCGGCAGTTATCACATCGAGGTCATTGATGAAGATGGCAACCAAAACGTTGACCCGATTGAATATGAAATCCGCTCCATCCCGGACGAAATGCCCCAGGTAGGAATCACCCGCCCGGGAGCGGATTTGGATTTGACCGAGCGGATGTTTGAAACCCTGGGGATAGAAGCCAAAGACGATTTCGGGTTTTCCTCGCTGAAACTCCAGTTCAGCATCGCATCCGAACGCACCCAGGAAAGAAAAAAATCAATTAATCTGCCGCTTTCCGGCCCGGACAAAACCAGCCTGCTTTTGGCCTATGGCTGGGACCTTTCCATCCTGCGGTTAAATCCAGGTGACGTGGTCAGCTACTATGCCGAAATTGCCGATAACGACGCCATCTCCGGCCCCAAGAAAACGCAGAGCAAAACCTATCGTTTCCGGCTCCCCAGCTTGGACGAAATGATTGCCGAAGCAACCCGCGGAACCGAAGAAAACCAGGGGGTTTTGGAAGAAGCCGCTGCCGAGCAAATGGAACTTCTGCAGAAGTTCCAGCAAAAGGCCAAAGAATTGCTGCAGTCCGGGAAATTGGACTGGGAGAACCAAAAACAGCTGCAAGAGCTAGGGCAAAAACAGGAGGAACTGCAGAATCGCTTAAACCAGATGCAACAATCCTTCCAGAAAAATTTGGAGAAAATGCAGGAAAACGACCTGCTCAACCAGGAGTTGGCCGAGAAAATGCAGGAATTGGCGCGCCTGTGGGAAAAAGTGGCCACGCCGGAAATGAAAGAGCAGATGAAAAAACTTAAGGAAGCTCTGGATAAGCTGGACCCCGAGCTGCTGCAGAAGGCTTTGGAGGAATTCAATCTCACGCAGGAAGAAATGCTCAAAAATCTCCAGCGCTCCATTGACCTGTTGAAACGGATGGCCCAGGAGCAAAAAATGGATGCCCTGCTCAAGCAGGCGGAAAAAGCGCTGAACGACCAAAAAGAGATAAACAAAGATGCAAGGCAAGGCAAACGCTCTTCTTCCGATTTGGCCCAAAAAGAGAAAAAAGTAAAAGAAGGCCTGGAGCAATTGGAGAAAAAAGCGGCCGAGCTGAAAAAAGAGATGGCCGAAAAACCGTTTGCGGACTCGGCCATGGCCAATCAGTTTTGCAACTCGCCCTCCAAATCGGACGCCAAAAAGAAGGCCTCCGAAACCGAGCAAAACTTCGAACAGGGAAAAATGAAGCCGGGGCGGGAGTCCGGAGCGGAAACGGAAGAAGAATTGGAAAAGATGTTAAACCAGATGCGCCAGGCCAAAAACAATATGGACCGCTCCGAGGAAGAAAAAACTCTGGCGGAAATGAATAAAAACCTTCAGGATATTTTGACGCTGTCCGAAAAACAGGAAGAGCTGTCCAAACAGTTGCAAGACCTGCCGCAAATGGAATCCCCCAACTTAAACCAAATGGCGCAGGAGCAAAACGAACTGTCGGAAGAGACCAACAAGCTCTGCCAGAGATTGGATAAATTAGGCCGCCAGACCCTCTATTTCCAGACCGAGAGGAATTCACCCACCGCCCAATGCCAGAACAGTATGAGCCAGGCGGTGCAGAATTTGAACAACCGCAACCCCTTGGGAGCCTTGCAAAATCAAAAGGAAGCGATGTACCAATTGAACAAAGCCGCCAAACAAATGGTTCAATCTATGCAAAACTGTAAATCCGGCCAATGCAACTCCGGAGCCCCCAAGCCGGGCCAAAAGATGCAGGGGATGTGCAAAAAACAGGGGGGAATCAACGCCCAGACCGAAGAAATAGGCCCAAATGGAATCAAACCGGAAGAGCTGGCCGCCTACGGCCGCTTGAAAGCCCAGGAGCGGGATATACAGCGCGAGCTGGAGGAGATGAAAAGGCAGTACCAGGAAAACAAAAACGTTTTGGGAAGAACCGACGAATTGTCCAAAGATTTGGCCAAGCTGGTCGAAGAGATGGAGCGGGGGCCTTCGGAAACCGTTTTGCGTCACCAGGCCCAGATTTTGAACCGCATGCTGGACTTTCAGAACTCCTTGCAAAAGCAAGGCGAAGACCAGAGGCGAAAAGCCGAAAAAGCCGTCGATATTTTCCATCTATCCCCCAAAGACCTAAGCCCTGATTTGGGGCAACGGGCCGCGGAAATGGAAGCGCTTTTGAAAAAATTTATGGACGAGCCGCGCCCGCCGGAATATGAAGAGGCCATTCGTTCTTATTTTGAAACGCTGAAGATGCAGAACCTGGCCTCTCCGCCTCAAAAGTAGTAATGCGGATTCCGGGCGGGCTCTTCTTCTTATTTTTGGCACTAACCGTTTTCGCCGCGGGGCAGACTGCACCCGCCGATTTTGCCCTGGAACAGCAGCTGCGGCGCGCCGAAAACTTTCTGGCCGCGGGAGATTACGAGAAGGCGGCCTTGCTCTTGGAGCGATACTATCCAGCCAACAAAGGGAGCCTGCGGCTCTATTCCATTTTAAAAATCGCCTACTTGGGGATTAAGGAATACGGCAAGCTCGAAAATTTAATTGACGAAGAGCTTGGACTTTTTCCGAAAAATAACGAACTTCGCCTGGACCAAATCGAGCTTTTCCTGCGCCAGGCGGCTCTGGCCAAGGCCGACGGTGCCGCCAAAAAATTCATTGAGTCTTCTCCCCGGGATTCTTTAACCTGCCAAAATCTGGCCGGACGCTACCTTTCGGCCGGATATGCGGAAGAGGCGGTCGAAATTTATAAACAGGGCCGAAGCGAATTGGGAAAACCGCTTTTATTCTCATATCCTCTGGCCGAAACCTTTCGGATGCTGCGCCGCTACCGGGAGGCCCTCGAAGAGTATCTTAAATTGCTTGAAAGCGATCCCGGCAACGGCGCCGTTTTTTCGCGCACGTCCGGGTTGATTGATGAAATTATGCCCGACGATGCAAACTTTGAAAATTTCATGGGAAAGCGGTTGACTCAAAATCCGACTCCGCTCAACTTCCGCATAAAAGGGGATTGGGAATTCAGAAAGGGAAACGTGGACGCCGCTATTGCCGCCTACGAAGAAGCGGACCGCCGCGGAAAAACCGAGGGGCTTCTGCTTTTGGAGCTGTCCCGCAAAATATCCGTCTCCTATCCGGAGAAAATGGCCGCTCTGGCTGCCGGTTACGAAAAGTTGTATCCGAAAAGCCCTGACCTCTACCAAATTCTTTTCCTTCTGGCGCGCGCCCAATCCGCTTTGGGCCAATTTTTACCGGCCCGCGCCAGCTACGCAAGAATTGCCGCAACTTCTCCCCTACCGGAAGACCGCTCGGCGGCCTTGTTGAAAACCGCCCGTCTTTTTCTGGAAAATCTGGCCTTGCCCGATTCGGCCCTAGCCTATTTTGGCAAAGTCGAAAAATTTGCCAACCCGCTGGCCCGGCAGGAGCTGGCGGTCAAAAAAGGCCAGGCCCTGGCGGCTCTTGGAAACTTCGAAGAGGCGCGCAAAACGCTGCTTGGACCTTCGGGCTGGAATTTTGGATGGGCCGAACAGAAGGATTTCCTTTTGGCGGAGTGGGAATTTTACTTTCTAAATTTTGATGAAGCCGAAAAAAAATACAATGCTTTGACAGATGCCTACCCCCGCGGGGAACGGGTCAACGACGCCCTCCGGCGCATAGCCCTTCTAAAACTTATGGGGAAAGCGAAAGATTCTCCCTTGGCCGTGTATGCCGCGATTTTAAAAGATTTGGCCCAGTTCAAAGAGAATTTTGCCCAGGAGAAAATCACCGCCTTGGAAGGTACCGACCCCGCCCTGGCCGCCGATGCGCTTTTGAGCTGGGGAATTTACCTGGTGGAGCGGCAGAAAATAATCGAGGCGGTTTCGGCTTTTGAAAAAATCAGAACCCAATACTCCCAAACGGCCCAGGCACCTTTAGCTTTGGAAAAGTTGGGAGAACTGACAGAATTGAAAAAAGAGCCCGAGCGGGCCAAATCGTATTATTCCGAACTGTTGGAGAATTATCCCGATGCTATAAATGTCGAAGGCGTCAGGGGTAAATTGCGCCGGCTTTCCGAACGCTTCCCGGTCAAATCTCCGTAAAACAAAAATTAAGCCGAAGCCGTTTCGCGCCTTTTGGGGTGGCTCGGACGGTCCGTTTCCCTCTGGCCCCGTAATTCATCTTCCAGTTGCTTGATCCGTTCCATGTACCCTTCCACCGCGCGCAGCTTGATTTTGGTGGTGGTTCGAATCAAAAGCCCCAGCGAAACCAGCATAAACAGAACCGAATTCACCTGCCGGAAGATTTCCCCGTAGTTGAACAAGGAATCCATAAAGGCCAAAATGCCCAGCGCAAAAAGCACTCCGCACCAAATCAACATACCTCCTCCTTCTGCCTTGACAAACCAGTATCCCCTGCCTAATGTAGGCACTCTATGTATCGGTCGAAAGCTAAAAAAGGTTTACGCAAAGATGCGTAGCGAATCTCCTCTGCGCTGGTCTTTGGGAATCTTCGTTTTGGTCGCGGGTCTGGTGGCATTTGGTCTATCCGTCGCCCCTACCCTTTCTTTTTGGGACTGCGGAGAATTTATCGCCTGCTCCGCTATTTTGGGAATTCCCCATCCTCCCGGCTCCCCGCTCTTCGTTGAAATTGGCCGGATTTTCACGCTGCTTCCATTGGGAACCGACTTGGGTTATCGGGTCAACCTGATCTCGGTAATCTCTTCCGCCTTAACCGGACTGATGGGATACTTGATAATCTTAAAACTTTTTGAGCTCTGGTGGCCGGGGGCGCAAAGCCGTTTCTGGAAGTATTTGGCGGCCGTCTCGGGCGCGCTCTGCCTGGATTTTTCCAGCACTTTCTGGTCTTCTGCCGTGGAAGCGGAAGTATATGGCTTCTCAATGTTTTTAATGCTGGGCTTAATGTACCTGACTTTGCTCTGGTACGACGAACGCTTTTCAATAACCGGAAGGTACGGAGATAATCAAAAATCCAATCCCGACCGCTACTTGATTTTGATTTCCTATCTGGGGCTTTTATCGGTCGGTGTGCATATGACCGTTTTTCTGATAATGCCCATCATTTTTGCTTTCATCCTTTACGCCGACCCGGAAAAACGGGGCGATTTTCGTTTTTGGATAACCGCGGGCTCCCTGCTGATTGTTTTGGGCGTGATCGAGCCCTTTTTAATCGCCGCGGTTGCCTGGACTTTGATCAGCGGCCTGGTTTACTTCACTTCCCGTAGAACTAATGGTTGGCGCTTGGCCTTCCTTATGACCTTATTCGGTCTGGTGGGATTTTCCGACCAGCTCTACATACCCATTCGCTCCGCCCAGGACCCGGCCATTGACGAGAATAACCCCCGGAACTGGGAAACCTTTAAGTCTTTTTTGGAACGCAAACAGTACGGCCAGGAAAATATGCTCACCCGAATGCTGACCCGCCGGGCCAAATGGTCCAGCCAGTTCGGCCGTCACCCGCGGATGGGCTTCTGGGGGTTTTTTGAAGAACAATACGGCAAAGGGGGTTGGGCCTTTATGCCGGTTTTCCTGTTGGGATTAACCGGCCTATTCGCCCCATTCCCTAAGGAGAAAAAGACCGCCCTATTTATGTTAGCCGTAGTTTTAGCCGGGACCATTGGCTTGGTGCTGTATATGAATTTCGCCGACGGGACCCGTATGGACCGCTACGGGGAAGCGGGGCTGGAGGTGCGTGACCGGGATTATTTTTGGACGCCCGGTTTCGTCGCCTTTGCAATGGCTATAGGATTGGGAATTGGAATTCTGGGAATGTGGCTCTCCTCCGAAGAGATTCGTCAACGTCTCAAAGCTCCTTTGCGCTTGGCGCTTACCGGCCTTTTAATCCTTTTGGCCATCGCAATTCCAACTCTTGAACTAAAAGCTAATTTTGTTCGTAATTCCCGCGCCGGCAATTACCTGCCTTATGATTATGCCTACAACCTTTTAAGTTCCTGCGATAAAGATGCCTTGATTTTCACCAACGGCGACAATGACACGTTTCCGCTCTGGTGCCTCCAAGAGGCATACGGCATTCGCAAAGACGTCCGGGTAATTAATTTAAGCCTGTTAAACACCGGCTGGTATATCCTGCAGTTGAAAAACAAGATGGGGGTTCCGATTTCGCTTTCCGACAGCCAGATCGAAATGCATGATCTTCCCTTGCCCAACGGGCAAATCGCCAGCCGCCCGCTCTATCCCTACTTCGACAAACGCCGGGGAATGTCCCACTATTTGATGACGGTTCAATTGGACAAAGAGGTCGTGCGCGTTCAGGATTTTATGATGGAGGACATCGCCTTGGCCAACATGGAGGATATTGCTCTGGCCAACAAGGAAGATATTGCCCAGACCAACAATTGGAAATATCCGCTCTACATCTCCCGCACAGTTCCCTCCAATTCGCGGGTCGGGTTGGAGAACCATCTGCAAGCCGAAGGAATGGTCCTGCGGCTGGTGCCGCAGGAGGGGAAGAGTATGTACGACATCGAAAAATCGGAGAAATTCCTTTGGGAAACCTACCGCTATCGCAACTTCGCCACCCCGGACGTGACGATGGATGACAACGAAACCGGGATGATGGTTGCTTTTCCCGAACTGGCCATTGAACTTTTTAATTTATATTCGCAAAAAGGGGACACGGCCCGGGCCATAAGCCAGTTGGATAATGCCGTCGAACGCTTTCCTTTCTATCCGCGCACCCTTTTGACCCTGTATGAGTTCTATCAGGCGCGGGGCCAACTGGACAAAGCCCGAAAATTGGTGGAGGGCCCGCGAAAATTTTTGGAAAGGGCCGTGCGCCGCTCGCCTTCCAATCCGCTTTGGTGGCTTTTCTTATCCAATGTGCATCAAATTGTAGACCAAAAGGGGGAAGCTTATCGCGCTATCCGAAAAGCCTGGGAAATAAACCCCTCTGAAGAGTATACCTTCCAGACCTACCTGCGCTACTGCCTGGTTGACAACAAAGCCGCCGAAGCGGTCCAACTGGCGCGGGAATGGCTGGAGGAACATCCCAACGACGCTTTTGCCCGGCAGGTGGTAGGGCAATATGGCGGCGGCTTTGCGGCTCCACCTCCAACTCCTGCGCCGCGTTGAGAAAATCCAGCCGCGCATTGAAATAAGAGCAAAAAGCGGTTGGTTGCCTTCTAAAAAAACCGCTTATTTACAACGATGAGATTGCCCGTTATTCGCAAAGGAAAAAGTCAGTGACTTTCCTGGCTATTGTGCTTATGTGCCTGATCTGGGGGCTCACCTGGGTGGCCATAAAGATAGGGTTGGAAGACCTGCCCCCTTTTCTTTCCGCCGGGGTCCGTTTCGCCTTAGCTTCCGTCATGCTCTGGCCGATTGTGCTCCTGCGCCGGACTCCCCTGCCGAAGAACTGGCCGGAATACCGCAAAATCCTCGTTCCCGGCATTTTTATTTACGGGATCAACTACGCCCTCGTTTATTGGGGCGAGCAGTACATCGGAGCCGGGCTTTCCGCCGTCCTGTTCGCCTCTTTCCCTTTTATGGTCGCAATTTTAGCCCATTACTTTCTGGAAAACGATAGGTTCACCGCAGCTAAGCTGGCCGGCCTGGCTATCGGTTTTTTCGGAATCCTGCTGGTTTTTTACGGCGGGCTGGATCTCGGCCCGAACAGTTATTTGGGAATGCTGGCGCTTATGGCTTCCAGTTTGTCCGCCGCCCACGCCAACATTCTGATAAAACGCGACCTGCATAAAGTCGACCCGATGGCCGCTACGGCCATTCAGATGAGCTTGGGGGCCTTCTTGCTTTTGGCGCTTGGCACGCTGGGAGAGAGCTGGGCTAATTTTCACTTGACCGCCCCGGCAGCCGAATCCATTCTTTTTCTGGCCATTTTTGGCTCGGCGGTCGCCTTTTCTCTTTACTTTTGGGCTTTAAAGAAAACCGAAGCCTCCAAGCTTTCCTTAATAACCTTCGTCACCCCCCTGGTGGCGCTGCTCGGAGGGCATATTATTTTGGACGAGCGGATAATCGCCCGGCTGGCTTTCGGCGCCCTTTTGGTGGCGGCCGGCATTGCCATCGTGATATACTTTCCCGGTTCAAAGAAAGTTACCAGCGCTTAAAAATCGTATCCCAGCCAGAGGTAAAATTTTTTCCCTTCTTTAGTCGAATGCGCCCAGGCCGCGCCAATTGGCCCCACCGGAGTGGCGGCTTGCAAGCCGGCCATAAAACCGGAGGAGAAATTCCGAAAATCAAATTCTTCCGCTTTCGTCCATCTCTTTTCCAAATCCCAGCGCAGCGCCGGATAAACGCGTCCCCACAATTTAGCTCTCAACCCCGCGCCCAAAACCAGAAACTGCCGGGCGGTGTAACCTTTGCGATGGCTGCCGGCGAAAAAATCCGGCCCGCCCAAACGAAAAAGCTCCGCTTGCGGCAAATCTCCGCTGGAAAGCCCGGAGGTAACCTGCGGCAGAAAGGTCAGAGATTTTCCAATAGGCAAAAACTGGGAAAAGAACGCATAGGCCTTGCGCTGATTGACGTTTCCGCCCAAAACATTGGAGGCTACGCTAACCCAGACCGCGTTGTAAGCCCCGCGGCCGGCAAAAGGATTTTTATCCCGGGTATCCACAACCGAGCGAAGGGAAATGGAACGCAGCTTGAATAGCTGGCCGGAGTACGCTTCCGCCCCCTCCACAAAATTCTCCGCGCGCGCCTCCGCCGACACCGTTCCCAAGCGAAAAATATGCTGGCCCAAGGACCAATACCCTCCCCACCTTCTTTCCCGATAGGGAGAGAAATTCTCAAAATCGGAGTACCTTCGCCATCTTTCGCGGTATAACAAAACTCCGAGGCGTGAAGTCAGATAAGTTTTGAAAACTCGATCGGTCTTGAACGAAACTTCATACAGCTGGCGGCGAACGCCGTATTGCAGATGAGTTTTAAACTCCGTGCCGATGCCCAAGAGATTGGCGTCGATAAAGTCCACGAATCCTTCGCTTTCAAAATCACTGACATAATGTCCCCCCAAACGCATCTGTTCATATTTCTTTTCTTTTAGAATTAAGGTCAACACCGGCCCGCTGGCTCCCGGCTCCAAATTGGCCGAAACCCGTTCGAAAAGTCCGGTGGCATAGATGTTGGTCACCCCCCGCGAGACCCGCCGGGAATTGAAAAGCATTCCTCCTTTGAGAGGAAAGTTCTGCATCACGACCCAGCTTCGCGTTCGGCGATTTCCCTCCAGGGCCACCTTTTCCAACTTGGCCTCCCGCATTTCAAAACCGAATTTTCCCGCTGCCGAATCTTTCCACACCGGCCGCGGGGCGCCCAGAAGATGATAACCGGCACTTTGGTATTTCTCTTCTAACTTTCTACCAGCGGCCAAAACTTCGCGAAAGTCCAAAGGCTCCCCAAGGGAAAAAGACACCATCGCCAGTAAGTCGGACGCGGCAAAAACGGTATTGCCGGAAAAGCTTACCGCATAGATTTTTGGATTTGGAATGGCTTGAACCGACAGAGAAGCGTTGGCCGGATCATAATTTGCTTCCACCTGCCGATATTTTCCCGTTGCCGCAAGCGAATCCAGCCAGGCTTGCAGGGTCAGAACCGGAACAGAGTCTCCCGGATGAAAGGCGAAGTCCCTCTTCAACTCCACAGGCATTTCGAGACGGTCAAAACAAATCTTTCCTTTCGAAACCGGCGGCGAAGATTCTTGCAAAAGCCGCAAAATCTCTTCCTTCTTTGCCATAACGGCTTGGTAGCCGAAATCGAAAAGCAGACGGCCGGCCGAAAAATCCCGCGAGCGATATCTTTTCAAATCCGGCTCTATGACCAAATCGGCGGAGGCCAAAGCGGATCTCTTTCTTTCTAAAGTTAAAATCGTGGTCGCCTGATCGATAACATCCAGGGGAGTTTCCAGCTGGTCAGCTCTCAAAAGCGGCGCGGAAGTGTTGACGGCAATTACCACATCCGCCCCAAGTTGCCGGGCCATCTCCACCGGCACCGGTATCAAAAGCCCGCCATCAACCAAAAGCCGGCCCCCCTTTTCCAGGGGAGTAAAAGCCAAAGGGGCGCTTAAAGTCGCCCGCAAGGCTTCGGCCAGATCGCCGGTTGCAAAAACCACCGTATCCCCGCTGACCAAGTCAACCGCCAGCGTTCGAAACGGGATGGGCAGTTTGGAAAAATCAAATCCCGCCTTTACATTAGCGGCCGCCGTCAAATCCGAAAAAAGATTGGAAAGTCTTTGGCCGCTCGTGACCGCCAGCGGAATGGCCGGCTTTAGCCCCTCGAATCGAATCGAAAGAAAATAATTTTCGTTCCCTTCCTTCTGGGTCGAAAAAAGAGAGCTGCGCCGCGGCTGGTCGCGAAAAATTTCGCCCCAGTCGATCCCGGTGATAATCCGCTCCAGCTCGTTCGGCCGGTATCCGCAGGCGTAAAGCCCACCGATTACCCCGCCGATGGAAGTTCCGGCCACCGCATCCACTTTCACCCCCAGCTCTTCCAGCGCTTGCAAGGCCCCAATTTGCGCCAGCCCCCGCGCCCCCCCGCCGGAAAGCGCCAGGCCGACCTTCGGCTGCCCCGGCCGTTCGGCAAGCGTCTCTTTGTAGTTATCTAATGCTATTACGCGCTTATAATTAAATGAAGCCGCCCCGCCAAAAGAGTAAATAAAGAAGGGGAAGAGAAAAATTCGCCAGCTTGTCTTCAACCAGGCCATACTAAAGTCAAAATTATAAGAAAAAAAAGCCAAAGATTCCAATCGGAACGAAAAAACATATATTCACCCCGTGCCAACCCGAAAAGACGAAAAAATACTGCGCGCCGCCTTCTTCAAAAAAAACCGTCAAAATGAAAACCATTTTGTCGTGGAAGGGGAACGCGCCTTTGCCGAACTTTGCCGAAGCAACTGGAAGATTTTAAAAATCTATGCCGAGCCAAAGATGGTAAAAAAAGCGCTTCAATTAGCGGCGCCAAACCGAACGCTGCCGATAGAAGAAATTTCCGCCAAAAAATTGGCCGAATGGGCGGAAACCGAAACTCCCCCCGGCATTCTTGCCTTGGTCGAAAAACGGACATTCAAACTTGAAGAGTTGGCTGCTGAAAACCATATCCTTGTATTAGACAATGTGCGCGACCCCGGCAACGTCGGCACTTTGCTGCGCACGGCCCGCTCTCTGGGTTGGAATGGGGTTGTGCTTTTGAAAGGAACGGCCGAGCTTTTCTCTCCCAAAGTCGTCCGCTCGACCGCCGGTTCTCTGTTCCATCTGAAAATAGCAACCGACGTCCCGGTAGAAAAAACCATCGAATATCTGAAAGAAAACAATTTTCAGATTTGGGCTGCTGATTCCAATCAAGGGATTGCGCCAGAGGGCGGTACTGTGCCAAATAGATTGGCGCTTGTAATTGGCAGCGAAGCTGGCGGCGTCTCGTCAGAAATTTTGTTGAAAGCCGATCTGCGCATCAAAATCCCTTTAGCCCAAGGGGCCGACAGTCTAAACGCCGCCGTTTCGGGAGGAATCTTAATGTATCTGCTGGGTCCAAAAATATAGAGGCACCCGCCATTGGCGGGTCGTGCCCTTCCCCTTAATTCTACAGAGAAGCGGTTGTGGCGCAGGATAAAGTTTCGCTTTTGCGGAACGTATCCTGCGTTGCCTTGTGCTGGACGCAGGTTAGATAAGACTTAACCTGCGCCACAAAGCCCTCTCAATAGAATAGAAGGGAAAGGGCGGTTCTCGAACCGCCCCTACACCTTCTTTTTCAACCGCGCCAGCCGCTGCCTGGCATCCGCCACTTCCGCAATCCCCGGGTCGGCATTCTTCCAGATTTCCAGGAACTCTTGATATTTCTCTATCGCCTTGTTGTTCCAGCCCGATTTTTCATACGCCAGCCCCAAAAGGTAATGGGTCTTGACTGCCCAAATTACTCGCCCAGCTCGGGTTTCATCATATCTTGAAAGCGTCTTTTCAAAAACGGCTACCGCTTCGCCCAACCGATTGGCGTCCAAGTAGGCCTTGCCGAACGCAAACTGGACAAAAAAATCCGGAACTGTCTTCGCCGCTTTCTCAAAATTAGTAAGTGCGGCTTGCCGGTCTCCCTTGCCCGACTCAATCCATCCGACCGCATACCAATACTGCCAAATTCGGATTGAATCTAACTTAACGATACTTTGCTTCAAAGACTTTGCGACTTCTTCTGCTTTGGAAATGTCACCATCTTCTGCCAGAAGCTGAACATAATAATCCCGGCTTTGCACCGGATCGGTAGGGTTAAGCCGACGGGCAATTTCCATACCTATTTTTACTTCTTCCAAAGCCATTTTCAGATTTTTCTTCTCCTCATAAATCATTGCTTTTACGTAATGCTTAAACGACAAGGTTCCCTCATTACGTTCCATTTTGTCCGCCCCTATTCCCTGGTCCAAAACCGCCAGCGCCTCCTCAAGCTTCCCCTGATAAAGAGGGACAGAAGCCAGAAGGGTCCTTGCCCACCACCGAGCTTCCTTGCTATCTTTCGAAGCCAGCGCCGAAAAACAGCTTTCCGCCCGGGCATAATCTCTTTTAAACAAATACATTCGGCCCAGCCCCCCTAAATTCTCATAGTCATCCGCTTTTGCCTCCGCCGCCCTTCTGAAATACCGAATCGCCGAATCCAGGTTTCCGCTTTTAGCATAAAGGTCTCCCGTCTTAGACAAAGTCATATCAAAGTCCGGCTTTTTCTCCAACGCTTTTTTGTACGATTCAATCGCCAGCTCTATTTGGTCATGTCCGGCATACAGGTCTCCCCGGGTGTCGTAGGGATTGGGTTCGTCCGGCGCCAGGGAGATGTATTTGTTTATCGCCCAAATTGATTTTTCGAAATCTCCGGCTTTATCATAAGCATAGGCCAGCTCGTTGTACGCCAGCTTATAAAGCGGGTCTATCTCAATCGCCTTAATTAGATAAGGAATGGCTTCTTTCGGTTTTTTGAGTAAAGAGTGAAAAAGGTCCCCCAGCTTATAGAACGCCTCTTTCTCGTCGGGATAGCGTTTGGTTATTTTCTTTAGCTCCTCAATTCGTTTCAGCGTATCCCCTGCCTTGCCCAACTCAAGGGCCTTGATGTAATATTTTTCCTTCTGGCTAACCTTGTCGGAGTATTTTACCGCTTGGGCTATCAGCTTTTCCCCCCCCGCATCCGCACTTCTTTCTGCAAAACCGGCCAGCCGGTAATAGGCCATCGCGAAAGTGGAATCCAAAGCCAGCGCATTTCTGTAGCTCTTTTCCGCCTCTGAAGTATAGACTTTGTTCTCATAATCAAACCCCTCCAGATAATAACGATACGCTTCCGGGGAATGGGTGGTAACTTCGGAGATCGGTTTATCCGGCTCTTTGGACGCCTGGGCTGGCAAAGCCAAATCCTTTTTTACCTCGGCGCTCAATTTGTCCACCACCGCAAACAAATCCTCTCCGGCTTGCCCCGAAACCCGCTGGGAGGCCAAAATCTTCCCGGTGGTAGCTTCCGAAACCTCGGCCGTCAAAACCAGATTCGGCCTGGCTTGTATAACCTTGCCGGTTAAAATCCATTTCACTCCGGCTTTCTTGGCCACTTCCGAGGCCACCCCTTTGTCCAAAACTTTTAAATCCTGCTTGCCCAAAAGCTTCAAAATGTCGTACAAACGTTGCTGGCTCACCACGCTCATATATTCTGATTCCGACAAATCAGTGATTAAAAGCGAAGTAATCATCTGGGCGGTTTTATCCTTATCCTCCGGGTCGGCGACGTTCTCGAAATACATAATCGCCAGCGAATTTTCAGCGGCGGCGGATTCTTTATCCGTCCCTATCTCAATACTGAACGGCTTGAAAATGAGAAATAAGGCAATAATCAGAGCGCCCAACGTTGGAAGAGCAAACGCCAAAATTTTCCTTCTTCTTCGCGCTTTTTCATCCGGAGTTGAAACCGAAACACCGGATTCCACATTTCTTTTGACCCTTCTCAAATCCGCCACCAAATCGGCAACCGACTGATAACGCTCTTCCGGTTTTTTGGCCAAGCATTTGGAGACTATTTCCTGTAACCCCTGGGGGACCTTGCTGCTATAGCGCGCTAAAGGGTGAGGCT
>CAZSIT010000012.1:0-68715 GCA_964607165.1 uncultured Ignavibacteria bacterium
CTGGGAATCGGGCAGCGTGGCAAAGGGGTATCGCTCGGCGGATGTCGGTGATTCCGGTGTTGGGTTACGTCAGGTCATAATGCTGCCTCACCCTGTAGTCCCTCTCCATTGTATGGAGAGGGACGGGCGAACACGAGGTTCGCCCCTACGAAAAAAACAGAGATTAGCAAAGACAAAACAATTTTTCCTTTCTTTTTGTCCGAGGGAAACCTTCGTCCCTCTACTAATAGCGGGGGAGTTGTTTTTGCCTCAAAAAGGCAACGGATTTTGCGGGGTTGCCATTAAAGGGGGGAAAGTTTAGATTAGAGAAAATGAGATATGGCCAAGAAAGAAGATAAAAACCCGGAATTGACCGGGCCGCAAAAGGGTGACTTCATTCCTCCACCGGAGGAGTTGGAGGCGCAAATTGAAGCTTCAGCAGAAGCTTTGCCGGAGCAGGAGGATTTTTGGCGGCCTCCGGTTCGCTTTGGCAGCATACCTGTTGAGAAAAATCCCTTAGGGTTTGACTCTCGCCGAAAATATTTCAAACTTTTTCCTTACGTTCCACTCCCAACGCAGGTTGTTGAGCGTGTTTCTTTTGGCCATCCGCAGCTTGAACCAAACCGACTCTTTTGGGGCGACAATCTGCACGTGATGCGGCAACTTCCTCCGGAGAGTATCGACCTTATTTACATCGACCCGCCTTTCTTCTCTGGTCGTCAGTATAACGCCATCTTCGGCGACCAGAACGAGCTTCGTTCCTACTCTGACATCTGGAAAGATGGAATGCCTGGATATCTCATTTGGCTCAATGCTAGATTGTATGAGATGAAACGGTTGCTCAAGAAGACCGGCAGTATCTATGTTCACATAGATTGGCACGCGGGTCACTACGTCAAATGCGAAATGGACAAAATTTTTGGCCATCAGAACTTTAGGAATGAAATAACTTGGAGAAGAGGAACACCTGTTGCAGGCAAAGTCAAGTCGAAAACATTCCCACGTGATACTGATTATCTTTTCTATTATTCCAAAACAGAGGACGCTATTCACACAAACCTCTATGGTGAGTATAGTGAACAGTACATAGACAATTATTTCAAGCACGTCGACAAGGATGGAAGACGGTACCGTCTGCAAACACTCGGTAACTACAGCGAAGCATCAAAAGCAGAATTCCGCAAACTGGGCAGAATATACACCAGTAAATATGGCAAAGAGGCATAGATCCAGTATCTTGACGAGTCAAAGGGGACACTGATTGATGACATCTGGATTGATATCATCGGAGTTCACAGTATGGCGTTTCAACAGAAGGCTTCAGCGGAACGGCTCGGCTATCCCACTCAAAAGCCTGAAGGACTCCTTGAACGAGTCATCAAAGCGTCCTCTAACGAAGGTGACGTTGTTGCTGACTTCTTTTGTGGAGGCGGGACCACGCCTACAGTTGCACAGCGACTGAAACGTAAGTGGATTGCTTGCGATCAGTCCCGTGTAGCAGTAGCGATCACAGCTGACCGTATTAGCCAAATTGTTGAAAAAGAAGTCGGCAGCTTGTTCAAGGTTCCTGACTTCACTGTCGAGCATTGGGGCATTTACGAAGCGGAGCGGCTTTCAAAAATGCCACCGGGTCAATTTCAGGAATTTGTCATTCGAGCGTTTGGTGCTGTTCCAGATAATTCTCATTCAAACATTCACGGTTACAAAGGGGCAATCCCCATTTCGGTCGGCGAGCCAAGTCAGCGCTCCGCTGTCTCGGCCCAGGATGTCGAGAACTTTGCCAATGCCATAAGAAAAACCATCCGTTATCAACAGGATAATCTGCGCGACGGCATTATGCTCGCATGGGCCTTCCGCCCCGATGCCGTGAAAGCTGCCGAACGTTTGCGGGAAATGGAGCAGACCGAGTTGAACTTTATACGCTTGGAGCAAATCAGAATCGACTCACTCCGTTTCCGAGAACACGTTGCCGCTCTTTCCACCGACCACGCGGATTACGCAAATTTTCTTACGTTCGTTCAACCGCCGAAAGTCGAAGTTGGCTGGAAGCGAATTTCATCCCGTAACTACAAGTTTGATGTATCCGAAACCATCGTTCTTAATCCCGGCGCAAGAATTATCAACGTTCAGTGGGATTTTGATTACGGAAAACGCTTTTCGAGCACTCCGGGATTTTCTTTCATCCGAGGGGCGAAGAAGGAGCCGGTTTTGCAGGTGCAGTATGAATTCCCACGCACTGGCAAGTATCGTATCGCCTGCAAAGTTCAAGACGATATGGGCGGGGAAGGTATCTGGGTGGGAGAGGTTGAGGTAAGTTAAACTATGTTCAATGAATTCGCACGATACGAACAAGTATTTGCCGACTGGCGGCGGGATGGTTATCCGGGTGTAAAATCCGAAACGCACAAGTACATCGACTTTCTTTCAGACCCAGCGGACGACCAGCTTGCACGCCCCGGCACTCTCTGGCCCCATCAGTGGGAAGCGTTTCTGCGTATCGTCTATTCTTACGAAATACTTCGCAAAAAAGAAATTGGCGGCAATGGGCTTTTGCTCAACATAGTTACGGGCGGCGGAAAAACGGCCACGATTGCGACGATTGTCGCTTGGCTTCGAATTGCACACGGCATCCAGAAATTCGTTTTGCTTTGCCCTAATCTTATTGTTCGCGACCGCTTGGAAGAGGATTTTGAAAAAGGGAAGGTGTTTAAAGACCGAGACCTGCTCCCCGCTTGGTCCAATTATCAGCCCCAAGATTTTCCGCTTACCACCCTCGGTTCGGGCAAGGGCGGCGGCTGGTCAAGTTTATTAAGTGCGGATGTTATTCTTGGCAACATTCACCAATTTTATCAGAGCAACAAGAGCGGCCAGAGTAATCTTTCCGGCCTGATGAACGGGCCCGACTTTGCTCTTTTTAATGATGAAGCCCACAACTCCCCGGCAGAGGAATACTACGCCACGCTTCAACGGATGCGGGAGAAAATTGTCCTGCGGGTTGACACAACGGCCACCCCCGATCGTGCCGATGGCCAGACCCCTGACAGTGATATGATTTACGAATACGGCGTGACCGATGCACTTGCTGACGTCATTATTAAAACGCCGGTTGTATATCAGCCCGATATCAAGACCGTGCAGCTTACCTATACCGACGCTAAAACAGGCCAGCGGAAAGGTGTCGAAGAGATTGACTGGGCGGAGGTTGACCGGCTCGGCCTGAGCGCAACGCAATGGGTAACCGATGATGAGCCGATGCGCCAACAAATGGCCATAGCGCTTCGCCGCTTTGAGGAACAGGAACGCCGGGCGAAAAGCCGGTACCAGCCGATTCTGTTTGTAATCGCCGTCTGCAAAGCGGATGCGGATAAAGCAGCCATCACGCTCAACAAATTCTTCAAAGTAAAAACCCTTTTGGTCACCGAAGATAGCGATGAAGCCGACCGGCAAAAGGCGGGAGAACTTGGAAAAGAGCAAAAAACCGCCAATCCATATAAAGCTGTCGTAAGCGTGCTGATGCTTCGGGAGGGATGGGACGTGCCGGAGGTCGGCGTTATTTTGTTGCTAAGAAAATTCAGCAGTAAAGTGTACGGCCAGCAGGTTATAGGCAGAGGTTTGCGCCGGGTACGAACAAAAGGCGTCCTTGCAAGCGAGCCGCAAATTTGCGCAGCTGTCGATCATCCCAAACTTGACCACCAGTGGCTGTGGAACATCTTTGGCAGCAAAGTGAGGCATAACGTTCTCATTGACGAGACATTCGATGAGACCGAAGACCTCCCGCCGCCACCGCCGAAGCAAGAATTGGCCAATCCACAAAACGTCATCGATGTTCCCGAACGCGATCCTTCTCTTGTGGATGATGGGCAATTCGAACTTGGCCCCATCGAGGCCCCGCCCGAACCGCTTAAGAATTGGGAGGAGTTGCTTGCAGGTATTCAATATGACACCACGGTCGCAGAGATAACAAAAGTTGAAATTACGGGTGTAATCGGGAAAGAACTTGCGGGTGAGCGTTGGAAAACTTTTCACAGCGCACCCGAAATTCCCCAAGGCGATACTCAAACTTCCGTTGAAATCACCGATGACAGGATTCGGGAAACAATTAAAGAACGAATTCTCGACATGGCCGAGGAATTTACGATTGAAGCAGGATACGCGGCCGCATTCAAAAGCCAGGTCTACAGTGCCCTTATAAAGCATGTTCGTGAAAAGTTTCTTGGCGGCACATCTTTGGGGCTTGCAGAACGGGACGCGCTTATGTTTGCCTGGAAGATGCTACCAGCGGTCCGAAAACATGTTCGGGGAATTCCGGGGCTGATTGGAGGGATTGTCGTATATGGCAATTAGCAAACACGGCGAGTATCAAAATCCCAAGAAAAGCCCGTATAACTTTGAACGCTACCAAAGCGATATGGAGCGGCGGATGATGGAACGGTTGGAAGACGACCCTGTTGTAAGACGCTGGATGAAACGTCATGGCATTTCCATTCCTTGGATTGATAGCCAGAAACACCAACGGCGTTATGTTCCGGATTTTCTTGTCGAGTATAGTGACGGCCGCAAAACCCTCATCGAAGTCAAAGACCCAAGCCGAATCGACTCAGATGACGTGAAACGCAAACGCAAGGCGGCGGAAATGTGGTGCAAGCAACGGCGAATGGAATATGAAATAGCAACCATTTCACATTAAAACAGAAAGGGCGAACACGCCGGTTCGCCCCTACAATTTGACCACGTTTTTAAACTTCTTCGCTAAATTCCCCATTGCGTTGCGGGGAAGGGAAAAGGCTTTACTTTTTGGGCCGGGCACTCTACTTTTAAGGTGAGTGTTTATGGCCGCCAATCACAAGGAATTTGAAGAGCTGGCGATTCCGCATACCGATGCGCTTTTGCGCACGGCTTTGCGGATGACCAGAAACCAATCCGACGCCGAGGATTTGGTGCAGGAGGCTTTCCTCAAAGCCTACCGCTTTTTCCACCGCTTTGAGCGGGGAACCAACATCCGCGCCTGGCTTTTCAAAATAATGACCAATCTTTTTATCAACAGCTACCGCAATCGGGCCAAACGGCCGCAGGAGACCTCCTTCGACGAAGTGGAAGAGAATTTCCTCTATAACAAACTGGCGGAGGAAGGGCGGGCGGGAACTAATCCGGAAAAGGAACTGTTTGATAAACTGTACACCGACGAAGTCCAACAGGTGTTGGACCGATTGCCGGAAGAGTTTAGAATGGTAGTTATGTTGAATTTTGTGGAAGGATTTGCGTATCAAGAGATTGCGGAAATTATGGGGATTGAGCTGGGGACGGTGAAATCGCGGCTGCATCGCGGGCGTAAGATGCTGCAAAAAGGCTTGTGGGAACACGCCAAGAAAGCGGGGTACGTGAAGGAACGTAGCGAATGATTGATTGCCGAAAGGCCGCTTTACATCTTTACGAATACATCGACCGGGAACTGGACAGCCAGGCGGCGGCGGAAGTTGAAGCGCATATAAAACTTTGCAGCCCCTGCTTCAAGGAGTATGATTTAGAAGCCAAACTAAAGGAATTCGTCCATCGAAAAGCGGCGGCTTGTCCGGGGACGGAAGAGTTGAAAACACGGATTTTGGCGGAATTACAAAAGATAGCCGCCGAGCCGGTGGAGCGGGGAAGAAGGATTTGGCTCTGGACCGGCGGGTTAGCCGCGGCCGCGGCTTTGATTTTCCTTTTTGTCTTCGGCCTCCCGCATCTCGGCGGCGGGCCGGACCCGATGATAGTTCAGGCGGCGACGGAACATCAAAATCATCTGCTGGCGAGCGTCGCGAAGCTGCCGGAAGGAATTTCCGTCGATTCAGCCAATTCCATTCTTGAAGCACAAATCGGCTTTGACCCGGAGGTAACTTATTTTAAGCACATCTGGCCGGAGATAAGAGCTTTTCACGCCGCGAAGTGGAACGGCCGCTCGGCGGCCTGCCTTTACTTCGCGCCGGAGGGGGAAGAGGGAATTTCATTGTTAATCTGCCAAGATGCTTCCGGGTGGATGCCGAGAGGAAAGAAGGTCCGGCGCAGCGGAAAAGAATATGTTTTGGCTTCGCATAACGGCTGCCTGATGGTTTTCTGGACGTGGGAGGGGATGCTTTGCTGCGCGGTTGGAAAAGAGCCCGAAGAGAAGCTTTTGAATTTTACCGGATCGGTTTAAGACTTAAAGTAAAACTTTAATCATCAGCACAATGCCATTCTATCGCCCGAATGGAAAGCGCCTTAATTTTCCCGGAAAATAGCCCGTAAGCTAAAAAGGGGGTTGCGCTATCGGTTTTCGGTGTTACATTTAAAGCAAGGCTTTATGAATAACTCCGAGCGCGCTTTAGTGGTTTTGGCCCGAGAGCCGGAAGAGGGGAAGGTTAAATCCCGGCTTAATTCGGACCTTTCCGCTCATGATACTTTTGAATTGTATCAAGCGTTTGTGCTGGATACGTTACAATTGGCGTTATCAACAGAAGTCGGGCATCTTTTTGTGGCCTGCCTGGCGAACGGCCCCAAAACCCATTTAAATGAACTTATTAAAAATCTCTCCGCAGAACTGAAGGGGAAGAAACGGGAGAGCCTGAAAGAGAAGCTGGTATTAATTGACCAGAAGGGAAATCATCTGGGGGAGCGGTTAAATGAGACCTTTCGGCAGGTTTTTAAGGAAGGATATGAGAAAGTGGTTGTCATCGGCATCGACAGCCCCAGCTTGCCGAGAAAATCCCTGGAGCATGCCTTTAAGGTCTTGCACAAGAAAGACGTGGTGCTGGGCCCCACGCTGGACGGCAGCTACTATCTAATCGGGCTGAAAAAACCGTGTCCCAAGCTGTTTGAAAATATCCCATGGGACACCGGAGCAGTTTACAAGGTAACGGTTGAGCAATTAAAGAAGCTGGGTCTGGCCTGGGAGGAGCTGGAGCTTTGGTATGATGTGGACACCGCAGACGACTTGGAATTTTTAGTGCGGGACATCAATCAACTGCGTCTGGCGGGGGATGAGAAAAGTCTGAAGCATTCCGAAGAGATTCTGGCCAAAATTTTAAAAACTTAATGAGGTTAGCCCAGCTTACCTGGCAAGAATTCGCTGAAATCGTTCCCTCGCAGCGGGACGCAGCGATTCTTCCGGTCGGCACCATCGAAGCGCACGGGGTCACCTCGCTGGCGACCGATGTTTTTATTCCTGAAAAAATTGCCGAAGAGATAGCCGACCGGCTGAAGGCGGTTGTTCTTCCCTCGGTTCCTTACGGTCTTACCCGTTCGCTGTACGGCTATCCCGGCTCGCTTACGGTTAAGCCCTCAAGTTTTGAAGGATACGTTTCGGAAATTTTGGATTCCTGCGCCTATCACAAATTCAAGAAAGTGGTCGTCTTAAACGGCCACGGCGGGAACAATGACAGCTTAAAAAGGGTTTGTCAGGAAGGGTTCTACCGCACCGGGTTGAAAATAGCTTTGGTGCACTGGTGGCTTTTGGCGGGCGAAGTTTGCCGCGAAGTGTATGGACAAGAGGGCGGACATGCGGCTTTGGATGAGAATGCTTTTATGCTCGCCTTTTGGCCAAATTTGGTGAAAAAAGAGCGGTACAAACCGGAGATGGTTTACTTGCACGAAGGAGCAGGAGAGGTGTATCCGAATCCAGGCTCGATAATCATTTACAAAGAGGGAGAGGGGTATTTGGATTTTGACGAGAACAAAGCTAAAAAATATGCTCGGGGGGCTATCGCCAAAGTCGGAGAATTTCTCGAAGACGTTTTCAAACGCTGGGAGAAAATTTAGTGCCGCTTTCCAAAGCTGAAATCCAAAAAATTTTAGAGGAGAACAAAAACCACCGCTGCCCGGACGAGGCGCTTTGCGTGCGGATAGTTGCCATGGCCAATCTTCCTTCCCGTTTCGGGCAGTTTCAAGTGGTCGCTTTTCACAACAACTTTGACAATCTGGATCACGCCGCCTTTCTGGCGGGCGATGTTTACGGCACTGAAAACGTTCCAGTTCGCCTCCATTCCGAATGTTTAACGGGTGATGTGGTCGGTTCTTTGCGCTGCGACTGCCGGGACCAGTTGGAAGGAGCCTTGCGCCATATTGGGGAAAAAAACTTCGGTGTTCTGCTCTATTTGCGTCAAGAGGGGAGAGGGATTGGGCTTTCCAACAAAATTAAAGCGTATGCTTTGCAGGAAGATGGCCTGGATACCGTCGATGCCAACCTGGCGCTCGGTTTTCGGGAAGATGAGCGGGATTACGGGATTGCGGCGCATATGCTCTATTCGCTCAAAATTCGTTCCATCAAATTGTTGACCAACAATCCGGAAAAAATCAAGCAGCTGACGGCTTTGAAAGTTAAAGTCGTGGAGCGGGTTCCTTTAATCATCCCTCCCAACGAGTTCAACCGGAAGTATCTGGAAACCAAGGCCGAGCGAGCGGCGCATCTTTTGGGCGACAAAAGCTCTTTGCGTTTTTTAGAGCAGATGGACGAGCTTTTGGTGGATGAGGATGGGAAATCGGGTTGACATAATTCCCCGGAGCAGCCCTTCGACTACGTTTGGGATAAAAAGCCCCTGGGCTACCCATTCGTGGTAATGGTTTTGATAGCGGAGATATTCAGGCCTCCGGTTTTGTGTGAGATATAGTTACTATTAATAATTTGAGGATGGAAACCTTCCTCGACTTCGCTCGGAACAAGTAAAGGTTTACGCTACCCATAAGATACAAAAAAAGGCACGGCAGGAATTTCTCGATTTCAGACCTGCAATTGTCTTTTGCGGCCAACGGCCGCGAGTCCCAATAGAATGGCGGAAACGAGCAGAAAAATCGCAGGCATATTGGAAGCAATGGCTTGGGGCGTTACGCCCATAAAGTCCAGAAGGGGAAGTTTGTTGACGGGGCCGACGTACCAAATAATCAGATAAACCACTTCGAACAACTTGCTTGTTCCGCTCCAAACCCCGAGGGACAAAGCCAGGGAGGGAATAAACAGCGCGCCGACCAGCCAGCCCGCAAAGCTTACCGCCTCCCCGGACAGAAGAAAATGCAACCCGGCACCGGCGCCGGTCAAGAGCGTCACGATGAAGCCGGCGGCCCACAGGGCGGGGAGCTGGCGCTTCAAGGGAAAAGGGGTGGAAAAAAGAAGCTGGTCAGTACGATGGTACGTTTCTTTTGTTCCGATTGGAGACCAGATTAAAATGGGCCAGACCCAGGCGATGGGGAAAAGGACGGCGCGCACGGCACCAAGGGGAGCAAAAAGAGAAGCCACGGACAAGCCTGCCGCCACAACCAGCCACCACCAACGCATATCTTTGCGCATCAGGCGCAGTTCGCCCAAAAGAAGGGGCCAAAAGTTCATTCGCAGTGCTCCGTTTACAAGCGGCGTGAGCGATACGGGAAGCGCTGCGGGTGCCGGAACGGCCGTACTTTCCGATTGAGAATTTTCCCGCTTTTTTTCCTTTGGCGTTTTGGCCTGCGAGCCGAAGCGGTCAAAGAAAAGCGAGGAGAGGAGCGTAAGCACAAAAGCGACGCCGAACCAGAACAGACGTCCGAGAAGAATTTCCGGCGTCCAGTTTACGCCTTCCCAGACAAAGGTGGTGAGGGGAGCGCCCTTGTTCGCGTCCAAATCGAAACGATAACCCAAGCTGAAAGAGCCATCGTAGCCGGGTAAGGCGGCGCGGGCGGCGGCCTGCATACCCGCCAGCGGGATGCTGACGCCCAAAAAATCGTAAAAGGGGGTTTGAATCAACGCGCCCTGTTGGCGGGAGAGCGGAATCATAAGGGAGCCGAGTAAGCCGTTCCAGAGAAAGTAATACGCCACATTCCCCAGTCCGCCTTTGAGGGGGCGAATCGACTCGAACAGCACGGCCAAGGCGGCAACCACACCCATCACAGGCAAGACGATAATAAGGAACGGAGCGACCAGGAGCCAGGGGCGAATGTGCATATCCTCCCCGCGCAAAAGCTGCATTCCGGCGGCAATTAGAATCAGAGCAAGTATCATCGAAGATAGAACGGCAAAGTTGCTGAGCGCTTTTCCGAGGAGGTAAAGATGCTTCTGTATCGGAGTGGCCGCCAGAATTTGGCCAACTCCGGTTCTTTCGTCCCGGGCGACGGCGTTCTTGACCAAGTAAAAACCGAAAAGAGAGAGGAAGACGACGCACATTGCCGCCATGTTTCCTCCGACCCAGGCGGAGTTGTAAATGCCACGGCTGTCGCCCATCGTGATGGTTTTGTAAATGGCGTCGGGCGGGGGCAGGAAGGTGTAGCCGAGGTAGGCGGTGGCGGCCAGCAAAATCAAAAGGCCGGGACGCCGGACGCGCTCCAGAAAATCGGCGCGGGCCAAATGATAGAGTAGATAAAATGTTTTCAATTGCTCTGTTCGGAACGGCTTTTGGAGATGAAATACAAGTAAGCGTCCTCCAGCGTGGGGGAGGCCGATTGAGCCCCGGCTGCCGGCGTGGAATCTGCCACTACGCGCAGGTGCAGGCCATCGGAACGGCGGGTAGTGCCGCTAATCAGGTGCTTTTGCTTTACTTCCGGCAGGTTTTCGCTGGGGATTACCCACTCCCAGACTTTTCCTTCCACTGCTTGTAAAAGCTTTTCGGGGGAGGCACAGGCCAATAAACGGCCATGGGAAATGAGGGCAATCTGGGTGGCGGCGGCCTCCACATCGGAAACGATGTGGGTGGAAAGAATGACGATGCGCTCGCCGGAAAGTTCGGAGAGCAGGTTGCGGAAGCGGACGCGCTCTTCGGGGTCCAAACCGGCGGTGGGCTCGTCCACAATCAGAAGTTTGGGGTCGTTCAACAACGCCTGCGCAATTCCGAGACGCTGTTTCATACCGCCGGAAAAGCCGCCCAAGGGGCGTTTGCGCACATCCGAAAGATTTACCAAAAGCAACAGCTCTTCGATGCGGCGTTTTGATGAAGCTTTATCCAGCCCTTTGGCGGCGGACAGGTATTCCAGAAACTCGACGGCATCCAGGTTTGGGTAAACGCCAAAGTCCTGCGGGAGGTAACCCAACACCTGGCGCAATTCGTCCGGTTTCCGCAAGACGTCGGTTTCGTTCCAGCTGACTTTTCCGGTGGTGGGCTTGGTCACGGTGGCCAAGATGCGCATCAAAGTAGATTTGCCGGCGCCATTGGGACCCAGAAGGCCCAAGACCCCGGGGGAAAGATTCAGCGTGAACTCGCGCAGGCCCCAATGATTGCCTTTGTAGCGCTTGCCGACCTGCTCAATAGTTAGTTTCAAGATCGTGTTTTTCGGATGCCGCTTGGGAAATTTGGGTTATTCGATTGTTTTCCAGTTCCCATTTTCCCAAACCTCGATACGGGTGATGGGGTGAATTTCCCAGGCGGTTCCGCGCCAGTTTCCGACGCTATGGGCATCGGCGTGGGCGTTATCGAAAAATAACCAGCCGTAAATCCGTACTTTGGTCGGGGGGCGCAACATATTTCCGTTGTAACCTCCCTTGTAGCTTGCGTATTGTCCCAAATCCGTCTCGGCCCAAGATGTGTGGTTTTCCCCAAACCAGGGAGTTACTTCGGTTACCACCACCTTGTACCTTTGGTTTTTTGGGTCACCCGCATCGGCGGCAAGCAGTTCAACGTGAAGGTCTTTGCGAGTGGAAGAAGTACAGTTGGTGGTTTCTTCCGCGCTTCTTTTTACCATCGCAAGATAGCCTTCGGACATCACCGATTTGGATTCCAGGCCTTGAAGGTAGGTTATCGGCTGATCTCCGGCGGGCAGCGTACGAACGTTTTTGGGAAGGCTTTTCAGCGCCAAGATTTGTTCTATAGTGATGGTTGAATAGGTGCAGGGTATTTCAATCCGGTTTTTTTTCTGATTGGTCAGCCGGTAGCCGGTTTGAGAGGCACTCCCTTTGGGAGGACAGATGCTCCAATCGACCGTTAATTGTGAAGGGGTGCAATTCGGCAGTGAAACCGTCTGGCCAAAGGACGGAATCTCATACGAGACGTCTGCGGGTTGGCTGATTTCTTCTTCGTCTTCTTCTTCTTCGAGAATGACCGTGCAAAGAGATTTGGCAACATACGCCGTGTGGCCGTCTTTGAGAGCTATCTTATACCAGTAAGGGACGTCTCCTTTTACCGCATAGACATCCCCCTTATTCAAAACCGCCAAGATTTTGGCATCTGAAGCGGCCGCCTTGCGGGCGTTGGCGTGTTCAACTCGAATCCGTATGGAAGTCACCGCTGCCCAACAGGGGGCGGAGCAGATTATTAAAAACAAGAAGATTTTTGCGGCACGCATAACCCCTCCTCTTTTTTAGGCGTTTTTGGAAATCTTTTTCAAATCATCCGTTTCCTATTTATACCGCACCCAGCGCACCAGTTCGGGCAGGGTGGGGCGTTTGCCGTACATCAAAATTCCAACGCGGAAAATTTTGGCGGAGAGCCAGCCCATAATCGTTACGCTTAACCCCATTATCGTGTAGCTGGCGGCCAGCTGCCAGGCGGGAGGCGGCAGAAAGGAGATGCGCATCATCATCAAGGTGGGTGTGAAAAATGGGATTAAGGAAAGGATGGTTACCCATCTGGCGGCGGGATTTTGGGCGACAGCGAAACCGATTATGAAGGGCAAAATCATTGTCATCACGATGGGAAAGACAAATTGCTGGACTTCCTGATCGGAATTGGAAATGGCTCCCAGGATGGCGAAAAGGGAGGTGAAGAGGAAGTAACCCAAAGCGAGGTAGATGAAGAAATTGACCACCAAAAGCGGGTTGAAGGCTCTGGAGAGGTCGAAACCAAAAGAAGAAAGGGTTTTGGCCGCCGGAGCGCCTATCACGGCACCCACTATAATCCAGATGAAAATCGAGGTTAGGGTGGCGGAGCCCAAACCGACAATTTTCCCCATCAACAGCTGGAAGGGGGTCACCGAAGAGGTCAAGACCTCGATGATGCGGGTGTTTTTTTCTTCCACGATGGAACGGGCTAACATCACGCCGTATCCCAAAACGGACTGGAATAAAACAAAAATGAAAAAGAAAGAGAGCAGATAGGTTGAAATGAAACTCGATTCTTTGGCTCCCTTTTCGGACACCTGCAGCGCTTTTAAGTCGGCGCGCTTCAAGACCTCGGAAAGATTTTTGGCTTGAAAGCCTTGAACTTCCAGCCGGTGGGCGATGACCACGTTGTTTATTCTTCTTTCCAATCTGTTCTGCGTTATGAAGTTGCCCAGTGATTTGGCGTAATACTCGGCGGACTGACCGGTGTCAATTTTCTCCGGAATTATGACATAGGCGCTGATATTTTCAAGTAGCACATCCCGGTTCAGCCCTTCTTTATCCCTTGGAAACGTGGAAGGATTATACGGTTTTTGGGAAAGCAGGACGGCCTTGGTGCCGTCGGAGAGGGTATCTTTGCTTAGGGCACTGTCCAATCGGGAATAGAGCCAGCCGGTCTGGTCGATGGCCGTCAGTTTGAGCTGGGGCTCTTTGGTTTTTTGGATTAGAATGCTGGGGAGAAACATAAAGATAAAGCCCATCAGCGGGGTGAGAATCGTTCCAATGACGAAAGATTTGGTGCGAACGACTCCCAAGTATTCTTTTTTGAGCACCACCAAAAAGCTTCTCATTTGACCTCCGAGGTTTTTACCGCCTCGATGAAGATATTGTGCAACGAAGGCTCCATCAACTCGAATCGGTGTATGCGGCTGCGGGAGGAAATTTCGCGCAGAAGAGATTGCGGGTCGGCACCGTTGGAGAGGCGCACTTCCTTATACGGGCCGTAGTCATCCACCTTGGCTATGCCGGAAAGGGATGAGAGATAAGTCGAATCTCCTTCCACCGAGATTGCAATCGAGGATTTGCCGTAGCGGCTTTTGACTTCTTTCAGCGCCCCATCCAGAATCTTCTGTCCCCGGTTGATTAAACAGATATACTCGCACAATTTTTCGGCGCTGTCCATCTGATGGGTCGAAAAAAGGATGGTGGAGCCTTTGGCCTTTAATTCGAGGATGATGTCTTTGAGCAAATCCATATTTATAGGGTCTAAGCCGGAGAAAGGTTCGTCCAGTATCAGCAATTTCGGCTCGTGCATAACGGTGCAGATGAACTGGATTTTTTGCTGCATTCCCTTGGAAAGCTCTTCCCCTTTTTTCTTGAGCCAGTCGGCCAGCCCGAGCCTTTCGGTCCACTCCGTGCCACGACGGCGGGCTTCCTTTGGGGAAAGCCCTTTCAGTTCGCCAAAATAGCACAGCAAATCCAGAACTTTCATCTTTTTGAAAATGCCGCGCTCTTCGGGCAGGTAGCCGATTTGTTTTTTGAATTCTTCGTTAAAATGCAGGCCGCCGATTTCGATTTTGCCTGAATCGGGAATTATGATATTCAATATCATCCGAATCGTAGTGGTTTTGCCGGCGCCGTTCGGCCCCAAAATGCCGTAAATGGAGCCGGCGGGAACTTCCAACGAAAGGGAATCAACGGCTTTAAAATTGCCGAAGCTTTTAGAAATTGAATCAATTTTTAAGTAGTTATCCACGAAACGCCTCCTGCCTATCGACACTGGCCATTTTGGTTTTCTTACGAAACTTTTTCGAGTTAAGTTGCACTTTTTATCCTTGTCCGGTCGGTCAATATAATCTAAATTCAAAGCGTATGAAAATTACTTTGCTGCCCGGGGATGGCATTGGGCCGGAAGTGGCCGATGCGGCGGTGGCCGTTTTGGAAGCGGCGGGCTTCAAACCGGAGTGAGAAGTGCTAAATGCCGGTAATGTGCGCCAGCGCCGAATACAAAAACCATTCGGCGCCACCGGGTTAAACTTGTAATGTTGTTGGAGGTTGGATGATTGCGGAGAAGCTGGCACAGGCAGTAGAAATTCTCAAAGAGAAGAAAATTGATTTGTGGCTTACCTTCGTGCGGGAGACGGAGGTGATTCCGGATCCGGCTTATGATTTAATCGGCAAAGGAATGATTGTGTGGCAGGCGGCATTTCTGGTTTCCGCCCGCGGAGATAAAATTGCCATAATGGGACAATACGACACGGAAAACTATAAACGTCTTGGAGTATATGACAAAGTCATCGGTTATCATCAAGATATTGCCCCGGTGCTGGTCGAGGAACTGAAGCGGCTCGACCCGAAAACGATTGCCATCAATTATTCCCCCGACAGCAATCTTTCTGACGGGTTGACCTATGGGATGTTTCTTTTACTGGAAAAAGCTTTGCAGGGAACTCCCTATCGTAACCGCTTGATTTCAGCGGAACCGGTAATTTCGGCTTTGCGCGGAAGAAAACTTCCTGCGGAAGTTGCCAAAATCAAAGAGGCGATAAAAGTTACCGAAAAAATCTGGCAGGAGCTTTTGAGCTGGCTGAAAGCAGGGGTTAGCGAAAAACAGGTAGACACTTTTGTTACTGAACGTTCCAAGGCCTACGGGTTCGCCAAATCTTTTGCTCCGATTATCACCCACGGGGACAAGTCGCCAGCGGGGCATGTGGGGCCTTCGGATGCCAAATTGGAGCCGGGGGATATTTTTCATATTGACTTTGGCCACCGGGTGGATGGCTACTGCTCCGACCTCCAGCGCTTGGCTTACTTTTTACGCCCTGGGGAAAAGGAACCGCCGGATGCCGTGAAAAAAGGGTTTGCAGCAGTAAAGGACACGATTCTTAAGTCCAAAGCGGCGCTCAAACCGGGAGCCGTCGGATGCGAAATTGACGATTTGGCCCGGAAAGTCATCAAAAGTCACGGCTTTCCAGATTACCAGCATGCCCTCGGTCACCAACTGGGGAGGGCGGTGCACGATGGGGGTACGCTTTTAGGTCCCCGGTGGGAGCGGTACGGGCAGACGCCTTTTGGTCGGGTGGAAGAAAACAACGTTTTCACGTTGGAACTGGAAGTTCAAATCCCCGGACACGGCTGGGTTTCGCTGGAGGAAGATTTGTTAGTTGGTGAATCCGGCTCGGAGTTTCTGACCACGCCACAATTAGACTGGTTCTACCTAAAATGATAAACCGCTTCTGGGCCTTTGCCCGGATGGGACGGGTCTGGAATGGTATTCTGGTCGTCGCTTCGGTTCTAATTGGCGGCTATTTCACGGGAAGTATTACCCCAGGAGTGTGGTTGGGCTCCCTTTCCGCCTTCTTAATTGCCACCGGCGCCTATGCTTTAAACGATTTTTTTGACTGGAAAATAGACAAAATCAACAAACCGACCCGGCCAATCTCTGCGGGAGATGTTCCGGCTCGAACCGCTTTGACCTTTGGGCTTTTGGTTGTTCTGGCGGGAGTCGTAATCTCGTATTTCATAAATACAAAAAGCTTTTTTGCCGCTTTTATCTCCGGCTTTCTGGCAATTCAGTATGCGATGGTTTTCAAGCGGGTGATGATTGTCGGGCATATAGTGACTGCTTTTCTTTCGGCCTTTGGCTTTTTGTTTGGTGCCTGGGCTGCGGAAGGGTCGAGAATGACTTTGGCACTCTACGCTTTTCTATTCGGTTTTCTTTTTCATCTGGGCCGCGAGTTTTTGAAGGCAGCAGAGGATAGGGAAGCGGATTTGGAGGGGGGAGCGAAGACCTTTGCCGTTTTGACATCGGCCAAGCATTCCGTAATAGTTGCCGCCATCATTTTGGCCATTCTCGGAATTGTGGCGTGGATGCCGTTTTTTACGGAAAATTTTAATTGGATTTATTTGATCATTGTCATCTTTGGGATTGATTTGGTTTTTGTATTTCTACTTGTGAGGGCTCTGCGGAATCCAATTCCATCGGTTCTTTCGAAGGTTAATTCTTACCTCAAGTGGGAGATGGTGGTGGGGCTTTTGGCGTTGTGGATGGGGAAATACCTCACCCCCTGACCCCTGGCCGTGGCACGAGGCCACGCCTCGGGCAGGCCCCTCTCCATTGAATGGAGAGGGGAAGGGCGAATGCCCCTCGACTACGCTCGGGATAAGCCATTCGCCCCTACGAATTTTGTGTTTGTAGGGGCAGACCTATGTGTCTGCCTTGATGCGAAAACGGGCGAACACATCGGTTCGCCCCTACATACCCCCTGGCACTTCGTGTCTGTCTCCTAAGAAAACGGGGCAACCACGGGGAGTTGCCCCTACGTTTTCTCAAAAAATAAGGGTTGGTTTGCCTGCCCGAGCCGAGCTCGGCAGCGTGAACCCGCTCCTACGTTGAACGTGGGGAAAGGGCGAATGCCCCTCGACTACGCTCGGGACAAGCCCGAGGCGGGAAGGGGGGGGCGATGGGTTCGAATTCGCTCACCACAAGTTCATAAATCGCCCCTACGGTTTTTATGAGCGGGAAAGGGCACGTGACAACGTGCCCCTACGACAGAGACCGACGTTGAAAAAACGGGTTCAATATATTGAACCCCTATGCAAAGGCGGGGATTAGTGGCGTTGGCCTGTCCGAGCAAGCTCGGAGAGCGGCCAGGAAAACGCCGCCTACGGGTAAACATTCCAAAGAGAGTTTGATTTTTGGGAGTTGAGTGTATAAGTTTGTATGTTTTTGATTTTGAGAATGGTTCAAATAGATTGAGCATAGTATGGTTCGACTACGCTCACCATTTGCAAGGAGGAAATAATGCACGAAGAGATTGAGAAAATTCAGTCTCAAGTAGAGAAGGCGGCCTTCTTCGTCCGGCCACTAATGGACGAAGTGGGCAAAGTAATCGTCGGCCAGAAATATATGATGGAACGGATGTTGATTGGTCTTTTGACCGGCGGGCATGTCCTTGTTGAAGGGGTGCCGGGGCTGGCCAAAACGCTGGCGGTGCGGACCTTGTCGGCGGCCATCGACGCTTCGTTCCAGCGCATCCAGTTCACTCCGGATTTACTGCCGGCGGATTTGATTGGAACGATGATTTACTCGCCGCAGGATGGGAAGTTTTCGGTCAAAAAGGGGCCGATTTTCACCAATTTCGTTCTGGCGGATGAAATCAACCGCGCCCCGGCCAAGGTGCAGTCGGCGCTTTTGGAAGCGATGCAGGAAAAGCAAGTGACCATCGGGGACAAGACTTTTCCGCTCGAAGAGCCGTTTTTGGTGATGGCGACGCAGAATCCCATCGAGCAAGAGGGGACTTATCCTCTACCCGAAGCGCAATTAGACCGCTTTATCTTCAAATTGGCCGTCGGCTATCCCAACCGCAAAGAGGAGCTGGAAATTTTGAACCGCGAGACGGTAGGCTCAAATCATAAAATCAATGCGGTTATCAAATCGAAAGATATTCTGGCGGCGCGGGAAGTCGTCCATAAAATTTATGTGGATGAAAAGGTCAAAGAATATATCCTCAACATCGTTTTCGCCACGCGCGAGCCGAAGGCCTACAACATACCGGTGGAAGGCCTGATTGCCTACGGCGCTTCGCCGCGCGCCACCATCTTTCTGACGTTGGCGGCGAAAGCGCATGCTTTTCTGGCCGGGCGGGGATACGTTACGCCAGAGGACGTCAAGTCCATCGGCTTAGACGTTTTGCGCCATCGGGTTCTGCTCACCTTCGAAGCCGAGGCGGAGGAGATGAGTTCCGATGCCGTGGTGCGCAAGGTGTTCGACCAGATTGAAGTGCCGTGATTCCCAAGGAAATCAAAGACAAAGTCCGCCGGATTGAAATTCACTCCAAGCGGCTGGTCAACGAGGTTTTTTCCGGCGAATATCATTCCACTTTCAAGGGACGGGGGATGGAGTTTGAGGAAGTTCGCGAATATCAGCCCGGAGATGAAATCCGCTTAATCGACTGGAACGTCACCGCCCGCACCGGCGTTCCATTCGTCAAAAAGTTCAAGGAAGAGCGGGAACTCACTTTGATATTTTTGGTGGATGTTTCCGCTTCCGGCAAGTTCGGCACGGCGGGGAAGTGGAAATCGGAAACGGCGGCGGAGGTGTGCGGAATTCTGGCTTTTGCCGCCGAGCTGAACAACGACAAGACCGGAATGGTGCTTTTTACCGACCGAGTGGAGCGTTTTGTTCCGCCGGCCAAAGGGAAAAGCCACGTTTTGCGAATCATCCGGGAGCTTTTGTACTTTTCTCCAGAGGGGAAAAAAACTTCCTTGGCGGCGGGGTTGGAATATGTGGCCAAAGTGCTCAAGCGCCGGGGGATTGTTTTTCTGGTCTCCGATTTTATTGACAGCGGCTGGGAACGAATGCTCTCGGTGGCGGCGCGCAAACATGATTTAATTGCTCTGGTTCTATCCGACCCAAGGGAAGAGGAGCTGCCGCCGGTCGGTTTGGTGGCTTTGGAAGATGCGGAGACAGGGGAGCGTTTGATTGTCGATGCCGCCAACCGCGAGTTCCGGCGGATTTATGCCGGCCGGGCGAGGGCTTTTCGCGAGAATTTGATGCGGACTTTTCGGAGATACGAGATTGATTTTATTCCGATCCGCAATGGAAGGCCGTATTTGATTCCGTTGATGAAGTTTTTCAAGGAGCGGGAGCGGAGGTTTCGGTAGGTGGAAAGTGGAATGGTTTCACCCTCCCCTTTCCCGTCCCAGATTCTTCGCTTTGCTCAGAATGACGGAGTGTGAGAATTTTGTTTAAAATCAGATGGTTTAAAAAAAAACGAGGGGAAACAAAAGTGGAAATTAAAGACGGCAGTTCTATAAAGCTTTTGATCTTGGTTTTTATCTTTTCGGCGGTTTCGCTGGTTTTGTCTGCGGTCGGGCTTTTTATGCGGGGCGGCGGTTCCGACCCTGCAAATGTAGAGGCGACCGGTCGGGTGGTGACGGAATTAATTGATAAAAAGCTGTATATGCCGGCGGCGGGCACATACGAAAAAGCTTTGGCTTTGGGGCGGCTTTCCGCAAAGGACGAGGCCCGCCTGCATTATCTGGCGGGGGATTTGTATCTGACTTACATCGGCGATTAAGACGCGGCTTTGGCTCACCTTTTGGCCTCGCGAGCTTTGGAAGCGCATCCGGATTACGAAAAACTGCGGGGGGAGAAAATCGTTTTTGCCCTGGAGAGAAGCGGGAGAAGCGAAGCGGCGAAAAAGGAAGGGGGGGAAGCTGTAGCCGGCAAGCCAGCGCCGGATAGCGGGGTAGTTGTGGCGGTTGTGGGGGATAAAAAGATTACTCTTTCGGAGCTCAAGAAAGAGTTTGCCAACTCACCGCCGGAGGTGCAGGCCAGCTATACCGGGCCGGAGGGGATAAAAAGGTTTTTGGAACAATACGTCGGCGTGGAGCTGCTTTACCAGTCGGCTCTGCGGCGCGGCTTCGACCAGGAGCCGAACTTTCCGGAAGTGCTGCAGCGGGCCAGAAAAGAGGTTCTGGTTCAGCGGGTTTTGGACGAGGACATCGGGCGAAACATCGCCATCACCACGGCCGAGGTTAACCGTTTTTACAACGAGAATAAAATGATGTTTGGCGGCAGGCTTTTCGAGCAGGTGGCCCAGCAGGCGGCCTTTCTTTTGCGACAGAAAAAAGAGCAGGAAGGGTATAAACAATTGGTGGCGAATTTGGGCATAACTGAAAAAGTGCAAATTTTGGACGACCGGCTGAAATGAAGGGAAGTTTTTTTCTTTTTATCACCTTGCTTATAGCATCGGCGTGGGGGCAAGGTCCTGCGCCGCCGGTTCAAATCAAGGGCATCCTTTCCAAGGATAAAATTAATGTGGGGGATGTTGTTACCTTGACTCTGGAAGTAAGAAGCGGCCCAGGAATAAAGATTGATTCTTTTCCAAAATTTGAACTGCCCGGCTTGGAAGTAAAAAAAGACAGTGTTCTGCCCATGCGTAAGGAAAAGGGGAAAGAGGTGCGCCGGGAGATAGTTGGACTTACCGGCTTTTCGGTCGGTTCGTTCACTATTCCTCCGGTGACGGTGTCTTACCGGAACGCCAGAGGAGACAGCGGCGGGCAGGTTTCTTCAACTCCCCTGACTTTGACGGTGGAATCGCTTTTGGAACCGGATTCCACGCGTTACAAACTGAAGGCGGAAAAGCCGCCTTTGGAAATTGGGAATAACTGGTGGCCTTGGATTTTGCTGGGGATTCTGGTGCTTTTAGCTTTGGCGCTTTTCCTTTATTTCCGCAAAAAGAGGAAACAGGGGGCTTCGGCGCCGTTGGAGAAAATAGATTTGCGTCCGCCATGGGAAATTGCCCTATCCGAGCTGGAAGCGCTTTTGGCCTCTTCGCTTTTGACGGAAGGAAAATTAAAGGAGTTTCATATCCGGCTTTCGGAGATTTTCCGGATTTATGCCCATCGAATCTACGGCATTCCGGCGGAAGACATGACCACGCAGGAGCAGCTGGAGTTGTTAAAAGAATTCTTGAAAGGTGAGAATTGGCCGTTAGCCAAAAGGTTTCTTTACTTTTGCGATTTGGTGAAATTTGCCCGCTGGGGGCCGGAGCGAAGAGAAATTATGGAAAACGTCCTACGTTTGAAAGTTTTGATTGAAGTCGGCAGGGCGAAACCGTCCCCATCACCCGAACCGGCGGCGGAAGCGGTGGGAGCCTGATGTTTCAATTTCTCCATCCGGAATATTTTGGGCTGTTTTTGCTTATTCCTTTGCTCTGGCTGGCGCGCCTATGGTATCGGAAGAGACCGCCAACCATACGTTTTTCGGACGTAAACCGTGCCGCCGGAACCAGGAAAAGCTGGCGGCAAAGATTTTCCTTCCTGCCCGCTTTTTTGCGCCTGGTCGTTCTTTCCTTTTTGATTTTGGGGATGGCGCGCCCGCAAAAAGGGACGCGCAATACCGAAAGCTCAACTTTCGGCGTCGATATTATGATTGTTATGGATATTTCGGGCAGTATGAAGGCGGAGGATTTTCATCCCCAGAACCGGCTTTTCGTGGCCAAGGACGTAACCAAGCGTTTCATTATGGGCCGCAGCAGCGACCGGATTGGCCTGGTCATTTTTTCCAAGGAAAGTTTTACCCAGTGTCCTTTGACGGTTGATTACGGGGTATTAATCAACTTAGTAGATGAAGTTCGCTTTGGAATGATTGAAGACGGAACGGCGATTGGGATGGGGCTGATAAACGGCATCAACCGCCTGAAGGATTCGCCGGCGAAAAACAAAATTGTCATTTTGCTCACCGACGGAGCCAACAACGCCGGGGCGATTGACCCCTTGACGGCGGCGGGCATTGCGCAGGCTTTGGGCATTAAAGTTTACACCATCGGCATCGGCCGTTCCGGCCTGGTGCCGATTCCGGTGGATGACCCGGTTTTTGGCCGGCGGTATGCTCAAATCCAGTCCGATATTGACGAGCCGACTTTGCAAAAAATGGCGCAACTGACCGGCGGACGGTTTTTCCGAGCCAAAGACCCGCAGGGATTGCAGCAGATTTTCAAGGAGATTGACAGTTTGGAAAAAACCAAGATCAAGGTAAAAGAGTTCTGGGAGTTTGACGAAAAATTTCGCCCCTGGGTTATTGGCGCTTTGGCGGTTTTGATTTTTGAGCTGTTTTTATCCGGCACGCTTTTCCGGAGGCTGCCCTGATGCGCTTTGCCGAGCCGTTTTTCTTCTGGGGCCTTTTGGTTATACCTCTGTTTCTCCTTTTTGCCCTATGGCGGGAGAGGCGAAGAAGGAAAGCTCTGGGACAACTGGGAGATTTGGGCCTGATTCTGCGGCTGGCGGAAAGTTTTTCGCAAAAGCTGCGCCGGTGGAAGTATGTGTTTCTATCGTCAGCCGTTCTTTTTATGGTTTTGGCAATGGCCCGTCCCCAATGGGGGAAGAAAATGGAGCTCGTCCGGCGGGAGGGATTGGATATAATAGTAGCTATGGATGTTTCGGCCTCGATGCTGGCGGCGGATATGCCGCCTTCGCGTCTTTCCAAAGCAAAATCGGAAACGGCGGGGTTGATTGACTTATTGAAAGGGGACCGCATTGGGCTGGTGGTTTTTTCCGGCGACGCCTACGTGCAGTGCCCTTTAACCCTCGATTATTCGGCGGCAAAGATGTTCCTATCGGATATCGATTACGGCTCGGTTTCCAAGCCGGGCTCGGCCGTGGGGGAAGGTATCCGGAAAGCGGTGGTAGCCTTCGTTCAGAAAGAACGAAAGTACAAGGTCTTGCTTTTAATTACCGACGGGGAAGATACGGAAGAGTCCGACCTTCTGGCGGCGGCGGAAGAGGCGCATAGCGCCGGAGTTATAATCTATACCATCGGCGTCGGCACGCCGGCCGGGGAGCCGATTCCGGTGCGCAACGCCGCCGGCCAGGTGAGCGGGTATAAAAAGGATGACGCCGGGCAGGTGGTAATGAGCCGGCTGGACGAGGCTACGCTCCAGCAGGTGGCGCTTAGAACCGGCGGGAAATATTACCGGGCCACGGCGGGAGAATTGGAATTGGACAAGATTTTTGACGATATATCTAAGATGGAGCGCAAGGAACTGACCGGCAAGTTTATGGCCCGCTGGGAGGAACGTTTTGGTGTATTTTTGGCCATTGCAATAGCCTTTTTGAGTGTAGAATTTCTTTTGAATGAGCGGAAGAGGACTCCAGTTATGGCTGGTTCGGTGCAGGCTGGGGCTCCGGTGAGAGAAATATGAAAGAATACGAGATTCAGAATATACAGGGTAACCCCGCGGCTTGGGCCGCGGGTGAAATCTCCCCGACATCCCTCGACTCTCTTCGGGATAAAGAAGCCGGGGAGCTACACAGATCATTTTTCGGAAAAGTACTAACGAAACTCATTTTGCTCGTGCTCTTTGCTTGCTCCGGGGCTTACGCTGATTCGTTTAGAAAGGAAATTTCCACCGGCAACCAGGCCTACAAACAGAAGGATTTTAGCCGGGCTGCGACCCACTACCGCTCGGCGGAAATCGACCAACCCGGCTCGCCTTTGGCGGCGTACAACTTGGGGACAGCTCTGGTAGCCGGACAGAGCTATGAAGAGGCTATCCAAAAGTTGAGCGAAGCGGCTTCCAAAGCCAAAGGATTAGATTTGCAAAAAACCTACTACAACATCGGCAACGGTTTGTTTGGGGCGCAGAAATATCAGGAAGCGGCCGGGGCTTATAAAAAAGCGCTGGAGCTTTTTCCTTCCGACAAAGATGCCAAGTACAACTTCGAGCTGGCGCTTAAGAAGCTGCAACAACAAAAACAGGAGCAAAAGAACCAGAAACAGAACCAAAAGAATCAAAAGCAGAATCAACAGCAGGGCTCTTCCGATTCGACCCAGCAAAATCAAGAGCAGCAGCAACAAAATCAGCAAGCGCAATCGCAAAATAAAAAAGGTCAGAAGAAACAACAACCGGCGCGGCCCAAACAGCAGATGACCAAAGAAGAAGCGGAACGGATTTTGGCGGCGTTAAAAGACGAGCAAGCAAAGGCAAACAAACAGAAAAAGGTGCAAGGCATTCCGATAGTGGGAGGCAAGGATTGGTAGTATGAGAAAAGCGGTTTTTCTTTCACTGCCAGTTCTTCTATCTCTCTTTGCCGCTGCGGCTGCACAGGACGTAAATTTTACCGCTGCGGTGGACAAGGATAAATTAGAGATGGGGGACCAGCTTACCCTAAGTCTGGTCGTTTCCGGCAACGTGCAGCGGATTGGCGATCCCAAGCTTAAAAATATCGGCGATTTTGCGGTCTATGCTTCCGGCCGCTCGCAGAATATCACTTTCTCGAACGGCATGGTTACTTCGACGACCCAGTTCAACTACGTTTTGGTTCCGAAAAAAGTAGGAACTTTCACCATCGGGCCGGCGGAGCTGCAGATAGGCGGCAAAACCTTGACCACGGCATCCATCATGGTAACCGTTCTGCCATCCGGCAGCGTGCCGAAAACCACCGCTCCTCCTCCCACAGAGACGGAAGTGCGGGAAGGTTTAAAGAGTGTATTCGTCTCCGCCTCGGTGGACCGCTCCAAGGTTTTTGTTTCCGAACAGGTGACTTACACGATGAAATTCTATCAAGCGGTAAATCTATTTGACAATCCGGAATATACCCCGCCTTCGGTCGTCGGTTTTTGGAAAGAGGATTTGCCCCAGCCGCCTTCCCATTTCGAAATGGTTGGAGGCAGAAGGTATCGTGTCTCGGAGGCTAAAATTGCGCTTTTTCCAACCGCAGCCGGGAGCCAGACCATCGGAGAGGCGACGGTCAAATGTAAGATTGAAGATTTCGAATCCTTTTTCAACCGGGACCCTTTTTCTTTGGATTTGGACCAGTTTTTCAATCGAGGGGCGCGGGAGAGGGTTTTGCGCACCAGCCCCCTCAACCTTGAAGTTTTGCCGCTGCCCGAGAATAACCAACCGGATGACTTTACCGGCGCCGTGGGGCAGTATCAGATGCGGGTGGATTGGAGCAAGAAGACAACCGAGGTGAACCAGCAGGTGACGGCCAAAGTGACTATTTGGGGCACGGGCAACGTCAAATCGCTGGCGGAGCCAAAAATTACCGCTCCGCCCAATTTCCGCACTTTTTTGTCCGCTTCTTCCGAGCGAGTGACCCGCGAGGGGAACAAAATCGGGGGAGGGAAAATTTTTGAAATCTCTTTTGTTCCGCGCGAGCCGGGGAGCTTCGAGCTGCCGGCGGTGACTTTTTCCTACTTTAACCCGGCGAATAGAAAGTACGTCAAGCTGAAAGGCGCGCCTTTGAATTTGACCGTCACCGGCACGCGGGAACTGGCGGGGGGGTATTCCGGAGTGACGCAGAAAGAGCTTTCCGTGCGGCAGTCAGATTTGCGCTATCTGAAAAAAGAACTGGGGGATGAGCACGGAAATTTCGTCGGCTCGCCCGGCTTTTGGCTTTTGCAGGGGCTGCCTTTGATTTTTTTGGGTGCAACGGTTGTGCTGCGGCGGGTGCGGGATAAGGAAGAATCGGACATCTCCTATTTTCGCTCCAGGCGGGCTTCCAAAATGGTGAAGAAGGGGTTAAAGGAAATTCAGGCCGCATCCTCGTTACCGGCGGTCGAATATTTTTCCCGGCTGCAGAAGATGCTTCTCGATTATTTGGGAGACCGCTACAACGTGGCGGCCTGGGGGATGACTAAAAACGAGATTGCGGCTTTGTTGGAATCGAATGCCGTTGGGGAGGAAATCAAATCTTCGCTTTTGGAGCTTTTGGATTTAACCGACCGGGCCCGTTTTTCCGGCTGGCAGCCGGGCTTAACCGAACGGGAAGAGGTGCTGGCCCGGGCGGAAGGGGTTATCCGTTCCCTGGAGAAGAGCCGGTGAGGAAGTTTTGGGCGCTTGTTTTGTTGCTCCTTTTCGCTTTTACCGCCGGCTGGGGCAAGGAAAGCGAAGCGGTGAAAACTTTTCGTGAAGCCAATCAGCTTTACGATGGTCAAAACTACAATGGCGCGGCGCAACTCTACGAAAAGCTTATGGAAGAAGGCGTGCGCACGCCGGCTTTGTATTACAATTTGGCTTCGGCTTATTTTAAATCCAAAGAGACTGGGAAATCGATTTTGTATCTTTTGCGGGCGCGGAGGCTGTCCCCCGGTGATGAGGACGTGGAGGGAAATTTACGCTTCGTTTCCCAGTTCACGCTGGACAAGGGGAATCTCTCTTCACCGCCCCTCGCCTTTTATACAGACCGGTTGACCTTGGGCCAATGGGCTTTCTGGGGGTCGACTGTTTATTTTCTTCTGGTTGGTTTGATTTGCGGCCGTATATGGTTTAAGAGCCGCGCCCTCTTTATCCGCTCAGGAATCTGGCTTTGCGGCATTCTTTTTTTCTTTTTCGCTTGCGGATTTTATTTGCGCTGGAATTGGGAGAAAGTGCCGCAGGGGGTGATTTTGGCCCGGGAAGCGGCGGTCAAATCCGGCCCGGGGGAGGATTTCGTCACCCAGTTGCTTGGCCACGAGGGGCTGACTTTCCAGATTTTGGAAGAGCGTCAAGATTACTACGAAGTGCTTTTGCCCAACGGTGTCAAAGGCTGGGTGAAAAAGGAGGAAGCGGCGAAGGTTTGAGATTTTGGATAATTAGTTTTTTACTAATCCATTCCTGAAGCTTCGAATATCCAATAAGTAATACTTAGAAAAGTAAAAAATAATCCAGATGCAATTGTCATCCCATCCAAAATGGCAGTTTTTATATTTTCTTCGTTCCGTAATCGCCAGGAAGAGAGGAAGCCAAATATTGTGCCAAGGATAGGAAACCACGTAGTCACCAAGTTTCTTATTATGGCGGGAAGCATAAAGAATTCGTCATAATACCCTAATTCAAATAGGATCTGTAATACAAGGGAGAGGCAGAGTAGCCCTGAGGGGAGCATCAAGATAAGACCCAGTATGCACCATATATCAGGCCCTTTTCTTATAGATTGATATTGCTCAACTATCATGGTCTTGGTTTTTTCATTCCTTTCAGAATGAAACTAATTGGCTCAAGATAGGAAAATTTTCGTAATACCAGAAGTTCAGCGTGCTTTGCAGAGACTCGCGATTTTTATACAAGGTCTTGTGGGCTTGAAAGCGGCCCCAGCTCCAAGTGCGCCAGTCAGTTTTTGGGGAGGCCAACTTGGGCATAAGGATTTCGATTACAACTTTTTTTCGGTCTTGGTCGCTCAAAGAGGGGAGCGCATCAACCAAAGCTGGAATAGCGTCGGCGCTTAAGACAGCGGCGTAATTGACATCAAAAGGGCGGCCGGATTTGGTCAGTTGAGCGTTGGTACGGACGATTAAGGCATCCGGATTTATGATTTGAAGGGCGAAAATTGTTACCAGCCCGGTAGCCACGGCGCCAAAGACGAAACGCTGACGCTGGCTGCGCAGGACTGTTAAAGTAAACCAAACGAAAACGGCTGCCAGCCAGGCCATAAAAACAGTGGTGTAAAGCCGCAGTTCGGTCAGCCCGTACTCGCTTTGATAGAGCCGCATACGCTGGAAAGCGGATGCCATAATGACAAAGAGTAATAGAATCAAAATTGCCGCCAACAGTTGAAAAATTCGCTCGTGGGACGAATTTTCCTTGCGCAACAGCCAGTGCCCAGCGAGCAGAAGAGGAAGCGTCAGAGCGGCTACCGTAACCAGTTCGAAGAAGCCGCGCCGCGCATATTCCGAATAAGTCAATCCCTCGGTGACTTGCACCAGAGCGGCCCCACCGAAAAAGTAGCGGAACTGCACGATAACGAAGCTGAGAAAAAGAAGATTCAAAAGGCCGAGCGCGACGCCCGTTTCCACAATGCCCAGCGCAAGGGATTTCGGGCGCTCGAGGCCTTCAATCGCCGCCCGCTGACCCAAAAATATTCCCCGCCAGAACCCGGCCACCAACCAGGCGCCAAAAGCAGTGAAGAAAGTATGTTGGAATATTTTGACGAGGTTTATGTGAAGAACGTTTTTTATAATCCCTTCAAATACGGCATCGGCCGCCATTAAAAGAGCGCCGAAGACCAAAAGCAAGGGGAGCGCTATTATTATCCCGCGCCCTATCGCCATCGCCCGGTGGGCTTGCCCGTTTTCTGAAATCTCTTTCCACTTAATATCGAGAAATAGTAAAGGGAAAATCCCACAGACGATGTTTAGTCCAGTGAGGGTAATCTCCCATAGGTATCTCATAAGGCCGGCCAGGCGGATTTGAATCGCTTTGGCATGCATTGCCATCAACGAAAGTCCGGCGAAGATTGCCAGAACATTCAAGAATTTCAAAGTCGTTGAGTCGCGCCAGGCAAAAGCGGCGGCGAATGGAAGAACAGTGAGGATTAACCAATGGGCATCTTTGCTCCAATTAGTGTTGAAGTGGCGGGTTAGTAAAAAAAGGGCAGAAAGAAAGATGATTGTCCAAATGCAGAAGTTGAGCCCCCAAGGCGTTTCCCTAAGGAGAAGATCAGCAAGGAGTCCTACGATGGAGGCCGCTAAAAGAATATATAGTCCAAGCTTGGTTTTTTCGTTCATTTTACAACCTTTTTCGACTGTTTAATCAAAGCTTTCCGCCCGATTTAGTTTATCGGCAGAGTGTCTCTGTCTTTTGACTCATATCTACAGTTTCACCTTCACCTTTCGATAGGCGACCCCATCAAAGACATCACCCATCAATATATCCTTATATCCTTCCAGATTTTTAGGCAAGGGTTTTTGGTGTCGGCGGGCAGGTCGAAGACGATGTCAGCCGCTTCGGAAGCGCCGGGAGGGGTGGTGTGCAAAGCGGCGTTTGAGATGCCTTGCGCTTTATCCCAGGCCTCTTGGCCTTCGAGCGAGCGGTGATACTTGCGGCCCGATTCGTCCTCGATATAAGCCATTGAAATGTCCCATTCGTGGTTCACGCGGATGGTGCGGTTTTCGACCTTTAACGTGACGATGTAAAAGGTCCCTTTGGCGGCCACCAGATTTTCGCCTTCTCCAATGCTTTTTTGCTTTTTGACATCCACCACCGAGTATTCGAAATCATCGTGATGTATTCTTTCACCTAATCCGATGACTTTTTCCGGGCGGCTTAGAACGTAAGAGGCGTACAAAACGGCCAAGAGCGCCCAGATTAAAAAAACGGCGAAAATCAGTTTTTTCATTTCTCCTCCTTATACTTTACCATTAAGAATTCCGCAGCGATGCCAGAAAGGCGGCCAGAATGAAAAAAAGTCCGGCACCGATTGCAATAATGGCCAAGTTGGCCGCTTTTTCGTTTACGGTTTTCATTTTTTGGTACGTGACGAACCCCAAAATTGATGTCGCCAGAGGGCCGGCGACCAAAATCGTTACTTCGCCGATTTTGGGAATGTTTTCTAACAGAGGACGGGCCAGTTCTTCCAGAAACGGTATTTTGAGCGCGGCCGAAAAGACGGCGGCCCACAGGGCTAAGGCTGGGAGGAGAAGCCCGGCTCCGATTAAAAGCCGGGGATTTAAGGTGTTGGATTGTTTGAGCATAAAACCTCCTTTAGGTTTTTGTTAAAGTTGTTTTTGGCAGGCGGCCAAAACGGCGCTGGCGGGTTTTGAATTCGGCTATCGCTTCTTGCAAATCTTTTTCGGTGAAATCGGGCCACTTTTTGGGGGTGAAATAAAGTTCCGCATAGGCGCATTCCCAGAGCAGAAAATCGCTCAAACGCTGTTCGCCGCCGGTGCGGATGAGCAAATCTACTGCGGGGCCGAGTTGGGACGATATTGCAAGTGGTGAGGCCGCTTTGCCGTTCAAGCCTTGAACGATTTGAAGAATTGACTCCCGGGCGGAGTAGTCAACGGCGATGCGGAGATGCAGGCGGCGGCCTTCTTTCGTTGCTGCCTCGACTGTTTCGACAGCTTTGCGCACGGCGGGGGAGAGGCGGTCGCGGCGGCCGAAGAAACTGATTTTTACGCTGTTTTTAAGGCAGTTTTCTTTTTCGGCCAGAAGCTGTGAGCGGAGCAGCGCCATCAGGGTGCTGCATTCGTTTTTCGGTCTTTGCCAGTTGTCGCTGGAGAAAGCGTAGAGGGACAGCGTTCCGATTCCAAGCGCGGGAGCCGCTTTCACTACCCGGCGCACGGATTCAGCACCAGCGCGGTGGCCGTCGGTTCGCGGCAGGTTGCGGCAGGCGGCCCAGCGGCCGTTGCCGTCCATAATAACGGCAACGTGCAGGCCATTCGGATTTAGATTATGAAAAGTACTTTGCATCATAAAGTGTACAGTCAAAAAAAATCAGCGCTTGCGCATAGCGGAAATCAGTTCTTCCATTTCATCCAAATATCTTTGCAGCGCTTTGCGTCCCGATTCGGTGATTTTGTATTCTGTTTTGGGCATTCGCCCCACGAAGGATTTGAGGCACTTTACCAGTCCGGCTTCTTCCAGTTTGCGGGCGTGGACGCTCAAGTTGCCGTCGCTGGTTTTCAATAGCTTTTTTAAATCGTTAAAGCTCAAGGATGGATTGACTGCCAGGGCGCTGATGATACCCAGCCGTATTCGTTCCTGCAACAGGCGGTCGCCGCTTGGCTGGGTTTTGGCGAGAATGCTTTGCACCACCTGTAAGATTCGGCTTTTAGGGCTGTTTTTGGAATGTTCCATCGGTAAAACTGCTTCCTTAACCACCATACCTCCGGGCGATGATTATTCCGAAGATTATGTGAAGCCCTCCAAAACCGATTGCCATAAAAACGTTGCCCCAGCCAGCTGGTGAGAAAAGGGCGGCTGTTCCAATCAGCATAAAGTAAATGCCCATTACCGGCACGATACGGATGGAGAAAGCACCGCCGGTAACGATTCCGGTGCCGTAGAGCAAAAGCCAAAGGCCGGGAAGATAAGGGAAAATTTCGCGATACAGCGCCAAAGTCAGCAGGGCGCCGGCGAAAAGGGGAGGGGCTAAGCTCAAAACAAATCTGGAACCGGGGCCGGAAAGGGCGGGCTGGTTGGAAGATTTTGCTTTTTGGCGAATGGTCAGAATGGCAATTGCCAGAGCCAAAGCTGCTTCCGCCAGCCACACCAAAAGCCAGCGTCGAGACTCGGTTTGACGGGAAGAAAGGAAAGTCGCCACCAAGGCGGTCAGGCCCATAACGACCAATCCTTTGCCCGGCACACCAGTGAAGGAGGAGGCGCGCTCCATCGTATCGCGGATGTAGCGCAGGTTCTCCAGCGCTTCGGTCGATTCCGGCCCAACGGGTTTTTCTTCAACCATATTCCCCGTATAATATATCGGCTTGTTTTGCATAATCAAGCACTTTATAATACAAAGTAAAAGGCCAAAAAGTTTCATTTTTTTTACAAGGTTTTGTCGGAACTTCCGAACTCAAGCCGGACGGTTTTCAGCGCAACATTTCGGCAAAGGAAACCGGCAGGCCGTCCGGGTCAATGGCGACGGCCAACTTGATGCCTTCTTGTTTCTGCTCGGTCGGCGGCATTACAAAATTCACCCCTTTGGCTTTCAGGTCGGCAAAGGTCTTTTCGAGATTTTCGACGTTGAATCCAATGGAGCAAGTGCCGGCCTGCTGCTCGCCGGGGTTGCCTGGCTTGCGTTCCTGCGGCTTACCGCCGCCGTGCAAAGCGAGGGTGGTCGCGCCAGTTTGGAATTCGGTCCATTGCGGCGACTCGAGCTTCAACGCCAGGCCCAGCTTGTCCCGGTAGAAGGCCACCGAGCGGGCCATATCGGAGACCACGACCATTACGTAATCAACCTGTTTGAACATTTTTTACCTCCTGTGTTATTGTTTTAATTATTCCCAAAGCCCAGCCATGATGGGCCACTTCGTTTCTTGGCGGCAGTTTGTCCAGCGCAAACCATTCAGCGGCCTCGAGATCGTTTGACGGTGTTAGCATGGGAATTTTATCTAATTTTGCCATATAGTGAAAAACTAAATGCCAGCTGCCGTCGTTGCCTTTGAAGGATTCGATATGATTCAAACTCAAGTTTGACACTGAAAGGTTTAGTTGCTCCTTCAGAATTCGCTTGGCGGCCTGGTCTGGATGCTCCAGATGCGCCATTGCATCATCCGGCAGAAACCAACCGGCCTGATGGTCGTATTTATTGGTTTCTCTGTATTTCACCAGCAAAATTTTCTCTTCTGCCAAAAGGGCAACATCGACAACGAGCTTGTGTAATTTGCAATCCACTTTTCAATCCTTCAGCATTGCCTGTTTCTTCCACTTGGCCGGCATTTTTTCGATGGCATATCTCAACGCTGTGCGGGGCATTTCTTTTCCCTGCTTCATAACATACTGAAAAACTTCTCCGGGAAACTTATTGCTCGCTTCCTTCAACATCCAACCGTAACCCTTCTGAACCAAATCATCTTCATCCCGCAGCAATATACCTGCCGTTTGAAAAACTTCCCGCAAAAGTTTTTTTCTTCGGGCAGATGGAATCAAAGCCACCGCCGCCGCCCTCCGTAGCCATCTGTTTTTCGATTTAGCCCATTTTTTGGTTTGGGCGGAAAATTCCGGGAATTTCGCGATGAAGTGTCCGAGCGGGTGCACGCACAAATGGTCGCAGGAGCCCCAGCTGTGGACGTACTTTTTCAGCCATCTTTCAAAGGTCTTGAAATCTTTCTTTTCATACCGCTTTTGGCATTTGTAAGCCCAGTCAAAAGCAATTGCCCGTTCTTCGCCATTTCCGGATTTTAACAGTTCCTCGCACAGCCCAAAAATTTCATCCTTTGGTAAGCTTCGAATTTCCCTGAAGTGTTGGGAGGAAATCTTGCGCAAAATATCGGTCCGCAAAACCATCGGCTCCGTCAATTCTTCTTTGTAGAATCGTTGCTCGTTTATTTGGTATTTGGGGTGGGAGTATTTAGAAAGTTCGTTCCTTAGCTTTTGAGTGATCGTATTTTTGCTCACGGCATTTCATTGAAAAAAAAATAGCCCCACGGGGAGTCGAACCCCGGTTTGCCTGCCCGAGCCGACCGCTCGTGTCGGCCAGGGATGGCTAAGAACCACCCGTCCTGGGCCACTGGACAATGGGGCCGGTGTAGGCCACGCTGGGCTAAAGCCAGTCATAGAAATACTTAAAGGCATATCCCAAGTAGCAGTAGCGAACAAATCGAGCGGCGGCGACGGTTACGTAAAAAAGCAGCGCCGAATAGCGTTTAAGGCCGCAGACAACGTAGAAAACATCGCAGGGAATAGGGGAAGCAGTGCCCAGAAAGAGAAAAAAGGTGATGGCCTTCATCGACCGGCCTTCCGCCCAGGGATGCTTTCCCGCGTTCGGAAACCGGTTTTTGACAAACTGGGTTCGGCCCAAATAACGTCCCATCATAAACGTTCCGAACGAACCCAGAGCCGCTCCCAGGGCCATCACAAGGGCCAGATGAAAGACGTTATATCCCATCGCCACTCCGCCCGCCGCATAACCCCAGATCGGCAGCGGCAGGAGGGTGCTGGAAATGGCACAGAGCAAAAAGAGAACCAAATCGACCCCCTTCTGTCCGTGCCGCTCCATCAAAGCGAGGCCAAAACGGTGGATATCCGTTTGGAACATTCCAACCAGGATGATGCCGGTTACAATTATTCCCAGCGTGACCGCCAGGGAGGCGTATTTGTTTTGATTCTTTTTGGTACTCGCTTCCGCCGGGTCAGGCGCCGGCTCGGTTGATGAGGTCGGCGGCGTTCCCGGCCGGGCGGCGCCGACTATGTCGAGCGGTTCGCCATCCAGAGGGACGGACGCCTGTTTGCCGGTCAAGGCCAGAATGGTCGGCATCAGGTCGCAGTTGGATACTCGTTCGTTGGCGAAGGGAACGCTGAAGGCAAGCGGCACCTGCATATGCTCGCGGTGCAGCGAACCGTGGGAGCTTTTGTGCTCCGGATATTCGAATTGATATCTCAAATCGTATCCCGGTTCGGCGCTCAAAATTAGATCCCCACTGCGCGGGCTGACAAAAAGTTTCTGCAGTTGGTTGACGGCATCCGGATAGGTGTCGTCGAACGTCGCGTGGAAAAGGTCGCGTGAGCTGAACCGTCCGGCAGGATGCTCTTTCAGCGGGCAGGCTCCGTCGATAGTAATGTCGAAATTGCCGTTGTTTTTGGCGGCGGTCAATCGCCCTTCTTTTCCCACAACGGCAATGCCGTCGCTTCCGTGCCGAGCGGCCGCAAACGAGACCCCTTCGGTATGTACCAGCCGCTTTAACAGCTTGCCTACCCGCTTGTCCTTGGCCATCTCTGCATAGCTCCAGTGTGCTCCCCATCGGTTTCCATGCTTGAAGTAAAGCTGCGCCATTCCGTTTCCGCTTTCCATAACGGCGCTGTCGTTTTGGCGCCGGTACAATTTGGGATACCGAAAGGGATCAAACCCCTCCTCTTTCAGGATATCCACTACGGGAATGTGAACGGCGGTGGCACTCAGCCCGTGGTCGGAGACGAGCGCCAGAATGGTCTCGTCGTAAGTGCCCGTTTCTTGCAGGGCAGCGGCGATTTTCCCCGCGGCTTCGTCGATGCGGACATAGGCGTCGATTGTCTTTTCGTGAAAGGGACTGTATAGATGGGAGCATTTGTCGATGCCGTAGAACTGCACCACCAGGCAGTCGCTGCCGGCCCGGATGCGCTGGATGGTAATCCGTTCGGCCATTCGGTCCTGGAGGCCGGAATTTCTGGTTTGGTGCGTCCGAAAAATGTGATAGAGCCTGCGAAAAATCTGTTTGTACAGTTTCTTGTTGCGGCAAAAATCGACCGGTTCAAAAATGCAACTCGGTTTGTCAAAATACTCAAAGAGAGAAGTCGATTTTTCGGGGTGCATATCGCGCCCCATAAACAGGCCAAACGGGCTGTTCAGGCTGCGGTGGCGGCTGAAACTTGGCAGGGTGGAATCGTGCGTTCTCCGGCAGAGCCAGCGGTATCCAGGCACGTTGGCTGTGCCGGGGTGAAGGCCGGAGACAAAAGGGATATGGGCCGGGCCGGTGGTGCTGGGGAAGACCGATAAAGCGATTCGGAAACAGCCGCGGTCAACCAGATGTTTCTTAATTTTGGGCAGGCGGCCGCTTAAAAGCAGCCCGTGCATCAGGTCGGCGCGAGCCCCGTCAGCGACTATGAGAACACAGCGTTTAAACAACCTGTCTCCTCGACAACTCGTCCGAAGGTTTGGTGTTGTGCCCGGGTGAGCTGGCAATTAATAGCCCCACGGGGAGTCGAACCCCGGTTTGATGGCTGAGAACCACCCGTCCTGGGCCACTAGACGATGGGGCCAAAGTTTTCACAACGGCAGTGGGAATTTAGTTTTTAGATGGTGGGCTGTCAACCACAGGATTTGACCCCTCCCTTAATCCCTCCCCTCAAGGGGAGGGAAAAAATGGAAAAAGAGGATGAGGCCAGAGTTTTCACCAAAGGCAAAACGGAATTTAGGTTTTTCGCTGAACGGTGTCAAGGACGACCCCTCCTTTAATACTCCCCTACGAGGGGAGGGAAAAATATTTGGGAGACCTCTCCCCTGTATCCCCTCTCCATAGAATGGAGAGGGGAGGGCACGGCGTGCCGTGCCCCTACGGAAAATGTGAGGGGCACGTTGTCACGTGTCCGAGGGCAGACACATTGGTCTGCCCCTACAAATACAGGCAAATAAAAAGGGCGGTTTGTGCCTCGATTGCTTTTCCAGAACACGCTTCCTTGGTAGCGCTCGGGATAAATCGAAACGAGCCGGGGAGGAACCTGCCCCTACAATATATGCAGGATATGAAAAAAACGAGGGGCACCTGGCCACGTGCCCCAGGGCAGACACGGATTCGGCTTCGCTCACCTCAGGCATTGGTCTGCCCCTACAAGAATTCCCGGGTTAATAATTTTGCCTGAAATGTCGAAAAATTTGGAGGGAAAGATGGAAAAAACTTATGCAAGCAAAAAAGATGGCTGGCTTGTCGCGGTGATGGGTATGTTTTTCGTAGCCGTCAACATCTGGAAAGCACCGGTGCCGGCTGCTTTTAAGATGCTTATTCCAATTCTGTTGTTACTGTTAGCGGCTTTTATGCTCTGGACACTATATGGAACGAACTACACGCTCACGAACTGTGAACTCATCATCCGCTCGGGGCCTTTGCGCTGGACGGTTCGGCTGGATTCCATTACCGAAGTCTTCCCGACGCACAATCCGCTTTCCAGTCCGGCCTGTTCGCTCGACCGCCTGCAGGTTCGGTATCGCAATTCGGTGTTCGGTATAATGATATCGCCAGAGGATAAGGCGGGATTTCTGCGCGACCTGGCGGCGCGGGTGCCGGGGCTCAAGTTCGAAAACGAACGAGCCGTGCGGGTGTAGGAACGAACCTTATCCCTTTTTCCCCTCTCCATAAAATGGAGAGGGGTGGGCACGGCACGCCGTGCCCCTACAAAAAATGCGAGGGGCACGTTGTCACGTGCCCGAGGGCAGACACATTGGTCTGCCCCTACAAATACAGGCAAATAAAAAGAGCGGGTTTGTGCCTCGATTGCGTTTCCAGAATACGCTCCCTTGATAGCGCTCGGGATAAATCGAAACGAGCCGGGGGAACCTGCCCCTACGGACGTCGAAATCGCCAACAAAAAACGCAGGATACGCTCCGCAGGGCGGAGCTTTATCCCTGGCCGAAAACCGGCACGGGCAGGCCTGCGCCACGGTAACAAATACGGGATTATTTGGTTTTGTTTAAGAAACTTCTTGAAATCTCCTTGTCTTCTTTTTCCCAGATAAATGGCTTGAAGCGTTTTTTTGTCGGCGCTAATTCGTCCAGTGTATTGCCATCGAACAGTTCGCCGTTTTTGATGACGTAGCGAACGGTGTTGGAGTTGTGGATGTCATCCAGAGGATTTTTGTCCAAAACCAGCAAGTCGGCGACCTTGCCCGGCTCAACCGAACCCAAATCGTTTTGCAGGCCCAAGCATTCCGCGCCGGTCAAGGTGGCGCAGTGCAGGGCCTGGTGATTGGTCATTCCCTCAGCCATCATCCAGAGCTCCCAGTGGGCGCCGAGTCCCTGCTGTTCTCCGTGCGCGCCCAAACAGACGTTGCCGCCCCGTTTCACCACATCACCCGCCCCTTTGGCAACCAAAGGATAGTGGTATTCTTCTTCCAAAAGGAGCACACGGCGGCGGGATTTGCGGTCGATTTCCTCGTGCGAGGTAAAGCGGCGCAGCTTGGCGTCGTCGTGAATATTATATTTCTGGCGCTGCAGATACTGGCCAAATTCTCCGCCGTAGGATACAATTAAGGTCAATGTCCAATAGGTTTTGGCTTGGGCGATGAACTCGGTTACGTCTTTATACAAAGGCACGAGCGGCAGGGAATGTTCAAAGCCGGTATAGCCATCCTGAACCATCGACAAATCGACTTTCAAATCCCCGCCCCCTTCGGCGGTGACGTTGATGCCGACTTCCTTGGCGGCCATAATCAGCCACTGGCGCTGGATGCGGCGGGATTGCATATACTCCTTTAAGCGCACCGCGCCCGCTTCCTTGTAGCGGCGGACGTGATGTTTGGCTTCCTCCAAAGAATTCCAGCGCACCTGCAGGGTGTACATCGCTGTTCCCGTGGAATAAATGCGCGGAGCTATCAAATCGCCGGTTTCGACCATTTCGGAAGCGGCAAAGACCTGGTCGTTGGCGTTGGAGGGGTCGTGGGTGGTCGTCACTCCATAGGCCAGGTTGGCGGCGTAGGAGGGGACTTCGTCCGGGAAAACGTCGGGCTGCGGGCCTAAATGGGCGTGAATGTCTATCAGCCCCGGCATTATGGTTTTGCCGGCGCAGTCAAACTTTTGCGCATCGGCAGGAATTTTGACGTTGCCCGAAGGGCCGACGGCGGTTAGGCGGTTGTTTTCTATCAGTACATCGCCCTGCTCAATTACTTCATCGCCTTTCATCGTGATGATACGGGCGTTGGTCAAAGCGATTTTTCCCTGCGGGATTTCGCGCGGAACTTTCAGTTCGATGGTGAATTTTTCGGGATTGAATTCCGGCTTCTCTTCCTCTTTCTTGGTTGAATCGGCTTTGGCCGAATCGGCAGCTACTTTAGTCGTATCCGCTTTTTTGGTACTGTCCGATTTTTCCTCTTTTTTCTCGTCTTTCTTTTTCTCCTCGACGAATTTGGCTTTCACCGAATCGAGCAGCAGGCGGTAGAAGTTGTTGGCGTAGGAGTAGGTTATAGTCCTGCCGCCATCGGCCCAGTTCAAATAGTAAGCCCCTTCTTTGGTGATCTCCTTAACCGGGAAAGGGCCGTCAGTTGAAATCGTCAACGGGTCGCCGGGCAATTTTGGAAAAGCGCCGACGTAGGCGTTGTCTTTCTGCTCATACAAAATCCAGTTGCCGTCCGGGGAAGGAATCACGTCCGCTCCTCCGGTGAAATAGAGATGCGTTTTTTTGTCCACTCCGTCCAATCGAATCGAATGAAAGGCGGTGCGGCCTTCGCCGCCGGGAGTGGTGGGGTCGGCTCCCTGCGTATAAAACACGCGGCTGGCATCGGCCTGCCCGAGTCGAGCTCCGGGCTCGGCCAGGGAATTAAAAAACGGGCGGAGGATTGGGCCGCTCACATTAGTAATAAATTTCGATTCGCCGCCGCCGGACGGCATCCAGCGCAGTTCATAAACGTCGGAACCATCCTCCACCAGCCATTCTTTAGCGTGGCCGGCGACATAAACGATTTTGGAGCCGTCCGGAGAAAAGGAGGGATGGGCGTAGAAACCGGCGTTTGGGGTCAGGCGAACTGATTTTCCTCCGGCAGCTGGAGCTTTGCGGATGTTGCCGCCTTCACCATCCGACCAGCTTACATACAGAATCGAGCGGCCATCGGGCGAAAAGCGGGGATAGTATTCCCGGTCGGCCGATTGGGTCAAACGCCTTGGCTTGCTGACGCGATATGCAAGGCTGTCCTTTTTCCCGGATATTATCAAATCGGCAATCCAGAGCTTTCCCACACCCGAAAAGAGGATTTTTTTGCCGTCGGGCGATTGGCTGGCCCAGCGCATCTGGCGCACCTCCAGCGGCCCACTTTTTATCGAGTCGCGTATATAAACAAAAGGGCCCAAAGGAATTTTGGCTATAACTTTGAAAGGAATAATCTCGTCCGTTTTGGTTGTAACGTTGATTTTGTGAATTTTGCCGCCGTAGGCGAGGATGATATTCTTTCCGTCCGGCGTAAAATTGTATCCCGGTAGCACATCATTGACGGCGAACCCTTCCTGGTCGTCGCGCTGAATCGGAAGCGCCAGATAGTTTTCTTCGCGGGTTTCGATGTTGCGGAGTTTTAATCCTGTTTTAGCGTCATAACGAGTAGCATACGTCAGCCATCTTCCATCCGGCGAAACCACCGGCCGCAGGGCGCCGCCGTAAAGACCGGTTATGGTTTGCACATCGCCGGTTTCCCTGTCCCAGCGGGCTAACTGGAAGCGGCCGATGTCCACGTTGTAGTTGAAGCGTCCGGCGTGGGTGGAAAAGTAGAGGTAACGCCCATCCGGCGAAAACGAGCCGGCGGAACAAATCGTTTGATTGTCATCCTTGGTCAGCTGCACACCGGAGCCGCCATCTTTGTGGAACATCCAGAGCTGGATTTTTCGCAAATAGCTTTCGAGGGGGTATTCGCCGAATCGGCGAGCAACTATATAGTTTCCATCCGGCGCCCAGGCGGGCCCGGCAAAGTTGTACTTGGTTTCTTTGGTTACGGCACGCGGCTTCGTCCCATCCGCATTCATAATCCAGACGTTGTCGTTGCCGCTGCGGTCGCTGATAAAGGCGATATATTTGCCATCGGGCGAATACTGGGGCTGGCAATCCCAGGGCATTCCGGCGGCAATCGGGGTGGCGTCGCCGCCTTCCATTGGCAGTAAATAGAGGTCGCCCAGCAGGTCGAAGACGATGGTTTTGCCGTCCGGCGAAACGTCCAAAGATATCCAGGTGCCTTCGTCGGTTTCAAATTCCACCGTCCGTTCCGCTTTGAGCGGGAGTTCGTTGCCGAGCGTATCCTTTTTTTCTTCCTTTTTGTCCTCCGCCCAAGCGGGGGAAAAGAAGATTAAGCTTAAAGCTATCAATAGTGGTAAAAAGCGAGCAGTTGATTTCACGATTCCTCCGGGATAAATGTTTTTGCGGGTTGGGGCAGGTGTTACTCCTGCCGCCCGCCTGTGGCGGGTCGGAAGTGGTTCGGCTCCACTCACCATAAATAACTCCCGACACAACCTGAATCTTTCCTCATCCGATAATTTCATTCAATTCTTTTTAGGCGCGATTCGTTTGCCTTTTTTCATTAACGTTGGGGGAGTATATAAGTTGCGTAACGGTGAAACACAAGCTCAAATTGATACGATGTTTTTAAGTGCTGGAATTGAACCCAAACGTCCATTTTTGGCGCGAGACGGCGAAAATTTGTCGCTTTTGTGAATACTTTTAAGAACGGGTTTTGTTCCGGGATGTGGGATAAGAGGTTGTAGGAATGGTACGGGATTATTCTTGGCACGCAATTTGACCACTATTTTGGGTAAGCGGGTATGACTGGAGGATATTGAGCTGGTTGGCTATTGGGAAAGCAGTCGTTTTCCATTTAAAAATTTTACTTTTAAAAAAGTTTGCGGGATTGTGCTTGACAGGCAGGGTTTGAATGTTAAGTTATAGCCCTTTATGAGCTTTTGGATATACGGTTTTTGCGGACTGGAGAAGAGGAGAATTATGAAACGGGTTATTTTGCTTGTATCGATTTTGTTTATTCCGGCGGCACTTTTCGCCTTTCAGCCGCTTTTTGACACCTGGATAGCCTATCCCGTGGGGATCAACCCAACCCACGCCCTGGCTGCCGATTTGGACAACGACGGGGATTTGGATTTGGTCGCGTCTAATCATAAAAGCTTTAGCGGCGGCAGTTTTACGGTTCTCTTCAACGAAGGCAATGGGACATTTAATGTTGATACCACGTATGAGGCTCCGACCACTCCCGCACAGACATTGGCGGTGGATTTGGATAAAGATGGAGATTTGGAATTGATAGTAGTCAGTCGAGGCGTCCAATTTGCCGTCTTTTTGAATAGAACGATTGAAGCGGCTTTGCCGCCGGAGGCTGGCCGGTTTCGTTTCGCTTATGTCTGTCCGGTCGCCAACACTGCCGTGGGGGCAGTCGCCTTGGATTTGAAGGAAGATACGCTGGCGGATACCGACGTGGTAACCGTAAGTTTTGCTCCCCGAGATCTTATTCAAACATTTCTGAACACCGGAGGAAAATTTCCGAACGGCCCGGATGATGACTTCAGAGCCAGGGCGGGTACGCGCTCGATAGCCGCTGCGGACTTTAACGCCGATGGGTTCCCGGACGTGGTTGTGGCGGACTCCGCCAGCGACAGCATTTCCGTGTTTTTGAACATTGGGAATGGACTGTTTGGCCTACCCACCCACTATCGAGTAAGCAACCGGCCGTTAGGGCCGCTGGTGATTGGGTTTATATCGCTCGCGCCAAATTCGGTTAGGACGGCAGATTTTGACGGGGATTCGGATGCGGATGTGGCCGTGGTTTGCGGAAAAAGAGACAGCGTTATTATATTCAAGGGTAACGGCAATGGAACCTTGACCTTGCAAAACATTTTTTACGGAGTGGGGCGATTGCCCCAGGCAGCCGTGGCGGCCAACCTGGACGGCGATGCGGACATAGATTTGGCGGTCGCGAATTTGGGGGGGGGCAGCATATCCATCTTGAAAAACAATGGAAATGCCACGTTTTCAGTTAAAACCGACTTTTTGGTGAAAAGCGACCCGCTTTCCTTATATGCCGCCGATTTGGACGGTGACGGCGATTTTGATTTGGCGGCCCCCAATGACAGCGGCAATGCGGTTACGGTTTTGATAAATGATGGAAATGCCGATTTCTTTAACGGGACCCCTTACGCCACCGGCGTAACCCCGGTAGGTATAACGTTGGCCGATTTGGATGGAGATGGGGATTTGGATTTGGCAGTGGCCAACAAAAATAGCAATACGCTTTCCATATTTCTGAATAATGGAAACGGGAGTTTTTCGGCCGGCACAACTCCTTTTACGGGGGGCGCCCCGAATTTTGTGGTTGCCTGCAACTTGGACGGAGACGGGGACGTCGATTTAGTGACCTCCAATCAGACCAGCGGGACGATTTCGGTTTTGAAGAACAACGGGGACGGCACTTTTGCCTCCGAGGTTCCCTATCAAGTGGGAACCGCTTCCCCCAATCCGGTGCCGGACGGCGTTGCCTGCGCCGATTTTGACGGCGACGGCGATAACGATTTGGCGGTGACTTGCGCTAACCAAAACGTGCTTACCATCCTGAAAAACAACGGGGACGGTACTTTTGCCGTTGGCGCGCGGGTTAACGTTACCACCGGCAATTCACCCACTTCGGTCGCCGCCGCCGACCTGGACGGGGATGGGGACATAGATTTGGCGGTAAGCAATCAAGGAATCAGTTCCGATTTAACAACTAATAAAATCATAGTTTATCTTAACGATGGAACCGGATTTTTCGTGCCGGCAGTGGATCTCCAAACCGGCTCGGTTCCGATACAAGTAGTGGCATGCGATTTAAACGGGGACGGGGATGTTGACCTGGCGGTGGCGAACAAAGGGGCTCCCTTGGTGCCGGCCAATACGGTCTCGATTTTTGAAAACAACGGGGACGGCACCTTTGCCGGGCAGGTCGTTTACCCGGTCGGCGGATTTCCCAATTCCATCTTTGCAGGAGACTTTGACGGCGACGGCCGGCAGGATTTGCTGACGGCCAATTCGGCAAGCACCAGCAACAGTTTTTCATTTTTGAAAAACAACGGCGATTCGACTTTTGCCCCGGCGATTGAATACGGAGCCGGAGGGAGAAACGTCCACTATCTCTTTGGCTTTGTTGTTGGAGGCGATTTGGACGGCGATGGTGATAGAGAAGTGGTTGTAACCAACTCCGCCGATAATAAAATTTCGGTCTTCAAAAACCTATCGATTCCGCTGGCCAACGTTTTGGGAGACGTCAACGGGGACGGCCTTTTTAGCCTGTCCGATATCGTGGCGGAATTCAACTGCGTCTTTTTGGGAGAAGGTTTGCCGGGCGGCTTTGAGCGGGCGGACATTAATTGCAACGGCTTTTTAAACAGCGCGGATGTAGTGGTGTTGCTGAACGGTTACTATTTGATTTCTCCGCTGCCGGCCTGCCCGTAGGGAACACTTGATGATTGGGAGATTGGAAGTTATGCGAAATGGTTTTAAGGTTTTAGGATTGGCGGTTGTTACTCTGCTGGTGCTTCAGTGCAGTAAGGAAAAACCGACGCAAACGAAAATTCCCTTCGGCAGGTCGGTGAGTTTTTCCCCGGTCGATTGGATGGCGAATCCGGCCGGAGGGATTTACGAAGGATGGGTGGTAACTTTGGATATAGTCGGGCTGGGGGTTTACACGCCGCAATATTTCAGCCTGGGGCGTTTTGGCTGGGATAATTATGTGTTCACCTTTTTGGATTCGGCGGGAAATGCGCGCGGGGGAGATTTTACGGCCAATCAAAATTTATTCACGGAAGATTTTGCGCCAATCGTCCATCCGGAAACTTTGAAAGTCATTGCGCGTCGAATGGCTGAAGGCAATACCGTGCAATTGAGCTTTGCCAATCGGGCGCTGGCGGGGCTTAAAGTTTTGCTGGTGAGCGTGGAGCCGCTCATCGATACCGCCCGAAGCACCCCGGACATACCTTTTCTGGCCGGGGTCTGCAACATTTCCGGGAAATTTGACTTAATTTATCCCATTAATTATAAGGACCCGGACGTGGAGTGCCACTATTTTCTGGCCAGCCCCAGCGATACTTTGATTAACCTGGGTAAAGACAGCTCGACGGTCGCCAAAAACAATGAGACGGAAGGCATCTGGGTCGGGATTTTTGACCCGAAAAGCTCCGCCCGGGGCATGCCCGATACGATTTTTGCCAACCTTGATGTCGTGAAAGGCTGGCAGTTCGAAACCTGGTTTCAAAAAGGTTCCACTTTGATCAGCCTGGGTAAAATAAGACGCGCGGATTCGGCTGACCTGTCCAACCCCTATACCGATACCCTGCGGAAGGCCTTTCAAATACCGGGCGAGGATTTTAGAATAAACAATCCGCCGTTTACGAATGCCTTGGCGGCAACGATAATGTTGACTTTGGAGCCCTATCCCGACCCCGACCCGGCCAGCATCTTTCCATTGCTCCTCTTTCGCGACACAACTCGTGACAGCATTGCCAGTCTTAATCCGCTGACCCAGAAATTTGAGGACAACGTTCATCACAACTTTCTATTTGATAATCGGGCCCGCTTTTTCCCAAAGATAAAAGCGACCGTAATTCCCGAGCAATAGCTCCCTTTTGTGAAAGGGAATTGTTTCCAGACCTGGGTAACACTTTTTCAAAATGAGAACCAGAAGGAAAAGCCCAAGCGTCGCTGCCGCCTAAAACCAGCTCCTCCTCCGGCGTCCCGACCTGTCGGGGCGCCCCGCTTCGCACTCTGAAGAGTGCGCCGGAGGGGAAACCTTGGCCAGGAAGCTACGCTCCCGAAAAGCCCTGAAAGTGTAGCCGAAACCCTTTAACTAATAACCTTGAAAATTATTACCTATGTATAGGAACAATACATCTCTTTTTTGAAAGCAGCAAAGCCTCTTTCAAGAGGCTTTGCTGCTTTCCGTTTAACATCCCGGTGGCAATCCCAAAAAGACGGTATTCATTAAAATCACGGCGTCTGCGGCAGTCAACCGGCCGTCGCAGTTCATATCCGCAAAGCAGAGCTCGCAGCCGAAAATCGAGAGGAAGATACAGTTGAGCTCCCGAACGACATCGGCCGGAGTCAACAATCCATCGTCATTTATATCCCCTTTGAAAGCCGTGCAATTGATTACGGTCAGCCTAAGCGGGGTAAGCACCAGGGGAGTGGTGGGGTCGTTGGCGGCAGTCCTGATGCTGGTTTGGTAAGTACCGGCGGGCAGGCTTTTGGCGCTTATTTTTACGGTAACGTCCTGCGTGTTTCCGGGAGCTACCACACCCGCAGCCGGAGCCACCGATAAATAGGAGGGCAGGCCGATAATTTGCCAGTTCAAATTTCCGAGCCCGGTATTTCCAATGGTCAGCGTGCGCGTGGTGCTGTCTCCCATAGGTAGCGTAACCTTAAAAGAATCGGGGGAAATCTGAACCAGGGCGGGGAGAGCCCCCAAACCGGCCAGTTGAACGGTTACGGTCGGGTCGGTGGAATCGGTGCTGGCAATGGAAAGAGCGCCGGTTTCCACTCCCGGCTGGGTGGGTGAAAAGCGCACGCGCAGGTTGTGTGAACCTCCTTGCGGGACATTGAAAACGGCCGGATCAAGGAGGGTGAAGTGCGAGTTATTGGAGGTTATTCCAGTCACTTCCAAAAGATCTGAACCGTCGTTGGAAACGGTCAAGGTCAGCGTGTCGGGGTAGTTGATATATACGGTTCCGAAGTCGAGCGTATCGTCGGATAAGACGATGTTGGGAGTGCCTATAACATGCAGCTGCACCGGGGTGGTGTCCTGCGGCTCATCCGGGTCGTTGCTGGAAATCAGGATGTTGGCGTTGTAATACCCACCGTCCAAGCCGACAGCATCGAAGGTAACCTCCACATTTAAAGAGGAGCCAGCCGGAACTGTACCGGAAGCAGGATTGGCCGACAGCCAGTCTACGCTACCAGCTACCCATTCGAAGGCGTTAGTTATCAACAGGGTTGCATCCGTGGCGGGGTTAACCCCCCAGGAGTCCACGGCGGAAGTAAAGAGCGGAAAACTAATGTCAACCCGCCGCCCACCTCCCGCCTCTTTTACTGCGGCCAGGGGAGTCCCATCGGTAAATGACGCCAATAAAGTTGCGCCTGGAGCAACGGTAGCGCCGTTGAGGAGCTTCGATCCGGAAATTAAGGTGCTTACTCCATTCATAACCGGATGGCTTGGCTCAAAGACAGCCCCGAGCGAAAAGGCCCCTCCACCCTCGTAACTGAAGGCGGAAATCAACCAGTAATTGCCGGTGTTGAAGCGGCCCTGAACCGTCCAGCCACCCCCGGTGCCATTGGCGGCAAAGGCGATAAAAACATTGCCACCGGCATCCACGTAGTCAGCCAAAACGTTGCCTATAGCGGCCGAACTCAACCACCCGTACCAGCCAAAGACGCCCACCGCATCAAACGCTTGCAGTTCAGCCAAGGTAGGAGTAATAAAATACCCGTTTATAGTTGTGACGGAAGCAAACCGGCCTGAATTTACCAAATATTGGGTGATGTTGTTAAGGTACAAATCACTGCCCGTGCCGTCCGCCCCGAGGACCGCTATGTTCCCGCTGCCGGAAGAAGCATAAAATCGCGCCACGGAATTTGGCTTATATTGCGCAGCCATCCCCCCGCTGATGCTGTTTTGCGGCCCAAAAGCAGGGTTATCTCTTTCTAAATTAAACCTTGCGTTTAAGGAGGTAACCGCTGCGGCGACCCCTCCAATCGAAATATCAAAGGTCAAATCGCTATAACCAGAGTTTGAGATAGTCAGAGTCTCAACTTTCATCTCCCCCGAATACAACTCGGCCTTCAAAGACTCGGGTGAAACCGAAATATCGGGCGGCAGGAGCCCCCGGCCCTGCAGGTAAACCGTAAGCGAAGGATCACCCGGGTCGTTGCTGGCGATGGTAAGCTGGCCGGTAAAGGAACCGGAGTCGGCCGGGGCGAAAGTCACAATCACATTTGTGTCTTGCCCAGGGTTTAAGCTGAATGCGGTCGGGTTGGGCGTGAAATTCGCATTGTCGGAACTGATGCTGCTTACCGTCAACAGGTCGGTGCCTTCGTTGGAGACAACCAAGGTTTCGGGGCGCGAGCCACCGACAAAGAGGTTGCCGTAATCGAGCGAGTCGTCGGAAAGAGCGATGTCCGGGGCGCCGGTAACGTGCAGGTGGGCCGGGGTGGTGTCCTGCGGCTCATCCGGGTCGTTTGAGGAAACGAGGATATTGGCGTAGTAATCTCCGCCAAACAAGCCGGTAGCATCGAAGGTGACTTCAACATCTAAAGAGGAGCCGGCCGGTATGGTGCCTGAAGTGGGAGCGGCCGAAAGCCAGTTGCCTCCGGCGACGGAAAAGGAATAATTGACCAGATTGGCCAGCGGGTTGCCCATGCCACCGCCGCCCCCCCAGCCATAGGTGAGGGTGGTGACGATGACCCTGCCGCCTCCCAACTTATATTCCAACCAGGAAGCATCCTGGGTATTGTTCAAAACAATATGGCTCGCTCCGGGATAGTTGAACAGATGCCCGTGGTCAGTCGCACCCCAACTGTTAAAGTCGGCAGTGGTAAGCACCGCGCCACCGTAGGGCTGGCCGGTAATGTAGGAATGCCCCGGATCGGTGATGGTTTCCGCGTCGTGGGTCTGGCCGCCGAAACCGCCGGCATAATTGGCGTAGTTCGTCCCCAATGGGTCAATCCCCAACCCGTCGCCAATGTTGCCGCCGACGTTGAGGACCACTACCCCACCAGATTGGACGTAGGCGCTGATTTTGGACATATTATTAGTCAAATTGCTGTAGTCGGACCAGTCCGGTTCGCAATAGACCACCTTATATTGCTGCAAATCGGCGGTAGTCAGCGTGTTTAGGTCGAATTCCGAGGCCAACACGGAGCTGTAGCCGCCGAAAAAGGTTTTGTTTTTAAAATGGTCGATGATTAAAAAGTCGGCCGGAACCAAAGGTCTGGAGATGCTTTTAGGAGCTGCCGAGTGCTGCGAAGAAGCCGTGGTCGGCGGGAGATCGGTCACGCTACGTGATGCGATCGGGTTCCAGCGGATAGCGGGAAGCCCGTTGGGGCCTTTGAGTGCCTGTAGCGCGGCCGTTTCAATGGTGATGTCAAAGGTCAAATCGCTGTAACCGCTGTTGGCGATGGTCAGCGTTTCGACTTTCATTTCACCCGTGAACAAGTCGGCTTCCAGTGACTCGGGAGAAACCGAAATGTCGGGCGGCAGGAGCCCCCGGCCTTGCAGGTAAACCGAAAGTGAAGGCTCATCCGGGTCATCGCTGGCGATGGTCAACTGGCCGGTAAAAGAACCGGAGTCGGCCGGGGTGAAAGTCACTATCACGTTTTGGTCATCCCCGGGGTTTAAGCTGAAGGCGGTTGGGTTGGGTGTGAAATTCGCATTGTCGGAACTGATGCTGCTTACCGTCAACAGGTCGGTGCCTTCGTTGGAGACAACCAAGGTTTCGGGGCGCGAGCCACCGACGAAGACGTTGCCGTAATCGAGCGAGTCGTCGGAAAGAGCAATGTCCGGAGCGCCGGTGACGTGCAGATGGGCCGGGGTGGTGTCCTGCGGCTCATCCGGGTCGTTAGAAGAGACAAGGATATTGGCGTAGTAGTCGCCGCCGTTTAGGCCGGTGGCGTCAAAGGTGACCTCAATTTCAGCCGAAGAGCCGGCGGGTATGACCCCGGAGTCAGGATTAGTCGAAAGCCAATCTGGCGCTCCCGAGAAGGCCAAAGCATTATCGATCACCGTTTGCAAAACCGCGAAATCGGTCGGATTGCTCCAGTAGAATTCGAAAGGAGAGTTAAGGAAGTAGATGAGCAGCCCGCTGCCAATTTTTTTGTTCATCAAATCGGGAAAGCCGTCGCCGTTAATGGCGGCCACTTCGGCCAGGGCATCGTTAACCCGCAACATATAGAACGCCGCGCTGGGGTCGGTGAAGGTGTACGGACTGGGCAAACCGGCCGCAAGCGGATGGGAGGGGTCGGAAACCTGGAGATGTGGGGTGGTCGAAACCGTCCAACCCTGCTGACCGGTGTGAGACAAAAGATAAAGCTGCATACCGTTGTAGTAGGGAAGAAGACTGGTGCCGCCTATCATTATCAGTTTTTTACCGCTGGAAGCGGCGTTGGCTAAAGCCTGTACGTCGGGCTCTTCTACCGCGCCGCCATCCATAGCGACAATAATTGTGGTGTAGGGTGAAAAATCGATACCGGTGAAGACATCGGTTTGAATCAAATCATACGCAACTGACAGGTTGTTCAGCGCCTGTTCCACGGAGCCCAGTACTGGAATGGTGGACAAAAGCAGCACTTCCGGGGGTGCGGCGGAGGTGGAGGAACGGGCTGATAAGGTCTGAAATGGCAAGCCTCCGGAGCTGGTTTGGGTCAAAACTTCAGCGGAGATCTCCTTTGCCAGCATGGATAAATTCGGGCGGACGCCGGCTGGAGCTGGAGGTTCACTCGAATTTCGGGAACGATTAATGATTTTTGCATTCGCGAAAAGGATAGTGTCATCCTCCACGGCGATATCAAAGATGAGGTCGCTGTAGCCGGTGTTGGCGATGGTCAGCGTTTCGACTTTCATTTCGCCGGTGAATAAGTCGGCTTCCAACGAATCGGGCGAGACCGAAATGTCGGGTGGGAGTATGCCCGTGCCGGTCAAATAAACGGTCAGACTATCCTCATCCGGGTCGTTGCTGAGGATGGTAAGGTTCCCGGTGAACATACCGGTATCGACCGGGGTAAAGGTTACCAATACCAACTGGCTGTCGTCCGGATTCAAGTTAAAGCTGCTAATGTTTACCGTGAAATCCGGATTGTCGGAGGTAATACTGCTGACCATAACCACATCGGTTCCAGGGTCTTTGACCACCAGGGTTTCAGTGCGGGAACCGCTGGTGAAAACCTCGCCATAGTCCAGTGTATCGTCCGAAAGGGCGATGTCCGGCGCCCCGGTTACGTGCAAGTGAGCGGGGGTGGTGTCCTGGGCCTCGTCCGGGTCGTTAGAGGAAACAATAACGTTGGCGTAGTAGTCGCCGCCGTTTAAGCCGGTGGCGTCAAAAGTTACTTCAACATCCAAGCTGTTGCTGGCCGGAATGGCGCCCGAATCGGGGTTGGCGGCCAGCCAGTTCAGGACGTCGCCGCTTTGAAAGGTGTCGCCGCAAAAACCGCTAAAGCTTCGTATGGCCACCCCTCCCGGCAGGAAACCAGATAGAGTCGCAGCTACGGTGTTGAGCAGGGTTGTTCCGTCGGAAGCATAGAGGCGCCCGGTAACGGCTGCGCCTTCTTCGAACGTAATTTCCAGTTTGTACCAGGTTCCGAAAGTCCACACCTGGGGGACTGAAGCGAGTGGAGAAAAGCCGTAACCGGCGTTTTCCTGGATAATTAGCTCATTGGTATTTGCGCCGGCCACCAACGACCAGGCTCCCCCGGCAGTTGCGCCAAACCCCATATAAATGCGCCCCGAACCCGGTTTTATCCAGAGTGAAAGCTTTTCACCGGGATTGCCGATCGTGACGTCAGTCCGGTAGTGCCATTCCGGGTCGGAAATTCCCTGCGCGCCATCGTGGGCACAGCCTGCCGAGATTAGGCCGCTCACGGGGAATACCTGCACCCAGGGAGACCAAGGCCAAGGGTCAAGTCGCTCAAAATCTTCAATCAGCGGAAGGGCAGCACTTAGAGAGAAAGCAGCATTCAGATTTGCTCCAGCCATTGGTGCGGAAACCAGCGCTTCGGTTCTGTTTTTTACCGGCCCGGATGGGAACCTTTGACGATAGGTGGCTTCATCGAAACCGTTGGCTTCCCAAACGGAAAGACCGGCATCAAAGCTGCCCACCGAGGCAGCCCGGTCTATTGTTTTTACGGCAAGCGGTTTTAGCGCGGCGGCGAGCGGCGCACTGAATTTGACCGAGATGTCAAAATCCAAATCGCTGCCGCCGCTGTTGGAGACGGTCAAAGTTTCAACTTTAGTCGCTCCGGTAAGCAAGTCGGCATCCAAGGAGTCGGGAGCGGTTGAAATGTCGGGCGGAATCAGGCCGGTTCCAAGCAAAGCAACGGTCACGGTCGGGTTGGAAGTGTCGCTGCTTAATATAGTTAACGTTCCGCTGCTTGGCCCAGCCGAGGCGGGATTGAAAGCGACTTTCACCCCTCGGCCGTTGCCCCCCGGCAGGTCGAATGAAGTGACATCCGGAGTGAAATCGGTGTTGGAGGACTGAATGTTTGTGACATGCAAAGTTTCCGGATAACCGAGATTTCGAATATTGACTGTAAGCGTTTCGGGATTACCCAGAAATATATTGCCGTAATCCAGCGTATCGGGAGAAACGCTTATTTTCGGCGGGCTGCCGACGGCAATGAAAACCGCCCGGGTGGTGTAGCCCTGGTGTATTCCGGTTCGATTATCGTTCCAGCAGGGCCAGACTATGCCGTTTTTGGCCGCCACGCCGATGTAGTCTCCTGAATAGCCGCCCGCCAGTCCGGGGATGGAAGCGGGCTTGAAGGCCTGGTCGCTGATTAAAACGTCCTCAAAGGTAAACCCGCCATCCAGCGAGGTGGAGACATACACCTGCGCCGAGTCGTTTGCCGGAAAGTTGCGGCTGTCGTAATAAACTATGTAAAGGGCGCCGGTGGCCGGGTCGCAGGCAATCCAGGAAAACCACTGGTCTTTGCTGCTGACATCCTGATTCACTTTTAAGGGGGTGCTCCAGGAGCTGCCGCCGTTGGTGGAGCGCACCAGGAAAACATCCGGAGTGGTGGGGTTTTTTGCCGGATAGACGATGTAAATCCAGCCGTTGCGTGCGCCGCCGCTGCGGTCAACCGCCATCGAAGGAAAGCTGTTGACCCGGATAGTGTTACCACCTTTGTTCAGGGTACCGCGAATGTCGGCCACATCGGTGATGCTGACGGCCGTTCCCCAAGAGGAGCCGCCGTTGGTTGATTTGTTGAAGCCGAGATGGGTGGTGGCAGTCGGAAAAACATCATATCCGGACCAGGTTCCGTACACTTCGCCGTTGGGCCCGACGGCCAGATTGACCCCCTGCCCAAATTGGGCCCCGACCGATCCGCTGATTGGAACCGGCACGGAAAAGCTTAGCCCCCGGTTGATGGAGCGGGAAAGCATAACGTTGGGGGCAGCAACATTAAAATCGGTGTAGGCGGTGTATAAGAAATTTTCAAACGCGCCGCCCGGGTTTACGTCGATGGTCATATGGTTTTTGTCGTTGCCGGTTGAAGCGTTGGGCAGGGAGACTTGAGTCCAGTTGGTTCCGTTATTCGTGGACCGGGCCATTACGACCTCGTGGGTCCCCCCAATTAGCAGGGTATTGAAAAACAGGTTGCCATCCAGGTCGATTCCGACCGACGGGTCGGACATAAACTGGCCCAAATTGGTATGGGTCGGCAAGGTGTCGCCGCCCAACCAAGTGGTGCCGCCGTTGGTGGTGTAATACCATCCCTGGCTGATAAGGGCTACCGGATTGGAAGCTGCGTTTGAACCGGCCAGGACGACGTCGGGATTATTGGGATGGGTCCATATCGTCATCTCGCTTTGGGTAGTGGTTGGGTTGGGATGCATCCGAATGTTCGGAAAAATCACCGCTTTCTGGTTTTGCAGCTTAACCTCATGCGGCCCGGCTGGCCCCTGAACTTCGCGGATAATCGGGGGAGGGATAGTTTTTGCTCCGAGGGTCTCCGGCATCGGCACTATCTTTGACCAGCGCGGGTCTGGTCCTTTGGCCAAAAGTTCTTCCAAAGTGGAAGGGGACGCTTTTTTCTCTTCCGCAAAAGCCAAGGGGGAGAACGCGCTTAGTAAAAACAGAAAAGAAAAAGAGCAAAAAGTGGAAAATGTCAGAAACTTGTTTATTAAACTGGTACTTCTTTGAATTGGTGTGAACCGGCCGAAATTCGTTAGCCTTCTTTGCATTTCTGCCTCTCTGGGGGTTTTTAGCCCCCGTTGTGCGCCAAGCGCGTTTGTTGTTGAATGCCTAAAAAGTTGCTCCATCCTTCATTACATAAAGAGGCTTTTAAAGCAACATCCCACCCGCCTGCCAAAAATTCCTCTGTACCAATCGTAAGTAACATCCTTATACCTAATTTGTCAAGCAGAATTTGGCTTGTGAAAAAAATAACTAAGTGGGCGTTTCCTGGAGTGAAGATGTCAGGCAGGCTTCGATTTGAAAGTTGAATCATCCCTTGCTTCCCAATAAAAAACCCGCCCCAACTTTTCCGGGGCGGGTTAATAAAACAAAGGAATGAGGCTTTTTACTCCGGCACGGGCAGGTTGTTATCCGCGCAGAGGTGCTGGATGCGGGCTTTGGGTACCATCGGGTCGCCGGAAATCTTGGCGACCGTGAAGTTGCAGCCGTGAATGCAAGGGCTGCCGTTGGGAACCACGCAATCGCTGGTTACCCGGAAAAAGCGCGGAAATTCAGTATCCACGTAACAACCCGGTTCACAAACGTCATTCCAATTGCAATACGTAATACCTCTGGACGTGGTGCCCGAGGTTTGGGTCTGCGTCGACTTGGTTTGCGGCATCGTTAACCTCCTGTAAAAAGTTTATCCTCCCGCGGCATTGCGAGTAGGAGCAATAATTGTATCGGCATAGAGGGATTATTTCTTGACCAACGTTTGCTCCCTCTTTTATTGTGGAGTGCAACCTGCCCGAAAGCTGACCAAAATCAGCTTTTAATTTTAGCATAATGATGTATCATAGAGGGGCTATGAACAGGAAAGTGAATTTGTCATTTGCGGGAGGGGCGATTCTTCTTATTTATCTATCATTATCCCGACTTTTCGCACAAAACGGGCCGGATGCCCCTTGGCCCGCCACAGGCGGACCGAAAGAAAAACATCTCTCCAACATACGCCAGCTTACCTTCGGCGGGGAGAATGCCGAAGCTTATTTTTCTGCAGATGATTCCAAACTGATTTTTCAATATCACAACGGCAGCGATTCCTGCGACCAGATTTACATAATGAACGTGGATGGCTCGAACAAACATCTGGTTTCCACCGGCAAAGGGCGCTGCACCTGCGGTTATTTTTTTCCGGACGGCAAAAGAATTTTGTTTTCCTCGACCCATCTGGCCGACTCGGCCTGCCCGCCGAAACCGGACTATTCGCAGGGGTACGTTTGGCCGCTTTACAACTATGATGTTTTCACCTCCGACTCGGATGGCTCCAACCTCAAACGTTTAACTACCAAGATAGGTTACGAAGCGGAAGCAACCATTTCCAGGGACGGCCAAAAAATAATTTTCACCTACTACAACGGTTTGGATCTGGATATCTACTCGATGAATGCAGATGGTTCAGAGCTTCTGCAGCTGACCAATGAACAGGGCTACGATGGCGGGGCCTTTTTCTCCTATGACGGCAAAAAAATCGTTTACCGTGCTTACCATCCCAAACTCGCGTTGGCTAAGCAGGATTATTTTTTCCTGGCTCAACAAGGTTTTATACGCCCCCGAGTGCTAGAAATTTTCGTGATGGATGCGGACGGGAAAAACAAGCGTCAAGTTACCAACAACGGTGCAGCCAACTTCGCCCCGTACTTTTTTCCGGACGGAAAACGCATTATTTTTGCTTCCAATATGCATGACCCGAAAGGACGGAACTTCGATTTGTATATGATTAGGACCAACGGGAGGGGATTGAGGCGCATCACCTACAACGACACCTTCGACGGTTTTCCGATGTTTTCCTCGGACGGAAAAAAGTTGGTCTTCGCGTCAAACCGCAACGGTAAAATTCAAGGCGAGACCAACATTTTTATCGCCGATTGGATAGAGTAAGGGCGGTTCGCGAACCGCCCTTACATCCGTTGGGCCGGTTTTTTTCCCTTTGCGAACCAAACCATCCCATCCATCCGTTTTTCTAAAACGATATTTTTCAGCCCGGCCGTTTCGTATAAGCCCAGCAACCTTTCTTCGGAAAAAGGATAGTAAATTCGGGCGGCCGAGGCCCAGGCGAGCAACTTAAACGTATCCTTCAAATTCAGCTTTTGCACTTTGGCATAAGTTCTCATCCGGGCTGGCGAGATGGAAACATCGGGGTCCAACGTAGCGATTATCCCGCCCGGTTTTGATACCCGCGGTTGTTCGGCAAACGCCCTTTCCGGATTAGGTAAAAGGTAATTTACGGTTGTAACAATTACCGTGTCGAAACTGTTATCGGGATATGGTAGGGAGGAAGCATCGCCAATCTGGAAGTCGACATTCAAAATTCCTGCAGATTTTGCGTTTTGACGGGCAAGCTGGATGATTCGTTTGGAGCGGTCTATCCCGAAGATCGCTTTAACCTGTCGGGCGGCTTCGATTGCAAGCCAGCCGGGGCCGCAGCCGACGTCTAAAACTTGAGAATTCGGTTTTAGTTGAACAAAGTTCAAAAAGTCTTTGCGCAGCTCGGCTTCCGAGCCGGATGCCAGCTTGTTCGAGTAAATTTTTGCGCCCCATTCAAAAAAGAGGCGCAGGAAAAAATCTTTAATGCGGACGGAGAACAAAATGTCTTCCGGTTATTTTCCCGTTCAACATTCCTTGGTAGCCTCGACTTTAGTCGAGGGATTTTCCGGCACTGAAGTGCCGGCTACCAACCCGCGAACAATTCGGCTACTGACCAGCCGGCTGCTCCATTTGCTGGCGCGCTTTTTTGACCGCTTTGTGATGATACAAGTACAACGGGAAGCAAACCGCCACGGCGACGAACCAGAAGAGAATTTGCTTGAAGCCGTCGCGACGTTCCTCGTAACGGGCGTCGGCTTGGGCTTTTTTCCATTTTTCTTCCACCTGCTCGCGGGTCAAACCGCCGCCGGCTTTGGCCGTGTCGGACTTGGCTTCGAATCGACCCTGCCGGTAGTAGCGGCCGTTTTCCTCCTTTATACTCCGCTTCCAGGTAGCGGTCAAGAGTGGAAACTCGTCTCCAATCGTAGCCGGACATAGTTAAATCGGGGATGATAATTCTCACCAATCCCCACAACCCGGAAATTGAGAAACCAACCATTATCAAAAGTAAAACCATGCTGGCGGACTGGTAATACCCCATCGCGCCGCGTTTCGGTTTTTCTTCCGTCATTTTATCCTCCTTGTTTTCTTTGCGTTAATCCTTCCAATTCCACCACAACAATTTCATAGGGTCGTGCTTTTTACGCGAAGCAAAATAGGTTGCACAGCGGAAAACGTAAAGCATACACCGGTCGATAGGCTGCCCGCGTTTGCGGCACAACTCGAAGTACATTTTCTCCGGGTTTTTTCTTTTCAAGTCTCCCACCGAGCGGATTCCCAAATCGTACAAGTCCCGTGCAATGCTGGGCCCGACGCCCGGAATTACTCGCAGGTTTTTAAGAGATGAGTTTTTCATCGTTTGTAGGATACTTTTTGGCGAATGGCGCCCAAGTGATAGGCCATATGGGCGATAGCGCCGATGGCGCCTCCCATCGCATCCACGTTTGTCGGAGCGTTGGATTGAATGGCCGTGCGAAGGACTTCGTAGCCCGCACGGAGCTGTTTTTGCAGTTGCGTCCAGGCGTCCACGTCCACGGTGCTGACTTGCCAACTCTCTTTCCAGTTTCGCGGGGAGCGGTCGCCGCGAATCCAGGCCGACGAAGCCTCCAAGCTGAAAACGAGATGGAGCGCGTGAGCCGCTACGGTCGTTTTGCCCCGCTCCTCCGAAGCCTCCGCCGCGCTTAACTTGGAAAGCGTGCCGAACAGTCCGGCATCCGGATTGTTATCGGTAAAATAGCTCCCGCCTTCTGGCGGACCTTCAAACGCCTCCCGAAGAACGCTTAACAACTGCCCAACGGTTTCATCTATGGAAACGCCCGACATTTTTTCTCCTTTAAATGGGTGGTTTTTCATTCGGATTTTTTCGTTCCGGCAAAAAGCGGAGGGTGAGGGACTCGAACCCCCAAATCCCTTGCGGGACGCCAGATTTCAAGTCTGGTGCCTTACCAGTTAGGCTAACCCTCCGGAATTTCCATCGGCAAGCCGACAGGCCTGTGCCGTTCACAAATGAAAGATTTGGAAAAGAGGAAGAAGTGTCAAGCGCTAAAGACTGTTTTACGTGATTCAAATGGAAAAAGGGGATTGCTTGCCAAGCGGCTGCTTTTTTAATACTTTGAAATCCGATGCCTGATTTGAAGAAGCTGGATGAAGCTTTGAGTAAACATATTCGTCCGGAAACTTTTCCGCTTGCTATAAAAATGGCGAAAAAAGGCGAGGTTTTGCCGGAAAAAATAAAAAGGCCAGTGCGGGATTTAGGGGTTGAGGTCGCCACCTGCCAGGGATTTTCACTGGCGCGGCGATATGGCTGGTCTTTGGCTATTTATGGCGAGGATATTTCCTGCCCTTTAACCAAAGTGGCTTTTGGGTTCGAGAAGGAGGTTGCCTATTTCACGGATGGACTGGCGTGTGAAGGAATGTATACGGCGTCGGCGCAAGCGGGGAAAAAGACCGAAAGCATGGTTCCAAAGTTTTCCCATCATGAATACGAATCGATTTGGGTGGCGCCGGTTAGCCGTGCGAATTTTACACCGGATGTCATCTGCCTATACGGCAATTCGGCGCAGGTGATGCGGCTTTTAACCGCTTCGCTCTATAAATCGGGGGGATATTTGGAGTCGCGTTCGGCGGGGAGGATTGACTGCGCAGACGTTGTCATCGAAACTATGAAAAGGGGTAAACCGCATTATATTTTGCCCTGTTACGGCGATAGGATTTTCGGACTGACCCAGGATAACGAGATGGTTTTTGCTTTTCCGTTCGATTTCTCCGACGAGCTTATCGAAGGCTTAGAGGGAACGCATCAGGGCGGGGTGCGCTATCCGGTGCCGGCTTTTTTGCGTTTTCAGGCGCAGTTTCCGGAAAAATATCAAAAATTGGCAGACTTTTGGAAGAAAGGGGAAGGGAATGAATCCCAAGAATAGAATAGATGCGATATTAGCGGGGGAGAAACCGGATAGAACGCCGGTGGCGGCCTGGCGGCATTTTTATCACCTTGAGAACGACCCGAAAGAATTCGTTCTGGCTACGGTCGGTTTTCAGAAGAAATTTGGGTGGGATTTTGTAAAAATAAATCCGCGCGCCTCGTATCACGTAGAGGGGTGGGGAGCGCAATACGTTCCCTCAAAAACAGCCCTGGACAAGCCGCAAAGGCTTTCCTTTCCGGTAGGGCTTCCGGCCGATTGGGAAAAAATTGAAGAGCTGTCTTTGGCCGCCGGAACGTTATCGCAAGAATTAAAAACCATTTCGGAGATTTCGAAAAAACTGGGAAAATCGGTCTATAAGTTTATGACCATTTTTTCGCCGCTTTCAATTGCCGGGGATTTAGTCGGCACGGAAGCCCAGCTGGTGCGGGATATGCAGGAATCGCCGTTGTTGGTCGAGGAAGCCCTGGAACAAATCACGCATACCTTCGTACGCTTTGCCGTCGAGTGCCTAAACGCCGGCGCGGATGGGATTTTCTTTGCCACCACCGAGTGGGCTTCCAAAAATATTTTGACCGAGGATGATTATCGAAAATTTGGGAAGCCGTATGATTTGGAGGTCATTGAAGCAGTCAAAGGAGTCGGCGGCAAGGTGATTTTACACGTTTGCGAACCCTTCAATATGCTTTCTCTTTTTGCCGGTTATCCCGCCGATTTGGTGAATTGGGTGGCCTCCGACCGCTCCAATCTAAACCTGTCTGAAGGTTATCAATTATTGAAGAAACCGGTCATCGGCGGGATTAACCATACTTCTTCCCTTCTGCTGGGTCGGAAGGAAACGCTAATTTCCTCGATTCGTCCGGTTTTAACTCTTTTGCAGCAGTTGCCCGGAGTTTTGGGGCCGGAGTGCGCTTTGCCGCCGGCTGTGCCGGACGAAAATTTGATGGCTTTGCGGCAGCTGGTGGAAAAGAAGGCGTCATCCCGAGTTTCAAAACCGGCGAAAAAGAGCAAGAAAGCTTCGAAACCGAAAGCCAAAAGGAAAAAAGCAAAGAGGGCCAAGTCCCACAAGGTTAAGAAGACCAAAAAGCGGCGCTAAAATTTTTCAAAAAAAGAGCCAATGTTTTGGCGAAATTTACGTATAATCCTCTTAGAAATAATAGGGCGTGTCGAAACGCCTTGAGGTTTGCCCGGCAGCGGGTTCGTCCGGGTTTTTCGATTTTTAGGCAGGATTGGTGCCATAACGGTCGTTGCATCTGTCGTTGTATCCTCCTCAAGGCTTGGATTAACGCGGGTGCGCCTAATAACTGAAAAATGGCGTGACGAGAACTGGAGGGTTAAGTTGATGCGAAAAGCGGGGTGTTTGATTGTTTTCAGCATACTTCCCGTATTTGTCCAGCCGGCGGCCCTGGTGCCGCGCTTTCTGGCCCTGCCGCCCGGCAGCGGGTCAAATTCCATCGTGACCACAGCCGACTTCAACCGGGACGGGCGGCCGGACATTGCGGTTTTGAATTCCTTTGTGCGGGATTCAGTTTTTGTCTTTTTGCGAAACGGCGCCGGGGATTTCGACCCGCCGGTCGTTTCCCGAACCGGAGGAGCGCTCCCCAGCGAGTTTGCCGTGGGGAATTTCGACGGCGATTTGAATCCTGATTTGGCCGTGGGGCAGTTTTTGGATTCCACCTTTTCCATTTTGCTGGGAGCGGGGGACGGGAGTTTTTCCATCGCTCCCAATAGCTGGCCGAAAACCCGCGGTTTTGCCCAGTTTCTGGCGGCCGGGGACGTCAACAGTGACGGCTTTGACGACGTGATTGCGGGGATAAGCTTGAACAGCACGACAGACGCAGACACCGTTTTTGTTTTCTTTGGCAATGGAAGCGCCGGTTTTTCGGCACCGATTGCGCTTCCCACCGGCGGGCACGGGCTGGGCCAAATCGTTTTGTCACCCGCCTTTGCCTCGCAACCGGCAGGGCCGATGGTGATATGTCTCAACCACGGGCTGCACGACACGCTGGATGTTTTCCGGGTAGGGGTCTACCGAAGCCTGGGGGGAACGGCCTTCACGCCCTTGACCGCCTATGAAGCAGGGGAAGAACCGCGTTATTCGACCTGGGGATATTTTGACGCCGACACGCTTATCGACCTGATCGTAGGTAATCACGAGAGTTTGAATTTTTACCTCTTTACGGGCAAAAAACCGGGGGCAGACAGCCTGTTTTTGGAAGAAAGCATTCCAGTGCCGGACTCAGCAACCGATTCAGCAGGAGCGGAAATACAGTATCTTGTTTCCGCGGACTTTAATAATGATGGAAAGACAGATTTGGCATTCAATAACCACGTTCCCGGCCACAAAGGAACCTGGTTCCAATTCGGAAACGGTGATGGGACCTTTCAGCCGGGGGTTTTCGTCCAGATTCCGGACTCGATTGGCAACCAGCCGTTCTTTTTAACCCCCAACAACCTCGCCTCTGCCGATTTTGACGGAAACGGTATGGAAGATGTGGCCGTGGCAACCACCAGCTCGGATTCCATTTACTACATACTTTCCGGAATTTCCACTAACGTTCGGGATATTCGGCCGGGGCAGGTGCCCCGCGAATACTCCCTTTTCCAGAACTACCCTAACCCGTTCAACGCCAATACGCAGATACGTTTTGCCCTGCCAAAAGCCGGGCACGCAACGCTTGAGATTTACAACTTGCTGGGGCAAAAGGCGATAACTTTGGTCGATGGGTATCTTACCGCAGGGGTTAAAATCGTCAGTTGGGACGGGCGGGACAACCGGGGTGCGGCCGTTCCTTCAGGCATCTACTTTTATCGCCTACGCTCCCAGGATTTTGTGCAAACCAAAAAGATGTTGCTTGTCAAATAACCGTGGAATTTTCGCTCCCTATACCCGGTGTTGCTTTATGAAGGAGACTACGTCTTGACGCCAAGGCAGTTCCGGATATATTTAACGCAGTTGGACAGAAAGCGGCAACGCTGGTCGAATCTTTCCAGAAGGCCGGCCGCTACCAGTCGGTTTTTGATGGGAAGGGCAAAACTGGAAGGGCGCTTTCATCCGGGGTCTATTTTTATCGTTTAGAGGCGGGAAGCTTTGCCGGGGTTAACAAGATGATATACGTGAAATGAAGCGGGAGCGCTGCCCTCCCGAAAGCGAAAGGAGGATTTTCCTGACAGTCAAAAAGAAAAGATCGCGGGGGCGCAACGAGGTAAACCCTTTAAGTTTTTTTAGGAGGAATTATGCGAAAAACTTTGATTGGCCTTATTGCTTTAACGCTGTTTATTACGCCGGCTTTTGCGACACATTTGGTGGATTCCGTGCGCATCACGGTAAGCTCAGGCAGTCATACCATCAGCACCACTTCTTTTCCGAACGGGGTCTGGTTTGACCTGCCAGGGGGAGTGCGGGAAACAGTGAAGACTTCACCGCCTTTTCCAACTGTTGCACCGGGAAACGTAGTTTCGGTCACGCGCAACTTAGTATCCGATCCCGATACGGTAGTTGGGGCTAACTTTGATATGTCGATGGATGGCGTGCCGCATGGCGGATCAAACCATTATACGGGGGCTTCCTGGCTGGCGCACTTAAACCAGCTTGGCGACCTAATCGGCCATTCTCCCAACGATGCGGACGTTAAATACCAGCTGGTTTTGAAAGCGGACCCGCCTCCCAAGGTGCCGGCTTTGACCCCGTTCGGTCTTGCCGCTCTGATTCTGCTATTGACCGGAGTCGGGTTCTATTATTTTTTGCGCCGCAGACGAATGATGGTTTAGTTTTTTTCAAATCAGAGTAACGGCCTCCTTTTGAGCAGGGGGCCGTTATTTTTTTGGAACTATTTTATTGTGGCGAGCAAGTTCAAGTTGAGATAATAAAAATCTAAAACCTCCAAAGAGCGCGCCATTTTTGGCGAGAAGATGCGAACTATATCGGGCAGGGTAGTGCCAAGACCAAAGCGCAATTCGCGCAAAGGAGAAATGCGATTGGAGGCCCTGCGGGTGCCATAACCAATTCCGAGTGAGAAAGGCTGTCTATCATCCCATTTCAGCGGGGGGCGGTAGGTGCCCCAGAAGATGAAGTTATCGAACTGCTCGCCGGTTTGGGAAAAGAGATGATTTTGCGAGAAAAATGGGTTGGATTTTGCGCTTGTTTTGATATCCCAGTTACCTGGATGGTTCAGCTTCAACAGACCCAAGCCTATACCTGCATAATCGGCAATCAAATCTTCCACGCCAAAGCCCTGGGTGGTATTGAAAGCGTCCATCGGAACTTCAACGAACGTTAAAAGAAAAGCGCTTTCGAGGGCGCTGAATATTTTGGCTTTTTTGGGAGAAAAGCCGGTCCAGCGATAGGCACGATAGAATTCTTTTGTGAGCGTGTAACCGAAAAAAAGATGGCTGACTTCATCGTTTTGCGCCAGGTAGTCACCAGACCAATCGTTTTTAAAATGAAATTTTCCGGTTGAGCCGCCCCAGCTTTTCTGGGTTTGGTCATACGTGTAAACGAGAGCAACGGCGTGCCCACCGCCTAAAATCAAGAGCCGGGAAGATTTTGGTTTGTAGATGGAAGGCAAAGTTACCGGCGAAGCATACTGCAAAACGGAGTCGAGCTTGGCCGGCGGCTCGGCGAAAAGAGCTGATGTGGTGAGGCAGAAAAGAAAGATTGCGATATTTTTCAAATTCTTTTTCCGGTTTGAGAGTCGAAAAAGAAAAAGTCTTCAGGATTTAGAGCTATTGATTCGGGAACGAGTTCCGTTTTTTCCGGCGTCCGGACCGAAAACTTCTGGCCGTCCGGCGTCTGGAAATGATAGAAAAATTCATGGCCGAAATTTTCGATGGTTTGAAGTTGGGCCGGAATGTTCAAAGAGTTATTTTCGGTTGTCTTTGAAAGTTTAGCTTTTTCAGGGCGAAAACCGAGGGTGATTTTAGCGGAAGCGGCGGTTTTTCCCTTTAGAAACTCTGGCAAAGGGAGTTTCCAGCTTTCAAAATTCAGGGCGCCGTCAGAAAAACCGGAGCTTGTTAGGGCGTTCATACCGGGATGGCCGAAAAATTGGGCAACAAAGAGCGTTTGCGGGTTGTTGTAAATCTCCTCGGGCGTGCCGGTTTGCAACAATTCACCTGCGCGCATCACCCCGATTTGGTCTCCCAGGCTCATCGCCTCGGTTTGATCGTGGGTGACGTAAAGAGTGGCTGCTTTCAGTTCTTTTTTCAGTCCCAATAGTTCCTGGCGGACGCGCTGGCGCAAAGCGGCGTCTAAATTCGATAACGGCTCGTCCAAGAGCAGAACTTTCGGTTCGCGCACCATAGCGCGGCCCAACGCGACGCGCTGGCGTTCGCCGCCCGAAAGGGCTTTAGGTTTTCGCTCTAAAAGATGAGAGAGGCCGAGCAGTTCGGCGGTTTTGTGGACTTTGGTTTTGATTTCGTCCTTGGGAACTTTTTTCAATTTAAGTCCAAAGGCGATGTTTTCGAAAACGGTCATATGCGGATAAAGGGCATAGTTTTGAAAAACCATCGCCACCTCCCGCTCTTTAGGAGGGAGCTGGTTTACCTTTCGCTCCCCGATTAGAATTTCTCCCTCACTGGGGTCAGATAATCCAGCCACAAGGCGGAGGGTCGTTGATTTACCACAACCGGAAGGGCCGACTAAGACTAAGAAACTTCTGTCGGCAACTTCAAATGAAACCTGTTTGGGGATTTCGGCGCCGTTTTCAAAACGATGTGAGACTTGTTTGAGTGAGAGCGATGCCATTGAAAATAAGATAAACAATCGATTCGGATTGTCAAAAAAAACCGACAGGTTTGTCGGTTTTTGTCCGACTATTTTGCTTACAGACAGGAATTGATTGCTTACCAAGGGCTTACGGGAGTCGATAGATATTGACTAAAGGCCTTAAAGATAGTATAATTAAATGCCGACTTTTAGAGTCGGGTATATGTTTACGCTAAGCAAAAAAACGGATTACGGGCTTTTGGCCATCGGGTATCTTTGGTTGGCGGGCCAGGAAAAACGGGTTTCGGCCAAAGAGATTTCCAGCCGATACGAGATCCCAACCGAGCTTTTAGCCAAAATCTTACAAAAGCTGGCCCGGCGCGGCATTGTGGAAGCGGTTCCGGGACCTTCGGGCGGGTATCGGCTGGCCAAAGAAGCCCGCGAGATCCGATTGACGGACGTGATTGTGGCGGTGGGAGACGAAGTGGCGCTTATCACCTGTTTAAAGCACGACCACAACGACTGTGAGCAGATTGGCTGCTGCACCGTGCGGGGACCTCTGGTGCGGGTGCAGGAAAAGTTGATTGATTATCTGGGGCGCATAAATTTGGAAGAATTGTACCGGCCGGATTATTTGATTCCGGTGGAAGAAATTAAAGTGTAATGGATTCGACTTCGCTCACCATAAAGGAGAAATGATGACGGAAACTGTAAATGCCCTGCCGGAAGGAAAAATTCTCGTAACCGACACCGCCGTTCTGGAAATCAAAAAAATTCTGGAGCGGCAGAGCAATCCGGCCACTTTTTTGCGGGTTGGCGTGAAAGGCGGGGGATGCTCTGGTCTATCTTATATCATGAATCTGGACACCCAGATGGGAGAATTGGATCGGGTTTTCGAGTTTGGCGGCGTCAAGGTAGTGGTGGATGTAAAATCGCTGGTGTATCTGAACGAGTTGACCCTGGACTATACCGGCGATTTGCTGAACGGTGCTTTTCGCTTCAACAATCCCCAGGCCAAACGGAGCTGCGGCTGCGGCAGTTCCTTTAGCGTATAGATATGGATTCGACCAGCTCACCATTAAAAATGGAAGTAATCGATTTTGCCGATTTGGTCTCCGGCGGGATGGTGCAGGAAGAAGCGTTTAATAAAACTTTGCAGTCTGTACCCTGGCAGAAATATCAGGGAAAGGATGTTCTGATTCGGGGGTGCGCTTCCTTTCCGGTTCCGACCTGGGCCTATATGATGCTGGCGGCCCGCCTGGCCGGCGTGGCGCAGAAAATAACTTTTGGCGAAGAGCGCAATCCCTTTCCCATCTACGAGCGGGCCTAGTCAAACGTTTTTCCCCGGTGTTTACCAAAAGCCGCCCGTTGCTCAAACTCTTTTTTCTCTTTGCTGGTTACATTCGGCGTGGGGGCGAACCTTGTGTTCGCCAGCCGAAGGGCGAATACGGTTCGACTACGCTCACCGCAGGCAAGATTCGCCCCTATGAGAACCTAATAAATGCCGAAGGTCTCTTTTAAAAACCTTGATAAAACGGTAGAAGCATTTGATGGGCAGTCGATTTTAGATGCCGCCCTGGATAACGACATTGCGCTGACCCATGATTGCGGAGGGAATTGCACCTGTTCCACCTGCCATGTTATTATCCTGGAAGGGATGGAAAATCTTACGGAAAAAGACGAAGCCGAGCAGGACCAACTGGAACTGGCGGAAGGGTTGACCGAAACGTCACGGTTGGGATGCCAGGCGAAAGTAAGCGGGGATGTAGTACTGAAACTTCCTTCCAATAATTCTCCGGTTTCCGATACCTCGGCTACGCTCGGAACAAGCCCGGCTTTTCGAATTGGTGCTCCGACTGGATGAGGTGCAGGAAAATTTGAGACGGTGAAAACCTAACCCCCTTTATCCCCCTTCCCCTTGTCTGTGCTCCCTCGACCAAGCTCGGGACAAGTCGGGACAAGCCCGAAACGGGAAGGGGGAAGAATCTTCTCCTGTGTCAGGGAGAGGTTAGGGGGAGGGATTCGGGTAAATGTATGGAAAAGGGAAGATGGACGAAAAAATTTACGACGTAACCGTCATTGGAGCGGGGCCGGTTGGGTTATTTGCCGCCTATTATGCCGGGTTGCGCGACCTTTCAATCAAAATTTTAGATTCACTCCCCTATATCGGGGGACAGTTGACAACGCTCTATCCCAAAAAGCCGGTTTACGATGTGGCCGGCTGCCCGGCGGTCATCTCCGAAGAGCTGGTCAAAAATCTGATGGAACAGGTCCGGCAGTATAAACCGGCGGTGGTTTTAGGAGAGCGGATACTGGAACTGCAGCGGTTGGATAACGGTCACTATTTGCTCAAAGGAGACCAGCGCACTACTCATCTTTCTAAAACGCTCATTATTACTGCGGGTATTGGAGTTTTTGCTCCGCGGAAGTTGGAAAAGCCGGAGGTGGAGGCCTGGCTGGGGCGGGGATTTTATTACGGGGTTTTAGACCCGGAAGAGTTTCGCGGCAAACGGGTAATCATCATCGGCGGCGGCGACACTGCTCTGGATTGGGCGTTGGTGCTCAAGGATGTTGCCAAGAGTTTGGTTTTGGTTCATCGCTCGGCCAAGTTTGCAGCCCACGAGGACAGCACGAAAAAACTTTTTGCTTCCGGCATTCCGATTTTTACCACCACGGAAGTCGAGTCGGTTTCCGGGAATTCGAGAATCGAGCGGGCCTTTATCTTAAACAAGCAGACGCAGGAGAAAAAAGAATTTGATGTAGATGCCGTGGTCTGTTGTATCGGCTATGCCGCCAATTTAGGGCCTTTGAAAACCTGGGGGCTTGAGTTTGGTCCCGGGCACACCATCAAAGTTAATCAGCATATGGAAACCAACCTGCCCGGCGTTTATGCCGCCGGGGATATTTGCGGCTTCGATGGCAAGTTGAAACTGATTGCCACCGGTTTTGGCGAAGCCGCCGTGGCGGCCAACAACGCCGCGCATTTTATCAATCCTTCCGCCAAGGTCTTTCCCGGATATTCCACCAATTTTGTGGAAGAGAAGAAAGCCAAAGAGGCGGAGAAACAGACGCAGCCTCACCCCTGACCCCCCTTCCCGAATCGGGAAGGGGGAAAGGGGTGAACGGCAGTTCGCCCCTATTATTTTAATCCCCAATCTCCTTGTCCTTGTGTAAGGGCGGTTCGCGAACCGCCCCTACAAGGGCAGGCACCCCTCGACTTCGCTCGGGGCAAGCAAAGACCTGCCCCTACAAGAAATACAGAACGCAACGGGCACGTTGCCCGCCTCTGGCGGGTGCCCCTACGTTTTCCCTTGCCTCCCCAAAACGGTTAGTTATCTTTTACCTGCATACAGGTGTTAGCATTAGCGGCAGACGGAGGGATTTGCCGAAAAGGGAAAGGTGTGTCGAAACAAAAAAACAAAACCAAACAGGAGGTGTGCGATGAAACGCATTACGTTTTTGCCGGGTTGTAAACCCGGCCTACTGTGGGCGGTGGCTTTGATGGTGTTGGCCTTTTTATCTCAAATCGCAATGGCCGCCGTTCCGCAGTTAATCAACTTTCAGGGCATCCTGCGGGACGGGAGCGGCAATCCGGTGGTGAACGGGAATTATTCTGTCCGGTTCAGAATTTACGACGACCCCACGGTTGGCAATGTGCTCTGGTCGGAGTCAACCTCGGTGAGCACAAACAATGGCTTGTTCACGGTTCTTTTGGGCGCCGTCATCCCGGTGCCGGATACCGCCTTTAACAACCCCGACCGCTGGCTGGGAATCAAGGTCGGTGGGGATGCGGAGATGGCGCCGAGGCAGAAACTAACTTCGGTTGGCTACACTTTTCGAACCGAGCAGTGGACCTCCGCCGGGCAGGATCTCTTCCGAACGACTGGCAATGTCGGCATTGGAACCGGTCCGTCCCCCGGCTATAAGCTATGGGTCTATAACGATGGGAGTAGCCCGTTCCAATTAAGAGGCGTAATAGGCGAAGCCAATAACAGCTCTTTCGGCGAAGCCGACGGTGGGTATTTTTCCGGCAGCTCATCTTTCGGAACAAGCCGTGGCGTTTATGCCACTGGAGGATTCGAGGGCGTTTTTGCCAGCGGAGGAATCACTGGCGTTACTGGCAACGGAGGAACTGATGGCGTTAATGCCATTGGCGGCACGTTCGGCGTTGAGGCCACGGGCGGCACGTACGGTGTTTCCGCCGTGGGCGGCACGTTCGGTGTTTACGGTCGTTCTACCGGAGCCGCCGCCGTCTATGGCGACATCGGTGGGAACCTCGGGACGTATGGGGGTTATTTCCAAGGAGACGTTAAAGTAGAGCGAAATCTTGTCGTGGTCGGCACGGTATTCAAAGGGGCTCTTGCCTTCAAAATTGACCACCCGCTTGATCCCTCCAACAAATATCTCCATCACTCTGGTGTCGAAAGCCCGGATATGATGAATATCTACAACGGCAATGTTACCCTGGATTCCAAGGGTGAAGCGGTGATTGCCTTACCGGACTGGTTCGGAGCGCTGAACAAGGACTTCCGCTATCAACTCACCGCCATCGGTGCACCCGGGCCCAACCTCTACATAGCGCAAAAGGTCTCTAACAACCAATTCCGCATCGCCGGTGGAACTGCGGGAATGGAGGTCTCCTGGCAGGTGACCGGCATCCGACAGGATGCCTATGCCAATGCCCACCGGATTCCGGTGGAGGAAATGAAAGCGGATAAGGAGCGGGGATATTATTTGCACCCTGACCTTTTTGGCCAGCCGGAAGAGAAGGGCGTGGAATGGGTGCGCCATCCGGAGATGATGAAGGAGATGAAGGAGAGAAGGCTGCAGGCGGAGAAGGAGAAGAAGTAAGCCGCATAATGGTTTTTGTAGAGGCAGGCTTCCCCCGCCCTTTTCCCTACCGGGCGAGGGGACCTTGCCCCTACAAAAACTTCTATTGGTGAATTCGTAGGGGCGAATTTTATATTCGCTCCCCGAGGGCGAACGCGAGGTTCGCCCCTACGTAAGGTAAGACCTTTGTTTCAGGGGCGGGTTTTTCCCGCCCCTTTTTTATAAAAACGTAGGGGCAGGCCCCCGTGCCTGCCCGTCTGAAAAAGAGGGCAACCACGGGGAGTTGCCCCTGCAAATCGACCCCCTGACCAAAATCCTTGCTTTGAGCAAGGTTTTTGGTTTGTCCCCCTTTACAAGCGGACTGGCACAGAATTTAGGTCTTTTCTGCATGTGTCCACTGGGGGCATGTATG
>CAZSIT010000013.1:0-62316 GCA_964607165.1 uncultured Ignavibacteria bacterium
GAGCCGGGGGGCGACTCGAAGCTTGGCGATTTTCCCGGTGGTGTCCCAGCGGATGACGCCCGTCAGCAAATAATTGACCCCGAGTTCCGCGCCGATTTGGCGCGGGTTTTTGGTCGTGTTTTTGTACCGCATCGTGCTGCTCGGAGAGATGACGCCCAAGGCGCTCACGTTAGCTAACCGCGCGGTAATATCGTTGGGTATTCCTTCCGCATAATATTCCTTTTCGGGCGGGCCTATATATTCAAACGGCAAAACCGCTATCATTTGACCCTGGGAGCGGAGCGGGAGATTGGGTAAAAGAAAGAGAATCAGGGCCGCCGCGGCGACGGCGGCATACCAGACTTTGCGAGAACGGAGAAAAACCCGCACGCTCAAGGGCGTTTTTTCAAGGGAAGGTTCAGTAACACTCTTTTTGGAAACTCCCTGAAATTCCTTTTCGAATGCGGTCAGTTTATCCAGCTCGGCCCGACACCGGTTGCAAAGAGCCAGATGCTCCTCTATTTTTTGCGGTTTCCAATCTCCAGAATCCGACAGCAGGGCGGATTTTGCCTGTAGCTGGTAGTCAACCAGATTTTCGGCTGGGATGTGCTCTTCGGCCAGTTTGGCCAAGCCGGGAAGCAGGAATCGAAGTTGCTCTAAATCCGAGCGGCAATCCGGGCATTGATTCAAATGCTCCCGAACTAATGCAGCTTTTGTGTCGGGCAACACTCCCTTCAGGTAATCCCCCAGCTGGTCTTTTAATTCATTTTCGCAGGACATACATCACCACTATAATTGTTGCACATATAGAGCAAGTGTTACAGGTCTTTGTCAAGTTTCCGGGCTATCTCTTTGCTTTTTTGCAGACAGCGATGAACGGAGACCCTGACATTAACTTCTGTCAGACCCAGCCTCGCGCCTATTTCCTTGTAGGGCAATCCCTTATAAAATTTGAGCATCAGCAGTTGGCGGCACAATTTCCCAAGAGTTTTTAGTACGCGTATGGCTCTATTTTTCTTTTCAGTTTCAAGTATGGACGTTAAGGGGTTTCCGGCCGGGTCCGGCTGTTGGTCGGCCTGTTCGGACCATTCCGCCCGGTATTTTTCCATGCGATAGTGGCGCCTCATCTCCATTACCGATTGTATGGCGGCGATGCGGCAAACGTAGGTGGTCAACCCTTTGCCTTCATATTTCCCTTCCTTAAAACAGGAAAGCAGAGCCAGCCGGGTATTCTGGATGACTTCCTCGGCATCAAATTTTTCTCCCCAGATTTGGAAACGGACGGTTTGCCGGATAAGCCCGTCTATGTAGTTATTGGGCATCCCCTGGGTGAATTGAGTTATGGCTAACTCTTCGTTGGGCTTCTCCATAAGCTTTGGCTCAATATAGCACCGTAATCGGGTTTTTCTGTAACAAAACCGGCCGGTCGGCTACTATATTAACGATGGCTAAAACTTTTCAAAATGGAGGTATAGCGTGAACCGCCGAAAGATACTAAGTTTAATAACTTTAGCGGCAGCCGGGCTCTTTTCGGCCTCGGTGCCCCTCTTTGCCTTTCCGCCGCTTTTTGACACCTGGATAAGCTATGACGCGGGAGTATCCCCCTATTCAGTCGTTGCCGCCGATTTAGACGGGGATGGGAAGCCGGATTTGGCGGTGGCCAATACTTATAGCAGCACCGTTTCAGTCTTAAAGAACCACGGAGATGGGACTTTTGCCGCCAAAGTTGATTATGGGACCGGAAGCTATCCTTCCTCTGTTTTTGCCGCCGATTTAGACGGGGATGAAGACCCGGATTTGGCGGTGACAAACTGGGGGGATTGGACCGTGTCCGTTTTGAAAAACAATGGAGATGGGTCTTTCGCCTTCAAAGCTGACTACGGGACTGGAAGCGGTCCTTCCTCTGTTTTTGCCGCCGATTTGGACGGGGATGGGAAGCCGGATTTGGCGGTGGCCAATGCTGGCAGCAGCACCGTTTCGGTCCTAAAGAACAACGGCGATGGGACTTTTGCCGCCAAAGTTGGCTACGCGACTGGAAGCAGGCCTTACTCCGTTTTTGCCGCCGATTTAGACGGGGATGGGAAGCAAGATTTGGCGGTGGTCAATACTTATAGCAGCACCGTTTCAGTCTTAAAGAACTACGGAGATGGGACTTTTGCCGCCAAGGTTGACTACGCGACCGGTTTCTATCCTCGCTCTGTTTTCACCGCCGACTTAGACGGGGACGGGAAACCGGATTTGGCGGTGGCCAATTCTGGTAGCTCCCCTTATTACAGTAACACCGTTTCGGTCCTAAAGAACAACGGCGATGGGGCTTTTGCCGCCAAAGTTGACTACCCGACCGGAAGCTATCCTTCCTCTGTTTTTGCCGCCGATTTGGACGGGGATGGGAAGCCGGATTTGGCAACGGCCAATTCTAGTGGCTTTCCTAATTACGACAACTCCGTTTCGGTCTTAAAGAACAACGGGGATGGGACTTTTGCCGCCAAGGCTGACTACCCGACCGGAAGCTATCCTTCCTCTGTTTTTGCCGCCGATTTAGACGGGGATGGAGACCTGGATCTGGCAACAGCAAATTCGAATAGCAGCACCGTTTCGGTCTTAAAGAACAACGGGGATGGGACCTTTCCCGCCAGAAACTATGCGACCGGAAGCTATCCTTACTCTGTTTTTGCCTCCGATTTAGACGGGGATGGAGACCAGGATTTAGTGGCGGCAAATAGGGGCGACTGCGACATTGAAAACGGTTGTTCTTCGGATAAGACCGTTTCGGTCTTAAAGAACAACGGGGATGGGACTTTTGCCGCCAAAGTTGACTACGCGACCGGATTCCTTCCTATCTCTGTTTTTGCCGCCGATTTGGACGGGGACGGAGATCAGGATTTGGCCGTGGCAAATAGCGACACCATTTCAGTTTTGAAGAACAACGGGGATGGCACTTTTGCGGCCAAGGTTGACTACGACGCGGGAGGCAATTCAGTTTTTGCTTCCGATTTGGACGGGGACGGGAAGCCGGATTTGGCTGTGGCCAATGACGGCAGCAATACCGTTTCGGTCTTAAAAAACAACGGGGATGGAACTTTTGCCCCTAAAGTTGACTATGGAACCGGACGCTATCCTGCCTCTGTTTTTGCCGCCGATTTGGACGGAGATGGGAAGCCGGATTTGGCTGTGGCCAATGACGGCAGCAATACCGTTTCGGTCTTAAAAAACAACGGGGATGGAACTTTTGCCCCTAAAGTTGACTATGGAACCGGAAACCTTCCTCACTCTGTTTTCGCTGTCGATTTAGACGGGGATGGAGACCGCGATTTGGCAACGGCAAATTATTTTAGCAACACCGTTTCTATTTTAAAGAATACGACTATTCTATTTGTTGTCACCAAAGGAGACATGGACGGGGATGGGAATTTCACTGCGGTTGACGCGGTGTTGATGTTGAACTGCGTCTTTCTGGGAGAAAGCAACTGTGCTCACAGTTTTACGGATGTCAACTGCGATGGAAATCTAACATCTTCGGACGTGGTGCTGGAATTAAACGCGATTTTCTTGGGGAGCGCTTTCCCGTGCTCGTAGAGGAAGCCGGGTTTTTTGCTAAGGAATTCGCTATATTTCAAAAAGAAGGAGGTGCGGTATGAACCGTAAAGAAAGTTTTCTGACGGTTCTTGTGGTTTTTCTGGTTCTTGCATTCGGCAATTCACCGGTCAGCAGTCAGCCACTGCTCAAAACCACTTTCATCCCCGAACCGACCGTGCCCGCCCCAGCAAACGAGGAGCCGGTCCCGCCTTTGTTTCTGGGAAAAGTATTTGTTCAAGATAGCCTGGGGAACTGGGTGCTGGGAAAACCGCTTGGGCGGGCTCTTCTGCCGATCAGTCCCGACCGCACTCGAATCGTTGGCAACGATGTGTATGTTCAGGACGGCGCGGAAACCGCCATCGGTGTTAATTACGATGATGGCAATAACCTGTTTGCCGGATATAACTTAGGGTCTGTGGGCCCGGAAGGCCCCCGGCCGCTTAGCTACTCCACCGATGGCAATCTTTCCTGGGCGGGTAGCCTCTACCCGGAAACTCTATTGGTTACTGCTGGTCCGGGGTTTGATCCCTGGGTTAATGCCGGCAACGCCGGTGGTGAATTTTTTGGTACATTGATCCGGTATTCGCTGTCTTTTCCTATACGCGACAGCGCACACACCAACGTGTTCCACTCTGCCAACGGCGGTGCGAATTTTTCACTCTTTTTTGAAAAATTTGGGCAGGGATTTCAGGATAAAGAAGCTCTGGATATCGACAAAACCACAGCCCGAGGGGGTGGAACAGGCAGCGCCCACGATGGAAAATTATATCTCGGTTACGACGATCACGGGGCATTCCCCAACCCCAGCTATAAGGGTGGATTTCTTCAGGTTGTTTCCGCCGCTGGGGCGGCGGAGACGGAAATCCAGATTTCTGGAACGGGAACTCCACCTTTCCGAGGACAATTTTTACAGCCGGTAGCCGGTATCACGGACGGTAGCGTGTACGTCAAGGGATGCAGCTTTGGCTCTTCCACGACAACTTTCTACTTTCACGAAATCACCAACGGCGGTGCAGGGCCTAATATATTTAACAAGTCCACTTTGTCATTCCCTCAAGCAGGTCAGATGTTGGGCGCCAGTGGGCGATGGGGTGTGAATGGGTTTCGAGTACATTCGGCGATTGGCAACAACCTCGACATCGACCGTTCTTCCGGCCCCCGGCGCGGGTATCTCTACTTTGTTTCGGAGCGAAATCCGAACCCTTCCAATGCCGCACTCGACCAAGGAGATGTCTACGTTTACAAATCCACCAATGGCGCCTCCAGCTGGTCTTCGGCTCTCCTTCCAACGGCTGCCGGCAAGACCCAATACTATTCGATGACGGACATGGACGAGCAGGGCTGGATACACGTTGCCTATTATCAAAACGAGACCGGCTCTGTGAATGGTGGAGTATTAAACGCCAGCACCGCCAACCTATATTACACGGTCTCTATCGACGGCGGCACCAACTGGACGCCGCCGGTTCAGGTAAACGACCCGGCCAATGCATTGGACTTCGAAGATCCCCCTCCAAACCGATCTGCACGTAATTACTACCTAATTGGGGATTATGCTCAGCTTGCCGCCACCGGCACCGGAGCATCTACTAAAGCCTATCTCCTTTGGACTGGTTACGACAAGGACCGCAGCGACACGCTGGTGGGAGATACCAGAGCGCGGGTCTATTGCACTACGATTCAGTCCTTCCCGCAGTGTCAGAACGATGTAGAACCTCCGGTAATTACCTGCCCCACCGATATTGCTACACAAGCCGATTCAGGACAGTGCACCGCTCTGGTGAGCTTTCAGACTTCCGTAACGGACAACTGCCCTCTGGGCGTTGCTCTGACCTGCAACCCGCCCTCTGGTTCGACCTTTTCGATTGGGATGGATACGGTGGTTTGCGTGGCTTCCGATTTGGCTGGCAATGCCGACACCTGCAGCTTTACGGTGGCCGTGTCGGTCGTTAAGGGGGATATGAATGCGGATACGCTTCCAACCTCCGCGGATGTGGTCTTGTTGCTAAACTGTACTTTTCTGGGAACCGGTAATTGTGCCCTTTGCTTTGCCGACGTCAACTGCGATGGGGTTTTAACTTCCTCGGATGTAGTGTTAGAGCTTAACCACGTCTTTTTGGGTTTGACGGCGCCGCCCTGGTGCGGGCCGTAGGCCTGATGATTTGAAAGCTTTGTAAATCGGCTCAGAGAAAGGAGAAACAGGCGCGGGTGAGATGGTTTAGTTTGAGAGGGGATGCGGAAAAAAACAGGGGCGACAAGAGTCGCCCCTAACTTTTTATGTCTTTCCCTCCAAAATAAAGCCTACATTTTTATACCGTCAAAGCGCTTTTGAATCGCCGGCCAGTCGAGGTTTTTCATATAGGAATCGATGTAGCCGCCGCGGTTTGTGCCGTAGTCGATGAAGTAGGCATGCTCGTAGGTATCCAGCGCCACCACCGGCACGGCGTTCCAGACCGGAAAGGTGTTCTGGGCGTCGCCCAAAAAGTTGAACAGTCTTCTTTCGTCGTAATCCCAGGCCAGCCAGGCCCAGCCGCGCGCGGCAATGCCGGTTGCTTTCAAATCCGCCGCCCAGGCGTCAAACGAGCCAAAAAACTCCTTGATGGCGTCGGATAGCTTGCCGGAAGGCTGGCCGCCTTTGCCCCCCAGGATGTCGAAGTACACTTCATGGTTTTTCACCCCGCCCAGAGCGAAGGAAAGGTCAACCTTGAGTGAGCGCAGGTCGGAAAAAATCTGGTTGGCGGTCTTCTGGTCAACGGTTTCCAGCTTGGTGCGGATTTCGTTGGTCTTATTGATGTATCCCTGATAGAGCTTGTAATGTTCCTCCATCGTCTTTTTGGAAATGCCCTCCATTTCCATAATTCCAGATTTATACGGTTTGGCTACCAATTGCGGCACTGCCATATTTTTACTCCTTTCTTCGGTTTGCAAAGCATTTATCAACTTAAAGGGGCCGGAAAGGGCGACTCCTGCCGCCGTTGCTCCGACTCCTTTCAATATTTCCCTGCGCGAAAATTTTTTCATTGCTTCCTCTGAACGCCCGAATATAGGCGGACGAAGGAGACCGGTCAAGCTTGACAGTCTTGCCCGTGGCAGTTAAGTTTCAGTTTCGTATGAAAGGCAGAAAAAAATAAAATCTAAGGTCATTTACCTGTGGCTTTTAACCCTTGTTGGCTTTGGGTGGCTGCCCGCCGCCGGCCAGACTTGGAAAGAACTCCTCGACCGCGCCGATTCGCTTTCCAAAGCTCAAAAGCAGGATTCCGCCATTATTGTCGGAAAGTTGGCTTTGGAAAAAGTCAAGGCCCAGTTTGGTGAATCCGACACGGCCACAGCGAGGGTCTTGAATCGAATAGGTGTCTATTACTATAACAAAGACGTTTATCCCGAAGCAGAATCTTTGTACAAACAGGCCCTAACAATCCGGGAGAAAGCCTTGAGCCCCGAACATCCCGATGTGGCGCAAAGCCTGAACAATCTGGCGAATATCTACTTTATACAAGGCAAGTTTGCCGAAGCCGAGCCGCTCTATAAAAGGGCTTTGGCCATACGCGAGAAAGCGCTTGGGGCAGAGCATCCCGACGTAACTGTTAGCCTGTTCAATCTGGCAAATCTCTACGGGCATCAAGGCAAGTACGCCGAAGCCGAACCGCTTTTCAAAAGAGCTTTGGCCATCCGAGAAAAATCGCTCGGCCCGGACCACCCCGAAGTAGCTGCCAGCCTGAACAGTCTGGCAATTCTCTACATAAGTCAAGGCAAATACGCCGAAGCCGAGCCGCTTTTCAAAAGAGCTTTGGCCATCCGAGAAAAATCGCTCGGCCCGTCACATCCGGGGGTGGCCTCGTCTCTGAATAACTTGGGCGGTTTTTACAATGGGCAAGGCCGATATGCTGAGGCCGAGCCGCTGTATAAAAGGGCTTTGGCCATACTCGAGAAAGCTTTAGGCCCGGAACATCCTGTGTTGGCTCCCAGCCTGTTCAATCTGGCAAATCTCTACCAGGAACAAGGCAAATACGCCGAAGCCGAACCGCTGCATATAATGGCTTTGGCCATACGCGAGAAAGCTTTAGGCCCGGAACACCCTGAGTTGGCTCAGAGCCTGAACGGTCTGGGAAATCTCTATTCGAAACTGGGCAAATATGCTGAGGCGGAGCCGTTGCATAAGCGGGCCCTGGCCATCTGGGAGAAGGCCTTGGGCCCCGAACATCCAGATGTAGCTGTCAGCCTGAACGACTTGGCGGGTCTCTATTCGGAACAAGGCAAATACGCCGAAGCGGAGCCGTTGTTTAAACGGGCACTGGCTATTGACCAGAAAGCTTTAGGCCCTCAGCACGCCAGCACTGCCGAGGTTCTTGAATCGTTTAGTCAACACTATCGCTTGCTGGACAAAACCAATGAGGCTTTGGAAAAAGCCCAGCAGGCCTTTGAAATCCGAAAGAAGAACTTCCGGGACGGCTCATCGGTGATGGCCGAAAAAGATGCTTTGTCCTATTCCCAGTTTATGCGCAACTCAGGCAACAATTACTTTTCTTGTTATTTTGATGCCAAAGCGCTCGACACTTCAACTGTTAGACAAGCGGCTGATGTTCTCCTTTCCACTAAGGGTCAGGTTTCGGACGAGATATTTGCTCGCCGAAAGTCCCTGGTGGCGGAGACCGACTCGACGACATTGGCTTTGGCCGAGACTTGGAGATTTACGGCCTTTCAATTGTCTAATTTTAATAACCAGGGCCCCGGAGAGGAAAGCCCTGAATTTTTCAAAGGAAAATTAGACTCTTTGAGCAAGCTTAAAAATGAGTTGGAGGCCGATTTAGCCCGTAAGAGCGCCAGTTTTCGGAAGTCATTGGATTATCAGAACGTCAGTACGGAAAGAGTCGCCGCGCTTCTTTCGGAGAGGTCGGTTTTGGTGGAATATCTCAAGTATGATTACCGGCAACTCAAGCCGGATTCTGTCATACCCCGTTACCTGGTATTGATTTTGGATAAAAAGGAGAGCCCAGCGCTCCTTGATTTGGGCAAGGCCTCCATCATTGAACCTCTGGTCGCCAAATACCGCCAGCATATTACCGAGGTGGCGGAAAAGGGATATATCAGCCGGAGCAACACGGAAGAGTACAAAAAGGCCGCCGGAGATCTGTATAACCTCATCTGGAAACCGGTGGAAAAATATGTAACCGGAAAAGGCCTAGTTTTTATAGCCCCGGATGGGGGCCTAAACTTGGTCTCTTTTGCCGGGCTGGTGGATGAAAAGGGGTCTTATCTCGTCGAAAAATATCCCCTTCATTATCTCTCTTCCGGGCGGGATTTGATACGGCTGCAAGACAAGGGCATACCCAGCGAAAGGCTTTTGGCTTTGGGCGACCCGGATTACAACGCTTCCCCTTCTGCCCGCTTAGGGCGGCTGGCCGGGAAAAGCCGGGATTCCTCTTTCTTGTCCAATGCCTATGCCAGCCGCAACGTCCGCTCCGGCTGCGAGCGGCTGCGGGATACTAAAGTCCAACGCTTACCCGGAACTAAAAAAGAAGTGGAACGGATTGCCCAACTTTGGAAACAGAAAGCGGACGTTTATTTTGGCGCCCAAGCCAGCGAAGAAAGCTTTAAGGCCCATGCAGCGGGACATCAGGTTCTGCACCTGGCCACCCACGGCTACTTTCTGCAGGGGGAATGCGAGCCCGGTTCAGCAAATAGGGGTTTGGGTAGGCAAGAAAGTTACGTTGGGGAAAACCCGCTGCTTCTTTCGGGACTGCTTTTGGCGGGCGCCAACCTTCACGGCCAGGGAGCGGATAGCGCCGGCGCAGAAGATGGGATATTGACGGCTGAAGAAGTGGCAACCATGAACCTGGAGGGAACCAAACTGGTGGTGCTTTCCGCTTGCGAGACAGGATTGGGGGAAGTAAAGCAAGGGGAAGGGGTGTATGGCCTGCGGCGGGCGTTCCAGATGGCGGGAGCCAGAACGGTTATCAGCGCCCTGTGGAAAGTGCCGGACGAGATAACGGCCGAGACAATGGGGGAGCTTTACAGCTCCAACAACAAATCTCTTCCGGAAAGGATGCGTCAACTGCAACTTTCGGCGATAAAGAAACTCCGTCAGCAGGGTGACCCCGACCATCCCTATAGTTGGGGGGCGTTTATTGCGCTGGGAGATTGGAGATAAAAGACAATCTCAGTGCTTATGGTTTGTTTTAATTTTCTAATTCGTGAAACAAACCGAGTGCGGCTTTGTATCCTTCTCCCAGCTTATAGGTAAAGGTAACGCAAAGCTCTTTCCCCATTTCCGGCTTCCAAGCTGTTTCGACAGAATCCTGGACCATTTCGACTCGGTAAAGAGTTCTCGAAGGGAGAGCAATCAGCCAGGCCTGCAGGCCCTCTAGATGAAGGTTGGAAGGTTCGTTTGACAAAGTGTCGATAGCGGTAAACTCTTTGAACAAATTGCCGTCCGAATCTACAATTCTCAACTTCACTCCCACGGAGCCGCCCAAGCGTGATATTCGTTGCGTTGCACCTACAGAACCTCCCAGCCGGACAAGGTCGGGGTGCGCCGAATCTTCGGCTGGCTCGAAATTGTAACGCCCGGCAGAAAGTTTAATGCGGTGAGCAAATTCATTGATGGCGGCGTCTTTTGCTTCTTGAAACAGCCCGGAATTAGGAGGTCCTAAACTTCTGATTTTAAATCCCGGCCGGAAGGTAGCGGAGGCAAGCTGATCAACCTCGATGGCGGTAACGCGCGGCAGCGAGACTATCGGAACCGAGCCGGTCTTTGAGGTGGGCGGAATCACTCGAGTTCTTTTCAGAAGAAAAAATGCTGCCACCACAACAATTATTAAAACCGTTACAACCGAACCTTGCCGGATTATTCTTGAGAACCCCATCCTGCTTATATTAAACTATGGCTCTATGAAAATGTCAAGGGCAACTCTTTCGACTACTCGAATACGGGCAGGCAAGACGGGGCGTCACGTTTTGAGCCCTGCTCAAAAGCGCTGAACTCTTCGGCACGTAAGGTCGATAGGATTGATATGGGATTAAGGTTTTCCAATCTGCAAGGAGCCGGGGATGCAATTCGACACTAAATCGCTTTCCCGCTTCGAGTCCATTCGCGAAAGCAACGAAGAAATCTTTTGGGTCGGCAAACCGGCTTTTGTTCCTTTCCTGGTAACCGGCATTCCGTTTCTAATCTTCGGACTAATCTGGGGAGCTATCGACTACTACGCTTTTATTCTCCCGATGGGAAAAGGGAATGGCCGGTTTCTCGGATTTGCCATTCCGTTTTTCGCCTTGCACCTCGCTCCCCTCTGGCTGTCGATTTTGAATATCCTCCGGCTCTTTTTGGTTCACGGCAACACCTTTTACGCTTTTTCCAATAAGCGGCTTTTGGCCCGTACCGGTTTCTGGGGCACCGATTTCAAAACGGTCGATTACGACAAAATTTTCGATTTGGAGGTGAACGTGAATCCGGTGGAAAGTATGCTCGGGGTCGGCACCATTCGGGCCTTCTCCGGCCGAACGACCAGCAAGGGAGCCAGAATTTACGACCGGTTTGTCGCCATCTCCAATCCCTACGAAGTTTTCAAACGTATCAAGGAAGTTTCGGTCGATATTAAAACCGATTGGAACTACCCCAACGCCTTGCGCCCGGAAGAAAACCCCGGCTACCCAACCAAATACGAGCTCAAAAAATAACCGCTAAAAACTCGGCGGCCTCTGCGATTTCAAAACCTGATAGGAAAACCCGATATCTTTTTGCGGAACAAGATGTTCTTGTGAAAAGTAAGCCCTGAACCGCCGCCCGTTCCCCCGCACTACAATCGGATACCCTTCGGTTTTTACCCGTACGATACGATTCTCCTCCTCGATACCGGCGGTAAAAACAAAAGCGCCGATAGTTCCCATCCGTCCGGCATCGCTAAGCGGAAAAGCATATTGCACTTCGTCGCCATCGGAGGTCAAGGCGGTTTGATAAACGGTTAAAACCGTTAAGCTCTCCCCGGGGGCGATGGAACCAACCCTCTTTGTAATCCCAGCCGGTTCAAATGAAAGCGAAGATTTTACTTCGCCCACCTTAGCCGTTGAATCCACAGCCGGGTCGGAATTCTCTCCCATCACCGGCAAACCATTCTTAAACAATCCAAAGTCAACCAAAGTATCCCGCTCGGAAAGTGGAAATTGAAAATCCGCTTCTAAAACCGCATCGCTCCGGTTTCTAAAAATTTGAATCACCCGGGTAAGAGCCGATTGGTTTTGGATTTTAACGCTCACCGTTTCCGCTGTCAGCTCGAGCTGTGGAGGCATAATCCCCCGGTCTTTTACAACTAAAAACCCATTGCCAAATGATAGGGATGAACCAAAGGCCAGAAAAAACAACAGAACCTCCCCCGCCTTTTTCAGCCAACCGACCCGGTATGGAAAGCCGCTCATATCTCAACCGCCTCTATATCTTATACCCTCAATTTTAGCGATTAACTTTATTATTCGAATAGCCGATTTAATTAGTAGGGGGCGGTTTTTCCCTGAACGTCCCCTTAAAGAGATATGCTGACCGACAAAAAAATACCGCCCGCCTTTGAGGCGGTTCGGGACCAAAACGAGGAAATCTACTGGGCCGGAAAACCGGAGTTCGTTCCGTTTATCCTCCGCGGCGTGCCTCTGTTGCTATTGGGATTTCTGGCCGAATGGCTCTATAAAGGGAAAGCAATCGAAGGGCTTCCCGGTTTTTTTAACGCCAGCACCCTCATTCTTTTAGCCGGCAGCCTTTATATGCTCTATCTGTTTTTAGTTTACGGCAACACCTGCTACGGCTACTCCAACAAGCGCCTGATGATGCGCTCCGGCTTTTTCGGGATAGACTTCAAAAGCATCGATTACGACAAAATCTCCGACATCGAAGTCAACGTCAACCCCATCGAAAACCTTTTTGGCGTCGGCACCATTCAAGCCTTCTCCGGCAGAACCACGGAAAAAGGGGCGCGCATCTACGACAAGTTCATTTCCATTGATAATCCCTACGAAGTTTTCAAACATATCAAAGAGGTCTCGGTTGACGTAAAAACGGACTGGAATTACCCCAACGCCTTGCGGCCGGAGGAAAATCCGGGGTACCAGACTAGGTATAATCCCAAAAAGGATGGCAGCTATGCGGGATAAAAAGATTACCATTCGAAAACTTTTGCTGGCCGCAGGACTTATGGTTTTCATCGTAACCGCCGGCCATATCCCAGCCCAAGCCCAGACCTCCGCCGGAAACGTTGTCTTTGTTAAGGAGAATCGCCTTTATATCGACTGGGAAAAATCTTCCGGAGTAAGAAGGGGAAATCAGCTTTTCATTCTTAACGGTAACGAAACTTTGGGCAATGCCACCGTGGCCTGGATACAGAATGATTTGCTTATGGCCGAAATGGCCACCGGCTTTTTGCAATTGGCAAAACTTCCAAAAGAAAACTTAACGGTGGTAACCGAAGCCGTGAAGCAAGTAAGCCGGACGGGCAGTTTAACCATCGCAATGGCCAACCCGCCGGAAACGAACTGGTCAAAAAGAACCTTGAGCCCGGATAATCTATCCTTTCTTTCCTGTCTGTATGAAGGGCTGATTTCCGAAACGCCGGACGGCCGCTTCGTTCCCGCCCTTTGCGATTCATTCAAAAGCGCGGAAAAATCGATAACTTTCTATCTCAAGCCGCGCCTTGCCTTTACTTCCGGCAAACGGCTCACTGCTTTCGAAGTCAAAAACGCCTTCGAAGTGCTTATGCGTTTGCCCGGCGCTTCCCGCTGGACTTCCCTTTTAGCCTCAAAGGGGGGGTTGCCCAAGCGCTATCCTCCGCTCACCTCTCCAGTCGAGGTAACCGATACCGCCACGCTGACTTTTTACCTGAAAAGTTACACTCCTCTTTTTCTCTCCTATCTGTCTTCACCATTGGGCTGGATAAAAGACGTTTCCGATACGCTCTCCCGCTTCCCAGCCGCCGCCGGCCCATTTCGGGTGGACGCCATCCGTTCCAATTCCATTCGCTTGGTGAGAAATCGAAGCTACCGGGGGAAAACGCCGGAATCCGACACCTTGAATTTCCGCTGGTTTGCGCAGCGGGAAGACGCCGAAAGCGCCTTTTTGAGAGGTGATGTTTCCTTCGCCTGGTTTAATCCCGGTGAACTCTCTCAAAATCTGCGCGCCACCCCGTTGCCGGGTGAAAAAGAGCTTTGCCCCACGCCCGAATTCAAAACCATAGTAGCCTTTTTCACGCGGCCGGTAACTCCCGATAGCTCCCGGATGCTTTCCGCCGGAGCATTACTGGCGGCGGAAGATATTGGCTCGGAGTTATTTCATGGAGATTGGATTGCCCAGACTTCCGCTTCCGCCCGGCCCGACTCATTCAAAATTCGCTTTCAGGTTGAGCAGCAGCTCGATTCCACCGGCTTGATTTCCGCTTTTCTTTCCAGCTCCCGCTCCGATTTGCCGGAGTTGGAAATGGTTTTGGCCCAAATCGAAACCTACGTTCCCGGCCGCGAAGCCAAGCTAATCGCCGTTTTAAGTGAGCTAAGGTATTATACCGGCAGCCGTCAGATTGACTCGTTGCTGGGTGCGCTTAATCAGGGCGCGTTTGCCAAACAAAAAGAGTCAACCCTTTCCGGTATCGAAAATCACTTGGCCAATCGCTTTGCTTTAACTTACCTCTATAAGCCTTCAATGGTCGTTTTAGCTATTTCGGACCTGTCCGGTTACCGCTGCGGCTCAATTCCCTACTATCCGTCAATTTTTAAAAACGATAATCGCAAAGAGCCAGTATCCAACCCACCTAAAACTGTCACCGAAAAGCCCTAATTCTTACTGGCAGGGGAAAGCCATCCCCAAAAAGACACCATTTAACTCGGTGACTACATCGGCGGATGTGCCCATTCCATCGCAGTTGACGTCCGTGGCGGCGGCCCCGGCCGCGGGAGTGTCTCCGCGGAAGATGCCGTTTATTATCTGCACCACGTCAGCAGGGGTCAAAAGGCGGTCTAAGTTCATATCGCCATTTACTCGCACGGTGATGGTGCTTTTGACGAAGTTGACCCTTACGGTAACTCCCTGTCGGTTGACGAATTCGGGCCTGTTGATACCCAAAATTCTTAAGCTGTCCAGTTCAAACGTTCCAACGTTGGCTTTCACAGTATCAAACTTGATGTCCAAAAGGGCCGTTCGGAAAGGATTGGGCGGCACCATTGTATGCTCAGGATCTGCTGCGTCGAAGGTGCCGGTCCACAGCAATGAATCCGGAGAATCGCTGTGGTAAAAGCTAAAGTTGGGAATACGGGTCGGCAGCCGGGGAGTACCTCCAGGAGCTGGTGGATACAGGAAATCGAAGACAACGGGGCTGGTTCGCACTCCGCAACTGGCCGGCCGGGATATAGTGGCATAAGCCCCACCAGAGGTCGTGCGTGAAACCAAAGGCAAGCTGACGTTTGCCAGCGAATCTTTGTTGGTAATGTAAACGCGAACTCTCAATACAGCCGAAGCGCAGGCTCCTTTATTTGGAGCGGCGTATTTGGATTCGATGATAATCGAATCGGCCGGGTCGGGGGTTTGGGCAAAAGCGGCGGCGGTCAATAACAGGGTCAGAATGAACGTTAAGCTTTTCATTTTTCTCCTCCTTACGTTAGAATATACGTTTTCTTCATACCGTTCGTTTGCCGGAAAAAGGGGAGACAGACCCCCTCTTTGATTCTCCCCCTCGAATACAGGGGGAGAAATTTTTTCCTTTCTGGTAGCCGAGGTTTTAACCTCGGATTTATCCGGGACTAAAGTCCCGGCTACCAAGGTTAGGTTTCGGCTCAGCATGGGAAAGGACTGCCCAAAAAGGTGGCGTTGAGTTCCAATACGACATCGGCCGAGGTGGCAATTCCGTCACAGTTCACGTCGCAGGCCCCGGCGCCCATCGGCGGAACAATGCCCTCGATAACGCAATTCAAGATTAAGACTACATCAGCCGGGGTCAGCAGGCCATCGTTGTTTAGGTCCCCTTTTGGTATTACGGTAATCGTGCTTTTGACAAAATTGACGGGGACAAGAGAGCCTTGCGTGGTGAAGAATTCAGGTCTGCGGCTGGTCAAAATTTTGACGCTGTCCAACTCAAACGTCCCCAGGTTGGTGCGCACGCTGTCGAATTTTATCTCCAAAAGAGGGGTGCGGGTCGGTGTTGGCGGGAGCTCTGAATAATAAGTTGTTGGATCGAAGGTGCCGGTCCATAAAAAAGAATCGGGCGAATTGCTATGGTAGAAGGAAAAGTAGGGCACACGAGACGGCAGTCGGATAGTACCGTCATAATAGGGCGGGTAAAGAAAATCGAAGACAGTGGAGTTGGTTCGGCTTGCGCTGCAACTGACCGGGCGGGAAAGGGTGGCGTAGGCGCCGCCGGAGGTTGAGGTCGTAAGAAGAGGAAGACCTACGTATCCGAGAGAATCTTTGTTGGTGATGTAAACTCGAACTCTCAATACAGCCGAAGCGCAGGCGCCATTTTGCGGGGCGGCGTATTTGGATTCGAGTATAATCGAATCGGCCGGGTCGGGGGCTTGGGCGAAAGCGGTCGTTGCGGCCAACAGCAGGAAGCTACCGATTGCGCTTTTCATAAAAATTCATCCTTTCCATAGGGGTTCAAAATTTTGAACCCCTACCGTTCCATAAAACGTTTTTGTAGGGGCAACCCACTGCCTGCGGTGAGCGTAGTCGAATCCGTGGTTGCCCTTATGGATAATTTTCCGGCCATAAAAACCCTTCTACGACATAACCATATTAAGCCTTCTTACCTTTACCGAATTAACAGGTTCGCGCTCTTTTTGTCAAGCAAAATCCGAGTTGTGAAAAAAATAACAAGGAAAGACGGCTTTTGACCGGCAAACAAAAGCCGCCTCTGTAAACGTTAGTTTAGGTGGTTAAGGTATTTAGGAGAAAAAAGGGACCGGCTAAATCGGCTTTAGCTGTGCCTCGCTTGAGGTTACAAAAAGCCGATATTTCTTGCCGGCGGCCAAAACCTGGGGATGCGTTTCCAGCGTGCGCACCAGAGCCATCGGGAAGAACCGGTTTGCATCCTTCAACCAATCGGCAAAACCCGCGGCTTGATCGGAATTGTTAAAAACGTACATCCCCCCTTGCTCGTCCGTGAACTCAATCCGGGTGACTTTGGCCGTGTTCAACGGGCCCAAAAAGGAAAAGAAGGGTTTCCAAACGATGACCTGGGTGACGATTTTAACGTTCGGTTTCAGATAGGGAATTTTTATCGGCGCCGCCGATTCACCTTCCTTAAAATCGATATAAAAAGTCTCTTCCTTGGTCTGGCGTATATCCATTTGCGCCTGCGCGGAATCGAAAGCGATGTTGCGGAAATTAGAACGTTGCGAAGAAAGCCAAAACAGCCCCTGCGATATGGCAATGAAAGCGACTCCGGAAATTAAGGGAAGCAGAACTTGAGTTCCCTGCCCCAGCCGAAAATTTTCCATCTTTTTGGCGGCCCGCATTACGGAAATCTTGCGAATTAATGCAAAAACTATCAACCCTATTCCAAAAATAAAAAAAAGTAGTGCAACTAGACTTAATGTAGAAAGTTTTTCCATAAATCTTCCCTCACCCTCTCTTTAGACAAGCCCCAAAACGCCAGCGACTTGCATTATTATTATCGGCCAATTAGACCACAACTCCACTCTTTTCGCCTAAAGTTGTGGAAAAGGGTTTACTTTAAGGTTTAAGTGGTCTAACTCAATTTATTGAAAGCCAGTCGGTTGCAACGTTTTCCACAGATTCTTGGCAGTTACTCACACTTTTTTATCCAAATTCCTACTCTTATCGCTTTTCTCTACGCTTACCGGTTTCGTTGCAGCGCCTTCATCCAAAAAAGCGGCAAATGGGTTAACCGCTTGTCCCCCTTTGAAAACCCTAAATTCAATTTTCCCCGAACCAAGGCGGCGTGGCGTGGCCAAGCCGATTCCCTCGCCGATATTTAATTTATCACCCGCTTTCACCCAGGGGGAAAAGTTGCCGGAATAATCGCTGATAAAACCGTTTCCATGATTAATCGTCACTCTCCAATTAACCAAATTATTATGCAAGACTTCGGCAACCACGCCGGAGCCGGAAGCGCGTAACGTGTCTTTTTTGTCAAAATAAATGATAAAATTCGGAGTCCCGTTGCCTGCGACTCGACCGTCCAAAGGGAAAATTCGCGCCCCGTTTGGGTCCCCGGCCAAAATTTGAAAACTGCCCCTCGGTCCTGCTTTGACGGAATCATTCTTTCCTCCAAAATTTCCGAGCTCAACCCCCACCAGCCGGGCCATGCGCGCCGCCATCTCGTGCGAAACGGCCAGCTCCTTTTCGACAAACGAAAGCCTTTCGACCACGGCCGAGCTTTCCGCCCCGTTAACCCGGTAACCGGCCGGAATCGGATAAAAAAGATAGGCCAAAAGCAAAACCGCAAAAAAACCGACCGGCAGGGCTATCAAAAGAAAAAGTGTGGCCGCCGGTATCCGCAAGGTCAGCCCGCCTTTATCCCGGCCGGAGGAAAACGAGATGGTTATTCCCCTTCTATTCATTCCTCTTCTTTCTTTCGACCATTTCCACATCTTCCTTAAGCATAGATATTAAACCGTCCAATCCGCAAAAAAGCAAGAAAGTTAATACCTTAAAAAATTTAATGTTTCGTTACCCTGCTGAACATAACCTAAAGCAACGATTACCAAAAACCGCGCCCCAGCCCCGGATTGGCATCATTAAATTAGTGAAAATTATCTAACCCATTAAATAGTATGTAAGTTCATATACTATCCCGGATTCTTCCAAAGATTCTATCGCATAACTTTGTCTATAAACATATTAAGAGTTTTTCACAATTAACCCATTTTCCGCTTGACTTATGCCTTCAAATCGATTATTCTTTTATAACCTTATGAAACACAATATATTATGGTGATGTTGATAACTTTTAACCGTTGCTTAACCGATTGTCCGCCAAGGAGGAACGATTACAAGTTATTTACAGCTAAATGTTAATAGATTGAGGATAACTGTTATTGCCAATATTTAAGCTCTTGGTTTACAAGCTGTTACCGTTCTTTAACGGATGTTGAAAACTTTCCCCATCTTTAATGAGATGGGAGTGACCAAATAGGAGCCGAAGATGCATTTTGAAACTGAAAAGATTTGGACCGATTGTCTCGATTTTCTGGAAAAAAGAGTCAAGCGCCAATCCTTCTACACCTGGATTCGGCCGACCAAGCTCTTTTCCCAAAACGGCTCGCTTTTGATTTCGGTGCCCAATCGTTTTGTCGCCGAATGGTTGGAAGAGCATTATAAGCCGCTGATATCCGAAGCGTTGTTGGAAGTTACCCAACAGCACATCCCCTTTAGCTTTACTATCTCTTCCGAAAAAGGGGATTTTTCTCTGACCGCACCGCCACCCGTGAATGGAGGATCGGCCAAAGCGACGACCGCTGCCGTCGAGGCGGACAAAGAGCCCTATCGAAACCTGCTAAATCCGCGCTATATTTTTGAGACCTTCGTAGTGGGCGACTCGAACCATATGGCCTACGCCGCCGCTCTGGCAGTAGCCGAAGCCCCCGGCAAAACCCGCTATAATCCGCTCTATTACTACGGCGGGGTGGGCCTGGGCAAAACCCACCTTTTGCAGGCGATTGGACATTTTGTCCTGGATGAAAATTCACGCGCGCGGGTGCTCTATGTAACCTCGGAAAAATTCACCTCCGATTTTATCAACTCCTTATCCAACAACACCATGCAAGAATTTACCAACTACTACCGTCAAGCCGATGTACTGCTTTTGGATGACATCCAGTTTTTGGTCGGTAAAGAATCGACCCAGGTGCAGTTCTTCCATACCTTCAATGCCCTTCACCAGTCCGGGAAGCAAATTGTTCTGACCTCCGATCGCCCCCCTTCTCAAACCAAGGGCTTGGAAGAGCGGCTCTTATCCCGTTTCCAGTGGGGTCTCACCGTCGACGTCCAGCCGCCCGATTTGGAAACCCGCATCGCCATCCTGCGCAAAAAAAGTGAATCAGACAAACTTAATATCAACGAGGAGGTCATAACCTTCATCGCCCAGAACGTGACTTCCAATATCCGCGAATTGGAAGGCTGCGTGATTCGGCTTTTGGCCCACTCCTCTCTCTGGGGGAAAGACATTAACATAGAGTTAGCCAAAGAGGTGCTTCGCGACCATCTGCGCGCTGCCGAAAAGAAAATCTCCATCGAGGTGATTCACAAAAAAACGGCGGAGCATTACAAACTTCCCCCCGAACTGCTTTTGGCCAAAAAGAAAACCCGGGAAATCGCTCTGGCCAGGCAGGTGGCGATGTACAGCTGCCGGCTGTTGACCGGCCTCTCGCTTAAGTCCATCGGTTCCTATTTCGGAGGCCGTGACCACTCCACCGTCATCCACGCCTGCGAATTGATTTCCGAAAAAACCAAAATGGACGCAAAATTCAGACAGGAAGTGGAACAACTCGTAAACAGCATATCCAGCTAACCAACATGCTAACATTACAAGTTATCAACCAAAACGGCGCCAACAAATCCGGCCTGCTTTCAAAACTATTATCCATACCATTTTGCCGGCTAACCAATGCTGATAAAGTATGTTGCATCACTCCATCCACATTTGCACATACTCTATTAGAGTTATATATTTATAAAGAATGATAAAAAGACAGGGTGTGTCAAAAGCCTATCCGGGAGGAAAAAATGAAATTCTCGTTACCAAGAAGTAAGTTCCTTTCTGCCTTAGCCAACGTATCCACGGCCGTTCCCAACCGAACCACTTTGCCCATTCTTGGCAATTTCCTTTTGTCTGCCGCGGATGGAAAAGTGAAAATTTCCGCAACCGATTTGGACATTGCTGTAACCTCCGTCATACCCGCTAACGTGGCCAAAGCCGGGGCGGTTACCGTGCCGGCGCGGCTTTTGGATGGACTGGTGCGCGAACTTCCAGAGACGACCATCGAAATTATTGCCCACGACAACCGGGTCGAGGTGAAAGCGGACAAAGGCACTTACAAACTGGGCGGAATGTCCGCCGATGAATTCCCGAGACTTCCCGAGTCTTCCCCTGCCAAATTGATAAGAGTGCCCGGGGAGGATATGGTCGGCCTGATACAAAAAACGCGTTTCGCCGCTTCCCGTGACGAAACCCGCCCGGTCCTGGGCGGCATCCTCTGGCAAACTTCCGGGGACAATATGAATATGGTCGCCACGGACGGCCACCGCTTGGCCAAAATGTCGGTCACCAACAAAAAACTGAAAGGCCTGCACGAAGATGTCATCGTCCCGCCCAAAGGGCTGGAGCTGGTGGAAAAATTAGTGGGCGAGGACGAAACCAAAGAAGTCGGCATCCTCTTCGGCGATAAAAACATCATCTTCGACTTGGGCGACACGGTCATCTCCTCCCGCATCATCGAAGGCCCCTATCCCGACTACGAACAGGTTATTCCAAAAGGGAACGACAAAAAAATGCGTATCAACCGTCCCGCCTTTATATCCGCCTTAAAGCGCGTCGTCCTTTTGTCAAATTCCTTGACGCATCAAGTCAAGCTGTCTTTGCGCAAATCCTCGCTGGAGCTCTCTTCGCAAAACCCCGACGTCGCCGGCGAAGCCAAAGAAACGCTTGCGGTGAATTACGAAGGCGAAGATTTGGAACTCGGCTACAACGCCAATTACGTTTTGGACGTTCTCAAACAGCTCGAAGGGGAAGAAGCGCTCTTTCAGTTCGGCTCGAACCTTTCCGCCGGCATCATCACCGATTTCGCCAAGAAAAACGGCTCCGATTATTTCTACTTGTTGATGCCCCTCCGCCTGGCGGACTAGATTTTCTGTATTTGATTTGTTTTTCGTAGGGGCGGTTCGCGAACCGCCCGTCCCTCTCTACCCCGTGGAGAGGGACTGCCCGAGCCGGGGCCTCGTGCCACGACCAGGGACCATAGGGTGAGGTGTCTTCGCCCTCCCCTTACCGCACCGGGAAGGGGCCAGAGGGTTAGGTCGTCCCCGTAGGGGCACGTTGCACGTGCCCACCCCCTATTAATCAAATTCTATTTCAATTCCGTCTTTTTTCTTGACATAGTAAATTATTTCGGTTTCGATCTTTTCTCCCAGCGCCCGCTTCGATTTGTAGGTAGCAGGCTTTATGGACACGGCGGTTTTCCCAATGAACCCATCAATCCCCTTTGATTCCTCTTCCGGCGTAGCCAATTTATGCTTTTCGCCTTTTTGGTCAGCCACCTTTTTCAAAATCGCTTCTTGAAAACGTAAACCAATGAAAGTTTTGACGATAACTAAATCCACTACCCATTGTTCAACCAGCTTTCGGTCTATTTTATTCATCGCTTCTTTAAGTTGCAAAAGCATATCTACTATTTTTGACGTTGCTGCGGCGATAGCTTCGGGATGTCTTTTTAAATACCATTCTTCCCACTCTGCTAATGTTTTGTCCGGGAATTTTTGAATTAATTCGCTCAATTGCCCCACAACTTTCGGCCGGGTTCCCTGGGCGTTCTGATTAGCCAAATTTATAAGCTGGGTGGTGTATTTGGGAAACTCCGCCGAAGACGAACCCAAATGCTGGCGGATTTCTTGGTTGCTTAATTTTAGTTTGGACAACTAGGCCCCGTTGCCTATAGCTACGGCAGAGAGTCGTAAGAATTTGGGTTTGGCTAAATAATTCAAAGAAGTTTCTACTGCCACTAAACCGCTTTTTATCAAATGCTGGTTGACGAAGGTTTTGTTTTTTAGATAAACATACCCCAACAGATTTGCTTGGTCATCATATTTTTGTTGGTCAAATTTTAAAAAAACCTTCTGTCCTTTAACAAGTTTCGCAAGGAAATTTAGCGCCTCATTTTTCTTCGTTTCAATCGGTTTGACCCCCAAAAGCCGCACCACCAAACCGGAATCCAGTTCTACGCGGTCCGGCGCTTCTATTTTTCGCACCGAATAAAAATTTCCATTCGGTTTTTCCTTTCCGTCAATTTTGGAACCGAAGCGGAGCTTCTTAATATCAACTTTCTTGTCAAACTTCACCGGGTCTTTGAAAATGTAGGGAAGTTTTTTGATTTCGGCTTTGAAGTCGATGGTCATCTTGGACTTTTCAATTGTAAGAAAATATCCATCATTTCTGAAAAGGTCTCCTTTTCCCGTGTCTAACTTCTTTTTGATGGTTGGAAGAAATTTTGGATTGATTTCGTACCCGATGGAATTACGCCCCAAGTTTTTTGCGGCCAGCGTGGTTGTGCCGCTGCCCAAAAAGGGATCCAGCACGCTATCTTCGACAAAGGAGAACATCCGTATCAAGCGGCGGGGCAGTTCTTCCGGGAAAGCCGCGAGGTGTTTATCCTGCCGCTCTCCCGGAAAATTCCAGTGTCCGTGGAAATATTCGTTCCATTCCTTGGTTGTCAGCTTTGATTTCTCTTTTCGCTCTCGAGAAACCTTGGGCTGTTCGCCGAGTTTCTTGAAAATCAAGATGAATTCGTAATCCAGTTTCACAATTCCGTTGCGCGGGTATGGAAAGGATCCCATTATAGTGGCACCGCCGGTGGTGTTCGTGGTCGTAACTTTCTGCCAGATAATGGCCCCCATATAGTCAAAGCCGATGGTTTCGCAGAATTTTGTGATTTCGGTGCGGATGGGGATAATTTTGTAACGTCCGTAGTAAACCGAGCGGGCAAACTGATCGCCGATGTTCACGCACAACCGGCACCCGGGCGAAAGCACGCGATAACACTCGTTCCAGACCAGATTTAGATTGTTGATATATTCTTCGTACGTGTCCTTGTAGCCGATTTGCTCCTTGTGCCCGTAATCCTTCAATTGCCAGTAGGGCGGCGAGGTTACGACAAGCTGAACCGTCTCGTCCCCCACTTCCCGCATTCGCCTCGAATCGCCAATTATGATTTTATGCTCGGTCATAAGCTTTCCGAGGGGAAATTAGCCTAAATAGCCTCCTTATTTCAAGCAAAATCTTCGCTGAAATTTTGTCCCCTTTGATTAAGGGGGACCGGCCGCAGGCCGAGGGGGTTATCCGTAGGGGCGAACCGGCGTGTTCGCCCGTCCCTCTCTACCCTGTGGAGAGGGACCACAGGGTGAGGCATGTTTGCCTTCCCTTTCCTGAATCGGGAAGGGACTTGAATATTTCACTCCTCTGTAAAATAGTCCCAATCAATTTTTTTAATTTCATAAGAAACATGTTTTGAAACGCCTACGTCGTGGTCAATCATAAGCTGAGTTAATTTCTCACCGTCGATCAGAGCCATTTTGTTATCAATTTTGGAAATAAAGTCGTACGCATCATCAGAGAATTTTGAAGTTGTTATAAAAACACCCTTCTTGGCTTTGCGCCCCTGAAGTGCACCGGCAAATTTTTGAACTTCAGGTCGACCAACAATGCTGTCCCATCTTTTTGCTTGGAGGTAGATTACGTCTAGGCCCAGTTTATCTTCATTTATCAAACCGTCAATCCCCTCATCCCCGCTCCCCCCAATCGCTTTCCCGGCATCCTCTCTGAAACTACCGTATCCCATTTTTAGCAACAATTCAACTACTAATCTTTCAAAAAACTTGGGTGAAGAACTTTTGACTTTGGCAAGGAGTTCGGTGGACAAGTCGCGTCTTATTCTTTGGTACCCGGACTCAAGGGATTCCTCTGGAGTTTTTTCCATTGCTCTTTCAGCTTCGTCCTCGGATTCATCTTGATCTTTTTTTACTGTCTGAAATTCGACAAATTCAGGGAAATTCCGTAAAAAAGCAACATTTATAGCTTTCGGGTTTTTCCTTAAAACATCCAATCCTCGAGGAGTGGTTTTGAAAAATCCTCTCTTTGTCGAGTCTAAAAGACCCGCTTTTTTTAAGTATGTTCTGGCCCATCCGACGCGGTTATCAAAGATTTCCTGCAATCCACTCGGCAAGAGTTTTTTCCGCTCATCTTCCGTAAGGTTGAATTCTCGTGCAAGTACTTCGATGGCTTCCCTTAGGGAGTGTTCCCGCTGGTCGCCGGCAAATTTCAACAGGGGCAACATGATACTTTGATAATCTGGTATAGGCATCTTTATTCCCTTTCCGCTACCAATTTGACATTCTCCAATATTATAGGAAATCGCACCATTTCGCAAACGCTTTCCTTTCTAACAGGTTGTGAGATTTACTTCACTTACGTATCTTGTGAAGCTTGGATATGTCTGACCATTTCGATTTAATCGTCATCGGCGCCGGACACGCCGGTTGCGAGGCGGCCCTGGCGGCGGCGCGTATGGGGGTGCAAACCGCCCTTTTCTGCCAGTCGAAGGAGACCATCGCCCGGATGAGCTGCAACCCCGCCATCGGCGGCCAGGCCAAAGGCCAGCTGGTCAAGGAAATGGACGCGATGGGGGGCGAAATGGCCAAAGTAACCGACCAGGCTGGCGTCCAGTGGAAAATTTTGAACCGCTCCAAGGGCCCGGCGGTCTGGTCCTCCCGCGCCCAGTGCGACCGCACCCTCTACCATCAAAAAATGCGCGAAGTGGTCGAATCCCAGCCGAATTTGACGGTAATCGAGGGAATGGTCACCGACTTTCAGGTCGAAACGTTGCGCAACGAGGCTTCGAGTAGGCCATCTTCCCGAATCACCGGCGTAGTCACCGACGACGGCCACTTCTTCAGCGCCCAAGCAGTCGTCCTCTGTTCCGGCACCTTTCTGAATGGGCTGATTCATATGGGGGAAAAATCGATCCCGGCCGGCCGTATCGGTGAACCTCCCGTCACCGGTGTTACGGAGAAGCTGCTTTCGCTCGGCTTCCAAACCGGACGGCTGAAGACCGGAACGCCGCCGCGTTTGAACGGAAAAACCATCGATTACGACTGCTTGACTGAACAGCCGGGCGACGAACCGCCGCCGCCATTCTCGATTTTCACGAAAGAGATTACCAATCCACAGCTACTTTGCCATTTGACCTACACCACGTTGGAGACGCACCGGATTATTCGCGAAAACCTCCACCGCTCGCCGATGTTTTCGGGCAAAATCAAAGGCGTAGGTCCGCGCTACTGCCCCAGCGTGGAGGACAAAGTTCACCGCTTTGCCGAAAAGGAGCGCCACCAGCTTTTTTTGGAGCCGGAGGGCTACGAAACCGACCTGGTTTACATCAACGGCTTTTCCACCTCCCTGCCGGAAGAGGTGCAGAAGGCAGCCCTGCGGACGATTCCCGGGCTGGAGAAAGTGGAGATGCTGCGCGCCGGCTACGCGGTCGAGTACGATTACTTCTGCCCCACCCAGCTTTTCCCGACGCTCGAAACCAAAATCGTGGCGGGACTCTACTTCGCCGGGCAGATTAACGGCACGTCCGGGTACGAAGAGGCAGCCGCACAGGGATTTGTGGCCGGAATAAACGCCGCTTGTGCAATAATTGGCAGGAAACCTGTCATTTTGACCCGCGACCTGGCTTATATCGGTGTGCTTGTTGATGATTTGATAACGAAGGGTACCGAGGAGCCGTACCGGATGTTCACCTCCCGCGCCGAGTATCGGCTTTTGCTGCGGGAAGACAACGCCGATCTGCGCTTGCTGCCCCTCGGCTACGAGCTGGGGCTGATTTCCAAAGAGCAGTACGAGGAATTTCTGGACCGCCGAGGGAAAATCAAATCTGAAATCGGGCGGCTGAAAAAGACCTTCGTTTTTCCGGACGGTTTCGAGCAACCGGTCGGAAATGAAAACGGGAGTACCGGCTCGCCGCCGCACACCGCCAACGGCACCGCGCACCAAAATGGAAATGGCGTGAATGGCAAACAAAAAGCGTCGCTCTTCAACCTGCTCCGCCGCCCTTGGGTAAGCTGGGGCCAGATTGTCAAGGTTGATTCGCGCTCATCCGAACTGGAGCCGTCCCTTGCCGCCAAGGTGGAGGTCGAAGTCAAATACTCCGGCTACGTCGAGCGGCAGAAAGAGGAAATCGAACGCTTCCAGAGAATGGAAGAACTTTCCATTCCGGGCGACTTTGATTATTCGGCGCTGGCTGGGCTGAAGAAAGAAGCGCGCGAAAAACTTTCCCGCCTGCGTCCTATCACTATCGGACAAGCCTCGCGTATTTCCGGCATCACCCCCAGCGATATTTCCATCCTTCTGATTTTCCTTTGCCGAAATCGCAACCACCCTGAAAAGAAACCGCAAGCTATATTCTCGGTTTAGTTTATAAAAATTGTTTCACGTGAAACAATTTTTATAATCAATTGTGAATCAATATCTTGTCGATATTCTAATTCGACAAATTTGTCAACTCGAAGATATTATCAAAATGGAAAAATTTTGGGCATTTACCATATTTTGTGGTTGCTTTTGGGTAATTATGCTATATATTTCCCTGCCTTAGATGGATGGAATACGAGTCATGGGAACAGACAAAATAGAAAATCCAAATTGTTTCACGTGAAACAATTCTTATAATACGTTGGAATTATTTAGGATAGCAAAAAATGAATTGGGCTTTTTGTTGCCCAAACGGGAGGTTGAAACGTATTACAACCTATTTCGGCAACATGGAAAACAGCTGGGGCTTGCTTCTGCAAAAGAAATTTCCGAAAGAGGTTTTGAAAAACTTTTTTTAGAATCTTTGTTGATACTTAAAGAGGTTTCGCCTCCGCGTGGGGCATCGGTGTTGGATCTCGGTTCGGGAGCTGGTTTTCCGGCGATTTGTTTAAAATTAGCTCGTTTTGATTTGAACTTCACTTTGTTGGAGCCGAATCACAAGAAATTTTTATTTTTGGAAAAACTTGAAAAGGCTTTGGGCCTGCCCGGGCTTGAAGTGTACGAAAAACGAGCGGAAGATTTTGCCAAAGAGGCAAAAAATGAAAGAAGTTTCGATATCATTAGTGCGCGGGCATTCGGCCCGTTGGATAAATTCGCTAAAGCCGCTTATCCTTTTATGCATCAGCATTCAATGGCGGTGGCGGTAAAGGCCTCCGATTTTTCCAGAGAGATTGCGGCGCTGAAAAAATTTGCAAAAGTAATTTTGGTTGGTTCAAAGACGGCGAAATTTTCAAAGGCTAAGTATGAAATTAGCCTGGCTTTTTTGAAAAAGGCTTAGAAGCAAAATATAAATAGGAGTGTATCTTGCGCAAGACATCATCGGACTTTAACTTAGAAACTGTGCAAAAGGGCCAGGGTTTGGTTCCCGTAGAGGTTTCCGGGGCTGGTAACGGCCAGAAAATAGAGCAAGGAATTAAAAAAGCAAAAGTCATTGCCATTGCCAATCAAAAGGGTGGGGTTGGCAAAACTACCACAGCAGTTAATCTATCCTCCTGTTTAGCCGTGGCGGAAAAGAAAACTCTTTTAATCGACATTGATCCGCAGGCTAACACTACTTCCGGCTTAGGGATTGACAAGGAAAAGATTTCCTTGACCATCTATGAGGTTCTCATCGAAGAAAAGCCGATTGCCGAGGCGATTATCAAAACCGAAATTCCGTTTCTGGATTTAATCCCCTCGCACATGCGATTGGTGGGCGCCGAAGTGGAGCTGGTCAATCAGATTGCCAGGGAGAAAAAGTTGGCGGTCGCTTTGGAGCCGGTTTTGGAGCAATACGAATATATTTTAATCGATTGCCCGCCTTCGCTCGGACTTTTGACCATTAATACCTTGACCGCCGCCGATTCGGTTTTGATTCCCATTCAGTGTGAATATTATGCGCTCGAAGGTTTGGGCCAGCTTTTGAATACTATCCGCTTAATTCAGAAACATTTGAATCCCGCTTTGAAGATTGAGGGAGTTTTGCTAACGATGTACGATTCGCGGTTGAATTTGTCCAAGCAGGTAGCGGAAGAGGCGCGGCGCTATTTTTCAGGAAAAGTTTATGAAACCATAATTTCCCGCAACGTGCGGCTTTCGGAAGCGCCTTCCTTTGGAAAACCGATAATACTCTATGATATTTTATCCACCGGGGCGGAAAACTATTTAGCTTTAGCCAAGGAGCTCTTGAATTCTTAGCGGGCAAAATTTCCATAAAAATTGAACTAAAAAGTGATGGCCGGCTATTAGTAGAGGGGAGAAAGAGCGAATGAGGAACGTAAAACATTTCTGAAGTAAAAGAGGTGGAAAGATGACTAAACCAGCATTGGGAAGAGGACTTGGCGCCCTGATACCGGGGCTTTCGGAAGAAACTGCAGTTGAATCCGGCAATTTAAAGGAAATTGAAATCGGCCAGGTTTCGCCGAATCCTTTTCAACCGCGGTCGGAATTTGACCAGGAAACCCTGAATGAATTAGCTCAATCAATAATAGAAAAAGGGGTACTACAGCCAATTTTGGTAACTCCAAAGGGCGTTGGTTTCGAATTGGTTGCCGGAGAGCGGAGACTCCGTGCTGCCGAAATGGCAGGGCTTAAGTTGATCCCCTCAATCATTCTTGAGGGGCTTTCCAAGGAAGCTATTATAGAGCTGGCTTTGATTGAAAATCTGCAGAGAGAAAATTTGGACCCGATTGATGAAGCGCGGGGTTACAAACGGCTTATTGATGAATGTAGTTTGACTCAAGAAACAGTGGCGCAAAAAGTTGGGAAAAACCGTTCGGTGGTGGCCAATTCACTGCGGCTGTTAACCCTTCCGGTCGAGATTCAAAAAAGGATTTCTTCTGGAGAGATTACTCCCGGGCATGCGCGCACGTTGATAAACGTGGCCGACCCGGAAGTGCAGAAGCGGCTGGCGGAGAAAATGGCGGGGGAGAAGATGACCGTGCGCTCGGCGGAGAAATTGGTTTTGAAACGGCGCGCGGCCAAGCGGGCGCCGGAGCTGCCGGCGGAAGTGGAAGAATTGCAGGCCCGATTGCAGCAGCATTTTGCCACCCGCGTGCGAATTAACCGCAACCGGCGCGGGCGGGGAAAACTGGAGATTCATTTTTATTCCGACTTGGAGCTGCAGAGGATTTTGGACATACTTATGAAAATGGTCGAGCGAGATAACAAAGCTATCGAAAATAGCGATTTTGATTAAAATTTTATGGTTTCCCAGCGCGTTGAACAATTCCGAAAATTAGTTGTTCTGGATCCCACTGACGTTTTGACGTATTTCGGCTTGGGGAACGCGTGCTTGGAAGAAGGGTTGTGGGAAGAGGCCGTCGATTCATTCAGAAAAGCAATAGAATTAAAGCCGGATTACACGGCGGTCTATCCGCTTTTGGCCGAGGCGCTGCAGAAATTGGGCAGGATGGAAGAGGTCAAGGAAATTTTAAGAAAAGGGCTGGAGGTTGCCGAGCGGACGCGGGATATGATGCCGAAGCAGAAGATGGAAGGGAAGCTGAAAGGGATTTTGCGAAGGGAGCAGCAACAAAAGTAATCGGGCTGATTCTATGCGCCGAGGATGGGCACGGCACGCTGTGCCCCTACGGTTGCGAAATACAAAGGCAGGGCAACCACAGAGGGATTGCCCCTACAAGTACAAAAAAAACAAAAAAGCGGGCACGTGCAACGTGCCCCTATGGTTCGACTACGCTCACCACAGCGCGGGCATTCCACCACCGAGACCTTGCCGGCCACGCCGTGGAAGGAGTTTTTGGGGATGCTGTAGGGTAATAACTCAAGGTTTCTCTTCCTAAGTGCAACACTTGTTTTTTTGATGCGGGTTCTGTTAATTTGCTCCACCCGTCTAAGTCAACGGCCAACAGTATGGTTAAAAATATACACGAAATTCGGGACCCGATTCACGTATTTATACGGCTTGACTCAGAAGAACGAAAGGTCTTGGATTCACGGCCATTCCAGCGCCTTAGACATATTCATCAGCTAGCGCTTACCTATTTAGTATATCCAGGGGCGAGCCATAAACGGTTTGAGCACTCTTTGGGGGTTATGGAACTTGCGAGTAGGGTTTTTGATGTGATAACCGGCGAAACCAACCTAAGAATAGAAGTTCAGCGCTTATTACCTGAGGTTGTGGAAAAAAAGAAGCGGGACTACTGGCGTCAAGTTCTTCGTATGGCCGCTCTTTGCCACGATGTTGGTCATTTACCTTTTTCTCATGCAGCGGAGAAACAGCTTTTGCCCGAGGGGTGGGATCACGAAAGGCTAGCTATAGAGATAATTTTAAGCGAAGAGATGCAAAAGATATGGAAAGGTATGACGTTTCCTCTGCGGGCAGAGGATATTGCTAAGCTTGCAGTTGGTCCCGAAAAATTAAAAAATTTGGCTGGTAGTTACGCTATAAATCCAAATTTTTCCAATTGGGAAGCAATACTTTCAGAAATAATTACCGGAGATGTTTTTGGTGTCGATAGAATGGACTATCTTTTACGCGATTCCCATCATCTTGGAGTGGCCTATGGGAGATTCGACCATTATCGCCTGATCGATACCATGCGAATTCTGCCATCCCCTTCTTCTGGAGAACCAACGCTTGGGTAGAAGAGGGAGGTACTCAATCTGCAGAGGCTTTGTTGTTAGCGAGATATATGATGTACTCCCAAGTTTACCTCCACCGCGTTCGTAGAATTTACGATATCCACCTGCAGGACTTTTTGGCTGCTTGGCTTCCGGGTGGAAGGTTTCCGGTAAAACTGAGCGATTTTTTTGGTTTTACAGACAATGAGATCACTGCCGCTTTGTATGATGCAGCATTCGATAGCTCAAAACCGGGATACGAGCACGCCGTACGAATAGTTCAGCATGAGCATTTTCGAGTTTTTTATCGACGTAATCCAGTTGACACCGATATAAACATCGAAGCAGGGCTTGCTGTTTTCAATGCCGCGAAAGTCAAATTTGGCGAAAATATGGTAAAACATGACAAGTATATTTCGAAAGGCGGTGCGCCCGATTTTCCCGTATCTCTCAATACAGGAGAAGAGATTGTTTCCTCCACGAAGATATCGGAAGTAATAAATATACCGACAGTATCTGTTGAAAATGTGTATATTGCACCAGAGAGGCTTGATGAGGCGACAAAATGGCTGAACGAGAAGCGACTTGATATCATTACACTGAAAACGGGAGGTTGATTATGGATTCAAACAGATTGCAAAAGGCCGCCCTTATCTCTGCATTGGCAAGTAAACTTCTCGAACGGGGGAGTTGGTGCGGAGAAACGCACATTCAAAAAACCGTATATTTTCTACAAGAGGTCTTTGGGTTACCTACAGGGTATGATTTTATTTTTTATAAGCACGGGCCGTTTTCTTTTGACCTACGGGATGAGCTTACGGCAATGCGAGCAGATGGGTTATTCGAGTTAAAGGCCAGAGATCCATATGGGCCCAGCTTGATTCCTACACCGCGTAGTAAGGAGTTGTTGAAACAATTTTCGGCTGCTCTTCAGCGGCATGAGCCTTATATGAATTTCGTATCAGAAAAATTCGGTGCTATGGGAGTAGCTGACTTAGAGAAACTGACTACGGCTTTATACGTTACCCGCGAGGCCGCAAAAAAGAGTAATGTCAAAAAACGAGCTACTCGTATAGTCGAGCTTAAACCTCATATTTCCAAAGATGAAGCTCGAATCGCCATTGAAAACATAGACCAAATTCTTGAGGGGTCGGGGAATTTGGAATTGACAAAGTAAAAAAATCGTCTCGCGTTTATAGGCTGGTATTCTTTTCCATTGCAGTGAACAACGTATGGCTGGTGGCGCGGGAGATGGGGACGGAAATTTTGTCGCCGGGATTGATGGTGTTAGCTGTAGTTTTGTCGGAAAAGGGAAATTTGGGTTTCTTTTTTTCAAACGACCGCGTCTGCTTCGATTTCGATCAGCCAATCAGGGTCGATGAAACGAGTGATCTGCATTATTGTATTAGCCGGGCGAATGTCTTTGAAGAACTCGCCGTGAACCAGAGCAACTTTTTCCCAATCCTCAATTCTGGTGAGAATAATTCGCGTCCGAATCACGTCGGAAAGGCTTGCGCCGAGTTTTTCCAGGGCTTCTGAAATAATCTCCAAACATCGGCGAGCCTGTGCCGCCGGGTCGCCCACTGCTAAAGTTTTTCCATCCGGCCCCAACGGCGCTGTGCCGGTAACGGCAATAATGTTTCCAATACGAACGGCGCGGGAGATGCCAACACGGGGTTCGTAGGGAGACCCGGTTGATATCTGTTGGCGTGATTTTTCGGTCATTCGCTTTTTATCTTTTAGAGAGCGGCATTGGAAATGCCGCCTACGAATTGAGGCCCGACACTGAAGTGTCGGCTACCAGATGGGGATGGTTTGAGCCGACCCCTTGAATGCCCGCTCCAAACAAGGTATGGCTGGTGGCGCGGGAGATGGGGACGGGAACTTTGTCGCCGGGTTTGATTCCGTTAGCGGCACTGCCCCTCGACTCTCCTCGACTTCGCTCGGAGCAAGCCGCTCGGGATGAAGAAGTGCCGCCTACGGAAACGGGTGTAGAATTGCACGGTTTGAAGACGACGGTTTTGAATTGGGGGGATTTGCCGAACCAGGTAGCGTTGCCGCTTCCTTTAGCGGCACTGTCCCTCGGTTGCACTCGGGATGAAGAAGTGCCGCCTACGAGGGAATTATTGATTGATTTTTTGGAGGGACCTTCGGCTAACACTTCCACCGTTTTCCCCACCCACTTCTGATTTTTTTCGAAGGAGATTTTTTCCTGCAAAGCAATTACCGTCTGCAAGCGGCGGAGTTTTTCTTCCTCCGGCAAACTGTCGCCCCATTCGTAGGATTTCGTTCCGGGACGGGGGGAATACTTGAACAAAAAGGCGCTGTCGTAGCGGGTTTGGGCCAGATAGTCGTAGGTGGCCTGGAAGTCGGCTTCCGTTTCCCCGGGAAAACCAACGATGATATCGGTCGAGACGGCTAAATTCGGCACCGAGCGGCGGAAGGCGTCCAAGAGCCTATCGTAATACTCGATGGTGTAACGGCGTTTCATTTTCAACAACACCGGATTGGAGGCGGACTGCAAGGGGAGATGCAGCTGCGGGCAGATTTTCGGATTTTCCGCCATTGCTTCAATCGTTTCCCAATCGAAATCGACTGGATGAGGAGAAGTGAAGCGGATGCGCTCGATGCCCTCGACCTCCGCCGCTTTTTTCAAAAGCGCGGCGAAGGCGTTGCGGCGGCGGGGGATGCCGTCTTTAGACGTTAAGGGCGTAGAGGAACCTGGTGCCGAGTCATTGGTCGGAACAGATATATCTTTGTAAGCGTTGACGGTCTGGCCGAGAAAAACAACTTCTTTGTAGCCCTCGATGGTGAGCGTTTCAAGTTGTCGCAAGATATCCGCCATCGGGAGTGAACGTTCGCGGCCACGGACGTAGGGGACGATACAGAAAGTGCAGAATTTGTCGCAGCCGCGCATAATCGAAACCCAGGCGCGGATGCCGGAGGAACGGAGAGGGTCCACATCGGCATACGTTTCCGTTCGGGAAAGATTGACTTCGAGATACGGTTCGTCGTTCCGTTCGGAAATCATCTGCGGCAGTTTGCGATAGCTGTCTGGGCCGGCGACAATATCAACGGCGGGAACCTGTGCGGTCACCTTGTCTTTAATATGTTGGGCCATACAGCCGAGCACGCCTAAGACTATCTCCGGCTTTCTGGTTTTCAGGCGGGCCAACTCGCTCAAGCGCCCGAGCACGCGCTCTTCGGCCCGTTCGCGGATGGCGCAGGTGTTGACGAAGATGACGTCCGCCTCTTCCAGCTCCGGGGCCGGTTGGTATCCGGCCTTGCTCAAGATACCGCCGACGGTTTCGGAGTCGGCGACGTTCATCTGGCAGCCGTAGGTTTCGACAAAAAAAGTTTTCATTCTTTGGATTCTCCACCGGCCCGCCGTAGGCGGGGTGGGCTACACGGTTTTTTCGACAACCTCCACAGCCTCCGTTTTGGCGGCTGGTTTTGCCAAAGCCTGAACATCGGCAATCGCTTCCTCCAGCGAATCGTCCACCGTGATTCCCTTGGTATAGTAATTGCCCATCCAGAGCCGGCGCTGTTCTTTTATTTTAAACTCGATTTCGGTATCCTGCATAAAGAAGCGCAGCATCCGGTCGAAAACGCGAACGTCGGGCACGTTTTCTGCCAAAAGCTCCACGCGGTTGTTTAGCACGGCGAAGGCCAGGATTTTGATTCCAAAGCGGCCGGCTTCGCGCTGTAAAGAATTTTCGGCATAGCTTTTCCAGCGCTCTTCGGCAAAATACGGTTTTTTGTCTCTGGTAACTATGGAAATCCGCCGGGCTTGATAAGGCCTGACCTTTTTGACGGGCTTGCGCACCTCGGCGGGCTTTCTGCCCACCGGCATATCCGGCCAAAAGTAGCGGTTCATCCTCCCTCCTTCCTTAAATTCTTCCCCAGAGCTTTCCGGGTTGTATAAATATAGGAGTTTTGAGGCAAAGGGCAAGTAAAGTAAGCCCTTGAAAAAAGCGCGGAGGAGCGTATCTTATCGGGGTGAAATTTAACCTTTTGAAAGGAGCATAAATGCGCAGGTTTTTGGGGTTTTTAGGAATGGCGGTGCTGGTTTCTCAAGCTTTAGCACAGCAAAAGTTGGAGTACTTCCCTCTTAAGGCCGGGGTCGCCAAGCACTACCTGGCGACCCGCAGTCAATCCACCCTTATTGACGGGAAAAGGACCGAAAACGGGAACCTTTCCGCGAAATCGGAAATTCTGGAAGAAATGGCGGGGACTTCACGGGCTTTGGGCAAGGAAGCTTTTTTGGTGCGCGCTACTCGCAAGGATTCGGTTTCGGGAGGGCCCAAAGGCGCCCAAAACGTAGCTTCCAAGACGGAAAGTTACTATCAGGTTAAGCCGGATGGAATTTTTCTTTTGGCTAACATTCGAGATTACTTAAGTTCCGGGCCGCGGCCGGAATCGACCCATTTTGAGCCGCCGCTGCAGGTTATTAAACTGCCGGTCGTTTTTGGAAAAGGCTGGAAAGTCGGCCCGATGAAGTTTCAGGGCGTTACCGTAAATCCGGAAGCTATCGTTGAAGGAAATGAGGATGTAACCGTTCCGGCGGGAACGTTTAAAAACTGCCTCAAGGTGAAAACTTTTACCAATGACGTTCGCGGAACATTTCAAGGGATAGGGGGAGTGGTTATGCAGGTTGCCGGGGGGAAGCTTTTAACCACATCCTGGTATGCTCCCGGGGTGGGGTTGGTAAAACAGGAGGCGCTGACTCAATTTTTGCTGGCCGCCCCGAATAGGCCGGAATTGAAAGCGGAAATTGTTTTCAATCAGGCCCAGCAATTAACGAAAATCGAAGGTTTGGAAAGCGGAAAAGAAGCTAAAAAGACAGTCGGGGCGAAGTGAGGCGGCTTGGTTTTTACTTATTTGTTTTTGGACTAATTGGTTTTTATACCAGGACGCGGGTTTGGGCTGGAAGTTGGGACCCCGAAATCCGGCAAAAAGTGCGCGTGGTGGCCTTTTTGCCTTTTGAAATCGCAAGCGAGAACAAGTTTGCACTTGAAAATCGCCAGCTGCTCGAAGACGACTTTACCCTGCGGATAATGCACGGTGACGCGGGGCGTTCTTTTGTTTTTCCGGGAGGGATTCGCCTGCAGTTTAAAAATTCGGAATTCGAGGACGACCAAATTCTCTGCATTCCTCCGGACAGTTTGGGAAAGTTTTTTTCGGCGGAGGCGCTGCTTTACACGAAAGTTATCCGATTATATGAATCCGAAGGTTCAAATCAGACTACCCGTCAAATCAGGGCTTCCAAGTATCTCCGCCGAGGCGTGGAGCTTTTGGTCGAGTTTCGGCTGGTGGAAGCGGCTACCGGCAGGCTGCTGTGGAAACATAAAATTCGGCGCTTTGGAGCGGATGTTCCAGAAGTGGTAAAGCAGGTCGGCCAAACGGCGGCGGCGGCCTGGCCGCTGAAAAAGTGAAACCTTCCACTGGGCACTTCGTATAAAAGGACTAAGATGAAAAAAGTTTCGATTTATTACTGTCCGATTTGACCGGTCAAGCGCAGCATAGCCGCCCGGGTGGCGGCTGAATTGCAAAAGGAACAGGGTTTGGGGTTAACCTCAATAAAGGCGGGTTAGGGCAGCTTACGGTTGAGGTGGACGGGCGCGAGGTTTTTGACTCGCCTCGCTGGTGGTATGCCACCCCCGGCGGAGTTTTGAAAAAGGTCCGGAACTCCCTTGTCCTGCAGGATTAGACTATAGACAATACCAGCGGCTGTCGATACCGTATTGCCTTGATTATTCCACGATTGTAAATATCTCCCGGTGGCCGGATTCCACCAGCGCGGAGAATTTTTCGTACCATTTTTTCCAATCCTCGTTACCCCCGTGGGTTTTGTGAAAGCTTTCAAAATCGGCCAAGCTGTTAAAAGAATTTTCCAGAACCAAAGTGTAAAAGGGCCCGACAAGGTCAATCAAGACGCGGGTGGAGCTGACGCCGGCTTTCTTTAACATTGCCGTTCCTTCTTTCCACAAAGTCGTTGCTTCTTTGGCCTTGCCAAATTTCAGTTGAAATACGTTGCGGACTAAAATCATAACTTATTCCTCCTTTTCTGTTCTCATCCTACATTTGCCCCCCTCTGTTCTTCGGTTCTAAAAATAGGCAAAGTATTGGGTGAAACAAGGAAAAAATTCGTACTCCAAGGGCTTGGGGAACAAATTGCGGCTCCAAAGCGTAGTAAAGATGTATAGGCGAGGGGTCGAAAAGAGAAGGATGTGAGAAGTTCCACTTGGATATGGCTGGCGGTTTTTTTTATATCGTTGGCGGCGCTTGACTGGTACGTTTTTCAGGGGATAAAAACCTTAACGGCCAGGCTCGGCCGGTTGATTACCAAACGGTTTATTCACTTCGGTTATTGGGGGTTGAGTTTTCTTTTTTTTGCGGCGGTTTTGGGCATCGTCTTTAATCTTTTTCCCGGCGGACGCTTTCGGCAAATCGTGCTGCTTTTTGTCTTTTTCCTTTTTTCCTATTTACCCAAACTAGCCTTCGCTCTCTTTTTGGCGGCTGAAGATGCTTTTCGGATTTTACGCGCGGCTTCGGTTTTTCTTCGAGCACGGTGGCAAAACGTAAGACCGGGGGCGCAGCCAGAAATTTTTGAAAGCCGAAGGAAGTTTATCAGCCAGATGGGGCTTTTGGCCGCCAGCCTCCCTTTCGCATCCGTTTTGTACGGCGTGACCGAAGGGAAATACGATTTTCGGTTGCGGCGGCACACCCTCTATTTCCCCGATTTGCCGGATGCTTTCGACGGTTTTACCATCACGCAGGTTTCCGATTATCACGTCGGGAGTTTTGACAATCCAAAAGCGGTGCAAAAAGGGGTCGATTTGATACGGGCGCAGGAGTCTGACCTTTTGGTTTTCACCGGCGATTTGGTCAACAACCGGGCTACGGAGATGGAGGGCTGGATGAAAATTTTCGGCGGGCTGCAGGCGCCTTACGGCCAGTTTTCGATTTTAGGCAATCATGACTACGGCGACTACCTTGGCTGGAGTTCGCCGGAGGCAAAAGAGAAAAATTTTGAGGAATTGAAGGCGGTTGAAAGAGAACTGGGGTTCCGGCTGCTCTTGAATGAGAATGTGGAAATAGTCAAAAATGGCGGGCGTATCGTCCTGCTTGGTGTGGAAAATTGGGGGCGGCCACCTTTTCGTCAGCGGGGGGATTTGGGAAAAGCTTTGGAAGGCACCAGCCCAACCGATTTCAAGATTTTGCTTTCGCATGACCCTTCGCACTGGGATGCGGTGGTGCAAAGTTTTCCAGAGCGAATTCCTTTAACCTTATCCGGGCATACGCACGGGATGCAATTTGGCATTGAAATTCCGGGGTGGCAGTGGAGTCCGGTGAAATACCGCTATCCGCACTGGGCGGGGCTGTATCGGGAACAGGACAAATTTCTTTACGTGAACCGCGGCTTTGGCTATTTGGGTTTTCCGGGGCGGGTCGGCATTTGGCCGGAGGTGACGGTTATTACATTAAAGAAGGGTCAGCCACCCAACCAAAGCGCCTGACCGTTCTCTTTATTGTTTATAAACCCTGACCTTACGATTTTCTCCGCAGAGCGTCCACGGTCGATTCTTCCATTTCGATAACTATGGAAGTATCGCTTTCTATCAAGGCTATGATCGCCTCGCGCGGCCCTTGCCGCCATTCGGGACTTCCATAGAAGGCATCCTGACTTGCTTGCCGGTCATCCAAGCTGTCGTAGGCGCGAATGAGATAATAGGAGTTGCTGTCGTGGGGAGAAGGCCCAAAGGCAACCACGTCGACCTTCCATCGCTTAAGCATAGGCAACGATTTCTCCACAACCAGCCGATGAAACTCCTCGCGGCGGCCCGGTTTCAGATTATAGGAACGTATTTCAACCAGTTTCTTCATCCCTAATGGGCCAGCGTGTACTCGAAGATGTAGGAATGCTTTCCTTCTGCGATGTTTATCTCCATTTTGCCAGAAAGGCCCTTCAATTCGTCGGTGCCGGAGTCCGGCACCACGGTGATGACGAGCTGCGGCACGCCGCGCGTCATCGTGCCACTGTGCTGGAGCACGAAACTGCCTTTGCGGCCGGAGAGCTTCCCGCTGACCCGCTCGATGGCAACGTAACCGCCGGAGGAGCCCGGAGCGCCCGTGCCGGCCGCCAGCATCTCCCCTTTGCTGGTCGCTTCGAGGTCGCCGGAAAACTTCTTGTCGATGGACATCCGGCTTAGGTTGGCCGCCCCTCCGCTGTCGGCCGTCGGCTGGGGGGTTAGTTTTACTTCAAACGTGCCGCTTGCCTTTTTCGTCACGACCGCCTCCTTTTTGACTGCGCCTGAATCGGCCGCACTGGCCTGCGCATACGCGGCAGAGCCAAGAGAAAAGGATAGATAGATGCCGGCGATGACTCCAACTGCGGTGCGAAATCGGTTCTTCATATTTTCTCCGTTCTATAGGGTTTCATTGGGTGGCATTACGAAAATTGTATGGCACATCCCTGCGATCAGGGCGTCTTCGGGAGCGGAATCGAAGATTGAGCGAACAGGTAGCGCCAGCCGGTCGGCGTGCGCACATACGTGTCGCTGAACCAGAGCTTGTAGTCGAACGGCACCCCTTTTTCGGTCCCCTTCGCCCACAAAAGGGCCGTGACGACGGCCACGTTTCCCCACACGCGAACGGTCTGGTTGGAATCTTCTTGACGCTCGTAGATCACTTCCGTGTCGGCCGCCTCCTTGAGCAGGTCGGCTTTCGTGAAGACTTTCCCCTTACCGGTCACGAGCACGAAATCATCCGCCAGAATCCGATCCATTTTGGCGGCGTCGTGGTTTTTTACCGCTTCCTGATACTCGGTATCGAGCGCGCTGACGATTTTTTCGTCATCGTTGGAAGGCGAATCTTTGGTGCCCATCGGTGAATCCTCCTTGAAATTGATTTTAATCCCTAATCCCTGTCTTTATAGAGCCAGGCCCCCGCCAGCGTGGCCGCGATGATGGCGGGCAGGGTTGGCAGCAATAGGCCAAGAGCGGCTTTGGCGGGGACGAATCCGAGCGCCACCCATTTGGCAGACTGCAGACTGACGATGACCCACCAGGCCAAGCCAGCCACGACCGCGGTCTTTGGCCCCGGGCCGGAGTGCGCGCGAATCATCGCGTAGAGCCAGATCCCCCAGATGCCTGCCGCGAGATTTTCGAAGAACAAAAACAGGTGCACGCCAACACTTCGGTTTGGCATGGCGGCCCGCACCGCGTCCAAAAATGCCCCTCCGAAAAAAATGAGGAGAATAATAGAAAGAATTGTCCAGACGAAGCCCGTCACCAGCCCGCAAAGGAAAACCCGAGTCCAGTTAATTTTTCCCATTATGCACCTCCTGTTTTACCCCCTCCGGCACTCCGTGCCTCGTCCCCCTTGAAAACAGGGGGACAGAAAAATAGCACTTTTGTCCCCCTGTAGTTAAGGGGGACTATAAGGGGTCGGAAAACTTATCGTTCCTGCACAAACCGCAGGCAGTTGCCGTCAGCGTCTTTTACATACATTTCCCGCGTGCCCCAGCTTTGGTTGGTCGGTTTGAGGTGGATTTTGACCTGTTTGGCGATGAATTCGGAAAAGAGCGCATCCACGTCATCGACGTAGAGATTCGCCACGTTGCCGGAAACCCCGTCGCCGGAAAAGGAGGAGAGGTGCAGCCACACCCCGTCCCGCGAGATTCCCATATAGCATGGGTCCGGTTTTTTCTCATCCGGACGATTGGCAAATTCCCGGCGGAAACCAAGCCGGATGCAGTAGAATTCTTCCACCTTGGCGGAATTTGAGACATGCAGAACGGGAATGGCAAGTTTGAGCATTTTTTGAATCTCCTTATTTACCCCCTCCGGTTCTTCGAACCTCGTCCCCCTTGTCAAGGGGGACAGAAAAATGCAAAACAAATATTTTGTCCCCCTTTATTTAAGGGGGACCATAGGGGGTTGCATTTGCGACACTACGCCATTTTTAACAAAAACCTTTCCACCTGCCGCCGGTGGCGCAGGATGTGCACGATGGCGTGTTCCAAAAGCTGTTCCAAATCATAGGTCGGGCCCCAGCGCACCTTCATTGATACGCCCATAATCTCCTCATCCGTCATCTCCCACTTCCCTTCCAGCGTTTGGGCGGTGTAGGCCAAAAACGCATCGATTTTTTCCACCGCCTCCCGATGGAGAACCGGCACACTTTCCGGTCGGGCGGAGGGGATGGAAAACGCCGTGCGGATATAATCGGCATAGCCGTATCCCGCTCCCACCACGTGGCCGATTATGGTTTGAATGGAGCGGCAGTCAAGGTCTTTGGTTTCGGTATCGACGATTCGGTTGAAGTTCTCTTCGGAGGTTTGCTGCAGCAAAAGCTTTAGCTCCCCCGCCGCCCGCTCATACTCGTCCATCATCGCCCCCACGCCGCCTTTACGATAAGTCTTTTTCATAATCTTGAGCATAACATCTCTCCTTTATCCCGTCAATGGTGATGCCCCTGTCCACCTATTACCGTGACAGGGCAGCGATGCGGTTGCGCCAAAGCCCATCAAGCTCGGCTGGCAATACGTTCAGGAGCTGTGCGGCGGTGCCGAGCACGAGGCTTGGTTCAAATCCGGCATTCGCCAACCTGCGAATGGCCGCAAGACCGCCCGCATCGTAAACCATTTTGCAGAGCACCGCAAAGCCGTCATAACCCACGTCCAAAGTTCCTTCCCGCAACGGCGGGTTGGTCATGATGGTCTCGAGGGTCAAATCAGGATGGGCATCGAGATAGCGTTTGAGGCCGGGGATGAGCTCCTTGAAGTCCAGCCCGGCGGAACCGCCCGTCCAGGTCATCAACCCTTCCTGGACGAGCCCTGCGGCCTTGAGCGGAGCCAAGACCGGCCAGAGGATGACGTGGGCAAGCTCGTGCCGGTATTCCTCGCCGTTGCCGGATGAGCCGATGAACACCAGACGGTTCAAAACGCTGCTTCTGCCCCCGACCGTGTCGGACCCAAGGGGAAAGAACTCGAGACCGGCTGCGCGCAAGGTCTCGCTCAAGTCATCGGTGAAGTAGTAGTCGATAGTGGGCGGGGGTGGTATGTCAAACGCGCGAGCGAGAGAATCGACAAAGGCGGCGGTTCTTTCGGCACGCGCGCGCGCGAAGGTGCGGCTGGGGGGGAACACGAACGTGACCCGGCCGATCTTTTCGCGGTTCCATCCGCGTGTCAGGCGGGGGAGGGCATTGGCAAGCACCCAGCTCCCGGCCTCGCGAGTCGCATACACGCGGTACAAGGCCAGCGGCCGGACCTCATTGGTCGAGTCATCGACGGACGAAATGAGCGTCCGGACGAGATAGGTGCTGTCGAGGCCGACCGCGGGAGCAAGATGTACGATGGTGAAATTGGAAAAGCCCTGGTAAATGTAGGGGGCGAGGAGATCGAAGACGGGCCATTTCTTTTGCTCTGCCGCAGACCAATAGGGATTGGGTCGGAGCGAGTCGAGGCGATGGGTGAGATAGTTCCGATAAAGCGCTAAGATTTCACCGTGTGGTGATGTCGTTGTATCCACCCCGAACCCTATGGCCAAATGAACGGGAGGGGCGGGGCCTTGGGCGCGAGCCGCTGTAAACCGGGCGGCCAGGGCGGATAGGAGAATCGCAACAATAAGTAGACGATTGCGCATGGAAATCTTGACGGTGGACGCAGCGCCGCCGAACTTTTGTTTAGGCCGCCCGTTCATACTCGTCCATCATCGCCCCAACCCCGCCATTACAGTAAGTTTTTTTCATTGTTTTTCTCAATATAGTTTATAGACCGCCAGCTTCTTACTTTGCGGGGGACAGGAGATATTGTGGCAAAAGGTACTCCTCTGGAATTTGGCGCTCTCTGGGAAGATAAATCGCCACGGGGATACCCAAACCAGCAAGCTCTTGACACATTACTGGACCAACGTCTTTCCAATCAAGCCGTCCAAGACCGCAACCGAGGGCCGGCATTGCGAGGGACTTGATTCCCTCAACCGCAAAGTTGTCCCTGACCCACCGGAGTCCATCTCGAATTGCCTGCAGGTCTGATGCATCACGCCAATGCTTTTTCGTTGCGAAGAGCAGGAACCATTTGTTGGCGTTGATTCCAGGCAATGTTCCCGACTCGTCTGCCAGCTCCTGGTCAACGAATGCCTCCCGTTTGTAAAGGTAGGGTTTGCCCATTTGAAGTTTTCGACTCCGACAAGCGTCTTGGTACACAACGTAAACGTCCGGGAATTGATACTTTGTTCGAGAAGCCAAACCCTTCCCCATAATCCCGACGACATTGACGCTAACCGTAAGTGTCTGCCGTGTAGAGAAAAACATGTCTCCATCAACCAAGACAATGTGGTCGGTGACACGGGATCGCTTTGCCGGCCTAAAGAACATGGCGGGTTCCGGAACAACGGTGACCAAACGCGGTGGGTAGAGATTTCTTACCTTTTCCGCTACCTCGTGACTCGCAACAAAGATTGTGAGAATCTCTTCTGGCGCTATGGAGTCTGGTACCAAGCACTCCGCCATGATCTTTCGCTTTGACCCGTCCACAGCGTTCCACCACTCAGCGTTGATGGTGTCCCAGATCTCCGAGATGCGTGCACGCCCCTCTGCTGAAGGGAGAATTTCGGTCGCCCCGCTTGCTGCATTGCCGAGAGCGATAAAGGCGCTAGGGTTCGACAGAACTCGCGGGAGTACCCCAATAACCACGAGGTCCGCGGCATCTTTCTCGTGGAGCACACGATACAGCATGGGGTTGCGAGGCTGGAAGTAGACGTTCGCGAAATCCCAAAGGCTCTTTCCATCAGGAGCGATTTTCGCTTGCCGGTTGCTGACGATTTCAGCGTCATAGATTTGCGTATACGGGATGCCGCGTTCCTGAACGAGCCGGTGGCTAAGAATCCCGTGCTGGAGAATCGACGGCAAGTTATTGATGTGGGTGATGTAGTATAGGCCCTTAATTTCAGGCTTCTTTTTAGGCATCTACACTTCCACCTGTATCGCCATTAGAAGATGTATAGCAAATCCCCCAAAATAGGTCAAGCCGAAGCATATTTTTCCGCAAGCTTTTTAACGGTGGTGGAGGGGAAAGCGACCTAACCCCCGGCCCCTTCCCGAAACGGGAAGGGGTGGGTGTTCCGAGAATCTTTTCCAAAAGCGTCGTCATTTCAGGACCTCCAAGAGCTTTTCCGAGAGGGCCTCTGGCGCGGTAATCATCGCGCAATGGGCCGCGGCCAGCTCCATATATCTCCAGTCAGCACGCCCTTTGAGCTGTTTCGCGATACGGGGAAACGAACCGTCGGGTGGGTTGCCGGTGCAAAAAATGAAGGTTCGCGGAATTTTGTCCGCATTGGGGTTTCCGAGAATCGCCGGCTCCGCAAGCGTGCGAAGAGGATGCGCCGTCAGCTTGGAACGGAGCCACGCTACGTCTTTCTCATCGGTAACCCCGAGCGTCTCGCTGCCCGGGTCCAACGCCGGAATCTTCCAACCCTCCCCTTCCACTTTAGCAAGCTCTTGCAACATCTTTCGGAAGCGTTCCACCTGCAAATCAAAGAGGGACTTTCCATTTTCAGGCACAAACGCGTCGAGGTAAACCAGGTGCGCGATTCGCTCCGGCACCCGATGACAGGCAGAGCCAATTACCATACCGGAGTAACTGTGGCCAACCAGAATGACTTCCTGCAGGTCCTGGAACTTGAGGAAGTTCACGACATCCTCCACGTGCGTCTGCAAGCCGACCTCCGGAATCAGGAGGTGAGAACGTTCACCCAGACCGGTCAACGTCACGGTATAGACCTCGTGCCCGCGTGACCGAAGCCGGGGAATCACCCGGTTCCAACACCAGGCGCCAAAGAAGGCGCCATGGACTAATACGAAGTTGGCCGTGCGTCCCTCCTCCCGTTACAACCTATAACTAACAACCAAGTGCATAGTATAAAAAAATCAGGGATATTTTTCCGCTCTTCGGCTTCGCTCAGGATTTTCAACCTTTCGACTTCGCTCAAGGTTTTCAACCAGCTTTTTGACGGTGGTTGAATTTCGAATAGTCGCCGGCATTCCGAGCGTTTTTTCCAAAAGCGGCCCGGAAAATTTGGAATCGGGAAAGCGGGTGCCCAAAAAAAGCCAGTACAGCTCCCGGCCATGAATATGAAAGCGGTCTATTTTGGAATCGACCGATAACAGCTTCTTTCTCGCTTCCGTTGATGGCGGAGCCTGCAGAAAGCCAATGAAGAGCGCATGGCTTTTGGCGATTTCCGTTTCGGGAAACGGTTTGTAACCGGCGATTTCGACAAGCTCGGAACTGGAGCGAATGAAAGTGGAAACCTCATAACCGAGCGATTTTTGCAAATGCGCTTCAATCTTTTTTTCGAGCCCTTCGACTGCGCTCAGGGTTTTCAACGTTTTTGTGTTTTTGGAGCTGGAATCGAAGATGACGTTGCCGCTGGCGATGAAGGTCTCGACATTGGTGAACCCCAACGTTTCGAAAAGTTTTTTTAGGCGCTCCATTTTGACGGTATGTCCGCCGACGTTTATGGCTCGCAGGAAGGCGATGTATTTGGGCATACGGGGGAAAGGTATGAAAAATTGCCAGTAGTGGTCAAGTTGCCGGGCGTGTTAAAACGGGCGACCACCCGCCGCAGGCGGGTCGCCCCTACGAAAAAAATGAAGAATGTAGGGGCAGGCCTCTGTGCCTGCCCATTTTTAAAATCAGCCCGCCGCCACCACCACCTCGCACTTGAGTGAGTTGGCAATGTAGCACTCCTCGTGCGCCGAGCGATGCAGCGCCTCCAGTTCTGCGGGAGAAGGCGGCTTTTCGGGCGAGAACTGAATTTTTGGGCGAAGCGTAATGCGGGAGAAGGCGAATTTCCCCTGCGGGTTTTTCTCCATTACTCCAAAGGCCTCGTCCACATAGCTTTCCACGACGAACCCCTGCTTGGCGGCCAGGAACAAAAACGACAGCATGTGACAGCTCGATGCGGCGGCCACCAGCGCTTCTTCCGGGTCAATCGCTTCGGCAACGGAGTACGGAGCCGGAACCACGGCCGGAGAAGCGGAGGCGGGGACTTTCACGCCGCCATCGAAAGACCACTCGTGGCCGCGGCTGTAGCGGTTGTCGGAGAATTTTTCCCCATTTCGGCTCCAGCTTATTCGGGCTTCGTACTTGTGCATTCCGGACTCCTTTCCATTATGCCCCGCAGAAAGGGGATGTATTTGGGCATACCGGTGAAAGGTATGGCAAATGTCTAAAATTCGTCAAGCCGGTGGCTCGGCGTTGCGAAGGGTCAGACGTCATTTATTTTCAAAAAACGTGATCAGATTGTTGTCCGGATCGAGAACACCAAATTCGCGCGTGCCCCAAGGCGTGTCGCAGATCTGCCCCTTCGGGTGCAGGATTCCCAGTGGATGGAGTGCTCGATGCAACTCCTCCACGCCCTCGACGCCCACGCGGCAACTGGCTGTGCCGGCGATGAACGACTCGGCGCCGGAAACGACCGGTGACGCAACGCTGCGCGTGCGCCAGCTTTCATCAGTGGCGGCCCATAAATGAAGCTCGACCGCGTCGCGCTGGAATATGGCGAAACCATCCTCGCCATGGCGCAAAGTGAATCCGAGTTTATCACGGTAGAACTCCACACCTCGCCCCATATCATTCACCGGCAGGGCCGGAATAGCGTGTAACATTCTCATGCTTGAGCCTCCTTTTCATTTCTCGCGATTCGGCGGACGGTGAGCGAGATCGGCAGCCCGACGCAGAGCATATGCACGATCAAGCCGGTTACGACTTTAACGAGCGGGTATGAAATTTTGTGAGGAAAAGCCGAGAGCGGCAATACGATCAGATTCATAAACAAGTAAACTGCGACGCCGTAAACCGGGCCGCAAACAATAGCCCGCTCTACCAGAAACCTTAGCTTGCGGCTGAGCAAATAGTAAACGGCGGCGGCTCCTGCCGCGATTATAAAATGCAAAAACAGGCCGAGAACGGCTGTCACGAAGCCGCCCTTGTAAGAGCCCATGCCAAGCAGCCCGCTCGCAATTGATTGCAGAATTCGAATCGGGCTGATCCCCCGCAAGCCGTTGGTGACGAACGCCGCCGTTATATCCAAAACTCCGGCGATTAAACCGCCCCAAAGGATTGCCCGATAAGCTTTCGACTTTTCCACTGGAAGCGTATGCGAAACTGCTAACATAAAGATTTCACTTTAAAGAGACTAACGTTCCGCTTGCAGTGATTAGACCCGACAAAGCTGTATGAGGTTACCGCTAAAATTTTTCGTGTCATTTTATTTATTGTCTCTCAAGAACATTTTTAAGATTATTAAGTCCTGTTTCCATATCTTTTCCAATCTTACCTTTAATGAACGGAATCATTAAGTTGGTTGGATATTTCATCTTTCCGATTTTTGTTAGGCGATGTTTTACTTTTCATGTTTTATCCTTTTCCAAATAAGATCATTGCCATTTCTTCTATCAAGCATTCTTATTACATTGCCCTTTTCATCTTTTTCAAATAATTTAATTATTCTACTTCCCGGTTTAAAAAGTATTCCATCTCCTCCTGGAATTAATTCCTCCCTTGCCCTATTCCCTCTTTGGCCATATACTTTATCCCCCTCTACACTGATTGTATAAATTATTTCTGATGTTAATTGGTATTTACCTTCATAGGCTTTCAGTAATTCCTTATTTATCTTTATAGGGTTTGGAACCGCATTCAATTCCATTATCTGAGATGCAATAAGTTTCCATTTACCTCCTTTTCTAATATAGGTATCGGTTTCAGCGTATTTGGTGTTAATTTTCCGATCGAATACTTCTTCGTATTCTTTGGCAATAAACTTGATTATTGCAATATTACCCATATTTATTACTTTTGGCTCGACAACTTCTATTGATCCTTTAAATCCTTTTGGTAAAGGTGCTAATTCATCAATAATTTGAGTTTTATTTTTTACTTCGCCGTCTTCTGTGGTAACCAGGTAATGCTCGTCTAAATATTTATTCCATATTTCTTTATCTCCGACAGCAACAGCATTCATAAGTTCTTGAGAAATATTTATAAGTTCCTTTTCTGTTTTTTTTGCACTTTGGTTTTCTTGAGCATTAATTGAAATTACTTGAAATGGAAAAATGAACACTAAGAAATACTTTTTCATTTTTATGTTCCTTTCTCTGCTAACTGTATCAGGTTCCCGCAAGTATCCTCAAATACGGCGAGGGTTACCGGTCCCATTTTTGTTGGCTCCGTACGAAACACCACACCGAGCTTTTTCATTCTTTCGTATTCTTTTTGAATATCAAGAACAGCAAACGACGTTAACGGCATCCCGGCTTCAAATAACGCCTTTTGGTAGGTCCTGGCAGGGGGGAATCCCATCGGCTCAAGAAGCAATTCAATATCGTCCGGCCCTTGGGGCGAGACAACGGTTAGCCATCTAAATTCGCCCATTGGAATGTCGTTCTTTTTAACAAAGCCCAGAACCTCCGTATAAAACTTAAGCGCCTTGTCCTGGTCGGCTACCATTACGCTGGTTAGTTTAATCTTCATAATTATTGTCCTTTCTTTTTAAGGGTTTTCGCAGCTGCGCGGTCCTCGTCGCCGCGGTCAGGTGCGGCGTTTTGTCAGGCGGCCCTTTCGCTTCCTCCCGGGCGAACTTATCGTCGGGGCGCCCGGCAGGAGTGCAGTTGCTTCCTCAACCGTGAGCCTTGCAGCCGCCCTTGCCACCTCTTCGGGAACCCACTGCGGAAACGTTGTGACGTTGACCTGATGCCTGCCCGAAGCGGTATGAACTTCCCGAATCATCGCCAGCCGACGAGCGCCGAACCGATCCGCCAGCCGCACCAGCGCCGGCCAAAGGTGGCGATGGACGTAGGTTACTTTACCCCCCACGAGGCGGCACACCAACACGTCGGCCGATTTGCGGATGGCGCGCGAGCAGAGAAAGATGGTGTTGGCCTTGGGGTGCGCCCACCAACTGCCCCGGATCGGCTCGCCGGCGATGGCCTCGGCCAGGCTGGGGACCGGCCCGCGCCCGGATTCGAGAACGATCCCTTTGGCCTTCACGAAGGCGATGGCCTCCTTCGGTGTCATCCGAGTTCTCCCGCGCCTCCACCTAACGTCCGCGTTGAGCGACGCGCTGGTGTGTTGTGGATATCAGCACTTTATCCCTCTGGCGTTCGCTCCAACGCGTTGTTAGGCGGCATTGCTCGCGCGTGCTTCCACCACCACCAGAGCGCGGCAGCAAAGATGAGGTTTAGCGCCAGTCCGAGGATTCCGACCTCGGGACCATAGATGGCGGTGTCATCAATACCGAGCGCGCCGATCTTGGTGCCATACCCGAAGAACACGTAGGCGCCTCCGTTCCACACGCCATGGCTCACGCTGGCGACGATCACCGAACCAGAGATTAATCGCAGCAAGCTCCAGACCGTGCCCATGACCGCCGCGTTGATCATAAAGACAGGGATCTGCGTCGCAGGCAGGTCAAAGCCCGTACTGAGCGCGACCGCCGACAAGTGCCATAGGGAGAACACGATGCTGCTCCATACCAATATCCTTCCGTGTTTCACCCCTGCGCGTTCGAACGAGGCGAAAAGCCAGCCGCGGAAGAAACCCTCCTCGGTGATGATTGCACCGAGGATCGTCGAGACTGTGACGAGTGCAAAGTTGAGCCCGGCTTTCTTCCAGTCGGTCTGCGAAAGGTCAACGGCGCCGGCCGCGGCCGACACGAGTCCGACTGCTCCGAGAACGGCCACCGGGTAGAGCACGGCGAGGCGGTAGTGACTCCAACGTCCCCACATGAATCCTATGCTCTGACGCGATAGCCGTTCCAAGTACCAGAAGAGGCACATCAATGGAAACAGTGGAAGCGCGCTGAACGTAGAAAGCCCACCGGCGTCCATAGCGGTCGTGACTGCAATCGCCACAATCACACCAAATATCGGCCGTCGCAGAGCTGGCTTCATCGAACCCTCCCCTACCTCTTCCGCCTAACGCTCAGCATCAGCCGCTGCGCGGAGCGCCGTCGCCTGCCTGCACGGGTTAGCCAGCCATCGCTACAGTCCGAACCAACGGGCCCGGCGACTGGCTCCAAAATGCTCCTTCTCTGCCATAAGGGCGTCAGAAGGTTGGTAGTAGATCCCCGTGGCCGAGGGTCCCGTAAGAAAGTCTACATCCACGCGCGCGATGCGGCCCTGCCCAAACTCAACGTAGCAGGAACCCGCTCCGGCGTACGCCGCGGGCTGTTCGCCGCCCTGCAGGTCCGCGATCAGCGAGGCTGCCACAACGCGCGCGGCGCCTTCGGCAAACGTACCCGCCTTTGGCGTTCCGACACTCGTCACGTCACCAATCGCATACACACCGGGGAAACGCGTCTTGAGGTTCTTGGGATTGACCGGGATCCAGCCATTCTCGGTCAAGCCGCTGGCGGCCACCACGGCGGGGACGCGGTGTTTCGGGATACCCAGGAACAAGTCGTAGGGCATCTCGCTCTGATCGTCCAGAATGGCCACGCGGCGCGCCGGGTCGAGGGCCCGCACGAGCCGTTTGGGAACGAAGGTGATCCCCCGCTCGGCGAAGACGGCCAGCAAGGCCTTGGAGGTTGCGGGTGACGGAGGAATCGGGACGCCGAACGGCATGACGAGGCTGATCTCGCAGGCTCCTCGCACCCCGCGGGCGGTGAGTTGGTCGTGCAGTAACAAGGCTGCTTCGCTCGGCGCTGGCGGGCACTTGAACGGTGCGGAGGTTACGCCCACGATCGCGCGGCCTTTCGAGAAGGTGGGCAACACCTCCCGCAAGCGCTCAGCGCCGGCAAACGAGTAAAACTCGTGGCCGCCTTCGGTAAGCCCCGGCGTGGCCTCTGGATCATAATCGGCACCCAGGGCTATCACCAGGATGTCGGCCTCATAGACTCCGTGGTTGGTTGTGACGCGGCGTGCATCTGGATCAATTGACGTGACGGCTTCCTGACGAAAGCGTACCCCGGGCTTCACGATGTGACTATAGGGGAGCCGAACAGCGTCGGGTGTCTTACGACCGAACATCACGTCGAGCTTTGAATAGCCGAAGCCAAAGGAGTCGCTCTTGTCGATCAGAGTCAGATCAAGACGTTCGGCGAGCGCTTCGGACAGTAGCGTGGTGAGTTCGAGACCACCGAAGCCCGCACCCAGGACCACCATTTGTGGTTTCATTCTTGTCTCCTTTGCGATAGTCACTGCAGACTAGTAATCTAGGCTGGCTAACATAGTTTATATGTATCCATTTAACAACCTGGATACCGCTTAAAGTGCCGTACTGGTAAAACGGGACCCACGCCGGCCATCTTCACTTCCACTCCGGTACTGCCTTGCCATTGAGATTTATATAGCCAATCCCCAAAAAGTTGTCAAGCCGAAGCGAATTGTGCCGCAATTTAGGCAACCGCCATCAGGCCTGATAAATCTGTATGAGGTTGCCGCAGGTGTCTTCGAATGCGGCGAGGGTTACCGGGCCCATTTGCTTCGGCTCCCCTTTGAACACGACCCCCAGCTTTTTCATACGGGCGTATTCTTTTTGGATATCCTCCACTTGAAAGGCCGTCAAGGGTATCCCGGCTTCGAACAAAGCTTTTTGATACGTCCGGGCGGGGGGAAAACCCATCGGCTCCAGGACGACTTCCGTGCCGTTCGGCTCTTCGGGCGAGACGACGGTTAGCCAGCGGAATTCGCCCATCGGGATGTCGTTCTTTTTGACAAAGCCCAAAACTTCGGTATAAAACTTAAGCGCCTTTTCCTGGTCGGCTACCATTACGCTGTTAAGTTTAATCTTCATAATAATTATCGTCCTTCCTTCTCAGGGGTTGTCGAGGTTGGTGAATCGGCCGGAATCCGCTTTTCATATTCCGCCTCCAGTTTGGCGAGCGTGGACCAGAAGGGGCGGGGCTGGACACCGTTAAGAATGTCGGAAAGGATGGCCAGGTGAATATGCCAGCCGCCGGAGACGCCAACCATACCGGCGCGGGTGGCCAGCCGGCGGTGCGTCAAAACGAGGAGCACCTCTTTGCCGCGCGGGGTCAATTCGAAAGTGACTTCCGATTGGTCCCCCTTCTCTTCGTCCCACAAGAAACTCAAAAGTCGCGGCGGAAGACAGCGCGTGACCCGGCCGGAGCTTTTGTAACCTTCGTACTGCTCATATTTTTCCGGCGTCGGTTCGTTGTGGTGCGAAAGTTCGGAATTGCGGAAAATGAACTCCAGCCGCCCGTCCGGTTTAAGTTCCATCGGGCCGGAAGCAAACCATTTTCCCCGTTTCTCCGATTCCGTAAGGTACGCCCAGACCCGCTCGATGGGGCCGGGCAAAAGCCGTTCGAGCCGAACCTCTCCCGGCCCGGTGATAACACCGTACTCTTCCTGTTGGTCGTGTCGTTCCTTCGGTTTAGCGTTCATCGTGATTCTCCTTTCTTTTTGAGAGTTTTTTTGTGCGCTGTTACGACCGCGCGGTCTTCGGCCTTGAGCAAAAGATCGAGAGCATCCAGCCGCGCAGTCCAAAAGGCGTGTTGGGTCTCCATCCACTTGGCGGCCTCATCGAGCGGTTGCGGATTGAAGGAGAGGAAATGCTCCCGCCCGGCCACCCGCCGCCGCACCAGCCGGGCCCGCTCCAACATTTGGATATGCTTGGAGACCGCGTTTAGCGAAATGGCAAAAGGGCGGGCCAGTTCGGTGACGCGGGTTTCTCCTTTTGACAAGCGCTGGAGAATCGCCCGCCGCGTCGGGTCGGCCAAGGCCGTCAAGGTCTGGTCAATGTTTTTCTCTGCCGCGGTAATCGTCATTATTCAACCTCAAGGTTGAATATAATACAAGGCGGATGGCGTGTCAAGTCCGGGAAACGGGGCGGCAGGACCGGCGCCCAAGCAGGCGGCTTGACAGTTCCAATAAATCAGTATATTAGAGGTAGCCGGGAAGCCGGTTTTTTTGTTAGGGAATATTATTCGTGGCAGGCAGCCCGCCTGTGGCGGGTTAATTTTGACGTGGAAGTGAAAATGGAAAACCCGAAAGCCGATTTATCCTCTTTGCGGATTGACCGCACCAGCGAATACCGCCCGCCGCGCAAATGGTGGAAGTGGGTTCTGGCCGCTTCGGTAGTGCCGCTTTTGCTTTTGGGATACTTTCTTTTGATGCGCCGAGTGGCGCCCGGGCTGACGGTTCAGGTCGGCTCGGCGACTTTAATCACCGGCAGCCAGGCGCAGGCGCTTTTAACCGCTTCCGGCTATGTGGTGGCGCAACGAAAAGCGGCGGTGGCTTCCAAGGCGACCGGAAGGTTGGCCTTCCTCGGAGTTGTCGAGGGGGACCAAGTTAAAGAAGGACAAATAATAGCCCGGTTGGAAAATGAGGATATTGCCGCCGATTTGGACCGCTTCAAAGCAGGTTTGCTCGTGGCTAAAGCGGAATCGACCGAGGCAAGTTTGATTTATGGCCGGCAGAAAAAGATGCTGACCTCGGGCGGCATCAGCCAGGCGGAATTTGAAGCCTCCGAGGCGCGCCACCAGCGCGCCGCGGCCGGAGTGGCCTCCGCCCGGGCGGCGGTTCGCTCCGCCGAAGTGGCTTTGGAAAACACCATTATCCGCGCCCCCTTCGACGGCACGGTTTTGACCAAGTCGGCGGAGGTCGGGGAGATGGTGGCGCCGTTTGCCTCCACCGCCTCCTCGCGCGGGGCGGTTGTTACTTTAGCCGATATGAATTCGTTGCAAGTGGAGGCGGATGTGGCGGAGGCGAACATCGACCGGGTGCGGGTGGGGCTGCCGTGCGAAATTACTCTGGACGCCTATCCTGACACCCGTTATCCTGGAAAGGTGGTTAAAATAGTGCCGACTGCCGACCGTTCGCGCGCCACGGTTTTGGTCAAAGTCGCTTTTGTTTCCAGCGACCGGAGGGTCTTGCCGGAAATGAGCGCAAAGGTTAATTTCCTGCCGGAGGATGCCAAGCTTTCGACGCAAAATACGGAGCCGGTGGTGGCGGTGCCGAACTCGGCGGTCACTATGCGCAACGGAGTGAAGATGGTTTTTTTAGTGGAAGGAACCAACGTCAAAAGCAAGCTGGTTACCACCGGGCGGATTTTGGGAGATTTGACGGAAATTAAGGAAGGCGTTCAATCCGGGCAGCGGGTGGTATTATCCCCGCCGGGGAGTATGGTGACCGGGATGAAAATTAAAACCTCGGAATAAGCGTAAGGGCAATTCGTGAATTGCCCCTACAGAATGATAAGGAGAATATGGCCGAAGCGATTATTCAAATTGAATCACTTTCCAAATCGTACTACCGCGACAGCTTGGAGATTCCGGTCTTGCGGAATTTGAGCGTTTCCATTCCGGAAGGGGAATTTGTCGCTTTGATGGGCCCTTCCGGCTCCGGCAAGACCACGCTTTTGAATATGATTGCCGGCATTGACCGGCCGAGCAAAGGAGCGGTCAAAGTTGCCGGAACCGATTTATCACAGCTGGGAGAAAGCGCGCTGGCGCGCTGGCGGGCAAGGCATATCGGCTTTGTTTTTCAGTTTTATAATTTGATTCCGGTTTTGACCGCCTATGAGAACGTGGAGCTGCCGCTGCTTTTGACCAATCTCTCCGGCGTGGAACGGAAAAAACATGTGGAAACCGCGCTTGGCATTGTCGGGCTTGGCGACAGGATGAAGCATTATCCCCGCCAGCTTTCGGGTGGGCAGGAGCAGCGGGTGGCGATTGCCCGCGCCGTCGTAACCGACCCCACCGTCATCGTGGCGGACGAGCCGACCGGCGATTTGGACAAGCAGTCGGCGGAGGAGATTATGACTCTGCTTTCGCGGCTCAACTCCGAGTTTAAGAAAACCATCGTGATGGTCACCCACGACCCGCGGGCGGCGGAGCGGGCGCGCATCCAAAAACATCTGGATAAAGGGGAGCTTTCGTGAAAATAATCAAGCTGGCCTTCAAAAACGCCTTTCGGCACAAGCTACGCACCGGACTGACCGTTTTGGGCCTGGCGGTGGCGGTTATGGCTTTTGGGCTTTTGCGCACGGTGATTGACGCCTGGTATGCCGGGGCGGAGGCGGCCCCGCCGGACCGGATCGTCAGCCGCAACGCCGTCAACATCATCTTTCCTTTGCCGCTTTCCTACCGCGACCAGATAGCCAAAGTGCCGGGGGTGGAAAAAATAACCTATGCCCACTGGTTCGGGGCGTATTACGTCGATCCCAAAAACTTTTTTGCCAACTTTGCCATCGACCAGGAAACCTATTTTGACATTTATCCCGAATTTATCCTCGATTCGGCAGAAATGGCGGCTTTTAAATCGGAGAAAACGGCGGTCATCTGCGGGCAGATTTTGGCCGACCGTTTTGGCTGGAAGGTGGGGGACCGCATCCGGCTGATAGGCACCATTTACGCAGGCAACTGGGATTTGACTCTGCGGGGCATTTACCGGGGGCAGAAAAAATCGACGGACGAGTCGGCTTTCCTTCTGCGCTGGGATATGTTGGACGAAAACCTGCGCGCCACCGTGCCTGCCAGGGCTGGCAACGTTGGCTGGTATATCATGAAAATTTCCAACCCGGCGGACGCCGTTCGGGTTTCCCCTGCGATTGACGCCTTGTTTAAAAATTCCCTGGCGGAAACGTTAACCGAAACGGAGGAGGCGTTCCAGCTTTCCTTTATTGCGATGTCTTCGGCCATCATCACCGGTTTGCAGCTGGTTTCCTACCTCATCATCGGCATCATCCTTTTGGTTATGGCCAATACTATGACGATGACGGCGCGGGAAAGGATTTCGGAATATGCGGTTTTGAAAACCCTGGGATTTCGTCCCGGACATCTGGTCGGTTTGATTACCGGCGAGTCGCTTTTCATTGCCGCGGCGGGCGGGGTTTTGGGGATGCTTTTGATTTTTCCGATGGCCGGAGGTTTTGGCGAGGCGATGAAATACTTCTTCCCGGTTTTTGAGGTCAAGCCGATTACGGTAGTTCTGGCCGGGCTCTTTTCGCTAATGGTCGGGTTTTTGGCGGCGATTTTTCCGGTTTTGCGGGCGGTGCGGGTCTCCATCGTGGATGGATTGAGGGTGGTGGGATGAGAATACCGCTTTATTACAGCTTCCGGAATCTGTTTGCGCGCCGGCTGACCACCGGCTTGACCGTTTTGGGCATCGGGCTGGTGGTGTTTGTCTTCTGCGCGGTTTTGATGATGGGTAACGGGATTAAAACGGCGATGGTCGCTTCCGGCTCCGATGACAACGCCATTGTCATCCGCAAAGCTTCGCAAAACGAGATGAACTCCTACATTGTCCGAGACCAGGCTGGGGTCATCGAGTCGCAGATGGAAATAGCCCGGGGGGTGGATGGAAAGCCCTTGGTTGCCGGCGAACTTTACGTCGTAGTAAGTCTGGAAAAGCGGGACGGGAGCGGGTCCGTTAACGTGGTAACACGGGGGGTGAAGCCGACTTCCCTGGCGGTGCGGCCCAACGTAAAATTAGTTGCCGGGCGGATGTTTAGCGAAGGCTTGACGGAAATTATCGTCGGCAAACAGGCGGCGGCGCGATTTAAAGGAGCGGAGCTGGGCGGAACTTTGCGTTTTGGCCGGCAGGAATGGCGGGTGGTGGGGGTTTTTGAAGCGAATCGTTCCGCCTTTGAGTCGGAGGTCTGGGGGGATGTAAACCAGATGACGGCTGCTTTTGACCGACCGGTGGTTTCTTCGATGACTCTGAAGCTTGCCGATCCGTCGAAATTCTCCGACTTCAAAAAACGGCTGGAGGGGGACCCGCGGTTGACCGTGGACGTCAAGCGGGAGAAGGAATATTACGCCGATCAGTCGTATGCCACCACTTCTTTTATCAACATTCTGGGCCTGATAATCAGCATCATATTTTCCTTTGGAGCCATCATCGGGGCGATGATTACAATGTACGCTTCGGTGGCCAATCGCTCGTCTGAAATCGGCACCTTGCGGGCGCTCGGCTTTCAGCGGCGCAGCATCCTTTCCGCCTTTCTGGTGGAATCGATACTTTTGTCACTTACCGGCGGCGTCATCGGGGTAATCGCCGCTTCCTTTTTGAGCTTGGTCACCGTTTCCACCACCAACTGGGACACCTTCTCCGAGCTGGCTTTTGGCTTTGCGATTTCGGTGGTGATTGTCGCTTCGGCCCTGCTTTTTTCGGTGCTGATGGGCTTCTTTGGCGGCTTTCTCCCCGCCGTGCGCGCCGCCCGGATGAACATCATCAACGCTCTGCGGGCGGAGTAGGTTTGGCGTTGACGGTATAGGTTTATTTTGCCGTTAGGAACCGAAGTCGAAGCTGAAAGAAAAGCTGAAGCAATCTGCCCCCTATGTGGCGGGACGGCAAGATATGCTTTCACCACCGAAGACCGGCTGCATCCTATTCCCGGCCGCTTCGACAGCTATCGTTGTTTTCGCTGCGGGGTTCTATTTTTGCATCCTTTTCCGACGGACGTGGTTTTGGCCCGGCACTACCCTGAAGAAGAGTATTATGCCTATCAAGAAGAGCGAGAAAACCAGAGTTCTGGGTTAGGGGGCTACCTGAAGAATTTGGCCTTGAGCCGTTCGAGTTGGGCCGGTAAGCTTTTGCGTCGGCTGGCCCGGCTGCGGGGCAGCGAGGTTTGGGAGGTAGCGGCCTGGTTCCCTTCGGGTTCAACGGTTTTGGACATCGGTTGCGGAAATGGCGCCTATTTGGCCATTTTCAAGAAATTCGGATTTGACTGTTACGGGATTGAGACCTCGCCGAAAGCTGCGGCGATTGCCCGTCAGAGGGGATTTCTGGTTGAGGAGAAAGATGGGGAGGCCTTTTTCAAAAAGAAATTTGACGTCATTTTGCTGCGGCATACCTTTGAGCACCTCGCCAACCCCAAAGAAGTTTTGAAGAGCTGCCGCCGTCTCATCAAAGAGACCGGGCGGCTTGTCATAACCGTTCCTTCCTTCGGCTCGGTTAGTTTTTTTCTTTTCCGTTCGGCTTATTGGCAAGTAGATGCCCCCCGCCATCTTTTTTGTTTTACTCCTGCCGGGTTGTGTAAATTGATTAAGGTGAACGGATGGGAGGTCGAAAACAGATGGACCGTTACCTGGCCCACCTCTTTAGCTTTCTCCCTGGAACACCGGCTCGCCACCTGGTTTCCTAATAGGTACCGCTTTTATCCCGGACAAAAGCAGGCCAAGTTTTGGCACAAGATTTTGGGGGCCCTATTGTTTTTACCTCTTTTAGCGGCTGACTTTTTCCGGAAAGGGGATAATCTAACTTTGGTCTTGAAACCGGAAGAAAAAGAAGTTTGACACAAAGGGCTCTTTAACCCGCCTTAGCCCCAAATGGTCTTTTAGGCCGACGGTGCGGGCGGAGTGATTTTTTGTTTACTCAACTACTTAAAAGGGGCATTTCTAAGCAACGATAAGAAGCCCAAGGTGCAATTTTTTGCGGTCAGCGCAAGAAAAGGCCTGTTTTCTGGGGCTTGGGAATGAACCGAATAAAACAGCTTAAGTTTTTGATTTAGGGGGAGTTATATGTTCAAACAATTCCTGCGAGCAGGGTTAGTAAAGTTTTTATGTTCAGGCACTACAATTGCGTTTTGAGCGCTGTTGAAGGTAGGCAGAAAGTTTTGAAGGATTACGGAGGATTAAATTTAGAGGATTAAAAGAGAACGGTTTTTTTAAAAGTGGATTTTAAACCAGTTAAATAGGAAATTAGAAGCCTTTAAGCTGTAAGGGTGCGGCATTTTTGTCTGTCGCTGTCCCTTTGTGTAAGTGTTAGAAGAAGTTTGGTAGCGCAACAGGATTTGAAAGGAAAAGAGCAAAGTTTGGATCGATGTAGGATTTTTCATTCTGGTTTACTTTTTGTCGAGGAGGGCAATTGATTCCATCGGATTTGAGTAATTTTCCCGCAAGCTTAGAAAATTCCAAAACGTTTTTTAACCGTTCACTTTATTTCACCACCCAAGAGGGAGGCACCAAAATGTCGTTGTGTAGAACCATACTTCCAAAAACCATTTTGTTCCTTATGGCAACAGCCGTTATGTTTTTTGGCCTAACGGCTTTTGCTTTTGGACAGGCCAGCGTACAGACCGACCGGGCTGATTATCCTCCGGGCGACACCGTATGGATAACCGGAAGCGGCTTTGCCCCTGAAGAGTCAGTGTCCGTCCAGGTCAAGCATTTGGACACCACCATTACCGGAGGCGCAGGTCACGAGCCGTGGATGATGGGAGCTTCCAGTTCCGGAAGTTTTCTAACTTACTGGGTAGTCCCCTTTGATGACAACGAGAGAGAAACACTTTTCGTCCATGCAACCGGTCAATCATCCGGTTTGACGGCAACTGCTATCTTCACCGATAATCCGGCCGGCGATTTGGATCAGGTCCGAAACGGTTCCGTCAGCTCACCCATCGACCCTCCCAACTGGGTGAACGGAAATGCGAACGCCACGCAGGCACATTATGTTGAGGGGCATTCCGTACCTTATCGCCTGTTGCTTACCGATATTCCCATACGTGTCGATACCTTGGTAATTGAATGGGACATCAGCCATAGCAGCGTAAATGCCATCGACTATATTACTCATTATCAGCGCCTTTTGCCGCATCAGCTGGGACATCCGGCGGAAACAGTAACTCCTTTGCTTGGATTTCCAGCGGGGAGCTTTGGCGCTCCGAGCACCTTCCCGATTCCTACGCCGATTCCTTCGGAAATAGTGGATGGGTTGCCCCAGCCGCAGACCAGTTTTAGCGCCTTGCCAGCTGGTGAAAAGGTAATGACCATCTATAACGGTACCATAAGCAGCCTGACTTACATAAACAATGCCGATGGCAATCTGGGGGATCTTAGCGCTACACAATCATCGACCCGGCTTCGGATAATTTTCACGCCGACCAATGATACTGCTTTATTTGTTTGGGGAGGGCATATCGCCAGCTTGGTAGATTGGAATCTGGGCAATTCGGCCGGCGCCATCAGCGGGTCTCCATACCATACTCGATTTATTGAATTCAACGGTAAAGGAGGTAACCAGGACCGCTCGCTGGCAGCGGCGGCAGTGGTTCCCCCTCCATCTTGCGAAATAAGCGGTCTAAATCCGGTTTGCACGGGAACGACTAATACCTACACGGTTACGACCAATGCTTCCCCTGCAACCTTTAGCTGGTCTTTCGGCTCCAACACTTCTGGGGCCTCGTTTGTCGGCTCTACCACCGGTTCTTCGGTAGTAGTAAACGCAGGCAGTTCCGGTGAGTACACTTTGTGCGTTTTAATTACCCGAACGAGCGATGGAATTACTTCCACCTGCTGCATAACCGTAACAGTTAATTCCGGGGCAACTACGAATGCGGGGGCCGACCAGACGGTTTGCGCCAGCAGCCCGACGGTTACTTTGAACGGTTCTTTCGGTGGCGGTGCCACAATCGGCACCTGGAGCGGCGGCGCCGGCACCTTTAACCCCAATGCCACTACATTAAATGCCCAGTACACTCCGTCCGCGGGAGAAATTGCGGCCGGTTCGGTGACGCTCACTTTAACTACTGACGATCCAGCAGGTCCGTGTCCACCCGCCAGCGACCAGATGACGATTTTTATCAATCCGGCAGCGACGGCCAACGCAGGGCTTGACCAGACCGTTTGCGCCAGCAGCCCGACGGTTACTTTGAACGGTTCGGTGGGTGGCGGCGCATCCATTGGTTCCTGGAGCGGTGGTGCGGGCAGCTTTAACCCGAATGCGAATACCTTGAACGCTCAATACACCCCATCGGCTGGGGAAATCGCGGCTGGTTCGGTGACTTTGACTTTGACCACGAACGATCCGGCCGGTCCCTGTCCGGCGGTGAGCGACCAGATGATTATTACCATTACCCCAAATCCTACGTGTAGTATTTCCAATGATGGGCCGTTCTGTCCGGGCACAACCAACCAGCATTGCGGGCCGGCGGGAATGGATTCTTACGGCTGGTCGATTTCCGGCAACGGAACAATCCCCGGGTCAACCACCGGCCAGTGTGTCGACGTCTTAGCGGGGAGCGGTTGCAATGCTTCTTATACGCTGACTTTGATGGTTACCAAGAATAACTGCAGTAAAACTTGCAACAAAGACATATTAGTTATAGACAATACACCGCCTTCTATTACCTGTCCTGCAAACGTTCAAGCGCCTTGCGGAGGTTTGACGGCTCCAGCGAACATCGGCAGTGCCACAGCTACGGACAATTGCGGTACTCCGACAGTAACTTTTTCCGATGCGCCGTTAGCGCCGAATTGCACCGGAGCGGGTGGAATTTCACGGACGTGGGTCGCCACGGATGCTTGCGGTAATAAAGATAGCTGCACGCAAACCATTACATTTGTGGACAACACACCGCCTTCAATAGATTGTCCGAGCGATATTAGCATAGCCGCGGATGCCGGCCAGTGTTGTGCCGTTGCGACTTTTTCCCCCAATGCCTCGGATAATTGTGCCGCCACTCCATCTGTTGTTTGTGATCCACCTTCGGGGACCTGTTTTCCAGTAGGAACCACAACGGTGACCTGCACAACCACCGACGGGTGTGGTGCCCAGTCTTCCTGTTCCTTTACGGTGACGGTGACGGACGACCAGAAGCCTTCGATTGTCTGTCCCTCGAACATTGTGGACGTGGCCGATGCCGGGGAGTGCTGTGCCAAGGAAGAGTTTGCTCCGACAGTTGGCGACAACTGTCCGGGGGTTCAGTATAGCTGCAGTCCGGCCTCGGGGTTCTGTTTCCCGATAGGGACCACCCCGGTGAAGTGCCTGGCCACGGATGCGGCCGGGAATAAAGACAGCTGCGAGTTTACGGTGACGGTGACGGACGACCAGAAGCCTTCGATTGTCTGTCCGCAAGATATTAACGATGTAGCCGATGCTGGGGAGTGCTGCGCCAAGGAAGAGTTTGCTCCGACAGTTGGCGACAACTGTCCGGGGGTTCAGTATAGCTGCAGTCCGGCCTCGGGGTTCTGTTTCCCGATAGGGACCACCCCGGTGAAGTGCCTGGCCACGGATGCGGCCGGGAATAAAGACAGCTGCACCTTTACGGTGACGGTGACCGACGACCAGAAGCCGACGATTGTCTGTCCCTCGAACATTGTGGACGTGGCCGATGCGGGGGAGTGCTGTGCCAAGGAAGAGTTTGCTCCGACAGTTGGCGACAACTGTCCGGGGGTTCAGTATAGCTGCAGTCCGGCCTCGGGGTTCTGTTTCCCGATAGGGACCACCCCGGTGAAGTGCCTGGCCACGGATGCGGCCGGGAATAAAGACAGCTGCACCTTTACGGTGACGGTGACCGACGACCAGAAGCCGACGATTGTCTGTCCCTCGAACATTGTGGACGTGGCCGATGCCGGGGAGTGCTGTGCCAAGGAAGAGTTTAGTCCGCAAGTATCGGACAACTGTCCGGGGGTTCAGTACAGCTGCAGTCCAGCCTCGGGGTTCTGCTTCC
>CAZSIT010000014.1:0-7039 GCA_964607165.1 uncultured Ignavibacteria bacterium
CGGCCATCTGGGCCCCCTGGCGGGAGGAGTTTATTCTGGGGAAAAAAGAAAAGGGTTGCATCTTCTGCCGGCGGCTGAAGCGCAAGAACGATCGAAAAGATTTAATATTGGCGCGCGGCAAAAAAAATTTCGTGATAATGAATCGGTATCCCTACACCAACGGCCATTTGATGGTCGTCCCCTATCGCCACGTGGCGGAGCTTTCGGTGCTCACTTCCGAAGAAGCGCTGGAAATGATGCGGCTGGCCGCCCATTCGGTCGAAGCGCTGAAAAAATCGATTCGTCCCCAAGGCTTCAATCTGGGTATGAATTTAGGACGTTCCGCCGGCGCCGGGGTGGAGGGGCATTTGCACCTGCACATCGTCCCGCGCTGGGCAGGGGATGCCAATTTTATGCCGGTGATTGGCAAAACCAAAGTTTTTTCATTAAGTATGGGAAAAACCTACGATCGGTTGTATCCTCACCTTAACGGTAAGAAAAAATGAGCCGGAAAATACCGACCAAAACCCAGCTGATTGAGTTGGTAAAAAAATACAAAACCAACCAGAAGATCGGCGACGCTTTGGGTGGAGTGCCGGAGTATCTGGTATCCTACTGGCTGCGAAAAAAGAACGTTCCAAAAATTGCCGAACCAAAATTCTCCCGCTTTCAGATTCAATCGGTTTGGGAGGAAACCGGCTCGGACTCCAAGGCCGGCGCCCAGCTGGGAATTTCCAAAGCCGCTTTTTATCGCTGGCGGCGGGTGCACGGCATTACCGAAAAGCCGAAAGCCATCAAACTTCACCAATTGGATTTAGGCATCGGTTTATCCCGCCGGGATAGCTACACCAAAGCCACCGTCACCGAACAGGTGCTTTCTGCAAAACTGAAAGGAAAGGAGTTTCAAGTCGGAGACCGTCTGGAGATTTTCCCCGATCAAGCCGTTGTCGGGTTTTTTCCGGAAGAAATAGCCGCTTGGCCGGAATCAGAACGTTCGTATCCGGTCGCTCTTTTCGAATATTTCAATCCTCTGCAAAGACCCGTTTCACGTTTACGGCAGATGAGAGAAAGACCAGACCAGCGGATTTTCTCGGCAACCGATGGCGTTTTTCACCAGTTGCTTTTTGAGGAACATATCCCCCGCCCGTTCGAACTGGTGGCCTGCTCTGGTTACCATCTTTCTGCCTTGGGAGCAACCGGAGCGGCGGTCTTCCCGGCTGAAAGGGAAGCGGTAATCTCCGGCGCAAAAATTTCAGTCATGGTTCCCAAGGTTTACCAAATCGTTTTGAGCGGAAAATTACCCTCCGGTTGCACGGTAACCGACCTGGCGCTCTATCTGCAGAAAAAGGTTCCAGCCGATTGGGACTCGCAGGGCGTTGTGGAGATGTTAGGAGATGGAGTGGACGCCCTTTCCCCCGAACAGCGTTTTAATCTGGCCAATATGGCTGGAGAGCTGCCGTTTAAGACCGCCATCGTAGCTGTTCAAAAGCCCTTGGTGCAAGGTTCGCGGTTGGGGGACTGGGAAGTTGGGCGGTTGGAAGTGAATCTTTCTAAAATTGAACCGCAGATTTATCGCTACCCGGAAGGAAAAACCGGCGAACTTTTGTCCGCCCACCTGGGGAAACCGGTGGAACGGGTCTTTATCGGCGGCTGCCAGAACGGCTGCCTCGAGGATTTAGAACTGGCGGCAAAATTATTGGAGGATAGAAACGTAGCTTTCGGCGTGGAGCTTTCTATTTTTCCCGCCTCACGCACGGTGTATCGAAGAGCGCTGCGGAAAGGAATTCTGGACGCTTTTGTGGCGGCGGGAGCGATGATTTATCCGCCGGGAAGCTATCCGGTCTCGTGGAACGGAAAAATTTTCGCCACTATGGATAAGGCCTGCCTGGATTACGTCAAACCGGAAAATGTTTTGGCCGGCTCTTTCCTGGTGGGTTTGGCTTCCGCTTTGACCGGGGAGTTGACGGATCCGAAAAGTTTGTTCCGTTAATATCTAAAGTGGTTTCGGTGGCGCACATTGGTTTTTGAAATGTGCGCCTGCGCCGAATACTAAAACCATTCGGCGCCACCGATGAAAGATTGAGCTCTTAAAACAACCGCTCCCGCTTGGCGATATAGCCAAAAAGGGCGCGATCGAAGGGCATCGAAGTATCTAAAAGCTGGTAGTCGATTAAATTTTTACGGCACTCGGAAAGGTAATGGTGGGAAAAGGCCTCGACCGCTTCTTGGTATTCCCGCCGCACCTGCCAGGGAAGCGTGTTAATCTGCTCGCCGGTCTCCATATCCTCAAAAATCGCTTCTTTATGGAAAGCAAAAGTCCGTTCCATCGGGTCGAGAATATGAAAAACTATAACTTCGTGACCCTTGTGGCGGAAATGTTTGAGCCCAAATAGCACTTCATCCGGATTGTCGAGCAAATCGGACAGCAAAATCACCAGCCCTCGGCGCTGGATGCGCTCGGCCATTTGGTGCAAAGTCGGGGCGGTATGGGTTTTGGAAGAAGGGGCGGTATTTTCTAAAGTTGTCAGCAAAGGGCCAAGATGCACCCGTTTGGAACTGGGCGGCAGATAGCTTTTGATGGCCTGGTCGAAGGTCACCATCCCGACGGCATCCTTTTGCCGGATTAAAAGATAAGCCAGTGAAGCGGTCAGATAGGAGGCATACTCAAACTTGGAAATCTTCTTGGAGGTGTAGGCCATCGAATTGGAACAGTCCAAAAGCAGATACGCCTTAAGATTGGTTTCCTCCTCGAATTCTTTGACGAAGTAGCGGTCGCGTTTGGCGTAGATTTTCCAGTCTAAATTTTTAACCGAATCGCCGGACATATAGGGGCGGTGCTCGGCGAACTCCACCGAAAAGCCGTGATACGGGCTTTTGTGCAGGCCGGTGATAAACCCTTCCACAATCAGGCGGGCCTTGAACTCCAGCCCCTTGATTTTGGAAATTGCTTCCGGAAAGAGGAATTTTCTGGAGGTTTCAGGCATTGAAAGAAATACTCATTTTGTCATGTTGAGCGAAGCGAAACATCTGGGCGGGGTTGTTGGGAGCACCACACAGCCCCCACCCAGATTCTTCCCTGGCCGAATCCGAGCTTCGGCTCGGGCAGGCACTTCGCCCAGAATGACAGTTGTGGATTTTTAGCTTGAATTCCCGATTGGGCACAAAAAGTTACTCTTTGACGTCCGCAAGCAACCGGTTGATGACTTCGGTTGTTCCTACTCCATCCGCTTCGGCGTTGAAGGAAGTTACGATGCGGTGGCGCAGGACCGGATGGGCGCAGAAGCGGACGTCTTCAATCGAGGGGGAAAAGCGGCCGGAGAGGATTGCCTTCACCTTGGAACCCAGAATCATATACTGCGAGGCGCGCGGGCCGGCTCCCCAGGAAACCCAGTTTTTGATATACTCGTATGTGCCGTTTTCCACCGGACGGGTGGCTCTTGCCAGCCGCACGGCATATTGAATAATCGAGTCGGCCACCGGCACTTTGCGCACTAACTTTTGCAAGGATAGAATCTCTTCCGCCGACATCACTTTGGTCAGGGCCACGTCCATTGCGGAAGTGGTGGTGCGGACGATAGTCTCCTCATCCTTGTCGGTCGGATAGCCAATCAAAACGTTGAACATAAAGCGGTCCAACTGCGCTTCCGGCAAAGGATAAGTTCCTTCCTGCTCAATCGGGTTCTGGGTGGCCAGAACGAAGAAGGGCAAATCGAGCGGAAAGGTCTGTCCGGCGGCGGTGACTTCGTATTCCTGCATCGCCTGTAACAACGCCGCCTGCGTTTTGGGCGGGGTGCGGTTGATTTCGTCGGCCAGAATGATATTGCCGAAAATCGGCCCTTTGACGAAGCGGAAAAAACGTTTGCCGGTGGTTTTGTCCTCTTCCAAAATCTCTCCACCGGTAATGTCGGAAGGCATTAAATCGGGGGTGAACTGGATGCGGGAAAATTTCAAATCCAGTACTTTTGCCAGCGTGGAAATCAGAAGCGTTTTGGCCAGCCCCGGCACGCCGATTAAGAGGCAGTGCCCCCCGGCCAGAAGGGCGATTAAAAGCTCTTCGATTACCTCTTTTTGGCCGACGATGACTTTGGCCACTTCGGCGTCGATTGTTTCTTTAGCTTCTTTTAAGCGGCGCGCCGCTTCGATATCGGATTTGGCAATCTCTTTTTCAGTCATTTTTCACCTTGCTATCGTCCTACTTCTTACTTATCGGTTCTCCCCTACGTTCCTATTATACGCTTCAAAAGAGCGGAAGCAAGGGGAAATTCAACACAAAATATTCACATTCATACGTGGCGCAGGTTAAGTTCTACCTAACCTGCGTTTCTCGATTCAGCACTGCACCAAGACAAACGCAGGGTACGCCCCGGCAAGCCGAGGGCTTTATCCTGCGCCACACTTACCTACGCGTTTGTCGTTAAGTATTTCTGCAAATCGGTTTCGTGTTTTGGGCAGGCCGATGAAAAGGCATAATCCTCCGGCTTTTCCGACAAACCGGCTTTAACTGGATTCCAATGAATGTAGTCGATCGCTTTGGCGAACTCCTCTTCGCTGCGGATAATCCGGTCATAGAACCGGCGTTCCCAAAGCACTCCTTTGATTTTGTTCCTTTTATGGATTTCTCTCGATGAGCGGCGTTTCAGTTTATGGAGAACTGTGCTTAAATTTTCGGGAGGAACGGGAAGAAATATAAAATGCAGATGGTTGGGCATTACAACAAAAGCATACAGCTTGAGCTTGTTTTCCTCGCGAAGAGCGCAAAGCAAATCGATTAAAATTTGAGCGTTTTCAGCATTTTGAAATACCGGCACTTTATTTTTGGTGGAGGTCGTGGCAAATACAATTCTATCCGGCAGATAATACCTGCGGAGGTTGGAGATTTTCTTTGGTTTCGTTTTTGCCATATATCGAATATATCATTTAACGCGAGGGTGTGGCGCAGGTTAAGTTTTATCTAACCTGCGCTTTGCTGGCGGCGCGGAAGAAAAACCGCAGGATACATCCCGCCAAAGGCGGGACTTTATCCTGCGCCACAAATGCCCTGAATACGCTCGAAAAAGCGGGAAGCAAGGGAAAATTGGAGAGGGTTGATCGACCTGTTTTTGTAGTGCGGGATGGTTTTAGAATCCCGCACGCCTTACGGGTTACGGGCTGACCAGTTAGCCTAAGACCAACCCGTACTGTGGCGTTCGAAAATTTCTTTGGTGAGGTGGAATTGAGCGGTTCTCGTCATTAAACTTTGGACTTTTAGCTTTTCAAGGGGGTTATGGTTCGACTAGGGTACGAACCTTATAATGACAGCTTTTGCAAAAGGCACGTCGTAGTTGGATACCAAACCTGTTTTAGGGTCGATTGATCCGACTTCCGTTTTTTCCCCAAAACCTTGCAAAATTATGGCATCTCCACCAAGTTGCGAGGCTTTCTCTTTAACCGCTTTTAACGCTCCCTTTTTTGTTGAGAACCAGCCACCGGAATAATCAACGAGTTTGATCTGGATAAAAGTTGTATCCGGTTTTTCACCGAAAACTTGAATTTTATCCGGAGGCGTTCGATAGGGATATGACTTTTCATCCCCTAACGGTATCGTGCTCATAGAGGAACAACTTAGCAGCAAGAAGCCGAAAAAGAGGGCTGTCAGACACAGGAGGTGTTTAGTTCCCCTACATGCCTCTTGAGTGGAATTTAGAAATATAGTCTTGGCCGAAGACACGCTTGGCACCAGCCTTCAAAACTGAATGACTCTCAAACACGTATCAAGCCACATACTTATAGTATATACTAAAAAAAGCGCAAGTGCAATTAAGCTCTTTTCCACTTTTCAGGTCTGTATTTTCCACCCTTGGTAAACTTACTGGCTGGTTTGAATTCATTCCAGCAGCCCCACCAGCTCCACGTGAAAAGTATGCGGATACATATCGACCGGGATGACGCGGAATAGTTTGTAACCGCCTTCAGCGAAAAGTTTGGCGTCGCGAGCGAAGGTGGTGGGGTTGCAGGAGACGTAAACAATCTTTTCAGCGCCCAAAGGTAAAACGTCCCGGATAACTTTGGGATGCAAGCCAGCGCGGGGCGGGTCGAGGATAACCCGGTTGAATTTTCGGCCTTCCAGCCGATACTGCTTGGCAATTTTGCGGGCTTCGCCAACTGTAAAGCGGGCGTTCTCAATTCTATTTTCTTTCTTATTCTTCTCCGCCATTGCAATCGCCTCCGGCACTATTTCCACCCCTTCCACTTCTTTGGCATAAGGGGAAACAAAAAGGGAAATGGCGCCGGCGCCGCAGTATAAATCCAGCACGGTTTCCCTGCCCGTTAGACTCGCACATTCCAGCGCTTTTTGATACAGGTTTTCGGCCTGGCGGCTGTTGGTCTGCAAAAAAGTTTTGGCGGAAAGATAGAAATAAAACCGGCCGATTTTTTCCTTGATATAAGGCTGGCCGAAAAGGACGATTTCCTCCTCTCCGGTAGCCACCTGCGCCTTGGTGGGGTTGACCAAATGCAGAACGGAGACGATTTGGGGAAAATTTTGGACCATCTCCTCCGCCCACGCTTTTAGGTTGGCTTCTCCTTGGGCGGTGACTAAAACCACCATTACTTCGCCGGTGTTTTTCCCTTCACGAATCACAAGAAAGCGCAAAAAACCTTGGTGGGTGTGCCAGTTGTAGCCCGGCAGCCCGGCGCGTTTGAAATAGTCCCGGCAGAAAGTGACAATTTGGTTGGAAAGTTCGGACTGCAGGAAGCAGGCCTGCAAATCAAACATTTTTTCGAACCTCCCGCGCTCGTGCAGACCTAAAACCAGTTGGCCGTTTTCATCCGCGAAGGAAAATTCCATCTTGTTTCGGTAGAAAAAAATATCGGGAGAAGGAATAATCGGTTCCAATGGCGGGTCGGTAAAGCCGCCCAACTTTTGCAAACTTTCGCGCACCAGATTTTCTTTTTGTTCCAGTTGTTTTTGATAGTCAAAATCCTGATAGACGCATCCGCCGCAGATGCCAAAATGAGAGCAACGGGGAACCACCCGGTCAGATAAAGGTGAAAGAACTTCGAGAAGCCGTCCCTCAAGAAA
>CAZSIT010000014.1:7139-10890 GCA_964607165.1 uncultured Ignavibacteria bacterium
GGTTCGCCCCTACAAAATCAAATCTATTTGATGGCTTTCCAAATTCCCGGCGTGGCGATTTCCAAAACGTTGCCGGAGGGGTCACGGAAGTAAAAGGAGCGCACGTTTGGGTCGCTTTTGTCCCAGATTCTTTCCTCTTCGATTTTCACGCCCTTTTCAGCCACATACTTTTTCCAGAACTCATATTCTTCAAATGGCACTTCGAAAGCCATATGACCCGGCCCGGTGGTGCCGTGGGGTGGGGGAGATTTTTGTTTTATCGTTGTGGGAGCGTGGAAAAGCAAGAGCACATCTTCACCGACAACAAAGGAACCTCCTTTTCCGGTAAGCCCCAAGACTTCGCCGTAAAACTTTTTGGCGGCGGTCATATCTTCAACATATAGCGCGGTTTCGAGAATGTGCGTAAGCTTGGGCACGGTTAAGAGGGAATCCAGATTTTTTCGGCCCAGACCAGCTCGGCGCTCCCTAAGGGCAAAACCGAAGGGGATTCGGTGTAGAAGAAAAACCCCTTAACGTTGGTCAAGTATTTAAAGTTTCGGTTCCAAAAGGTCCCTTTGGCACCGATGACCAGCGAGGACTCGGTTTTGGCCAAAAGCCGCAGGAAAACTTCCGGCTTTACCTGCACGATGGCGCCCATTGCCTTGGTGGCTCGGGCCATTGCGGCCGCCGCGGCTCCCGCAGCGGTGGTGGCAGCTACTGCACCATTAGACATATTTACCTCCTACCTGTTTTGATTTCGCCGCGCGGCAATATCAGGTTGGTTACCAAAGCGACAGCACACAACTTTTTGGCAGAGTCGAAAACTTTCACTTCGGAGATGGAGGTCTTGCTTCCGGAATGCAGGACGGCTGCAACGGCTGCGGCGCTTTTGGTTTTCACCGGCGCAACATAGTTGATTTTCAGTTCGACGGTTATGGTTTCCCGCTCTGGAAAAAGCAGGGTGTTGGCAGCGTAGGTGGCGGCCGTATCGGCGATCGAAGCCACAACCCCCCCGTGCATAAAGCCGTGCACTTGGGCCAAACGAGGTGCAAAGCGGACGGAAACGCGCGCCGCACCGGGGCGGACGGCCTCCAGTTTCATTTTGAAATGCCGCAAAAGCGGCACTTTGGAAAAAACTTTGAAAAGGCCCCGCTCGACTTCTTTCGATAATTTTTTCATCAGGCAATCTCCACCAATAAAACGCCGATTAGAACCACAATACCGGCTATCACAAACCCCAAAGAAAAGCGTTCGCCGTAAAAAGCGAAAGACATTAAAGCCGTGACCACCGGTTGAAAGTTGTTGATAACCGCCACGCGCGAGGCCTCCATTTTCGAAAGGGCATAATACCAAAGGATGTAGGCGATGCCGGTGGTCAGAAAGGCGATGTAGGCCAGAGAAAGGAGCGCCTTGGTAGAAACCGAACCCCAGTCGTATTGAACGGCGGGGATTATCCCGAAGGGAACAAACATCGCCGTGCCGATGGCGATGGCGGCAAAGGTGAGAAAAGGTGGGCCATATTTGTTTAGATAGGGCTTGCCCAGAACGGTGTAGAGAGCCCAGGTCAGAACGGCCGCTAAAATAATCAGGTCGCCGAACAGATAGCGGGTTTCAAATTTCAGCCCTTTTTCCAGCACAATGTAAACCACGCCGGAAAAAGCGAGGGCAATACCGGCAATTTTCAGCCATTTGAAGGATTCTTTCAACAAGTAATGGGCAATCAGAAAAACAAAAATGGGCGTGGTGGAATACAAAAGCGCCCCGTGGGTCGGGGTCGTATAGGAAAGCCCCCAGAGGAAAAGTGCCTGATTAAGGGGCACGCAGAGCAAACCCAAAAGCAATAATCCTTTGTAATCGGTTTTTTCGATTTTACGGAAATTTTTGGAAACGGCGGTCAAAAACAGAAGAAAGCCGGTGGCCAAAATAAAGCGGGCGGTGGCCAAATCGACAACAGGAATTTCTTCCAGGGCAAACTTGGCTACCAGAAACGTCCCGGAAGCCAAAAGCAGGTTGCCCAGCAAGGCGAGCGCGACCGGGAAAGGGACTCTGGCCATAAGAGTGCGCAATCTATCCGGCTTTAATCTTTTTGACAAGTAAGGATTTGATTTCTTATTTGCCTGCCGTGAAAAACAAATGCGAAAGACGGGCTTGAAGTGAAAGCATTATACCCTTTCTTGTTTTCATTGACTTTGCCAATAGTTCCGCTGTTGGTTGTAGCGATAGTCTCGACTTACGTTGAGAAGAAACTGCCGTTCGGAATGGAGTTGGAGCAGGCGAAAACGAGGATATTCTGGGGAGAGGCGGTTTTTCGGCTGCTCTGGGGGCTTTTGTTTTTCGATTTAATTCCGGCCTGGATTTTTTTCCGCTTTCAGCCGCAGCTTTTTTCCTCCCTCTGGATAACGGCCTTGGCCACCCCGGCGCTGATATTTGTTTTTGGCTATCTGCCGCTGGTTATTTTGCTTAGCTCCCGCTTTAACCTCAACTGGGGGTATCTGTTTTTCACCCTGCTCTGGATTTTTGCCGCCTTTGCCCTTTCGCTGGCAGCCATCCAATTGGCCTATCGCCTATGAAAACTGATGCTTATCGCCTGGCCAGGCATTTTGCGCCTTTCCGGAAGTTTTTCCCGTTCTGGAAAACAAGGGTGCATCTGGATACGGCCAAAATCTGCCCGCACAATCTCTTTGTGCAGGAAAAATTGGACGAATTTTACCGCGATTGGCTGGAGGGTGAAGTCAATTTCGATTTTGAGACTTTCGGAATGCTGGACGGCATCCGCAAAATGTGCGCCGAGCTGGTTGGCGCGAATGCCGACGAAATCGGCTTTTGCCCCAATACGTCCTTGGGATTGAATATCTGCACCTCCGGCCTGGAGTGGAAGCCAGGGGATGAGGTTTTGCTTTCGGAGCTGGAGTTTCCGGCGGATGTTTATTTGCTGCGGCCGCTGACGGAAAAGGGAGTTGTCGTCCGGTATCTGAAAGCCGAAAAGGGGTATGTAGCCCCGGAAGAGTTGGCGGTGAATCTGACCCCGCATTCGAAACTGTTTATCACTTCCTTCGTCCAGTTTTTCAACGGCTATAAGCAGGATTTGGCGGCTCTGGCAGAAGTTTGCCACAAAAACGGCACGCTTTTGGTTGTCGACGGGATTCAAGGGGTTGGCAATCAACAGCTGGACGTTCACACATCGGGCGTGGACTTCCTTGCCGCCGGGGCGCAGAAGTGGCTTTTATCCTCGCACGGCACCGGATTTTTTTACTGTTCACGGGAACTGCAAAAGAAAATCAAGCCGGCCTATTTTGGCTGGATGGGGGTGGATTGGAAGGTCGATTGGACGGATCTCTGGAAGAAAGATTTGCAACCCTTTGACTCCGCGCGGCGGTTTGAAATCGGCTCCCATCCGCACGGGCCGGTAAGGCATTTTTACTGGTCGCTTACGCTGATAAAGAAAGCCGGCTTGGCAAAAATCGAAAAATACACCCGTGCGCTTCTGGACCTGTTGGTCGAATATTTGTCCGATTCCCCCTATCATCTACGCAGTTCGCGGGAACCGCCCCACCGCTCCTCAATTCTTTCCTTTTCTCATCCGAACGGAGCGGAGCTGGTCAAATATCTGAAAAGCCGCAAAATTATCGCCTCCTATCGTGAAGGTGGGGTGCGGGTCTCCCCCAATTTTTATAATTCGCCCCAAGAAATGGAGCGGTTGGTGGACGAATTAAAGCGCTTTGGAAAACGGAAAATCAGCCGAAAATAGATACGGGGACAGCCTGCCCGAGCC
>CAZSIT010000014.1:10990-51435 GCA_964607165.1 uncultured Ignavibacteria bacterium
CGAGCTCGGAATCGGCCAGGGGAAGCGACCCTTGGTCGGAGGGGTATAAAAAATGTTTATTGGCTTCGACAAAATGCCTGTTTTCTTAGTGAAAACGAACAAAGGAGGTCGTATGCGTAAGGTTTTAAGCTGGGGATTGATGCTGGCGGCGGCAGCCGTTTTGGGCGGTTGCACCGCTTCGCGCACGGTGATTGTGCAGGGCGGCAGGCCGGGGCCGGTCGCCAAAGCGCCGGGGCAGGTGCACGCTTCGCGCGCGCACACCCGCAACGGGGTACGCTTTTTTGAGCGCGGGCAATACCGCAAGGCGATTCAACAGTTCGAGCTGGCGATTGCCGAAGACCCCGCCAACTGGGAAGCCCATTATTATTTAGGCGAATCGTATCGTGAACTGCGCGATTTTGACCGCTGTTTGGTGCACTACAACAGATGCCGCGACCTGTGCCACGACGACCCAAATTGGGTGGCGCGGGTGGAGTTCGGCGTCGGCGTAGTTTTTGAGCGGCGCGGCGATTTCCGCAACGCCCGTTCCCATTATGAGCTGGCTTTAGTAGCCGTTCCGGATTACGGGCCGGCTAAGAATGCCCGTGCCCATTTACTGGCCAAGAGGTTCAAGGAGCGTCAGGACGACGAGGACAACGACCGTCACCCCGGCCGCGGCAAAAAACACAACGATTAGAGTTTATCTCACGCAAGAAAAAAGGCGCCCGCCATAGGCGGTCGCCTTTTTGTTATTCTTTTAAGCTCAACGCTTAAGATGCTGGTCGAACCACTTCAAAATCCACTCCAGGCGAGCCAGCCTCCGGTCTGGGCGGCCGTGGCGCGAAAGTCCGTGCGGCTCTTCCGGAAAACGGACAAACTCCACTTTGCGCTTTAAAAACTTGAGCGCCATAAAAAGCTGCTCGGCCTGCTCGATGTTGCAGCGCAAATCGTTTTCGTTGTGCAGAATCAAAAGCGGCGTGCGGACGTTTTTGACGTAGCTGATAGGTGACATCCGCATCAAAGCATCCGGGTCGGTCCAGGGCAGCGCTTTCATCTCCCGATAAATTTCATGGCCGATATCGGAACTGCCGGTCATACTGTATTGATTGACCACCGAACGGCCGGTGATGGCGGCCCGGAAGCGGTTGGTGTGGCCCACAATCCAGTTGGTCATAAACCCGCCGTAACTGCCGCCGGTAACGCCGACCAGTTTGGAATCAACATACGGCCTTTTGATCAGTTCGTCGGTGCCAGCCATAACGTCTTTGTAATCCAAATTTCCCCAGTCACCGACGATGGAACCCACAAAATCTTCTCCGTACCCCTGGCTGCCGCGGGGATTGGAGAAAAAGACTACGTAACCGCAGGCAGCCAAAAGTTGAAACTCGTGAAAAAAAGTCACGCCATATTGCGTAGGCGGCCCCCCGTGAATTTGCACGATGGCGGGATATTTGCCGCCCGGCTTGAAGCCGGGCGGCTTCATAATCCAGGCCTGAACCGAAGTGCCGTCAGAACTTTTGAAAGAGGCCGGCTCCGGTTTGGAAAGCTGAATGTCGCCCAAAAATTCCTGCGAAAAGGAAGTCAGTTTTTTAGGAACACTGGGTTTGCCGGTCAGTTTAATCGTAAAAATTTCCGCCGGCGTTAGAAAATCAGAGAAGGCCAAAGCGGCCGTTTTGGCATTGCGGACCGTTGCGCAGCTTTGCAGGTGACCCGGGCGGTTTAGGATGCGCTTCACTTTTCCGCCGGAGGCGGCAACGGTATAGAGACTGGTGCTGCCGGAGTCGGAAGCCATAAAGAAAATACGTTTGCCATCTCCCGACCAGACCGGAACAGGATAGCCGTGCCCTTCCTGCATATCGCAGATGGTAGAATCGATGCAGGAGCGGTCAAAATTTGGAATCTGATTTTTGGCCTTGCCTTTGCCGTCCGCCGGCGCCACCCAGATGTGTTCATTGGTTACCCCCCAGGCGTCATCCGGGTTGTCATGTCCGATGTAGGCTATCTTTTTGCCATCTAGCGACCAAGCCGGGCTGGCCACCGGCCCGGGCGGGGTGGGAATTTTGCGCATTTTACCGCCGCCCGCCGGAATTATCCAAAGGTCTATGCGCAAAGACTCCCGGTCGGGGTCGGGCTGGCGGTTGGAAGCAAAAGCAATCCATTTTCCATCCGGAGAAAAGGCGGGGGAAAGCTCGTCGTAGCGGCCAGAAGTGAGTTGTTGACCTTTTCCAATAGCTATCTCAAACGTCCAGATGTGGTAGCCATCTTTGGGCAAAAACCCCTCGCCGTCCAAACGGTAGAAAAGGCGGGTGACGTGGCGAAAGAGCGGCGCCGCTTTGCGGTCTGGTTTTCCATCAACGTTGGTAGGAAGCGGGTCATTTTGACGGAAAGCGCACAAAAGCTTTTTACCATCCGGCGACCAGGAAAGAGAATCAAACGAACCTTCTTTGGTTAGTAATTCGCGGGCTTCGCCGCCGTCCGCTGGAATTATGTAGATGCCCGTTTTTTCATCGCGGGTGGAAACGAAGGCGATGAATTTTCCGTCCGGCGACCAAACCGGCTGGCGGTCCTTGACTTTACCAAAGGTAAACTGCCGTGGCTTTCCACCCGCAGCCAAAATGACCCAGAGGTTGGACCAGTATTTCTTTTTATTTTCATCTATCCATTCCAGAGTAAAGGCGATTCTGGACTCGTCCGGCGAGAGCGCCAACGAGCGAATCCATTTGAATTTCAGCAAATCTTCGGCGGTTATCAGACGTTTGGCTTTGGGCATCTTTGCTCCGTTTTTAATTTTCGATTCCATTCATACAAAAATTCACTCCCCACGGCACAAATTATGGGTTACCCCCGGGAGATGCGCCGGAATATAATCTTTTTAGCTCCGCCAGACATTCTTTATTGCAAAAAGCACGTTGGCCGGGCGCTCGGCCAGCCGGCGCATATACCAGGGAAACCAGTGGCTGCCGTAGCTGATGAGCACCCGCACTCGATACCCCTCTTTTGTCAGGCGCAGCTGCTCTTCGGTTTGAATCCCGTACAAAAGCTGAAATTCAAAGTCGCTTCTTGACAGGCCCATGGCTCCCGCTTCCTGGCAGATTCTACGAATCAAAACTTTGTCGTGCGTGGCGATGCCGACGACAGCCCCGTTTGTTTTTACATTGGAAAGCAAAACTTTCGAGAGTTCAAAATATTTGGCATCCACGTCTTTCTTTTTGGGATAAGCTACCTCCTCCGGCTCGGCGTAGGCTCCCTTCACCAGCCGAATGGCCGGAGCAAGCGGCAGCAACTGCTCAATATCTTTGGGTGTTCTATAAAGGTAAGCCTGCAGGCAAACGCCAACGCGCGGATATTGCTCTCGAGCCTTTTTATAGAGAGATAGTGTGCGCTCCACGTAGCTGCTTTGCTCCATATCTATCCAAACCCAATTTTTGGACGCGGCCGCCCGCCCAACGACGGCGAAAAGATTTTTCAAGCAAAGCTCCTCCCCCAAGTCCAGACCAAGCTGGGAGAGTTTCACCGAAACGTGTCCATCCAGCGCGTTTTTGTCTACCTGGCCGAGGACATCTATGTAGTGTTCGGCCACCTGTTTGGCTTCCTCCGCGTTGCTGATATTTTCTCCCAGTAGAGTCAAAAGGGTGGCAATATTCTTCGCTTTCAGGGTTTGGGCCGCCAGCAGGGCATCCTCTATCTTTTCACCGGGCATAAAGCGGGAAACGGCGCGGCGGATGAAAGCGTGGCGGGGCAGCGTTTCGCGGAGCCGGCGGTTTTCAGAGACCCACAATAACAGTTTGCGCAAAAGACCCATACAAAAAATGCGTCCCCAACGGGATTCGAACCCGTGTTACCGCCGTGAAAGGGCGGTGTCCTAAGCCGGGCTAGACGATGGGGACGTCCAAGCGGCCAAAATATCCGGCTACACTCCCTCGGTCAAGCTTTTTAGAAGAGTGGGATAATACCGAAACCACTTTTCTTTTTGTGCGGAAAGTTTAATTTCCTTTGCAATGGGCAAGAAATATCAAATCGCTGTTTTGCCGGGTGACGGGATTGGGCCGGAAGTTGTCGTCGAAGGGCTGAAAGTTCTAAAGCGGGTTTCTGAAATTGAAGGGTTCTCGTATCGGTTAACCCAATATCCCCACGGCTCGGAGCATTACTTAAAAACCAAAGTGCTTTTCCCGGATTCAGTTTTAGACGAATTAAGACAGCACGATGCCGTCTATTTGGGCGCTATTGGCGATCCACGAGTGGAAGTCGGCCTAGTAGAGCGGGCCGTGATTGCCGGCATTCGATTTGGCCTTGATTTATATGTCAATCTGCGGCCGATTAAGCTTTTGGCCGAACATCTTTGCCCGCTCAAGGATAAAAAACCAGCCGATATCGATATGCTGGTAGTGCGTGAAAACACGGAAGATTTGTATGCCGGCATCGGCGGCTTTTTGAAGAAAGGAACGCCGGACGAAGTGGCCATCCAGGAGATGGTTTTTACGCGCAAAGGTTGCGAGCGGGTAATCCGCTATGCCTTCGAGCTGGCTTCCAAACGGCGCAAAAAATTGACCCTGGTGGACAAAGCCAACGCCATCCGGGCAATGGATATCTGGACGCGAACCTTTGCGGAAGTTGGGAAAGAATATCCGAATCTTACCACCGACCACGCCTATATCGACGCCGCCTGTATGTGGTTGGTTAAAAGCCCGGAACAGTTTGACGTGGTGGTAACCAACAACATTTTTGGCGACATTCTGACCGACCTGGGAGCTATGATTCAGGGAGGAATGGGGATTGCCGCTTCCGGCAACATTCATCCCGGAAAAGTTTCGATGTTCGAGCCGATACACGGCTCGGCTCCCAAATACAAAGGAAAACAAGTGGCCTCCCCCGTGGCGGCGGTGGCCGCCTGTGGGATGATGCTGGATTATGTGGGTGAAACACGGGCGGCAATGCGCATAGAAAAAGCCATCACCGAGCTTCTGGTCGGTAAAAAAATTCCCTCTTTAGATTCCTCCTCTGGCCTTTCTACCTCCGCCTGCGGCGATTTGATTACCCGCCAGCTGGCCGAAGTAAAACTTTCTTAACCAGTTTTACTTTTGAACATGGGAGGTGTGCAGAATTTTGCTTTGCCTGCCGATACTTTAATAGCCCGTTGGGTTTAGGACTACTCTATCGGGTGACAAGCTATGGCGGGAAATATTACCAAAAAGAAAAAAGAGTCTTTCGCTCCAAAAGGCTTTGGCAATACCGACAAAATTTCGGTCAAAACGGTGCGCCCTTCTCTTCCCAAAAACATTCTGGAAGAGATGCAGGAGACCTTAAAAAAGATTCAAGAAGCACGCCCGCGGGTGGATTCGGGCGAAGGCCCGGCGAAATACCGACACGAGGATTTGGAGACCCTGCTTTTAATCAATAAGGTCATTTCCTCCACCCTCTTTACCGAAGAAATTTTATACATCGTGATGCAAAAAGCGGTTGAATTTCTGAAGGCCGAGCGCGGCTTTTTGATGCTCAAAAACGAAACCGGGGAGTTGGAGTTCCGCACCGCCCACAACATACAAAAAGAACACCTCTCCGAGGAAGACTTCCACATTTCCTCCTCCATTGCCCTGCGCGTGGCCGAAACGGGCGAGTCGATTTACACTTCGGACGCGCAAACCGACCCCCGCTTTTCCTCACAGAAGTCGATTGCCGAGCTGCACCTGCGTTCGATTATGTGCGTTCCGATGAAGGCCAAAGATAAAATCATCGGCATCATTTATCTGGATTCCTCCGCTCAAGCCACCATTTTCCTGGAATCGGACTTATACCTCTTTGAGCTGTTCGCCGGCCAGGCGGCAATTGCCATTGAGAATGCACGCCTGTACGATTCGGTTTTTCAGCTCAAGCGTTACAACGAAGACGTCATTAACCACACACCGGTCGGAATTTTGGTGGTGAATGGAAATTTGGACGTGACCACCGCCAACCGGGCCGCTTTCAAAATATTCGGGAAGGAAGAAATCGAGTCAAACAACGCCCTTCGGCTTTCTGATTTTATCCCGGCCGACCACGTGGCCTATTGGGAAGAGACCTGCGAAGAGGTTATTAAAACCGGCCGTTCCTTTGAAGAGCCGCGCTACTACTTGACGCGCGGAAAAGATGAAATCGCTCTGGCCTGGAAGGGGTATCCTCTGGTGGCGCCCAACCGCGGCGATTCTCTGGCCATTTTGGTTATTGACGATATCACCGAAAAAGTTCTGTTGGAAAAATACATCATCCTTTCCGAAAAACTGGTGGCCAAAGAGGAAATGGCGGCCTCCATCGGGCATGAGCTAAACAACTACCTGGCCATCATTTCCTCCAATACCGAAATGCTGCTTTTGAATATCAAGAATAACGCCTGGGACAAGGTGACCCACAACAGCCAGGCGGTTTTGGAAAATATAGCCAAGATGCGGCGCTTTACCGACAGTCTGATGGACTTTTCCAAGCTGGAACCGGAATTGCGGGAATTTGATTTGCGCCGGCTGGTGGAAGATTTGCTGTTTTCCGTCAAGCCGCAAAAAAACTTTTCCTGCCTGCGCTTCTTTACCCATCTGCCCGCCAATCTCCCCTTGGTTACCATCGACGTAGGCCAGATTCAGCAGGTGCTGTTTAACCTGATTAAAAACGCCGCCGAAGCGATTAAGGAATCGGGCCAGCCGATGGGGAACGTCGAGCTTTCGGCCAGCTTTCGCCCGGAGCGAAAAATCATCGAGTTAAAGGTGAAAGACGATGGCCCGGGAATCGCCCCGGAAAATTTAGCCAAAATTTTCGAGGCGCGTTTTACCACCAAGCCGACCGGCCACGGACTGGGTTTGGCTAACTGTAAAAAAATAATGGAAAGTCACGACGGCAAAATTAGCGTGGAAAGTCAAACCGGCTGTGGCACCACCTTCCTTTTAACCTTCCCGGCTGCTCCCCGCCCTTGATGGGCAGCTTTGAAAAATTTCCCCGGCTCTTTTTAGATAAAAAACAGCTCAAAATCCAAAAGCTTTTGGGAGAGGGCGCCTTTGCCCAAGTTTTCCTGACTTCGGGCGCAAAGGAAAAGCGCGCAGTCAAAGTTCTGAAATCTTTAGAGCCAAGAACGCTTGAACTGTTCAAACAGGAGTTTCTTTTGGGCAAGAGTTTTTGTCATCCCTGTTTTAGCCCTGTTTTTCATTTCGGCTGGTCCGAGTCGGGCGCCCCATTTTACACAATGGAATATCTCTCCGGCACAGACCTAAAAAAGCTTTGGCCCAAGTTGGATTTTGTCTCTAAAAAACTGCTTTGCTGCCAGCTTTTTTTAGGTCTTTCGCTTCTGCACAAAAAGGGCTTGGTTCACCGGGACTTAAAGCCTTCCAACCTCTTGGTAGTTACCAATCCCACCGATAGACCGCCGTTCCAGCTAAAAATTATGGATTTAGGTCTAACCCGTTCTTCGAACTTGGAAAATAAAGATAACGTTGGCGGAACAGTCGATTATCTGGCTCCCGAAACCATTCGAAAAGAGAAGGTGGATGCAGGGGCCGATTTCTATGCTTGTGGAATAATTTTGGCGGAGCTTTTTTTAGGGCAACCGCCGTTTGCCAATAAGGATCCGGCCGTCACCTTAGCTCGTCATCAGGAAACTCCTCTGCCCCAGCTTCCAATTCGCAGCCGAAAAGAAAAGGAATTCTGGGAAAAGTTCATTTGTTGGCTGGCGGCTAAAGATAGGACGGAAAGGCCTTCCACGGGACAGGAGTTGCTGGCCTTTCTTCTTGAAGATTCGGTTTTAAAAAAGATAGTTTCCCGTCAGCCGGAAAGTATCAGCAACTGGTGCCAAACCCTTATTCCTCGTCTTTGGGCTTCTTTAGATTTTGAGCTGGATGAAAGGAAAAGATTTTTCGCTGAAGTTCCAAAAACCCTGTCGCGGGCAAGGGAGGAACTGCTGGATTGCCGGAACGTGCAGAAAAAAGAAACCGACGCGCCGGTTCAATTAGGATTTGGGGATTCCGAGAACCAAACCGCTTATCCACATTTATCGTCAATGGAATTACAAAGCTTTTTAGAATCCAGCTTTGGTTTTTCTAAAGAGGCAGGTAAGGTTTTATGGCAAAAAACCAGCGGCGAAGTTTCCCTGGTTGAATCGGAGTTAGCATTCTGGCAGAAAAAAAAGCTGCTCGGCTGGGATGGAAGGGAATGGAAAATTGACGAAAACAGTCTGAAAGATATTTCAGCCTCTCCCTTCGCCGAAAAGGAACGGCTGGCCATAGTTCAAACTCTTCCGGCAGGCCAGCAAGAGCTTTTAACCAGGCTTTCGCTATTTTGGGGAACTTTTAAAACAGAAGAAGTAAAATCATCCGGGCTTTGGCCAAAGGATAATTTGGATTCATTACTCGAAGATTTATTGAATTTTGGCTTTTTGGAAAAAGATGAAAACGGCTTTGTTTTTTCGAGGTCCTCTTTAAGGGAAGCTTTATACAACACGCTAACGAAAACAGGAAGCAGCCATAAAAAAATCTGGGACTGTTTTGAAAAGCAAAATCAATTGCAAGATAAAAACCGGGCTTTCGAATTTGAGTATCAGGCGGTAGGAGCCGACCTGTGGGAGCCGGCGGCAAAACAGGCGTTACAGGCGGCGGAAATATCGAGTGCCCAAGAGGACTTTAAAGCGGCACTTTGGTATTTGAACCGGGCACAGAAATGGTCCCATAGGCTTCCCTCCAGAAACAAAAGGGACGAGCTTTTAATGGCCGTTTTGCAGGCCCGAGGCACATTTTTCGGGCAGCAGGGAGAATTAGATTTGGCCATTGCCGAGTATTCCGAACTAGCCCAATTAGCCAAAAAAATGAAAAACCTGGAAGAGGAAGCCCATGCGTACAACCGACTGGGAAATATCTTCCGTCAAAAACCCGATTTTCCGGCCGCAGAAAAGGCTTTGAAAAAGGCGCTTTTGCTTTTTGAGCGATTGGGAAAGGAGTTAAACGCTTCTCACTGTCACAACAACCTGGGCGCTACCTACGCTCATCAGCACAGATACAAAGAGGCCCTGCAGCATTACCGTCAAGCGGCGGATATTCAAAAACGGCTGGGAGCCACCCGAAATTTAGCCAGCACTATGAACAACATTGGAGTGGTCTTTGCCTTCCGAGATGAACTGAAAGAAGCCGGTCGCTATTTTGGCGAGGGATTACAGCTTAACCGACAACTCGGCGAGAAAGAAGAAATTGCCCGATGCCTTAATAACGTGGCCTATATTTTGATTCAGCAGGGGAAGTTTCAAGAGGTGCAAAGACTGCTCCAGGAAGCCATAGAGTTGAACCGGCAAATTGGGAATCAGAAAGAAGAAATTTTCAACTTAGACAACTTGGCGTTGTGCTTTTATCGAAGGGGTAATTATGCCCAAGCCATTGCACATGCTTTGCAAGGGCTTTCCCTTGCGGAAAAAATTAGCTACCAGGGTAATCACTCTTCGCTTTACTGTTCCTTGGGAGCAAGCTTAAAAAATCAGGGCCAATATGCCGAGGCGGAAAAATATCTTCTCCGAGCTTTAGACCAAGCAAAGGAGCTAAAAGACCGTCCCTCCGAGACCCTGGCTATTTTGGAAATAGGTGACCTGCGGCTCCATTTAAATGACATCGAGAAGGCCAAGGAAATGGCTTACAGTGGCTTGGAAAGAACCCAAAACACTTCGGAAAGAGCTCTATGTGGACGCTTTTATTCTCTTTTAGGCAGAATTCATGCCGCTTGTGGAGATAGGTCGGGTTCCGAGAAATATTTTATTGAAGCGGAAAATCGCTTGAGCCAAAGCGAACATCAGGCCGACCGACAGGAAGTAGCCTTGGAGCGTTCCGAAGCGCTTGCCCACAAAGAGACGGACCAGAAAATAGACGAACTTTTGGCTCTCGTTCGCACTTTTTCGATCGAGGGTATGAGCAACCCCCAGATTTGCAAAAAACTATTTTTAGAAGCCTCTTTTTTACTGGAAAAGGGCCGGTTAGCGGATGCACGCGACAAAGCCGCCGAAGCGCTGAAAATGGCTTACGAGCTAAACGAGCCGGAAAAAATCTGGCGGCTTCATCACTTTTTGGGCGCTGCCTGGGCCAAAGAAAAAAATTTTCAGAAAGTGTTTAGCGAACTGAAGGCGGCCGCCCAAGTTCTAGATAACCTTAAAGAAAACTTCCCCACCGAATCAAGTTGTAACCGCTATTTTGAAGATCCGCAAAAAATTGCCCTCCTTTCCGAAATCCAAAAGGTAGCACAGGCACTGACCGGCTGAAAAATAATTGCCGGAGCACACGGTCTGTCTCAAAGCAACGTTTAGTAACAAACAAAAAAACCTAAAGCTGATACCGGAAAGATTAGCGCATCTCTTATATGTATTATGATTCTTTTTTTATGAATTTTTTTGCAATCTAACCATATCCCATAATTCCCCATAACCCATTTAACAGCAGGCAGTTGTATGGGTGTACATATCAATTGACTAAAAACGGGCTTAAAGAGCGCTTGCCTCCTACAGAGATAAGTTAGTTGGAGATAAGAACAGAACCAATGGTAGAATCTTGAGGCATAGTTTTTGCTGATTGATTTAGCCCAGGGGGTTTTCAAAATTAGCAATTGATGTGAGGAAGTAACTATTATTATCTTTTTGCCGGGCAAAATGCCCATCGGTGCTTGAGGGTTCTCAAGGTTGGAATTAGAAAAAAATTATTTTGACCTCCAAGCCGAGCCGGCTGCCGAAGTCGGCTCAAGTTCCTATTTCGTTTGGCGAGCGGAAAAAGAGCTGAAACGGGCGGAACGGTATTTATCTTTTGTCTCCTTGATTACATTCGAATGCGTCCCCATCAATGAAATAGGGAATGAAAAACTTAAGGAAAAGGCGGGCGAAGTAGTAGAACGCTGCGTCCGAGAAACTGACCTGGTAGGGATTAGCGACTCTAACGGTATAGCGGTCCTCTTGGTGGAAACTCCCCGCCGAGGGGCCGAAAAAGCGGCGGAACGGATTGCTACCCAGTTGACCGAGCTCTGCTTAAAAGAAAAGGGGAAAAACAAACTCGTAATCAAAGTACACTCCTTTCCCGAAGATCCCCAGGGCAAGGAAAACTTTCTTGCCGCCCTCGAAAAACTGCGCTAAAGGCTTCTGACTTAAAAAACGGTTGCTCCTCCTGTTTAAGTTTTTATTTTAATTAAAGTGGAGGATATCCACGCTTATGTTTAAAGGACTCTTATGCGCCTTCGGGATTTGGCTTGGTGCTCACTCTTTGATGGGTCAGCCGCTTATGGAGAGCCGTTTTGATTTGGCCCGCCAGGCACCCGATTTGGCTCAACCGGTTTCGCTCTTTGCCGACAGCGCAGGGAATTTCTGGGTCGGAGATGCCCAATCGAAGCGCGTGTTTTGCTTCGCTGCGGATGGGAACGTGCGCAGCGTAATTGGCGACAAAAAGAAAAATAAAATCGGCTATCCGATGGACCTGTTTTCCGACCGAAACGGAAAGATTTATATTCTTGATTCGCAGGAAAGAATAGTGCTGATTTTTGACCCCAGCGGCGAACACCGGGAGCAACTGGGGGGCAGCAAAACCTTTGCCCGGCCGAATGCCTTGACCCTCGACGATTCCGCAAATGTTTTGGTGGTGGACGAGGGCCGAAAAAGAATCCACTTTTTTGATTCCTTTAAGCGTCCGATTTTTAACATTGAAACCGGACCGCAGGGGCAGCCCCTGCGCTCGCCCGTTACGGCGGCGAGCGACCGTCAGGGAGAACTTTTTGTGCTGGATGCGGGGTATGGCTCTCTTTTGGCCTACGACTCCACCCGCCGGTTTAAACAGGAAATTCCGCTTTCGTTCGAAGGAAAAAACTTTTCACAACCGAGCGACTTTTCGATAGGACCGTTGGGAGAAATTTTTCTTTTGGAGGCTTCCGAACCGGCGGTTTGGTATCTGGCCAACTGGCGTGCCGCAAATTGGAGAAAAATCTTAAGCGGCGAGAAATTTGCCACAAAACCGGTGGCCCTGACCTTAACCAGTGGGGGGAAGCTTTTTGTCTTGGATGCCGGAGAGATGGCTGTTAAAAAATACGGCGTTAAGGGCTTGGCCGAAGCAGCACCCTCTCCTTCCCCAGTCGCATCCGGACAAAAAGCATTTACTACTTCGCTTAAAGATTCGGGCCAGTTGCTGATACCCTTCGTTGATCTTGAAAAAGGGTTGGCCATTCTTCAGCCGTTTGATACGACCGGCAATCTGGCCCATTGGATTTTGCCCGGCGACGTCCGGCTCAAAATCGGCGGGGAGCCGACCGCCTTTTCGGAACCGCTCCGGCTCGCCAAATCCGACATCAAATTGGCTATTGCCATCGTCTGGGGAATTGAAAAGCTTCCGATACCGGCCGGAGAGGAACTCAAAAACGCCATCGTCCAGCAAATTTTTCCAGAACTGGATGAACCCAACGACAAGGTTTTCATCTTCAGCGCATCCGCCAAACCGGAAGTGGTCCTGGAGGCGGAAGGCAATACCCGAACGGCAGAATTGGCCCTGAGCGGATTACCGAATGCTTCCGGCGGGCTTACCTACAACGATGCCCTGTTAACGGCCAACGAAAAACTGAAAGAGAAAACAGCGGGGCTTTTACCGGTGATAATTTTATTGGCCGATGCAAAAGATAACCTTTCTTCGGCTACCTACATGGACATTGCCCGCCTGGCGGAGGAAAAAGGGTTCGCCAATATTTACGCGGTTGCTTTCAACGACGGTCAAAATGGAGGCTATCTTTCCGACCTGCGGCGGCTTTCGGAAACCACTCAAGGTGTTTATTTTGAAACGTCCGAGCCAAAAAGTTTCTCCCAGATATTTACGCAAATTATTAAGATTCTAAAATACCAGCTGGTGGTTCGGTTCACACCCCCAAAGGAGGCCGGCGAGCTGGTTGCGGAAGTTAACTTGGAAAACAAACTTCTTTCCGCGGCCTCATCCAAAAGCTGGATTAAACCGGTTTACCAAAAAAAGGAAATTTCGCAAAGCTCTGGATTTTGGAAAACCGCTCTGGTTTTGGCTGGGGCGATGGTTTTGGTGCTCGGCGCTATATTCAGTTTAATTTTTCTCTTTAAGAAACGCAGTCGAAAATGCCCCGCCTGCGGCCACCGGGTCGAACCGGCTTGGAGCTTTTGCTACTTTTGCAAAACCCCTTTGCAGGCCGAAAGCAAAACGGCCAAACGGCCGGCGGCCGTGGTGCTCCAAAAGGGGCGCTTGGCCGGGATGCGCTTCCCTTTAAATGACTCAATTATGACCATCGGTGCCAGCCAGGACAATGCCATTGTCATAGACTATGAAGGGATTTCCCGCCGCCATGCCCGCTTGGAAAAAAACGGCGGACGCTGGGAGATTGTCGATTTAAACTCCACCAATCATACCTATTTGAACGGCAAACCTGTCAACCGGGCGACTTTGAAGAATAAAGACGTAGTTTCCCTGGCCCGGGTGGCCGACCTGATTTTCGAAGGATAGTATGCCCTTAGTCTTGGAATTTCTTTCCGGCAGTTTAAAAGGAGAAGTCAAAAAGTTCGACGGCAAGCTGGTGCGGATTGGCCGTGACCCACAGGGAGAGGTGGTTCTCGACTACCAGAAAGACCCGGCCGTTTCCTTCAACCATGCCGTAATTGAGACTCAAAATAGCCGCTATGAGTTGCGGGATTTGGGTTCGACTAACGGCACCTTGGTCAACGGCAAGAAAATTACCCAACAGGTTTTGGTTGACGGAGACTTAATAGCCTTTGGATTGGCCGGACCGCAGGCAAAAGTCCGTTTGGAGACGGCTTCTGACACCTCCGGAGCAACTAAAATTCTATTTTTAGACCGGCCCAAACTTCGTTTCGAAATAGTCCGCGGCCCCGGACAAGGCAGAAAATTTGAATTTGAGTTGCAGGCCAATCCATTGATTAAGCTCGGACGAGAAAAAAACAACGACATCTCTTTTTATGACCCTCCCACCCCGGTCGTGTCCCGGTATCATGCCGAGTTGAGCAAAGCCGGGGAAGGCATTGTTTTGGAGGACTTGGGCTCGACCAACGGCACGTTTGTAAACGGAAAAAAAATCTCCGGTAAGACCGCCGTGAAAACCAGCGACCGGATTTTGCTGGGCGCCAACGGCCCGGAACTGCTGCTTACCGTGGAGCTTCCGAAAAGTTTTTCCCCTGCGCCGGCAGCCGCCCCCAAAAAAATCGGTTGGCTTATTGCAAGCGCAGCTGGGGTTGGCTTGACAGTATTGGCCGGTGTTTTGTTCCTTTTTGTCAGCTCCGATAAGCCGGAAACTTCGACCATCCGCTCTACGACGGAGGGGGCAGAAGAATTGGCCTCCGGCCAAGATGAATTTGCCTATGTGGAGAAAAAAGTCAAAGAACTGGCCGCCATTTTGGGAGAAGATAGTTCCAAAGTCAAACCTTCTTTTGTGTCGGTGGTAATGGAGCAGGTCAATCACCTCCGAAAGCAGAAACACTCCACCGAAATCATCCTCGGCCGAGCCAACAACTATCTGCCGGGGGCAAAGCGGGAATTTAAAAAAAGAAAATTTCCTCCCGAGCTGGCCTACCTCGCTTTTATAGAATCGGGATATAACCCCTTGGCCCGCTCGGGCGCCGGTGCCGTTGGGCTGTGGCAGTTTATGATTCCAACCGCCAGGCAATTCGGGTTGAAAGTTGAACCGGGGCGGAGAATTGATGAGCGCACGGACCCGTACAAATCCACCGAAGCCGCCGTAAAATATGTCGACTTTCTTTTCCGCGAAAAACACTCGATGTTTAACGCCATCGCTTCTTACAATAGTGGCCAGGGGTCGGTGGCGCGGGCCTACCGCAAGGTGGAAGACCCGATGACCCATTTTGATTATTTTTATCTTTCTCAAAAAGGGCTAATACCGGCCGAAACCCGTGATTATGTGCCCCGCTTTTTAGCCGCAGCCATAATATCCTCCGACCCGGCTCGTTTTGGCTTTTCGCTTTAGTTGTTAGAAAACTAATAACCATTTTGCTTTTCAATAAAATTCTTTTATAATTCTCCCACTTCCGGCAGGGAGTTGGTTAAACGCCGGAGCAAACTGGCTGAAATTAATGAAAGCAGCCTAGTCTGCTAAAGCGAGATTCGGCAGGGAACTGAAACCGGGTGAGTACCGCCTCATAGGGAAACGGGGCAGAAAAGGGCAAAATGGGAATTCTGAAAATCAAAAGGGGAGCCAAACCCAACGAATATCCTTTACCGGTCACCACCGCCGAAATGCATCATCGGGGATGGGATGAAATTGATATCCTGATTGTAACCGGCGACTCGTATATAGACCACCCCTTTATGGAAGCCTCCCTGGTTGGCCGGGTGTTGGAAAATGCGGGGTTTCGGGTAGGAATTCTACCCCAACCGGACTGGCAAACGCCGGAGGCTTTTACCACACTGGGTAAACCCAAACTTTTTTATCTGATAACAGCCGGTAATTCCGATTCGATGGCCGCCAACTATACCGCCAGTCGGGCCCGGCAGAAAGAGGAGATTTATTCCATAAAGGGCGCCGTCGGCCTGCGGCCTGATAGGGCCTCCATCGTCTATTCCCACCGGGCCCGTGAGGGAGGCCAAGGAGTTCCGATAGTTTTGTTTGGGCTGGAAGCCTCGCAAAGACGCTTAGCCCACTACGACTTCTGGCAGGATGAGGTTCGCCGGCCAATCCTGTTTGATGCCAAAGCCGATATGGTGATTTACGGCCCCCCCGAAAAAACCGTTGTGGAATTGGCCCAAAGAGTTAAAGAGGGGGAAAAAGTAAAGGAAATAAAAAACTTGCACGGAACGGCTTTCCGGCAAAAAAAAATATCCGGGGATATCTTGGAGCTGCCCGGCTTTGAATCCATCTGCCGGGAGCGAAAGGCGTTCGATGAAAGTTTTTCGCGCTACGCCGAAAACTATTTTTCTCCCGCGCCAACACTCACCGTTCAAAAAACGGGAGATTGGTATCTAACCCTTACTCCGCCGCCGCCGCCATTGGAAACGGAGGCCGTGGATACTTTCTATGACCTGCCCTATACTCGGAAACCCCACCCCCTGTATGAGGGAGAATACATTCCCATCGCTTCCATTTTAGAGCAAACCATCGTGGCAGTTCGAGGTTGTGCCGCTCCCACGCTGGTATGCCCCTCCGCCTTCCACTTCCGGGGGATGCTGGAAGCCCGCAGTTTGGATTCGATAAAAAAAGAAGCCGAAAAAATTGCCTCGGCGGATAACTTCACCGGAAGCCTGTTTATTGTAGGCGGAAACGCCGCCAGGAAATCGGGAGTTCTGTATGATCTGGAAAAGGAATTGGATGGAAATTGGAGTTTTCGTAAATGGGCAAGAAAAGAGGGCCATTTAGTGAGCCAAATGGAACTGCGTGAAACGTTGGAAACCATCGAAAAGGTTGATTCGGTGTACTTCTACGGCATATACAACTCCGAGCTAACCCAGGGGTTGCCATCCCATTCCGCAGAAGCCATCAACACTTCTCGACTCCCATTTGAGGCCAAAAAGGAAAAAAGCAAAAACCCATCCGAACTTTTCCTCGCATTCATTTCCTGCTGCGAAAAACAATCCTTGGGCCGGCGGTCAGAGCCGTACTTCATCCCCTCTCTGGTTGTAGGACGCCCGGGGACTGAAACCGCCGACGCCGTCGAATTGGCCCTTTTGTTACGGCGCAGAAAACAGCGCGTGGATAAAGTTTTTGAATTTCTCCCTCTCCCTCTTTCTTTTGCCACCACGCGGTTCTTCACCGGTTTAGACCCGCTAACCGGCGAGCCGGTTTACGTCCCTTCCCGCACCGCGGAAAAGAAAATTCACGGGGCAATTTTGAAGCATTATGAGCCGGAAAACCAGGAACGGGTCCGGCGGGCCTTAATGGCCATCCGCCGCAGGGACCTGATCGGCAAAGGCCCGGAGGCGCTGGTTGACTACTCTGCTTCTTCTCCCAGCGGTAATCGGAGCGAGCGCCCGGCTGATCAGAGGATGTCCGGTCAAAACAAAATTCCGCGAAAACCGGCGCTGGGCCCGGATAATCCCCGTTATCCTTTTCGCAAACGCTGGGAGTGAAGCAAAAGTTGTAAACCGATCACGAAGGTAGCGACACTACCGAAAAATTAAATGTTCATCGGCCATTACAGAGTAGCCTTAGGGCTTAAAAAAGCGGACGAACCTCTTTCCCTGGGGCTCCTATTCTTGGCCGTGCAACTGGCCGACATTCTCCGCTGTATCTGCGTTCTCGCTGGAATAGAAAAATACGAAAAGAAATTAAGAAGGAGCACGGTTTACCGTGCTCCTTACTCGTTAGTCGCCGTCCTCTTTAGAAGAAATAGCGCAAGCCTATTCCGCCATTGGCGGACAACTCCGTGGCCGGAGCCAAATCCAGAATCGGGGCCACTTCAAAAAAGATGTCCAGCGGAGCATCCTTAATGAAGTGCGTAAAACCGAGGGGCACGCGGGCACCCACGCGGGTATCGGTTTCAAACCGTATTCGTCCACCCACGCCGATGTAAAAGCTGGTGCGGCGGACCGCTGGATCACTGGAGCGTAACGGAGTGTGCCAGAGGTAGTCGGCGTGGATATGCAACTCATCCCCGCGGCCTGCGAGCGACCAGGCGAAACCGGCATCAATGGCGGTTTTGGGCGAAACCCAGTGCTTGAAGGAAATTCCGGTTGGCTCGCCAAAAATCATGCCCAGACCGGTTGGGCGGCTCATCTGCGGCCCGGAATAGCGCTGCGGAGAACCTGGCCTTGTTTGGGCCAAAGCCGCAGACGCAAAAGTTAGAAGCAGAATTAGACAAAGGGTTACTTTACGCATAACTCCTCCTTTCGGATTGGGTTTTTTTAAGCCCACAAAGTTTTATACACTTCAGGGGCAAAGGGGCCAAAAACTTTTTCTCTTTGCCGCACAACAACTTGCATTCCATAAGCTTTATCGGCAAAACATAAAGAGTTTTTAATCGGAACGTGCATTGCAAAGCCGCACTGTTAGGGTTTCCAAAATCAAATCGGGCGGAATTTTTTCGAAACGGGTCTGCCGCTCGGCTGTGGCAATTTCTTCGATAGTGGTCAGGAGCTGGTCTTTAGATATAGCACGCGCTTCGGAAAGGATGGATGGATGCAAATAGCCGCGAAATCCCCACGCCTGATAGTCCCGCTCGGAAACACCGTCGGAAAAAACAAGCGCCAAAAGCTTGGAGTAATGCTCGGAGATCTGATACAAAATCGTGCCGGTCGAAGTGCCTTCTTGACGCAAACTTCTCAAAATCGATAAGGCCAGCCCGGCATCTTTTTTAGCCAAAGCCGCAGTCAAATCCCAGGGGGCGAAGCGCCGCTGGGAAACAATCAGCTTATCCAATTGATCTTTGGGGGGCAACTTTTCATAAGCAAGGGCCAGCTTATCCACTTCCGCCGCCAATAAAGAGAGGTCATCTCCCAATTTCTGAACCAGGAGTTGAGCGGTCTCGGGCGGCAAAGGCCGCTCCCGTTCCAAAGCATAGCCCGAAAGCCATCCGGCAATCTGCTGGGGGGAGCTGAAATTTTTAAATTCAAACAGCAGATTTTTTTTCAGAAAGAACTGCACCAACTTCAAACGGACATCCGCTTTTTCCCCCCAGAAAAGCAGAAAGTGCGGCCCCCTATAGTTCTCCAAGAAAGCGGTGAGCGCATCTCGAACCGTTGGGCGCAGCTTGTCGGCTTCAAAAATCCAGAAGAAATTGATATCCCCAAACAGGGAAAGGGCGGACAAATGGTTGGCCAAGGTTTCCCAATTCAGCTCCAAGCCGAAAAGCTTTTTAACCTTTAAACTTGGGCACTCTTTGCGAAGCAAGCCCTCCAAATGCCTGACGGCACGGCGCATTCGGAACTCTTCTTCGCCAGCCAGGAAAAGATACTGAAAATCAAGGTTCTTCAACCGCTTTTGCAGCTGGTCCGCTCCGGGCAAGGACGACTTGGGCGACATTGGGAAGAAGTAAGAAAAGCTTGGGTCGAAGGTCAAGCTGGAAAAAACAAGGGCGGCTGATGCCGCCCTTGGAATTTAGTCCCGCCCTTTTTGGCGGGACTGGTCCCCACTTGGGGGATTCCCAATCGAGGAGGGGTTCGAATGGGAGCTTTTTAAACCCGGTCACCCTCCGGGGTCGCCGGGTTCTCATTTTTGGGTATCCAAAACAAGGAATAGTCAAACTTCTTCTTATAGAGCAGGGCCATATTTCGATACGGCTCCAAGGCTCTCCCGCAAAGCATCCGTTGGTTCACCTGGTGAACGACCGTGAACGAGTCGCCAAAAACCTCAACCGTTCGATTTTTAAAAAGCTGCGGGTTAATTTCCACAAACTCCAAAAGAGCCAATAGAGCGGCATACTCACACTCTTCCTTGCTTCCCTTAAAACGAGCCCGAAAGGCGATACCCGCATCCGGTATGGTAAAAGTTGCCAGTCCGAAGCCGTCTGGCCTGTTTTCCCCCGGAATTCCGTAAAAGTAAAGTTGCATTAGCCCGTTTGCCTTTCCATTTCAGTTTTGATTTAAGCAACCTTTGTGCCTTGGTAAGGCATGTAAGCCTTGTGAAAATTATAACAAACTCAAGTCATAGCAGGCGATAAACCAATTTCCACAAGGGTATGTCAATCAAGCCAAAACGCTTAAAAGTATGGGGCTTTCCCCATATCTCCGGAAAACGAGAATAAACCCGGCTTTTCGGGAAACCGGCTGGAGGAATTTACTCCCTGCAAACTTCTTCAGCCCTTTGGCAGTTAGCTGTCAACATCCTTTACTTTCTTCTGGCTTTTTGCAAAAAAAATTCCTAACTTTTAATAGAAGGTTTATGAATAAAATTGTCATTTATGGTTCAGGGGTTCGCTTTCGGACTGACTGCCGTACTTCCTGCTTTATCCCCGGAAAGGAGAAAAAATGGCTTCCCAGTTGTATGTTATAACCGATTTTGTCAAGGAGCTCGCCGTAATCCCAAAAACGGAATTTACCTTGGACAACGTGCATAATTTTTTGAAAACCCACCCGATTAACCCGGACAGTTTAAAGCCGTACCTGTTTTTCCGCTCTTCGCACTACACCCGCAACCTCATCGACAAACGCGAGCTGTATGAGATTATCGCAATTTGCTGGGATGTAGGTCAAAAAAGCCAGATTCACAACCATCGGGGACAAAACTGCTGGATGGCGGTTCCGATAGGGAAGCTTTTGGTGCAGAATTACAAAGTTGCCGCGGGTAATGGAGACGGCGGCTTTTGCGAGCTGGCGGAAACCACCCGTTATTGGATGAACCCGGCCAACCCGGGGATGGTGGACCCCAAAGAGCCGATTCATTACGTCGCCAACCCCAAAGAACTTAATCAGCAGGCTGTTTCCATCCACGTTTACTCTTATCCCTACGATTCCTGCGTGGTTTATTCTTTGGAGCAAAAGCGGGCCATCGACATCCCCCTGCACTACACCTCCGAATATGGGGTATTAGACGAGGAAGAGATGGAAAAGGTGGAGTAAAAAGATATTAGCCGGCAATCGCTTTTTACTTCAAATCTAAACTAAACATTAAAACGGAATAAAATCACATCCCCATCCTGCACCACGTATTCTTTGCCCTCCAGCCGCAATTGCCCTTTTTCTTTGGCCTTGTGGATGTTGCCGAGCTCTTTCAGCTTATCGAAGTGCACCACCTCGGCGCGGATAAAGCCCTTTTCAAAGTCCGAATGAATAGTTCCTGCGGCTTGTGGAGCCTTGAACCCTTTCGGTACCGTCCAGGCCCGCACCTCTGGGTCGCCGGCAGTGAAAAAGGAAATCAGCCCGGAAAGGTGGTAGATGTGCCGAATCATTCCGAAAAGGGCCGGTTCGGCGATGCCCAAATCGGATAAAAAAGCCGGCCGGTCCGCTTCCGGTAACCCGGCGATCTCGGCTTCAATCTCGGCGGAAACCGCGTAGAATTCGGAATGGAGCGCCGGAGTAAAACGGTTTTCAATTTCATCCCGCTTTGGCAAGTCGCCTTCACCTATATTGATTACCCAGAGAATCGGTTTTAAGGATAGAAATTCAAAGCCGCGGATGGCTTTGCGTTCATCCGTGTTTAAATCCAGCGAACGAAGGGGCTGATTAGCTTCCAAGGCGGTCTTAAGCCGTTCCAACAGCCTTATTTCGTCGGAAACCTCTTTGTGGCCGCGTTTTAAATCGTTGGTAAGTTTGCCTATCCGTTTTTCTACGGAAATCAAATCCGAAAAAACCAGCTCGGCGTTCAGGTCGTCGATATCTCGCTTGGGATTCACCGAGCCTTTCGGATGAGCGACATTCGGATTTTCGAAAGCGGCAATGACCGCCACCAACGAATCGGCTTGGCGAAGATAGGCAGGCAGCTCGTGCGGCCCGGCCTTGGGTTCGTCCAACGCCTGGGAATCCCAGAACTCAATTTCGGCATAGGTGGTCTTTTTCGGCTGGTATAATTGCGCAAGAAAATCGACCCGCAAGTCGGGGACTTTTACCACCCCTTTGTCATATCCTTCCTTGCGGCCTCCGGCGTGATGCCCTTTGTGTCCCAACAACGCCTTGAAAAGGATCGATTTCCCCGAGCGGGGATACCCCAAAATGCCGATAAACATTGTTACTGAACGGCTGCCGCTTCCGGCTGGTAGCGGACGATGCGGCCGTTTGCCAAAAGCGGGACGATGGGAATGGAATCAACCCGGGCCGCCTCGCGAATATCCGACTCAAAGCCCAGCGAAACCAAAAAACGGCCGTGGTGAGAATTGCGCAGGGCGGAATACAAATCCCCTTCTTCGCGGCGGTAAAGACAGAGCGAAGCTTCGGCCCCGTCGTTCTTTTCCAATTCCTGTCCAGCTTGCTTTTCAAATTCCGCAACGTATTTGCCGCCCGTGACCGCATCCTCGAAGGAAAATTTTCCGCCCTGGCCGGAGCAGATTATGGAAACGTTCTTTTGCTCCCGCAGAGCAAAGTGCAGAATTTCGGAGAGATTGACCAGACCACCGATTAAGCAGAGCGCCCCCTGGCCCCCTTTAAGCATTGCTCTGGAACCGTTGGTGGAGCAGTAAATCAAGGCTTTGTCTTTGACCGCCTTTGATTCATACTCCAAAGGGGAATTGCCCAAATCGAACCCTTCGATTTTCTGGCCATCCCGCTCCCCGCAGAGCAAAACGTGCTCTTTGCCCAACTTTTGTTTCAATTCCCCGGCGGCATCGATGCTTGCCACCGGTATGATTTCGCGCGCGCCGTTGGCCAGAGCTACGGCCGACGTGGTCGAAGCCCGCAGAACATCGATAACGATGACCAGCTTGTCCGCCAATTCCCCTTCGGCAATCTCGGAGGGGGTGAAATACAAATCTATTTTGTTCATTTATCTTTCCACATTTTTCGTTTTTACTTGCAGGGGCAATTTATGAACTGCCCCTACCTACGCGTTCCATTTTTGTAAAAAGGCGCCGCCACCACGGCAGCCGGCGTCCTTTTACCTCGGATATCAATTTCCAGTTTTGTCTCCATAGTCGAAAAGGAAGTGGGCACGTATCCCAAGCCGATTCCTTTTTCCAAAGAGGGAGAAAAAGTTCCGGAAGTCACTTCCCCCAGCTTTTCGCCGCCGGAAAAAATCGTGCAACCCTTGCGGGGAATAGACTTTTCTATCATTTCAAAGGCGGCCAGTTTTCTTTTGGGCCCTTCGGTTTTCATTTTTTCAATCGGCGGTTTGCCGATAAAACCGGGCTTGGATAATTTGACCACCCAACCCAGTCCCGCCTCAATCGGATTGGTGGTTTGGTCGATGTCGTTGCCGTAAAGCATATACTTCATCTCCAAACGTAAAGTATCCCGCGCGCCCAAACCAATCAGCTCAATGTCAAACTCTTCGCCGGCCTCCATTATTTGATGCCAGAAATTCTCCGCCCTTTCGGGAGCCACATAAAGCTCAAAGCCATCCTCACCGGTATAGCCGGTGCGGGAAAAAAGAATTTCTTCGCCGCAGACTTTGGCCTTTGCCGCTTTATAGTAGCCCAACCTGGGCAGATCAAAGCCGGTCAGTTTGGCCATTATAGCTTCCGCTTTCGGCCCCTGAATGGCCAAAAGGGCGAAATCGTCACTCTCATCTGTCAGCGCAACGCCCGAAGGTTTATGAGAAGCTAACCAATCGAAATCTTTCTGGATATTGGCGGCATTGACCACTAAAAAAAAGCTGTCCGGCAGACGATAGACCAGCAAATCATCGACAATTCCTCCCTCTGGATAGCACACCAGCGAGTATTGCACGTCCCAGACCGCCAGTTTGGCCACGTCGTTGGTGGTGACTTCTTGCAGGAAGTCCAGCGCGCCTGAGCCGCTGACCCGAAACTCTCCCATATGCGACAAATCGAAAAGCCCGACCGAACTTCTGACCTTGCGGTGCTCTTCGGTGATGCCGCGATAGGTTACCGGCATATAAAACCCGGCAAACGGCACCATTTTGGCCCCCGCTTTTTCATGCACGGCCGCCAAAGCGGTTTTTTTAAGCGTTTCAGCGGCAATTTGCATAGCGAAGAATGATACGAAAATGGGGAAAGTTAGTCAATGAATGCAGTAAGGAAGTAGTGGTGCATTTTCGGTGTAAGACCTTCGACAAATCCCCGAAGTGAAGGGATTTTTTCAAATAAAATTAATCCCCGATGGATTACCGGAGCTTTAAATGAGTTCTTCCTCCTCTGGTGGCTCATACTCGTCTGGTGGCTCATACTCGTCTTCTGGTGGGGGGATACCGGGGAGACCGGCAGCCAATCTTCCCATAAAGGCACGGGAAGCCATCAAAATTTCTTCGGCAACATTAGGCGCAAAATCGGATACCATCAAATACGGTTTTTCACCAGCGTGATTTATTTTATTTCGCCAAGCATTTTTTAATGCCGCCACCGTTCCGCAGACTTGTTCAAGGAATGCAAAGTGTTTCTTCTCAAATCCAGCAAGCTCCTCATATTTTTTCGACATAATACGCTCTAAGCGTTTTGTTACCGCCGTCCATCCCGACTTTGGGTCGGCGACTCCAATGAATTTCCCAAGCTCTATTAGCCCCTCCTCAATTACTCGAAGGACATGAAATACCGCCGCTGCATATCTGCATAGCGCAAAGCACTGGTACGCTTCTTCGATGTCTCGTGCGGTATTTGGGAACCGTGCGATAATTTCCACCCAACCGGCTGTCGGGTCAGAATAGTGCTTAGCTTCTTGGGCTGTCAGGGATAAAAAAAGCGTGCCCGCCATTTCATCCCTTATTCGTCCGTGGAGTTCCGTTGCAAGGCGACGTAGCTGTCCAAAAGTCCCTTCGTTGTTATTAAGTAATACAAGAATTCGGTTAATTGTTATGGCTGAAGTTTTTAGTCCGAGCTCTATACAACGTGACTGGTAAGAAATAAAAAGTTCAATAGTTTCTTCCCGAGTCCTGTTCCCGATTAACCTGTCATCTCCATATTCGCCGCTGTTGGGCAGGCCTTCAATAAACCCCAGTTTATTATGCAGTTCCCCAAAATCTCCGGGATTAAAGGGTTTCATAATATCCTGCAAACTAACAGGATTTTTGTTGCTAATCAAGCCAATAGCCGTCCTTCCCAAGGGAAGGGACTACTCTTCTTCTGGCCCCAGAACGTCCTTGCGGCGGGAAATTTGCAGGGTCGATTTTTTTTCCGGAGGAGCCAGCTCCTTCAATCTCTTTTTTAATTCTTCCGGAACGGTTCTATCCTTGAACACCCGGGCCAGCCCATACCAAAAAACATCGGAGGCCTTGTCCCACAATTTCTTTTCTTTCAAAAAGTTTTCCAAGGCCTGGCGTCCGGCCGGATTAAGTTCTTTGTCGGGGAGTTTGGGGCGTTCGCTCGTGAAAATCCGCGCCAGCTGACCGGTGCCGAAGAGGGCGGTTAAGCCGTTTTGCCCGGCAAATTCCAAAATTGCCTCGCGAACTTGTTCGATTCGGGCCTCTAACTCTGCCGCTTCGGCCTTCAGTTGAGCCAGCTCATCCACCATCTGCCGCCCCTGATCCGCTTCTGCAATGGCTCCCTTCTCCTTTTCAAGTTGAAAGAGGTGTTTCCAAGCAGGGCAAATCTGCTTGTAGTCGCACCAGGAGCAAAAGTCGGAAACCCGGGTGGGAAAATGTCCGGAGGCGCGGCTCGATTCGATTTCATCTATGCGGGCAATCACTCTTTCCTTGGCTTTTTCCACCTGTTCCAGAGTTCGGGTCGCCTTTAAAGGCTCGTCAAAGCGTAAAAAATGCCAGATGGAAACCACCTTCTCCACATCCGGCCAGAGCTGGCGCACCAAAAGATTGTAAAGGGTCAGTTGCTGGTCAGCTTCCAGCTCGGCCTGCGAAGGCAGGTTTTTTCCAGTCTTGTAGTCGTGGATTTCGTAGGTGCCATCGGATGCTTTGGCCAGCCGGTCGATGAAGCCGGTCATCCGATAGCGGCCGGAGGAATCGAGCGAAACGGCGGCGCGGTAATCCAGCCCCAAAGTCCGGCTTTGATTGAACGGATGATGGCGGTGATAAAACTCCTGCAGGCATTTCGTTCCAATCTTTTTGTAATCACCCGCATCATAATCGCCGTAGATTCGGATGTTCGTGTGCCATTCCTTTTGCCAGACAGAGTCAAAGTAATTCTCCATATCAATTAGAGAGGGAATTTTCTCCATCGAAACATCCGAGTAAAGCCGGTTAAGTGTCTTGTGGACGGTGGAGCCGAGGATGGTTTCGGCGGTTGCAACTTCCGCAACTTCCGGTTTTAGAACGTAACGGAATTCATATTTCTTGGGGCAGATGCGGAAGGTTTCGAGCTGGGTGTGTGAATAGACCGGCATTTTTTAGCTGTCCCTTTTCAGTCGAACGGATAAGGCGGCAGCTTGACTCGCACCGGCTTGTCTGTCCGGTAACCCAAAGCGTAATCCGCCTGCATCAAGGTATGAATTTCGCGCGTCCCTTCGTAGATGGAAGAGCCTTTGGAGTTGCGGTAAAAGCGTTCCGCCGGATACTCGTCCGAAAAGCCGTAAGAACCGTGCACTTGAACGGCATCCGCCGCCGCCTTTTCCGCTTCCAGGCAGGCAAACCACTTGGCCAGAGAGGTTTCGCGGGTGTTGCGCAGCCCTTTATTTTTCAGCCAGGCCGCCTTCAGCCACAAAAGCCGGGAGGCCTCATATCCTTTGACCATATTGGCAATCATCTCTTTTACAAGCTGATGTTCCCCAATTGCGCGGGTAAAAGTTTTACGGGTTTTGGAATAGGAAACGCAGGCATCCAGGCAGGCGCGGATTAGACCGGTCGCCCCGGAGGCGACGGTGAAGCGTCCCTGTTCCAAGCAGAACATCGCAATTTTGAAACCTTCCCCCTCTTGGCCGAGTAAATTTTCCTTCGGCACCGGCACATCGCTCATTACTATAAAACCGGTGTTACCGGCGCGGACACCTAACTTGCCGTGGATGGTGCCGGTTTTGACGCCGGGGAAGTTACGCTCCACAATGAAAGCGGAAAGGCCGGTGTGGTCGCGCTTTCTCTTTTTTTCCTGGTCACTCCAGGCGAAAACTAGAAAGTTATCGGCCACGTCCGCCAGCGAAATCCAGACTTTTTCGCCGTTGAGAATGTAGTTGTCTCCTTCTTTACGGGCCGTGGATTGGATGCCAACGGCATCCGAGCCGGCGTTGGGCTCGGTCAAGCCAAAGGTGGCTATTTTCTCCCCTTTGGCCTGGGGGACCAAGTACTTTTGCTTCTGCTCCTCATTTCCCCAAGCCAAAAGCGTCAAGGAATTCAAGCCGAGATGCACGGACATTATCACCCGCGCGGACGTGTCGGCATATTCCAATTCTTCGCAGGCCAGGCCAAAGGAGATATAGTCGTAGCCGGCGCCGCCATAACGTTGGGGGATGCAGATGCCCAGAATATCGGCCGCCCCCATTTTTTTCAAAAGGTTGGGGTCAAAGCGTTGCTCCCGGTCCCGTTCGCGGATGGTGGGGGTAATTTCCCTGGCGGCGAAATCGCGAACTAATTGTTCGATATTTTTATGATCTTCGTTCAGTTCGAAATCAAGCATAAGTTATTATTCAATGACCGCCACCGCCTCAATTTCAACCTTAGCTCCTTTGGGCAACCGTGCTACCTCGACCGTGGAACGGCAGGGGGGGTTGGTTGAAAAATAACGGGAGTAGGTTTCGTTCATTAAGGTGAAATCATCCATAGAGTGCAAAAATACGGTGGTCTTCACCACCTGCTCCATTGACGCACCAGCGGCAGCCAGAATCGCCTTGATGTTTTCGAGCGCTTGTTTGGTTTGTTCCACTATTCCGCCGTTGACCAGTTCTCCGGATTTGGAATTTATAGCGATTTGTCCGGCCGTGTAAATAATTTTACCGCAAGTAATAGAAATTCCCTGGCTGTAGGGCCCAATGGCCGCCGGCGCTGCGGGCGTTTTAATTATCTCTTTCACTTGCCGGTTCCGTTGCCGGTTTCTGCTGTGGCGCTGCGGTTTTTTACATATTTGTCCAAAAAATCCGCCACCGCGGTGTAGCCTTTGATCTGATTGGGGATTTTGGCCAGACCGTGCCCTTCATCGGGAAAAAGCAGATATTCGACCACTCCCCCTTTGGCTTTGAGCTTTTCTACCATCTGGTCGGCTTCGCTCTGGGGCACGCGCGGGTCGTTGGCGCCCTGGATGACCATCAAAGGTGCCGTGATTTTATCAACCATATAAATCGGCGAAACCGATTTCAAGAAGTCCAAATCCTTATCCAGGTAGCCGTATTCCGACTCACGCAATTTGCGCCGCCAGGCGCCCGTATTTTTCAAAAAGGTTTCAAAATTGGCGATCCCAACCTCGTCAACTCCCGCCGCCCACAAATCCGGGTACATCGTCAGCATCGCCAACGTTGAATACCCGCCATAGCTGGCGCCCATTATGGCGATTTTCTTTGGGTCGGCATAGCCGGAGGATTTTAAATACTCCACGCTCCAAACCAAATCTTTCAGCGCTTCCGGCCGTTTGCGGATGTTATCCATCGCCAGATAGTTTTTCCCATATCCAGCTGAGCCGCGCACGTTAGGGGCCAAAATGGCGTAGCCGCGCGAAAGGTAATATTGGAACAACTTGCTGAAAGAGGGGCGCGTCTGGCTCTCCGGCCCTCCATGGACATAGAGAATCACCGGCAGACTGCCATCCTTTTTGGCCCCGGTCGGCAGATAAAGAAAGGCCGGGATTTCCAAACCATCGTGGCTTTTGTATTTAACCAGCGTCGGCTCAACCATCGTGGAACGGTCGATGCCCCCCATTGGGGCGGAGGTAATCTGTTCGACCATTTTGGCCGTCTGGTCATAAACCCATACGTCGGAGACACGCGAAGCGGAAGTAAATGTGAAGGTGAGCTTGTCACCGGTTTTGGTGAAGGAGATCCCGCCCACGATGCCCTTCGGCATTTTGGGCGGCGTCATCATTTTGCCGGTCTGCATATCCTTGACAAACAGCTCTCCGTAACCGTCCAGATTGGCCGTATAGGTCATATAGCGGCCGTTTTCGGACATTATCATTCCACCAATTTCCCGTTTTTCGTTTTCCAGGAAGGTGAGTTTGCCGGCACTTAGGTCAATTTTGGCCAGATTCTCAAAATCCCGATCTTGGTCAGAAGATAAATAGAGAATTTTGGAATCGGGGGTAAAGTTGATATTGTTGTAAACCGCATCCCCTTCGTGCGGAGTCAGAAGCGTTGTCTTGCCAGTAGCCAGATCCAGAATATAAAGGTTGGAGTTCGTGTTGGTCACCGCCTCCTCGACAATCAAGGTTTTGTCATCCGGCGACCAAGCCACCGCCGCGTTGTTGCCGTCCTGCTGATAGATCATTTTTTTCTCTTTAGTGGCCAAATCCATAACGTAGATATCGAAATAAGCTTCGTTGCGTTCGTTGGCGGCAAAAGCGATTTTTTTGCCGTCCGGCGACCAGTCACCGAAGCTGTGAATCACCTTGTTGTTGTCTGTAAGCTGGACAATCTTCTCGCCCGTCGGATTGGACAAAAAGAGCTGGGTGCGCTCGCTGCCGCCGATGTCCTTGCCGAATAGAATCCGCTGCCCGTCCGGCGACCAGGTGCCAAAACCGACCCGGTCTTCGTAAAAAGTGATTTGATTAGGCCAGCCACCTTTGGAAGAAGTAACGTATAGCTGGGAAACGCCCGGCATATTCGAGGTAAAAAGCACTTTGTCCCCGGCCGGCGATATCTGCGCTCCGCCGCAGGATTTAATGTTCATATACTGGGCAAACGGATACGACTCGGCCCAAAGATTGGCTGAAAAAAGTAGAATCGTCGCCACACCCAAGAGCACAGCCTCTTGTTTTTTGTTAAACCATCGCATAAATCCTCCTTGCTTTCAAATTACCCGCCTCAATATTATCAAGTGCCGTCCGATTGGCAACCGATTTTTGACCTAAAAGGAGCCTTATGCGAGAAAAAAAGCGAGCGACCGAAACGATTTTGACCGAGCAGGTGATGCTGACTTTCACCAACCATTATGGCACTTTGTATGGCGGAAAACTTTTGGAGTTAATGGATAAAGCCGCTTTTATTGCTACTTCCCGCTTTGCCGGAGCGGATACGGTCACCGCTTCATCGGAGAGCGTCGATTTTCATCATCCCATACGCTTTGGCGATATTATCGAACTTTCCGCCAAAGTGATTTTTACCGGGCGAACCTCGATGGTGGTTCGCATTCACGCCTACGGCGAAGACCGCTTGAAACACGAAAGAACTCTGGCCACTACGGGCTATTTCAATATGGTGGCGGTGGATGAAAATGGAAGGCCCAAAGAGGTTGCCGAGCTTTTGGTCGAAACGGAGGAAGAAAAGCGGGAATGGGAAGTCGGCAAACACATAAAAGAGCTTTCAAAGGAGCGGATGGCCCGAAAGGGTTTTGGTAGTGGCGGTTCGTGAACCGCCCGTTTTCTCTAATCGTTGGCCTGGGCAATCCGGGGCGTCAATACGCCAAAACCCGCCACAATCTGGGCTGGCAGGTTCTGGACCGGCTGTGCGAGAAGTTAAAAATCGGCTTCAAAGCAGGCGGGGGGGAATACTACGTTGCCCTTCTTCAAGAAAACGACCAGGAAATTATTTTTCTCAAGCCGACCGCTTATATGAACAACAGCGGTATGGCGGTCAAAGAGGCGCTGGAATTTTTCGCAAAAACATCCGCTGACCTCCTGGTCGTCCTCGACGATTTGGCACTTCCTTTAGGCAAGCTCCGGTTGCGCTCCAAAGGCTCTTCGGGAGGACATAACGGGCTGGAATCCATAATTTATCAAATCCAAACCGACCAGTTTGCCCGCTTACGCTTGGGCATTGGCACGCCGGAAACCAAAGGAATGGCAGTGGAGCATGTCTTGGGAGAGTTTTCCGAAGCGGAAAAGAAAACGGCTGAAGAGATGTTGGAAAAAGCGACTGCCGTAGTTGAGCTTTGTCAGCAAAAAGGTTTTCAGGAAGCCTTGAATTATCTTTCGCAAATTACTTCTCCCTCCGAAGAAAAAAACGAATAAGGGGCGCGTCAAATATATCCCGGCTCACATCGCCGAGTGAAAATTCGATAATTGTGAAATAAAAATCCCGCCTTTGGGGCGGGATTTTTCTACAAAGCCAACCATTCGTTGGGCGTTATTTCTTTTTTCCTTTCTTGGTCTTTTTCGTTTTCTTCATCTGGAAAAATCACCTCCTTGATTTTGAAAGGTTAGCGGTTTACGGAACGAATTTCCAAATTGTCACGGCCAAAATCGACTAAAACTCCCAACCCCATTTTTGTGGCTTTCAAGAAACTTTTCATTTTGGTCTCGTCAGCCGACGCCAGCGGCTCCTGGGCGTGCACTTCCACGATAACCGCGTCGTCCACTACCATATCCAGCGTGCTTTCGTCGGCCACGTTCCCCTTGTAAGAAACTTTGATTTTTTTCTGGCGTTCGTAGGGGATTTTGCGCAGTTCCAACTCGTAGGCCAAAGCTTGCTTATAGGCCGGTTCGGTAAAACCCAACCCTAAGTTTTTATGCACTTCTAAAGCCGCCTCTACAATTTGCCTTTCAACTTCGGACAAATTCACAACCCGCTCTTTTTCGCATCAACTGCATGCATTTCAACCTTGTACATCAATTTTATTTTAAGCAACTAATATGCCAATTTACTAACTACGTTGCAATACAATAAGTTATATGGTTTTTTGAAAGAATCAATACTTTTCAAATAAAATTTTATAACAAATATGTTACGCAAATTAGACCGTTGGGAGATTTAAGCTTATATTAAGTTGAAAAACTATATAACAACAATGTTATATAATTTACTAATATGTTACAAAATTAGCCGGATTTGGCTTAATGACGGTGCGAGTCATTTATTACTGCTATGCGTGGAGAGATCGTGGCGTTTGAGCATACGGCGCAACTCGACGTGATGCATTCCGGCCAGACGAGCGGCGCGGTTGATGTTCCCTTCCGCTTTCAACATTACCTTTTCCAAAAAAGATTTTTCCACCATTCTGCGCGCCTGTTCGCGAAATTTTTTTAATTCGCCGTAACTTTCCGCCGCTTTGAAAGCCGGGTCGGAATCGTTGCCGCCGGAGACTAATTTGGGGAGGTCTTCGATTAAAATGTTTTCACCGAGGGCAACGATGACCGCCCGCTCAATAATATTTTCCAGTTCACGGATATTTCCGGGAAAGTCGTATCTAGCCAATTGTGCCAAAGCAAACGGGTCGATGCCGGCCATCTTCTTACCGCTTTTTTCGGAAAAGCGACGGATAAAGGAGTGAGCCAGAAGGGGAATGTCTTCCTTCCTTTCCTTTAGCAACGGCAAGTTGAGACGTATGACATTGATGCGATAAAAAAGGTCTTCGCGGAAGCGCCCTTCCTTGACCAGCTGCTCCAAGTTCTTGTTGGTGGCGGCAATCACCCGCACGTCCGATTTTTTTACTTGATTGGAGCCCAAGGGCTCGAACTCGTGCGACTGCAAAAAGCGCAGCAGCTTGACTTGAATTAGAGGAGAAGTTTCGCCTATTTCGTCTAAAAAAACGGTGCCGCCGTGCGCCACCTCAAACTTACCCGGCTTGCGGCCCAAAGCGCCGGTGAAAGCCCCCTTTTCGTAACCAAAAAGCTCCGATTCCAAAAGACTCTCCGGTATTGCCGCACAGTTGATGGTCACGAAGGGTTTCTTCTTCCGGCCCGAGTTGTAATGAAGAGCGCGGGCTAAAAGTTCTTTGCCGGTTCCGGACTCGCCGGTTATCAAAACGGTGGCATCCGTATCCGCCACCTGGGCGACGGTTTTCAAAATCTCCACCATCGGCGGCGAGTTCCCCAAAATTTCATCAAACTTGAACTTGCCGCGCAAATCTTCCACCAGTTTTTCCTGCGAGGCTTCCAATTGCGAAACCCAGCGGTAGCGTTCCAAGGCCTGGCCGATTTTTTCCCCAAGCGCCGAAAGCAAAGCCACCCAACCGGCGTCGAAATTAAACTTGGCTCCATCGTTTTCCAAAAAGAGCACTCCGTCGGTCCGCTCTTTGGTCTTCAGCGGAATCGAAAGAAACTGCCATTTCTTTTCCGACTCGAGCTCGGCCCAGCCTGAAAATAAAACAGGGTTTCCAGTTAATAGGGAATCTTCCGCCAAAATTTTTTGCCAGCTTGATTCTTCCTCCGTTATTCCTTTTTCCCTATCTTTGGCGAAAACAGTTTTCAAGCTTCCCTCTTCTCCGGAAAGAAGCATTGAAATCCTGTATGCACCGGTGATTTCCAAAAGAGAATCGCAGATTTTTTCCAGCAGGATGTTTAATTCCTCCTGCTCCGCCAAAACTCCGGCCAATTCGTACAAAGCCCGGAAGGTGTCGCGTTCCTGCTCCACGCGGGTCAGTTTGGCCTCTTCCTCTTCCGAGGTCTTTTTGTAAGTTTTGAAAAGAAGGGCAAATTTCTCTTCCAAGCGCGCCAACCCTTCTTCGATTTTGGCCAGGTTGATTAATACTTCGGCGGTCTTTTTCTCCTTGGCAGAGGCGGGCAAAAGCTCCCTTTCCCCCTTTTTTAGCTTGGCCAGCTCGGAAGCCAAGCTCTCCAGTTCCTTTTTAACGGCGGGGAAGCCCTGGCTATTTTGGATTAGCACCGATGAGGCTTCTTTGAGCTTATTCCTTTCCATCTGCCATATTAAAGCAAGTTCTGTGGAATGTGTCAACCTTGTTAAAAGCTCTTACAAATCTGTTACTTGTCCTGTCGGCGATTTTCTGTCGATTTTCTAACCCATTTTCCAATAGCAGGTTACAACATAATGGCATTTTTAGCTCCCGAAACTTATGGCGCGGCCGTCTAATATCTCTCGTTTCTTGAATCACGGCATTGTCCAAAAAACCTTCAAATTGGCCGTTTCTGCGCAATGCAACTTGATTTGTAACCTGCTAATTTGTATTGGCTTGTCTTCTTATGTGACCTTCAAAAAGGCGGTATCGGAAGGTAAGGGAAGTTTATTGGCACACCTTTTGATAAGATAAAAGTTGAGAGCGAGAGGATAAAACCTCTACCTCCTTTTCAACGTCTTACGCCTCCTTCCCCGCTCGGTTTGTGGCGAAACCGAGCGGGGTTCTTTTTTTTTGGGGCAGCGCTTCCGCCGAACCGCCATTGACCCCACCCTCAATCCTTCCCCTCCCGCGACTGCCCCTCGACTTCGCTCGGGGTAAACGCTCGGGATAAGTCAAGGGAAGGGAAAAGAAAAAGCGTACTGTTTCCAGACATAGGTAACACTTTTCTTAGGCGAACAACCCGGCACCTCGGGGTAGCCCGGAGCCCCTGCTCCGGATAGGATAAAACCGCTTTGAGTTGTTACCGATGTCCGGAATTAGTACAAGGGAAAAGAAAAAGCGTAGCGGAGGTCTTTAGACCTCCAGCGTGGAGGGCTGAAGCCTTCCGCTACGCTTTCAAGAGCAAAAATCCTGAAAACCCGTTCCCATCTAAAAAGTTGACAAACATTTTTGGCAATCTATATTTGAAAAAATCCGTTCCCCGGTAACTCAACGGTAGAGTGAGCGGCTGTTAACCGCTAGGTTGCAGGTTCGAATCCTGCCCGGGGAGCCATTTCGGTTTCACTTTTTCTTCAGCGCTTTGGTCCAGTTCAGCACCAGGGTCAGGGGGGCGTCAGACGCGCCGGTTCGGACTGTATTTACCAAAAATCTCTGGCCGTCGGCGGAAACATCTTGGAGGTCGCCGCGGGTTTGGAACAAGAGCTTTACGGTTCCAATCTTGAAATCGGTTCCGCTCCCATCCACTTCAGCCGCCATAATGCCGCCTTTTTTGTCTATATAAAAAAGCTCTTTCCCATCCTGCCGCCAGTAGGGGCCACCCCCTTCCGCAATAGATACCTGCCACTTGCCGCCCGGCCCCGGAAACGGAGCTACATACACTTCCTCTTTACGCGTTTCATCCGAGGAATAGGCAATCCAGCGTCCGTCCGGAGAAAAAGTTGCGTTTTCATCTTCTCTAAAGCTCGTGCGCGTAAAAGGAAAAGGTTTGCGCTCTCCAAAAAGCGGCAGCACCCACAGGTCAAACTGTCCGCTGGAGTCTCCGGTGGTGTAAAGCAGATACCTGCCGTCCCGCGACCAATCGCCCGCCAATTTGAAAAACTTTGATTCCAAAAGCAGCGTATCCGCGCCAACCCCAAGGGCATTCTTGGCATAGAGGCCCATCACCTCCTTTTCCCGTGAGGAGCCAAAGACAATCCGGCGTCCATCCGGCGACCAGATGGGGGCCATGTCGTCAGCGGAATCAATAGTAAGACGAGTCCTTATCGGCCGGGCAAGGTCATAAACCCAGATGTCCGCGTTTCCGGTCGGCGAATCGAATATATGCAGGGCGATTTTCTTTTCGTCGGGAGAAAACCGGGATTTAAAATATCTCTCTTTGGCGGCAACCGTATCCAGCGGCTGGCCGGCGCGGTTGAAAATTACCAAATCCGAACCTACTTCCGTGCTCCCGGTTTGATAGACCAGCACCCCGATTGCTGAAACCGAAAAGATACCCTCGCTGCGGAAAGTTATATAAGCCGCTTTTTCGGCAAGCGGGACGGCATCTCCGGTTAGTTTGAGCGACCCGGGGTCGAAGGGCTGCGCCAGCAAAACCGCTTCACGCGAGAAGATTAGATAGCCCTGGGAATACATTACATTGGATTTCGCCAAAAATAGCCGTTTGATTTCTTTTCCCTCCAAAGAGCCGGCGCAGATGGCATCTTTTTCGCCGCCGGAATTTCCGGCGGTTCGGGCAAAAAAGAGAAAATGTTTGCCGTCCGGTAAAAAATGGGGCCAGCGGTGGGTGAAATCCTGATAAGCGGAATCCAAAGTCGTCAAAGGAACCGAAGTCCCTCCGGCGGCAGCGACTTTGTGAATCGGTCCTTCCGCATTGGGTGTAAATAAGATTATGTCATTGTGGTTCCAGGTTCCTCCCCTTCCAACTGGAGCGTCACATATAGTTAAAGGAGGGCCGCCGGTTGCCTGAATTTTTTTGAGCTTCCCCTGGGCAAAAAAACCGATATAACGGCTATCAGTTGACCAGAAGGGGTGATGCGCCTCTTCGGTTCCGGGCAAAGGCAGGGCCGAAAGAGAATTTAAGGGGCGCACCCATAAATTCCACTTGCGCCCAACCGTATCGCGGACTACAAAGGCCAGGGTCTGGCCATCCGGAGAAATCGCTATATTGCCTCCTCCACCTATTGGAAAGTCATTGCCATCCGGAGGAAGAATGTGGGCATAAGTAAGTGAAACTTCCGGCGGCCTGAAATAAAAATGCGAAACCGCAAACCCGGCCGCGCCAACTAACAACGCCAAAACCACCCAAGTTAGCCGATTCTTAAAAAAGCGGTCGAGAGCAGCTCGGAGCGGGAGAGGAGCGCTGACGGAGCCGCTGCGATAATACTCCAGACTTTTTCTTTCCCGGCGCAAATCCGTCCCCAAATCGGAGGCCGACTGATAGCGTTCCTCCGACGCTTTGGCCAGACACTTAAAAACAAGCGGCTCCAAACCGGGCGGCAGGCTGCGGTTGTAGCGAGCCAGCGGGTGCGGCTCGCTGTGAACCAAATCGTAGAAAATCGCCGTTTCGGTCTCCCCCTCAAAAGGCCGCCGTCCGGCAAACAGCTCGTATAGAATTACTCCCAGTGAAAAAATATCCGTGCGGTGATCGAGCTTCTTCCCCTCCACCTGCTCCGGCGACATATAGTAGGCGGTTCCCATCCGGGCCCCGGTTTGGGTAAGGGTGGTGGCTCCCTTCCACTTGGCCAGCCCAAAGTCGGTTATCTTGACATGGTATTTGGAAGTGACCAGGAGGTTCTCCGGCTTGACGTCCCGATGCACCACCCCCTTCTCGTGCGCCGCCTGCAGCCCTTCGGCGGTTTGAATGGCCAAATCCAGAATCTGCGTCAAAGAAAGCTTCTCCGTTTGGGCCAAGCGGGAAAGCGGCTGCCCTTCGATATACTCCATAACGATGAAAACCTTCCCGTTCTCTTCCCCCACTTCATGGAAGGTGGCGATATTGGGATGGGAAAGCATCGCCTGGGCCCGGGCTTCGTGGGCAAAGCGCCGGCGCGACTCCGGGTCGGTGGCCTTGTCGGCAGAAAGAAACTTCAAGGCCACTTTCCGGCCCAGGCTGGTATCCTCGGCCAGATAGACCTCCCCCATTCCCCCCTCGCCGAGTTTGTCTAAAATCTTATAATGCCCGACCAGTTCGTTCATCATTAAAATAGCGAGCGGAAATACGCTTTTGCTCACCCATTTGTCAACGCCAAAGCTTGCTTGAGTTTTCTCGTCTATGACGATAGATTGTGGTTTGTGCCGCGCGGAATGACTCGGAAGAGATTTTCTTACCGAATAATTCATATCGCTTCGATTTCGTCGGTTCTTTTCTCCTTACAGCCGGCCACTGCTCTTGCCGAACAATCAAGCTTTCAGGTTTTGAGCAGTTCTCCAATGGAATTCGTCTGGTCGGGAGCGGTAACCTGCTCTTCGGCTACAGTAAAAGCCAAGCTGATAATGGACAGTACAGCCGCCCGTTTGGCAGTTAGCACCCAACCTGATTTATCTGCGCCTATTTATTCAAATTGGGATACTGCAATAACGGCTGAAAACAACCGGGTAGTTGCCTTCGAAATTGCCGGTCTTACAGCCGGGCAGCAATACTACTATGCGGTCGAAGTCGGCGGAGCGCTGGATACGGAAAAAGTCGGTCGTTTTCAAACCTTTCCGCAAGACTCGGGCTCGTTCACTTTTGCCTTCGCTTCCTGTGCCCAGACCGCCTCTGACCACGCCGTTTTCGAAACTATCCGCTCTCATAATCCGCTTTTTTTCTTTCATCTGGGCGATTTCCACTACCAGAACATTTCGGTCAACGACCAGAATCTGTACCGGCAGGCCTTCGATACCGTTTTATCTTCACCTAATCAATCTCATTTGTACCGGGATGTCTCACTGGTTTACATCTGGGATGACCATGACTACGGCCCCAATAATTCCGACTCTACCGCTCCCGGGCGTCCGGCCGCCCGCCTGACCTATCAGGAATACGTTCCCCATTACCCGCTGGCGGCCGGGTCGGGCAATATCGCCATCTACTACGCTTTTACCGTCGGCCGGGTGCGCTTTATTGTCTGCGACTCCCGCTCGGCCCGCAGCCCGGAAAATGCTATCGATGACAGTTCGAAAACGATGTTGGGCTTGACTCAAAAAGCTTGGTTTAAGCAAGAGCTTTTGGATGCAACGCCGCAATATCCGCTAATTATCTGGGTAAACACGTTACCCTGGATAGGCACTACTGGCGACGACGGCTGGTTCAAATATACCTACGAGCGCCGGGAGCTGGCCAATTTCCTCAAAGACAACGTCATCAAAAACCTCTGTATGCTTTCCGGAGATGCCCACATGCTGGCTATTGACGACGGGAGCAACAGCGATTACGCCACGGTAGGGAGAGAGGGTTTTCCGGTTATGCATGCCGCGGCGTTAGACCAGGCGGGGTCGGTTAAAGGGGGACCCTACAGCCACGGAACTTATCCGGGAGGAGGGCAATTCGGGCTGATGACCGTTATTGACTTCGGGAACAGTATTCGGGTGGAATGGAGCGGAAGAAATCATCTGAACCAACAATTGGTCAGCCACTCGTTCACTTTTTGCACCGCGGGAACTAAAGGAGACCTCAATTCGGATGGAATCCACACATCTTCCGACGTTGTTCTGGAACTGAATTGCGCTTTTTTAGGAACCGGGAGCTGTGACGCTTGTGTAACGGACGTAGACTGTGACGGGGTTTTGACTTCAGTCGATGTCGTTTTGGAACTTAACCGAACCTTCTTAGGCCTAAAGGCTCCTCCCTGGTGCGGTATTTAGCTTGAAGTTAAAACTCCAGACTATCCTGTTTTTTTTCTCAACTTTATTTGTCCCGATGACGACTAAGGAGGCAAATAATCCATTATCCCCGCACTCCGCCTTTCTTTCCGAAAAAACCTGGCGTTTCGATTTTTCTGGCAGCGTTCTAAAACGGCAAAGTAACGAATCTCTGTTTTCTTTTCCTGAATTAGGACTGACCTATACGGTCGCCCAAAAGGTCGAGCTTTCAGCTTTTTGGCCGTTTTTGATTTTAGACCGAGCCAATCAATCTGCCGTAGCCGGCGCCGGCGATGTCAACCTTTCGGCAAAGGTATCCGTGCGTAAGCGCGAATGCTGGGCCGCTGCCGTTCGTTTTGGAGTAAAGCTGCCGAACGCCAAGGATGAAAAACGGCTGGGGACGGACGAAACCGACTCTTACGCCTCCGCTTTGCTTTCTGAAAGAAAGGGGGCGTGGGAATTTTCGCAAAACTTTGGATTTGGGATTTTGGGCAGCCCTACCGCTTTGCGCAGCCAGGAAGACGTTTATACCTTCGGCTTATCGGCAACATTTCGACCCAAAAAACCGGCTTTCTTTTCAGAATGGTATGGGCAAGCCAGCCCTCATCCAGCTTATGTTTTTTCGCGCCTTTCGGCCGGGGTTGGCTATGAAGCTGGGAAGTTTGCTTTCAAGCTTTCGGCACTGAAAGGCCTGACAGAAAAGCCGAAGGGGTATCAAAATCTTCTGGGGGCGGACTGGGGAGTGAATCTGGGCTTCCAATGGTTTCCCAAATAGCATTCAACGCTGGCACAGGATAAAGATTTGCCAAAGGCAAAGCGTATCCTGCGCCGTTTCACAGAACCCCCAGCAGTCCCTCGACTCCCTTCGACTGCGCTCAGGGCAAGCCGCTCGGGCTAAAGGGCTGGGGGGCTACCCGGATAATGGATATTTGGGTAGCCCCGGAGTTCCTGCTCCGGGGGGACAAAGTTCGATCATCCAAGTTCCCCCCTATTGGGCTTCTTGAATCGCTTGCAGGATTTTGAGAAGGTCTTTTGTCTCGGCCACATCGTGCGCACGGATGATGTCTGCGCCGGAGACCGCTCCCCAGGCCGCGGCGGCCAAAGAACCGTACAACCGGCCTTCCGGCGGACGTTCCCCTAAAATTTTGCCGACAAAGCTCTTGCGCGAAACTCCCAAAAGCAATGGAAACCCCAATTCCTTAAAGCGTGAATGATAAAAGAGGAGCTTTAAGTTGTCCTCGAGTCTTTTCCCAAAGCCGATTCCTACATCAAAAATGATATTTTCCGACTGAACTCCGGCATTTTTTGCCAAGGCAACTTTTTCCTGAAAATATTGAAAAATCTCTTCGACCACGTCGTCGTAATGCGGGTTTTCCTGCATTGTTTGAGGAGTTCCTTGGATGTGCATAATCACCACCGGACAGTTTTTCTGGGCAACCAAAGAGACCATCTGCGGGTCAAAACCAAGCCCGGAAATGTCGTTGACCAGTTCGGCGCCGGCGCTTAACGCTTTTTCGGCCACGCCAGAGCGATAGGTATCAATGGAAATTGGAATAGGATAATTTTCTATGGCCAGCTTTTCGATGAGCGGCACGGTCCGCCGCAACTCTTCCGCCTCTTCCACTGGTTCGGAGCCGGGGCGGGTAGAAAGGCCTCCTATGTCTAAGAAATCTGCTCCCTGTTCGACAACTTCCCACGCCCGCCGGTAAGCGGCGTTGAAATCAAAAAAGCGCCCTCCGTCAAAGAATGAATCGGGGGTGACGTTCAAAACCGCCAAGAGATAGGTTTTCTTGCCCAGCGGATAAGTTTTGGTTCGGAAACGGAGAGTTGGGAAAGACAAAGCCAAAAAACTACTTGCTCGTAGCGGCGACCGGTCGGGGGAGGTCTTCGCCGGCCAAAATACGGTCGATTTCCTCGCCGTCCAGCGACTCGTGCTCCAGAAGCGCTTTGGCCAACAGATGTAACTTCTCAACGTTATTAGTCAAAAGGTTGGTGGCCCTCTCCTCGGCTGCCTCAACGATGGAGCGGACCTCTTCGTCGATTAACTGGGCTGTTTTTTCGGAATAGTCGCGATGTTGGGCGATTTCGCGGCCCAAAAATATCTCTTCTTCTTTCTTACCGAAAGT
>CAZSIT010000015.1:0-42036 GCA_964607165.1 uncultured Ignavibacteria bacterium
CCTCCACCCGTGGAAACCTAAAGGCCTGCCCGAGCCGAAGCTCGAATTCGGCCAGGGTTTCCGCTACCAAAACCGAGGGCGTATGGCCTTACTCCCTATTTACTGTTCTTCGCCCGCTCGGCTATCAATTGTAAACCTTGCAAGGTCAAATCCGGATTTACTTCCCGAATTCGTTTGGTCAACCCCGCCACTACTTGCGCCAGCCCACCGGTCGCCACCACTTTCACTTTCGCCTTCAATTCTCCCTCGATTTCCGCGATTATCCTATCAATCGCACCCGCCGCCCCAAGGAGAATGCCCGAGCGCATCGCCTCTTCCGTGCTCTGGCCAATCGCTTTTTCTGGAGGCGTCAAAATCACCTTTGGCAGCTGGGCCGTGCGCCGCACCAAATCCAAAGAAGCGGTTTCCAAGCCGGGGGCGATCGCCCCGCCGAGATACTCTCCTTTATTGGAGATAACATCGAAAGTCGTCGCGGTTCCCAAATCGACCACGACCAGAGGTCCGCCGTACAGCTCAAACCCCGCCACCGCATTTGCCAGCCGGTCCGCCCCCACCTGTTCCGGGTGCCGATACGCTATCTTGATTCCCAGAGGCAGAGTCGGAGAAACTACGATCGGATTGATTTCAAACTCCGCCTTTATAGTGTCGCAATAAATCGAAGTAAGCACCGGCACCACCGAACAAACCACCGCCTGGCCGATTTTGGCACCGCGCGCCAACTTTTTTTCCAAAAGACTGGAAAGAAAAAGCGCGCATTCGTCCACCGTCAAATTCAGATTGGATGCCAACCGAAACGAAAACAGCAGCTTCGCCCCCTCAAAAATCCCCACCACCGTGTTGGTATTGCCGACATCCACCGCCAAAAGCAGTTTCGCCATAGGCGCAAGAAGCGAACACAAATTTTATTTGTCAAAAGCTATTTGTCACAATTCTCTCCCCATTGTCATTCTGGGCTTAGCGACTTGTCCCGACTTGTTCCGAACTTTGTTGAGGAAGGGAACTCGAGGGAGGAATCTGGGCGGTGGGGATGGGTGGGAGCGTTGGCCCACAACTCCACCCAGATGTTTCATTTCGCTCGAGATAAGTCTTCAGCATGACCGTTGAGGATTGAAGGGGACGACCGGTCGGCTCCTTTTTCCCCCAATTCCCGATTGACAAAATGGCGGTAGGCCTTAACTTAAACATACCATCAATTCCGGGCCTTGCCCCGGCAAAACCCGAAATTCTTGGGAAAGTAGTCCGGTTTCATCTAAAACCTTTAAGTTTTTGGAGGCGCTATGCCAAAGTTCGCAAAGTTTCTGTCAGCTTTCGGTGCCGTTTTAATTCTATCTCCGGCGGTGTTTTCCTCCGAACTGCCCGCCTACCTTCTCTATCAAAAAGACGGCGCCGTCGCCGGTGACAATCTGAGCATCTCCGTGGCCGGGGCCGGCGATGTCAACGGGGACGGACGGGCCGATTTTATAGTCGGAGCGGCTTATGCCAGCCCAGGCGGGCGTGTCAACGCTGGCTCAGTTTACTTGTATTCCGGTGCCGATGGTGCCCTTCTTTACCAGAAGGATGGAGGTATGGCCGGTGACCGCTTTGGCGAGCGCGTTGCCTCTGCTGGCGACGTGAACGGCGACGGGAAAGCTGATTTTATTATTGGAGCGTATGAGGCCGACCCGGGGGGGCTTTTTAGTGCTGGCTCGGCTTTTGTCTATTCCGGCGCCACGGGCGCCCTGCTTTACCAGAAAAACGGTGCCGCGGGTGGTGACATCCTGGGTGTTTCCGTTGCCTCGACAGGCGATGTGAATTGGGACGGAAAGGATGATTTTATCATCGGGGCTGCCCGCGCTCTTGATGCTGCTGGTTCAGCTTTTGTCTATTCCGGTGCCGACGGCTCCCTGCTTTACCAGAAAAACGGCGCTGCTGCAAACGACTATCTTGGCTCTTCTGTCGCATCCGCCGGTGACATTAACGCGGACGGAAAGGCTGATTTCATCATAGGGGCTCCTCTTGCCAGTCCTGGCGGGCTCAATTTTGCCGGTTCAGCCTTTGTCTATTCCGGTGCCGACGGTTCTTTACTTTATCAGAAAAACGGCGATTCAGTTGATGACTTCTTCGGTGCTTCCGTTGCTTCAGCCGGGGACGTAAACGGGGACGGGAGAGCTGATTTTATAATTGGGGCTTACCAAGCCAGCCCAGGTGGTCTTACGTTCGCTGGCTCGGCTTACGTCTATTCTGGTGCCGACGGTTCCCTACTTTACCAGAAAAACGGCGCTGTTGCAGGTGACTACTTTGGTTCTCCTGTCGCCTCCGCCGGAGACGTAAACGGAGATGGGAGGGCCGATTTTATTATCGGGGCTCCTGCTGCCAACCCCGGTGGTTTGGCTTTTGTCTATTCTGGTGCTGATGGCTCATTGCTATATCAGCTAATCGGTGCCGCCGGCGACTATCTTGGCGCTACCGTTGCCTCCGCCGGGGACGTGAACGGGGACGAGAGGGCTGATTTTATCGTTGGGGCTCGTTTTGCCAGCCCAAGTGGGCTTACCAATGCTGGTTCGGCTTATGTGTATGGTATCGCTTGTGCTGCCAAAGGGGATATGAATGCTGACGGTAGTTTGACCGCTTCTGATGTTGTGTTAATGCTCAACTGTGTTTTCCTTGGTAGCGGGAATTGCGCTCCCTGTTATGCAGATGTTAGTTGCAATGGAATGCTGACCTCATCAGATGTTGTGATTGAATTGAACGCCGTTTTCCTGGGTGAGCCGATTACCTGCGCGCCATAACCCAATCTGTCATCGTTCTTTGTAGGGGCGGGTTTCAAACCCGCCCTTTCCCCCGGGCGAGGGCACCTCGCCCCTACGGAAAACCCATTTTTGTCACCCCGTAGGGGCACGGCGCGCCGTGCCCTTTCAGACCTCACCCCGTGACCCCCTCTCCGAATCGGAGAGGGGGGAATTGTAGGGGCAGGCCCCCGCTTGCCCTGAGCCTGCCGAAGGGTGGCGGCCCTTAATTTTTATCTTAACCTGCATCAAAACCGAAGAAAAATGAGTTATATTTAATGGTTATGGCTTTTAAGCTCCAATGGCTGCTCTTTCTAACCCTGACTCCGGCGATAGGCCTTGGCCAAATCAAAAAACCTCCGGCCGACTCAGCCGACTTTTACTACAAATGGGCCCACGCGCTGTGCGATTCCGGCAACTTCCGTATGGCCATCTTGAAATTCAAAAAAGCGGTAATATTGCGCCGCAATTTTCCGGAGGCCTGGACCGAGTGGGGAGTGGCATTGGCCAACGTTGGCCGGCGGGAGGAGGAAATCGCCAAATACAAAGAGGCGCTAAAAATCGACTCCACTTTCGGAGAGGCCTATTTCAACTGGGGGACGACGCTGACGCAACTGGGTCAAGTCTCCGAGGCCATCAAAGTTTTTAAGAAAGGCATTGCCGCCTCTCCCAAGTTTGCCAGAAATTACGAAGGGATGGGACAAATCCACGCCCAGATGGGAGAGTATCAACAAGCGCTGAACAATTTCCAAAAATCACTCAAATTAAATCCCGAAAACCCCTGGGCCAACTACTGGACCGCCGGTTGTTTTTCCAACTTAAAAAAGAAAACCGAAGCTTTAGCCGCCCTGCAAAAAGCTATTTACCACGGCGGCGACTTTTACAAAATGGAAGCTAAAAAGGATGCCGCTTTTTTCTGGATGAAAAGCGATACCGCTTTCAAAAAACTGATCGGCCCATAAAGAGGAACAAGAGTTGCCGAAAAGGGTGTTGAGATATTAAGCGATGTCCAAATTTCATGTAGTTTCAAATTACGAACCGAAAGGGGACCAGCCCCAGGCCATCGAGGCCTTAACCAAAGGAGTCCAAGCCGGCGAGCGTTATCAAACCCTGTTGGGCGTCACCGGCAGCGGCAAAACCTTTACGATGGCCAAAGTGGTTGAAGCGGTGCAAAAACCGACTTTGGTCATCTCCCACAACAAAACTTTGGCCGCCCAGTTGTATGGCGAACTGAAAGGTTTCTTCCCCAAAAACGCGGTTGAGTTTTTCATTAGCTATTATGACTACTACCAGCCGGAAGCCTACATGCCGCAAACCGACACTTATATCGAGAAAGATACCTCCATAAATGAAGACATCGACCGTTTGCGTTTAAGAGCCACCAGCTCCCTTTTGGAACGGGAAGACACGCTGATTGTCGCCTCGGTCTCCTGCATCTACGGCTTGGGCTCGCCGGAAGATTATCGCGAGATGATGGTCTTTATCGAAGTCGGCCAAAAAATCGAACGCGACAAGCTCTTGAAGCTGCTCATCGACATCCACTACAACCGCAACGACTTCGACTTTGGCCGCGGCACTTTTCGCGTCCGCGGCGACGTGGTGGAAGTACATCTGGCCTACGAAGAAACCGCCGTGAGAATTGAATTTTTCGGTGATACGATTGAAAAGATTTCCACCATCGACATTTTGCGCGGAGAACTGTTGGAAGAAAAGCAAAAAACCTCCATCTATCCCGCCAAGCATTTCGTCACCACGATGCCCAAAATCGAACGCGCCATCGTCGGCATCGAAGAGGAGCTGGCCGAGCGCTTGGAGCTTTTCCGCGCTCAAGGAAAATTGCTCGAAGCCCAGCGCCTCGAATCCCGCACCCGCTTTGACATTGAGATGATGCGCGAGGTCGGCTACTGCACCGGCATCGAAAACTATTCCCGTCATCTCTCCGGCCGCAAAGCGGGAGAAAAACCTTACACCCTGCTCGATTTTTTCTCCAAGGATTTTTTGTGCATCATCGACGAATCGCACCAGACCGTTCCCCAGGTTCGCGGTATGTACAACGGCGACCGGGCCCGCAAAGAAGTGCTGGTGAATTACGGTTTTAGATTGCCTTCTGCTTTGGATAACCGTCCGTTGGTTTACGAAGAATTCGAATCGATGATTCCCCAATTTGTCTTCGCCTCCGCCACCCCCGGCAACTTTGAACTGGAGGCCTCCAAAGGAGTGGTGGTGGAACAAATCATCCGTCCCACCGGCCTGATCGACCCCAAAATCAAGGTCAAACCGCTGGCCCATCAGGTGGACGATTTGTTGGAGGAAATCCGCCTCCGCACCGCGCGCAAAGAAAGGGTATTGGTAACCACTCTGACCAAACGTATGGCCGAAGACTTAGCCGACTATTTAGGCCAGATGGGTATAAAAGTCCGCTACCTGCATGCCGAAATCGATGCCATCGAGCGCACCGAGATTCTGCGCGACCTGCGCCTGGCGGAATTCGATGTTTTGGTCGGAATCAACCTTTTGAGAGAGGGGCTGGATTTGCCGGAAGTCTCCTTGGTGGCGATTCTAGATGCCGACAAGGAGGGCTTTTTGCGCTCCGACCGTTCCTTGATACAAATTGCCGGCCGCGCCGCCCGCAACAAGGCCGGCGAAGTGGTGATGTATGCCGACCGGCTGACCGATTCGATGAAAAAAGCGATTTCCGAAACCGAGCGCCGCCGCAAAATTCAGGAAGAATACAACCAAACCCACGGCATCGAGCCGCAGACGATTTACAAAAGCCGCGAAGAGATTTTAAAAGCCACCGTCTTTGCCGACTCCAAAACCGAGCCCGAGCCAAAGGAAGAAAAGCTTGACTTTTTCGAAAGAATGGAGCTGGAAGAACGCCTGGCGGCTCTGATGCGGGAGATGAAACGCTCGGCCTCCCAGTATGAGTTTGAAAAAGCGGCCCTGTTTCGGGATGAAATCGCTAAGCTCAAAGCCAAAGTCAAAAAGAAACGCCCGGCGTAAGCTTTCTTCGTATATTCAGGTAGGAGTTATGTCAACCGGAAAACCGTTCCTGCAACGAATCAAAAAAGTTATTTTCACGCCGGCAATTGGAGTCCTCCTGGTATTGGTTTTTTTCACAATTTTCAACTGCCGGCGCTCTACCAAGCCGGTCCCCACCAACCGCGAAATAATTTTAGGGTTTATCCGCTCTTCCCCGGAGCTTTTCTCCAATTCCATCCTGGATACCACCGGCTTATCTTTGGCCGGAAGCAGTATCTCTTTTGGCCGCAACTTTCGCGTGGGCACGCCCCACGATACCATCGTGGTCATCAACAGCCTGGATACGGTCGGCAACGTCATCCAGTCCCGATCGGTCGTCGAAGCCGGCGTTGACCTGCTCGATACTTTGATTGGCACCTTGCGCTCCTCCGACAGCGCCGGCACCCACACCCGGAACTTCCGGCTCTTGGTTTCGAAGTTCGGCTACTTCCAAAATCTTGGCAATCTCGCTCCCCAAAACCGGGGCTGGGCCATCCGCAATGTCGGCCAAACCTATATGGGCGCTGCCAATTTATTGGAAAGGGTAAGATTACGCGCTATAAGCAGCAATAAGGATACGGTTTTCGTCCGTCGGCCCCGCTCCAGCGATCCGGAAACCGACCCCCAGTTGGTGCCGGTTTTGTTTAATCCTTTCCAGCTCAAGTTTGGAGATTCGGTCGAAATCCAGGCCTACGTGAATATGTTCAACCCCGACACCAACTTTTTCGTCATCTGCCATATAACCGACTTAAATTCCACCCGCCGGGTGCAGCTTTTTTCCGATTCCTCCGGCAGATTTTTCGGTGGTTTCAAGTTTTCCAGTGAAAGCGGCTTGGACCATCGCTATCGCCGGCTGGCCATAGACGTGATTACCAGGTCAGCTTTGACCAATCCTTTCGCTACCTTCCAAAATGAAATCTGGGGGATAGTTTACCAATTGGTCCCGTAATCGATATCGCGAGCAAAAAAATCTGACTAAAAATTTTTTCCCCTTGACCCATAGGCGGCATTTTCAATGCCGCTTTTCCGTATTACAGAATGCAGGGGTTTGATTAATCAAACCCCTGCTTACTTATTTTTTCAACGCTTCTTTCGGATAACACCCCAAAGCCAGCATCCACTCTTTTAGCTTTGGGACGCGAATTTTGGGGTCAACCGGCAGATTAAAGGGCCGCCCGCGGCCGTCCAGAATTATGCCGACCACCCCGCCGGAGACCTCGGCCTCCAGCTTTTTCCCCGGCCCGGCTTCAACGTCAAAGTTGCGCGCCGGTTCCAGAACCGCTTTCGCTTTCAGCGGCAACCCCTCTTTCCCCAGTCCGAGCGGAAAGAGCTTGATTTCGCCAAATTTCAACTCGCCCGATTCGACTTTTCCATCCGGCAGCGTAATGCTGAAATTCAATATCCTTTTCCCCTCTTTTTCCACGCCCGCCGGCACCAGGCAGGTTCCGAGGTGAATCAGGCAGTCCTTGTTGAACACCTCCAAGGCCGCCTGCGGATGCACTTCGGTCAGAACTCCCAATTGCGGCATCATAAAAATCGAATCGACCGCCAGCCGCGTTACTCCCTCCGGCATAAAAGCGTCGATTAACATCATCGCCGCCTGATTGCGGCGGGGGGCGTGGGACAGAACTCCGCCGGAACCGATGAGCATATCCAGAGCCATCATATTGACGATGGTCTGGCCGGAGGCGGTCTGGTCGAACGCTTCCGCAATTGTGCGCTGCTGCTGCACGCCTTTTAGCGTGGTGGCAAACGATTTATGCTGGATAAAAGCCAGCCGCAAGGCCTCCTTGGCAATCGCCTGCTCGAAAATCAACTCCTCCATCTCTTGGGGGATGGTGGTTGGGCGAATCATTTTGTTTTTCACCCGATTGCGCAAATCCCGCTCATCCATCGGAAAAGGCACCCAGCGCAAAACGTTTTCCAGCCCCGCTTCGGCAAAGACGTTGGAAATCGAATAGCTCATCCCCAAATTGGCGGAGACGGTGCGGTTGAAAACCCCTTGGAAAACAGAGAAGATATCGGTGGTCGCTCCGCCGATATCCACGCCGACCACTTCGATATGCTCCAAATCGGCGATTTTTTTCATAATCAAGCCGACCGCTCCGGGAGTGGGCATAATCGGGGCATCCGCCCAGCTCATCAACTTGCGGTAGCCCGGCGCCTGCGCCATTACATGTTCCATAAACAGGTCGTGAATCTTCTCCCGGGCGGGGAGAAGATTTTCGCGTTCCAAGACCGGACGCAAGTTGTCAACGATGTCGAGGTCGGTCTTGTCGCCGAGGGCCTGTTTGATGGCCTCCCGCGCATCTTTGTTTCCGGCAAAAATTATTGGCAGTTTGTATCCGGTTCCGAGGCGGGGACGCGGGTCGGCGGCGGAGATGAGTTCGGCCAATTCCGCCACGTGGGTGGTCGTTCCGCCATCAATGCCACCCGAAAGCAGAATCATATCCGGCCGCAAGTGGCGAATGCGTTCGATTTGCTGATGGGGCAGCCGTTTATCGTTGGAGGAAATCACGTCCATCACGATGGCCCCGGCGCCCAAGGCCGCCCGCTCCGCCGATTCGGCGGTCATCGAGCGCACCACGCCGCCGACCATCATCTGCAGGCCGCCGCCGGCGGAGGAGGTGGAAATATAAATATCGGTGCCGACGTTCCCCTTGGCCGGGGAAATGATTTTACCCGAATCGTCCAAAATTTTGCGGCCGGAAAGTTCCTCCACTTCGGCGATGGCGTTCAAAACCCCCATCGTTACGTCTTCGAAGGGCGCTTCCACCGTGGTCGGCGCCTCCCCGCGCACTTTCAGGCGATAGGAACCGTCCGCTTCTTTCTCTATGAGAATCGCCTTGGTGGTGGTCGATCCGCAGTCCGTGGCGACGATTATTTTTATATCTTCCGGCTTTAAATTCTTCATAATCAAATACCCTTAAACAGGTTGTGTCGGGAGTAACTCCCGACACAAGCGTTAGGAGTAACTCCTAACGCAACTCGTACTGTTAAGCTTTTCCAACCCAACCAAGTTGGGGAAGGTAAAGAAGGAGCGAAGAAAAAGCAAATTTGCAAAATGACCAACATTCAACTTGACAAAGGCGGGGGTGAAGGGGTATATTGAACCTTGCAGTAGTGTAGATTGAGGAGGGGAAAAGCTGCTTTATGGCGGGAATTTGTTGATTGAAGAGATGAGGGCAACCACAGGGGTTGCCACGACAAATACAAAAAACGTAGGGGCGTACCTTCGGGTGCGCCCGAAAAGGGTGAACCTGAAGGTTCACCCCTACTTTAAGGCGGGGGAATGAAAGTTGGATTTTCAAACAGGTGATGGTCGCCGGACACTTTTTTTCAGCATAACGAAAAACAGCTCTTTTGGTAGCCGCGACTTTAGTCGCGGATTATCCCGGCACTGAAGTGCCGGCTACGTAAAGAGGGAAAAGGAGGTTTAAGATGAAACGGTTTTTAGCGTTTTTTGGAGCAAGGGTTCTCGAAATTACGGCAGGGGTAAATCCTGGCAGAACGGGAAAAGAGGGCAGACACACGGGTCTGCCACGACAAATACAAAAAACGTAGGGGCGTACCTTCAGGTGCGCCCGAAAAGGGTGAACCTGAAGGTTCACCCCTACAAAGAAAGGAGCAATAGATGAAACGCTTCAAAGCATTCTTAACGCTGGCCGTTTTATTCACAACGGCACAGGCCTTTACGCCAAGCGAAGCCCTTGGAGATGTTCCCCAGTTAATCGGTCTGCAGGGAGCTTTGAAGGACAGCTCCGGCAATCCGGTGGCCGGCACCAACAGCGTGATTTTCAAAATCTACACCGCCTCGACAGGCGGCAGCATCCTCTGGACGGAAACCCAGAGCGTAACCACCAACTCCCAGGGAGTTTTTTCGGTGCTTTTGGGTGCCGCTATACCAATTCCAGATTCGGTTTTTAGAGACACCGTGGCCTTTCTGGCGGTAAAGGTGGGAAGCGACCCGGAGATGACACCCAGACAGCGCTTGGTTTCGGTGGGTTATGCCTTTGGCATTCCTAATCTTAGGGTTCATGGAGACACCATAATTCTGGCTGACCGGGTGGGGGGAAGCGTGGGGATTGCGACTGCTACAACTCGAAACAAACTGGACGTGGAAGGTAACGTAGCCATCGGCGCCGCCTTTTCCGGAGACAACGCCGCTCCAGCCAACGGCCTTGTAATAGAGGGAAATGTTGGCATTGGAACAGCGAGTCCGGTGTCGCCGTTCACATTTGATAAAACGTTAGTGTTGAAGGCGGGCGGTCTTGGCCCTTCCATTGGACTTAAAGACACCAGCTTGGGCGGGCAGCATTTTGAAATTGCCTCCACGGTTGATGTGGGCGGGCAGAATGCGCGGATGGATTTTTATTGCCCGACTTCAGCAACCCCAATAGCCTCTTTTCGTTCAAACTGCAACGTCGGCATCGGGACGAAAACTCCAAGCCAAAGGTTTGAGGTGGTTGGAAACGCCAAGGTGAGCGACACGGTCTTTGCTGGCGCTTTTTCCAGCACCAGCCCTTTGAAATTGCAGACCAATGGAACCACGCGAATCTATGTGGATGACGTTACCGGCAAAGTGGGCATCGGACTGACAAACCCCACATCTACGTTAGATGTTTTTGGCGGACTTAGCGTAGGCAGTAATGTTGGAACGGCTGGAAATATAGATTTGTATTATAGAAGACAAAATAATCCAAATCTCATTGCGTCACTCCAAAACTCGGGGGACGCATCCGGATTGAAAATCCAAGCGGAGGGAAATTCATTGGGGTCGGGCGATATTACTTTTTACACGGGAGATGTATCTGCGACGGAAAGAATGAGAATAAAGTATAATGGCAATGTCGGCATTGGGGGAGCGCCAGGAGGTGTTGCACTCGATGTTGTTGGCACTATTCGAGCTTCCGTTGGTTGCATTTGCCCATCGGACATTCGTCTTAAGAAAAATATCGCGCCGTTGTCGAATGTCTTAAATCGATTACAGAATATTCGTGGCGTAACCTTTGAATGGAATGACCAATATGTTTCCACGGGACGGGCGACGTCCGCTAAGCAAATCGGCGTAATCGCCCAGGAATTGGAAAAAGAATTCCCGGAACTGGTGGCAAAGCCAGATGGGGATTATGCTGCCGTTGATTATTCCAAATTCAGCGCTGTCCTTTTGGAAGCAATTAAGGAGCAGCAAAAAGAGATTGAGGAATTGAAAAATAGAATTTTGAAATTGGAGAAGAGTTCGCCGCAGGTGCGGGTGGAGGAGTAAAGACAACCTAACCCCCTGGCCCCCTTCCCGGAGCGGGAAGGGGGGAACACCTCACCCCCTAACCCCCTCTCCATTGAATGGAGAGGGGGAAGGGCGACGACGGGGAGTCGCCCCTACGGTTACAAAAAAAACAGGGCAGGCACATAGGTCTGCCCCTACAAAAATTGCGAATTGTTTCGTAGGGGCAACTCCCCGTGGTTGCCCGTTTTTTTAAAAGGGCAAGCACAAGGCCTGCCCCTACGAAAACACCCCCTCCGGCCCTACGGGCCTCGTCCCCCTTGGCAAGGGGGACAGACACGAAGTTCGTAGGGGCGTATTGCAATACGCCCCTACAATTTTCCCAGATACACCGCTAAAAGTGGACAACACGCTCCCACTTTGGTATAATTTGTGAACGATGGTTAAAAGATGGGTCGGTGCTATCTCCCGCATAATTCTTGGGTTGGTTTTTATTGTAGCCGGAGTCGCCAAAGCGATTGACCTGAATTATTTCTACTACCAACTAAAGGCCTATCCCCTTGGCCTGCCTGACCCGGTGGTGCTTTTGATGGCGCGGGTGTTTATCTCCTTTGAAATCATTCTGGGCGTGGCCTTGCTGATAAACTTTCTGCCGCGCTGGACGCTTTCGATAACTTTTGCAATTCTGGTTCTATTTTTGGCCACCACCGGCTGGGCGGCGGTGGGCGGTTTTTCCGAAGAATGCGGCTGCTTTGGCAAACTGGTCAAACGCAGCCCGGTCGAAGCCTTAATCGAGGATTTTGTTTTGCTTATCCTCGCAATCATGGCGGTAAAATTCGTCAGCTCCGGCGCTTTGACCAATAAATTCAAAGGCACACTGGTCGGCCTGGCTGTGATAATCGGCGCGGGCCTTCCCTATCTATTTCCGGAGACCAGGCCGAAAGTTTTTGCCAGAGAAGGGGTCGGCTCCTACGTGGGAGATTTAAAGCCGGACGGCTTGAGCGTGGAATTCGCCAAAGGGGACTACCTCTTGGCGCTGATAGAAACCGACTGCGAACATTGCCAGGGGGCGCTGCCGCGGCTAAACGAACTGGCCCAAAGCCGTTCGGTGCCCAAGCTGGTCGGCATTTGCCCGAATACGCAGCAAGAAATGGATTCGCTCAAGGTCAAAATGCCGGTGGATTTTCCGGTCGGCTTCGTTCCGGTTCGCAAATTCCTACTGATGAATCCGGAAGTGCCGGCGCTTTTGTGGGTGAAAGAGGGCATCGTCCGCCACTCCTGGCCGATTGACTCCACGCCTACGGTTCCCCGGATGATGGAAGTTTTGCGCGAAGGGGGCGCTATAACGACAAAACCGGGCACTTAATCGGGCCGCATTCTTTTTTGTTTCACCTCGATGGAGGTGAACCATTCGGACAGATTACTGACTTGTCAATAAAGACGGCGTTCAATTCGATTACAACATCGGAAGTGCTCAAGTTGCCATCGCAATTGACATCGGCGCCGCCCAAGGAGAAAAGGGAATTGGGTGGAAATTTTTTATCAAAAAATACTGCATCGAGCAAAATCGCAACGTCATAAATAGTTGGAACGGTATCGAGGTCAAAGCTGCCTTTTATACTTCCGGGCACCGGGAGGTCCACGGCGTCAGGCATATTAGGCGGTAAATACGGTTGTTTTGACGTTGAAGATGGAGCTCGCAAATTCCGCTCTGCCATCTCAAAAAGATTCACCGTATCGCTACTGGTGGGAACAGGTAGCCTTTTCGCAACTATACTATATACTCCACCAATGACGTAGCTTGCTGAAAAGGTCTGCCCGCTGTCGGAGCTGATAAAGCGCGCTGGAATAAAAGTTGATTCGGGATTCGCACTTCTCAAAAAAGTGATAATAACAATTTCAACAACGCTACCAGATATAAAAGGTTTTTCCCACTGGAATTGGGTAATAAGGTCTTGGTCCACTTGAACACCGGGGTTGAAGCTTTTCCCGCCGTCGGTCGATTTGGAAAAGTAAATGTGTCCGTTATTTTGAAACGCCACAAACATTGTTCCATCGGAATTCGTCTTTATGGTGTAGTCAAAGCCGGTGGGCAAGTTCTCCGGCGATTGACCCCAGCAAGAATTAGAAACGATGAAAAAGACAGCGGCCAATGCTATGAGTTTGCCTATCTTGCAGAAGGTTTGCTTCATACTGAATACAAGATAAGCAAATGAAAAGGAAAATGTTTTTACAATTGTTCGATAACGAAGCTGGTAGCCAGAACCAACAACACCCCAACAGCGGCCCAGGCAAACTTTTTTTCTCGCTGACGAAAGAAAGCAAGCGCCAAAGTTAGCACTCGCAGAGTGGGCGTGGAAAGCAAAGCCCAAAAGCCGATTTTTATAAAAAGAGCCGGATTAAACCAACCGGACAGGTAAAAAATAAAACCGGCTCCAATGCCCGCCAAGGAGACGGCAAATCCGGTTTCCAAAACTTTCTGCGCCCATTTTTCGGCTGTGCGGTTCATTTCGCAATTCCTTTGGATAGCATCTCGTAGGCCACAATTAAGAGCACAACGACAAAGGCGATGCGGAGCCGGCGCAGCGAGATTTTTTTGACCGTTTTGGCTCCTATGTATGCGCCCAGGGCGGTGCCCAGAACCAGCGGAGCGGCGGTGACCAAATCGACGTCGCCTCGAGAAAAGTAGACCAAAGCCCCGGCGGTGGCGGTGACCCCAATCATTAAGTTGCTGGTCGCCATGGCGACCGGGAGGGGAACTTTCATAATCAGATTCATAGCCGGAATTTTCAAGACCCCGCCGCCGACACCCAGAACGCCGGAAAGAACTCCGGCCAAAGAAGACATACCCGCACCCCACCCCCAATTTTTGTATTCCGTCGGCATTGCATTGTCATCAGAGTTTCCCTTTTCTTTGGAGCGGGACATTTGAAAGGCGATGAAAAGCAAAAGAGGGCCGAAAAAAAGATAAACCGCCCGCTCCGGTAGAAAAGCGGCGGCCAGGCTGCCGGCCAGGGCGCCGGCCGTGGTAAACAGTTCCAGAACGATTCCCAGCCGCACGTCGCAGCGGCCGGACTTGAGATATTCCTGGGCGGCCCCGGTGGAAGTAGTTATCACCGTCACCAAACTGGTGCCGACGGCGGTTTTGACCGGCAGCCCCAGAACCAGCGTGAGAAAAGGGACGACTAAGAGGCCGCCTCCCAGCCCCAGGTGGGCGCCGAAGATGCCGACGCCAATGCCAAAGGCAAAAGTTCCCAGGTCCCCCAGCATCCGGCTATCGGGCCGAGGCTAAAAGTTTTTTATACTGCTCCTGCGAAACTAAAATCTCCTTCGCTTTCACCAGCTCCGGGTGGGTCTTCATCCAGACCAAAGCATATTTTGCCTTATCTCCAAAGGCTTTGGTCAGAATCGACTCTTTCAATCCTCGCCGGATGTAATCCAAAGAGGCCTGAAACTCTTTTTCCTTCTCGTTTTGCAAAGCGCTTCTCAATTCTGCGAGTTTGCTCCGGGTCGCATCCGAAAACTGATTTTCCTTGGCCAGGCTGTCCAATTTCTTCAGCTGTTCTTCGGCCGCCGAGGTGTAGCTGAACTTTTTATCTTTCAAGAACCGCCGAAACTCGGCCACCACTTCCCCAGTGACTTCAAAATTTTCCTTGAGGTTCGGATGGGCCGAAACGTAATGAACACCGAATTCCCAAATCAACCCCCGCCGCCCCAGTTCGAACTCCAGGGCCGTGAACTTTTCATCCGGGGTAACCACGTCGGGAAGGATGCCGCCCCCGCCGTAAACGCTCCGGCCGGAATTTTTGGTTATGAACTTTTCCGCCTTGGACGAATCGGTTTTCAAACTTCCGGCCCGCTCCGGTTTCTGGATGGAGCGCCCGCTGGGAGTGTAGTAACGCGCCGTGGTTATTTTCAAGGCCCGTCCGTTCGGCAGGTTGACCAGACTCTGCACCAAACCCTTGCCGAATGTCTGTTCGCCGACGACTACGCCGCGGTCCCAATCCTGGATGGCCCCGGCGACGATTTCAGAGGCGGAAGCCGAGCCCTCGTTGACGGCAACGACCAAAGGAAGGTTGGGGAGAACCGGCGGCCGCGCGGAAACGAACTTTTTACTTTGGTCCAAACGCCGCCCGCGGGTCTCGACGATTAACTGCTGCGGCTCGAGGAAAAGTTCGGAGGTGGCGATGGCTTCCTCCAAAAGCCCGCCCGGATTGGAACGCAAATCCAGAATCAAACCTTTTAGAGTTTCCTTTTTTAATTCGCTGATGGCATGGGCAATCTCATCGGCGGTTTGATCCGAAAACCGATTGACCCGGACGTAACCGATCCCATCCCCGACCATTCCATAAAAGGGCACGGCTTTGATTTCGATTACATCCCGCTTCAAAGTGAAAGGCAACGGCTCGCCTGCTCCATCCCGCACGATTTCAATTTTCACTTCCGTCCCCCGTGGCCCGCGCAATAGCCGGGCGGCATCTTCGGTGGTCATTCCGGCAGTCGGTTTTCCTTCGATGGTCACGATTCGGTCGCCGGCCAGAATTCCGGCGCGGAAGGCCGGACTCCCCTCCAAAGGGGAAACCACGGTCAAGGTATCGGCTTGAATGACGATTTCCACCCCAATTCCCTCGAACTTTCCCCGCGTGTCTTCCATCAATTGCCCCAGCGGTTTGGGCTCCAGAAACTCGGTGTAGGGATCCAATTTATCCACCGCGGCGTAAATCCCGGCGGTTACCAAAGAGTCGGCGTTCACTTCCTCCACGTAATTCTCGCAGATTTTAACGATTACCTGGTCAAACAGCTGCAGGTTGGAAAGAAAATCGCCCGAACCGGCCAGAACCAGACTGAACACTATCAAAAGTCCGAGCATTGTTCCAAACAGCAGGGCATAAAATTTTTGGCTTTTCATACGCACTCCTTCATACCACCCTAATCGATTTTTTTAAGTAACCATCCATAACTTTTTTCACAACCTTGGCCACTTCCTGCGCCGCAGGTGCTCCATTTATTATACGTATGCGCCGGTGTTTTTTGGCCAGTTGACGATAACCTTTGAAAACCTTTAGCTCGAACTTTTTCCCTTCTTTCTCCAATCGGTCTAAAAGCTTCCCCTTCTTGCGCGCCAAACCGACAGGCACCGGAACATCGATTAAGAAAGTCAAATCCGGGAGGATTTGCGAACTTCCCCAGCTGTTGAGCTTTTCCACCCAGGCTGGATCAAACCCCCTCCCATACGCCTGGTAAGCGGTGGTGGAATCGACATAGCGGTCACAGATAACCAATTTTTTGGCCTTTAAGGCCGGGGCAATTTTTTGTTCAACCAGCTGCGCCCGGCTGGCGATATAGAGTAAAATTTCGGCCCGGGGAGCAATCGGTTCCGATTTTTCGTTGAGCAGAATATCGCGCAGCTTTTCGGCCACGGCGGTTCCACCCGGTTCGCGAAAAAGAATCACCGGCCAGCCTTTTTTTTTCAGGTTTTCAAAAAGTAGTTTAGCCTGGGTGGTTTTGCCGCTGCCGTCAATCCCTTCGAAGGTGACAAAAACCCCCCGCTTCAGGCGAAGGGTTCTATTTTTTGTCATTAAACGGTTTACTTTTGAGCCGTAGCCCGCAGTTTGCCGCGCGCCAGCTTAAGAGTGGCAGGTTTAGACTTTTTTTTGCCGTATTGAGCGATAAATTCTTCGGTCATCCGTCTTGCCTCTTCGTCCGTGTATTGGATGGGAGGCGATTTTTTGAAGTAGGAGGAGGGTGCGCTGAGCGCCCCGGAAAGCCCATTGTCCAAAGCCAACTTGCAGCAGCGCACGGCATCGATGACCACCCCGGCGGAGTTGGGTGAGTCCCAAACCTCCAACTTCAATTCCAAATTGAGCGGCACATCGCCGAAAGTTTTTCCTTCCATCCGGATGTAAGCCCACTTCCGGTCGCTAAGCCAGGCGACGTAATCGGAAGGGCCGATATGCACGTTCTCTTCGCCCAAATCGTAATCCAGCTGGCTGGTAACGGCATTGGTTTTGGAGATTTTTTTCGACTCCAGCCGGCTGCGTTCCAACATATTCAAAAAGTCGGTGTTCCCGCCCACGTTAAGCTGATAAGTTTTTTCAAGTTTAACCCCGCGAACCCGGAACAAATGGGTCAATACCCGATGTACAATGGTGGAACCGACCTGCGATTTGATGTCATCCCCAATCACCGGCAGCTTCCGGTCGGTAAACCTCTTTTGCCAGTATTTTTCACGGGCGATAAACACTGGGATGCAGTTGACAAAGCCGCAACCCGCTTCCAAAACCTGCTCCACATACCATTTGGTCGCTTCCTCGCTGCCCACCGGCAGGTAATTGACCACCACGTCCGTGCCGGTGTCTTTCAGTATCTTGACGATATCCGCCGTCGGCCCGGGAGCTTTCTCGATAATTTTGGAAAGATAGTATCCCAGGCCGTCGTGGGTCATTCCCCGCGCTACCTTGATGCCGGTTTTGGGAACGTCCGTAAATTTAATCGTATTGTTCGGCTTGGTAAAAATCGCTTCGGCCACGTCTTTACCGACTTTGTTTTTATCGATGTCAAAAGCGGCGGAAAATTCGATGTCGCGAATATGGTAGCCGCCCAGATTGACGTGCATAATTCCGGGAATGAAATCCTTTTCCTTGGCGTTTTTGTAATAATGCACCCCCTGCACTAATGACGAGGCGCAGTTGCCCACGCCAATTATTGCCACTCTAACTTTATCAGCCATTTTCTCTCCTTAAAAAACAGTTCCTATCGGAAAAACTACTTTTTTGACAAGCCTGCCCCGGACCATTCGGGGCGCTTTATTTTATCCAAAATCTCCGTCCGGCGCAAGGCCTCTTCCCAGCTTAAAGGAAAATCGGGCCCGCTGTTCTCCACCATAATGGAAGCGACCGACGAGGCAAAAAGCCCGGCTCGGCGCAGTGGAAAACCTTTTACGGTGGCCGATACAAATCCCCCCGCATAGGTGTCCCCCGCGCCGGTGGCATCCACCGCTTTGGTCTCGTAAGCCGGTATTTCGTAAAATTCCTTCCCATCATAAATCACCGAACCGAGTTCGGCTAAAGTTATGATTACAACTTTCGGCCCCCAGCTTTTTATCTCCTTGGCTGGCGTGTAGGGGTCAATGCGCGGGTCGATACCGGTTAGAACTTTTGTTTCCAATTCATTCGGTTTTACCACATCCACCTGGGAAATGATTTTTTTTACTTGCAGGGTTGTTTCGTGATAAATTTTGCCGCCGCGAACGCCGCGCAAAAGCCCCTGCGGGTCCAAAAAGATTTTGGCGGTGGAATTTTTCTTAATCCAGTCAAAAAGCTCTAAGTCGATTTCCTGCAAGATGGGACCGAGCATAATCCAATCAGCTTTCAAAAACTCGGAGGAAAATGTCGTAATTGGGTCGGCTTCTCCTAAAAGCGTAAGCTCGCGTTCCCCGTGGTCTCCATAATACCGCAGTGAAAATCCGCCCGTTTGGCGGGAAGGCAGAAACTGATAACGGATGCCAAATCTTTTCAAGTCCTCTTCCAATTGGCCGACAAAATCCTGCCCGGCGCTTCCAATCAAATTTACCGGAATTCCCAGCTTGGCTAAAACCAAAGCAAAATTGGTGGAACAGCCGGAAAGCACCCGGCCGTTGGTTGAAATGTGCGGCGTAACGATGATGTCGTAAACCGGATTGCCGACCGCCGTAATCACTCTTCTTCCCTCCTTTCTCCCAGCTGTTTTTTGGCAAAAATCAGGCGCTGAATGGAAGTGAAGTAGGAAATCAGCCCCATCAAAATCAAAGCGTAGAGCAAGGGGTTATATTGGGGTATAAAGTTTTGCAAAATGGCTCCGGCAACCAGGAGAACAAACTTTTCCAGCCTCCCGGCGATGCCCACCGCGCAGGTCTCCATTTTTCCAATTGATTCCGCGGCCGCGCGAGTGTAACTGGCGATGATAATTCCAAACTGGGCAAAAAGCCCCCAGCCGGGGGGAACGGCGCCCGAAAGCAGAATTCCCATTAAAACAAAAAACTCGGCGTAGCGGTCGGAGACGTGGTCCAAAACTCCGCCAAAGATGGTGCCCATCTTCCCGGCGCGGGCGGTCGCCCCGTCCAGCATATCGGTCAAGGCGTTCAAAAGCAAAGCCGCCGTTCCCAGCAAAAATTCCCGTTTCCAGAACAACGCCCCCGCCAGAATGGAAAAAGCAAAGGAAAAGGCGGTTAGGACGTTGGGCGTCAAGCCCAGCTTGACGCATACTCGTCCAAAAACTTCTGAGCGGGCTTCGTACCCCGGCCGGCGTTTATAATGCAATAGTCTTCTCCACCTCCAAAAGACGGCTAAAACTTGAATATAGTTTCTTAGTTCAAAAATGGTCAAGAAAAATAAAGGCCGTCTCCCGGTTGGAATGCCGGGGAACGGCCCTGTGATAAAAGTTTCCGGCTATTTCACCAGCAACATCTTCATTTTCTTTGTGAAATCGCCGGCTTTGATTTGATATAGGTAAATCCCGCTCGGAAGATTCCGGCTTGATTCGTCTTTTCCATCCCAACTCGCCTCATGCCTCCCGGCTGGCTGCTCCTTATTCACCAGCGTTCGGACCAATTCGCCTAAGATATTGTAAATCTTCAACTCTACTTTGACCGGGTTGGCAAGAGAATACCGAATGGTGGTAGTCGGATTGAACGGATTGGGATAATTCTGGCCAAGCTCAAACTTCAAAGGCACTACGGCAACCTTCGGGTCGCCACCACCCTGCGAAGGGCCGTTGTTTTCGTCGTAGGGACAGGAATCCGGGGTAGCCGGCCCCGCAAAGACCCAGTCTTTGTTCACGGTCCCGCTAAACCAAGACGATGGAACAGAGGTCGTATCCCACCAGTTGCCCGAGGCATACAAAGTTCCCGACGAAGCGGCGTTCGTAACCGCCTTCGCCCCGGAAGTAGCGGATTTCATCAAGATATTGTTCTTGCCGCAATCGGGAGGTGAGATTGTTGTTTTGCCTAAGTTTACGGTGGCCCGCTCGCTGTAAACCGCTATCGACTTGAATTTGTTAAAGGTGCAGTTGCGCACCACGACCGCGCCAGCCCCACTCTTAGCCCTAATAACCGTGTCGGCATAGCTGATGCGAACAAACGCCAGAGTCCCTCCACCCGAAGTTTCAAAAAACAGCCCGCCCCAATCGCCATTTGCCGGGGAAGTGGACGAGGAGGAAGTACAGATTATCGAGTCGGTCTGGGTTCCATTAAAGTTCACAGTCCCTTTAATGATCATCCGGCTTTTGGTGGTATCGCCGCCCGATTTCATATTATCGTAGTTTTTCTGGAACTTGATGGTAGTCCCTGCCGCGATAGTCAAAGTCACGCCCGAATCTACGGTCACATCCCCAATTACCGAAACCAGCCCCGGTCCCCAGGTGGTGGCGCTGGAGATGCGGCCGTATTTGGCGTTCAGAATAAAATCAGCCGAAGCCGTTGTGACATTTATCTGGATGTTTTCGATTCCCAAAAAAGAAAACGCGTTTTGTCCATAACTTCCATAAAACCGACTCGAAGGATTAGTTTTGTCATCGAAGTTTTGCTTCGTGGCGGCGTTCCATAAGCAGGTTTCACTGCCAATACCGATAGTGCCGGGCTTGTCTATATATGGCTGTTTCAAATCCAGACTGTCCTTCCCCAAAGAGTCGTTTGGAGTGGACTGATATTGACCGTTTATTACATCTCTTAAACCGGGAAAACCGGCTGAGCCGGGCAACTCTAAATCAATTTGCTTTAAGTCCTGTCTAAGCGGGCTACATACTGTATCTACAATGTGAGCAATTAAAAGTCCCTCCCTCGGCCAAAGTTTCTCCCAATAGGTAGATGTAAATTGAACAACTGAATGATAGCTGATTTCAAAATACTCCACGTTGCTTCCAGCCCGCCTAACGCGATAAAACTTTTTATTGGGAGTGCTGGTAAAATAGTCCCCCATTTGAAGGTTATAGGTTGTGGTGGTGATATCAACTGGTTGGTCCCACTTTAGAAATTTTTGGTTCTGAAAAGGATGAAAAGGGGAGGCCCGATAACTAAAGCCATGATTGGCCATCACGCTGAAAAATCCCAATGTCCACCAGTCAATCGTGTGCAGTGCATAATAGTCCAGCAGTGTAAAGCGATGGCCCCATTCATGCGCTGCACTCTGGACGGCCGCTTCGCGAATTTGCGTTCGGAAAGTCACTCCAGAAGTGTTCTTTATCTTGATTGGGACCCCTCCGACAGAGTCTAAGGTTGTGAAAACAGGATCTAATGCTAATTTATCTATCCCGCGACCGTCGGCTTCTTGAATGCACATAAACAGCGCATCCACGAATTTATCGCCATCTCGGTCGTAATTGGCGAAGTTAATAACCGAATCGGCCCTCATCAAAATATCCCTTATAAACTGATCTCCCCCGCCATTTCCATCGGGATAATATTGAGAAATAAAACAGGTAGATTCGGGCAACTTTCCGTAAGGATCGACGGTCAAAAGGTATCGAGGAGCACCGGATGAGTCCGAGTTTTCCTTATAGAAACGGGGGACGCTGACTTGCTCCGATATGTTCCACATCTTCCGCCAGAAGTCTGGAAGATTTGTGGTCAAAGGTGGGGGAGGGATTGGAGCGGAGGCATAGATGCACAAAGCAGTCAGAGTGTCGCGCAGTTTAAAATTGCCTAAAGTCGGGCATTCGACCACCGGGGCACAGCAACTGTCAACTTCCTGGCTTAAGGCACAAGGCAAAATTGGAAATCCAAAAAAGAAAACCACGAGAATACTCCACCGCCCTACCACTCTTTTTAAACTTGGCATAATCTCCTCCTTAAGTTTGATTGTTCCTATTTTACGGTTCCGTTTCTCCCTTAAAAAACCTCTGTTATTTGCATATACATCCAGCTTCAAGTTACTTTAAGGATTTTTGCGCGTTAGCCAATAAAGTCCAGTTAAAGCCAACAGTGTGCCTGTGAAAAATAAAAGGGGCTTGCTTAAAGTCGAAACCTTGGGAACTATTATACGTTCAGCTACCCAAATGTCTCCGCTTCCCGGAGGTCCAATACCCCCCGACCGCCCAGATGCGAAGTAGAGTTCGCGACCATCTGGTGTAATAGCCGGATCGCCAGTGCCTGATGAACTATTGATTGAAGTGTCCAATTCAATCGGTTCCCCCCATTCCCCACCCATGCCTTTTTGAGTCACGAAAATACGGGGATAAGAATTATAGCGCCCAAAATACATCGTCTTTTCATCCAGAGTAAGGGAAGCCCGCTCCTCGGTTGACGTATTATTGATAATGTTCGGCAAGGGCTGGGGCAGGTCCCATGAGGAACCGTTCCAATGCGAAACAAAAAAAGCACTTCCCTGCGGGTGATAGTACCCGTTGGTAGTGTAGTAAAGCGATTGACCGTTGTAAGAAAGACGCGGACACCAATCCACCGCGACGGTGTTTATTGGGGGACCCAAATTCTGCGCAGGGCCCCATTGCTGCGCAACGGAATCCCATGTGGAGGTCCACACATCCCATCCCCCCTGACTTCCAGGCCGACCGAAAGCATTAAAATATAGTTTTTTACCGTCCAAGGAAAGTGAAGGGCTCCACTCAATAAGCGCACTATTGACGTTTGGCCCACAGTTGACCGGTGTGCCCCAAGTCGAACCGTTCCAAGTTGACATCCAGACATCCATACTGCCAGAGCCGCCCGGTCTATTAGAGCAGAAGAAAAGCTTTTGACCATCTGCGGTAATATACGGATCTCTCTCGGTCCACTCGCTATTGATGGGAGGGCCGACGTTTACGGGGGGTTTGAATTTAAATTCTTCTGTCGTGGCCGAATCAGCGCCAGCCAGCAAGAAAACCCCAAACATTAGCAAAGCTCGTTTCCGCATCTATCGACTCCTACACTAAATATACGCACCAATTCCGGCAGATGTTAAAATTAATCTAATTGAAAAAAAAAAATCAAGCACTTTTTTTATCAATATAACCCGTTGATATACAAGGGATTAACTCGTCTGCTCGCTTTCTGTCCGCTTTTGCCGGTCTTTTTCTTCTGCAAATTTACCCCTTGCTGAAGGTTTACTACTGATTAAAAAAACTTGCCGTTCCCACGTGGGCTAAAAATGCCGAAACCCGCCCGGCTCAATTTTGGCCAAGCGGCCGTACCTCTTTTTCATTTTCACACTTTGCCCGCCTTGAACCGTATGGCCGATGACCGAAAAGCCAACCCCTTTGCCCCGGCTGTTCCAAGCTAAAAGTTTTTTAACCTCCGAGGCTGGACAGGTGAACAGAAGCTCGTATTCCTCGCCGGAACGTAAAGCCAGTTGGGCGGGCGATAAGCCCAGCTCTTGGGCTTTTGAAACGAGCGAAGGGTGCAGGGGGAGTTTTTCTTCTTCTATTATAAAACCAACGCGGCTTTCTTTGGAGAGATGATGCAGTTCGGAAGAAAGGCCGTCGGAAATGTCAATCATTGCCCCAACCCTGACGTTTTTGGCAAGGAAAGAAGATTCTAAAAGCCGGGGAGTGGGGCGGAGATGTTTTTCGGTCAACTTGGAAAGAATGCGTTTCTTTTTTTTGGAAAGGATTTTAAACCCTAAAAACGAACGGCCCAAATCTCCCGTCACAACGACCAATTCCCCAGGCCTGGCTCCGGAACGGGTAAAAAGTTTTTTCCCGACCATCCCCAGCATCGCCATATCGACAAAAAGGTCAGAAGAGCGAACTATGTCACCACCGACGATTGAGCAATCAAATTTTGAAAGCAAGGCTTTCATTCCTCTGTATAGTTCCAAAATATCTTTTTCAGCAAGTTTGGGCCGAACTCCAAGGGTTACCAGCGCCGCCAGCGGGCGGCCGCCCATAGCGGCGATGTCGGATAAATTGGCGCAGGCGACCCGCCAGCCGGCTTCAAAAAAGGAAAAATACGACAGGTCGAAGTGGACATTTTCCACCACGCAATCGCAGGTGAAGAGCAAATCTTTTTTTTGAGCAGCTAAAACCGCGGCATCGTCACCAATTCCCAGTTTTAACGCCGGAGAGTCGGCCAAAAGAAGCTTTCTGAATTTTTCTATTAAACCAAATTCCGAAAGCATCTATTTGCGCAGCTGCGGAGCGTTCCAGAAAAAGCGAGTGGCTCCAGCGTCGGTCGCAAACCAGACGTAGTCGCCAAGCGGAACGATTTGATTTATATCGTTGGAGGCCAATCCTTCCTGTTCGGATAAGAAAGTCCATTCCTTGTTGGCCGGGTCGAATTCATAAACGCCGGAGCGCACGGTGGCCCAAACCAAGCGGCCGTTGGTGGCCAGAGCATAAACGTCCAAGTCAGCCGGGCCGGCGGGAATGCGATACCCTTCGGTGGAGTCACTGGTGGTGTAAATCTGCAGAAGGCCCCGAATACCGCCCGCCCAGAGAATGTCTCCGGAAACGGACAGGGAGCGAATGGTGGATAGGGCGATTTGAGTCGGGTCGGAAAAGCGCGTCCAGTTTTTGCCGCCGGCCGCCAGCCGGTAAAGCCCCCGATTGGTGGCCGCCCACAGATAACCGCCGGCCATCTTCAAATCGTTTATCACCGCTCCCGAAATGGAAGAAGAGGTCAAGTTCCAAACCGAGTCGGTCTTTGGATCGACGGCATAAACTCCCAATCTGGTTCCGGCGAAAAGTCCGCTTTCGGTTGTCAAAAGCGAAAGCACCGCTTCCTGCCGCAAACCCCCTCTGCGGCCAGCCGGACGAAAATAACCGGTTTTGCGGTCGTAGCGGATAATGCCGTTGTCGGTGCCTAAAAAGATGAAGTTGCGATTGCCCACAATGGAATAAATTTCGCCGGGCGAGAAATTGGTGACCAAACCGGCCTCAAAGTAGTTCCATTCGCCCGTCGGCAAATCCCAACGCACCAGTCCGCCCGATTCGGTCCCTTTGCGCAGACAGGCAAACCAAATCTCGCTGGAGTCGATAAGCAGGCCGCCAACCCGCGAGGTCAAAAGGCCGTAGGGAAGCCGGGCCAGCTCGCTGGAGCGCAGATTGGCGTTAAAAACCCCCAACCCCCAGCTTCCAATCCAGAGGTTGTAAAAACCGTCATCGGCCCAATCGGTAAATCGAAAGCGGCGGAAGTTATTATCCCCTACGATTCCATCTCCCAGATAGCGCAAATCGAAATCTTTGGAAAAGAAGAGCGGAAGCTGGGGACGGTCGCTTTTGACCAGGGTATCGGGAAAAGGGGAGCGATACCATTCGCCAAAGGCGGGCTGAAAGTAAGCCGAACCGAGCTGGGTCAAAGCGTAAACCTGATCGCTCAAACGGTCGTAAGCAATTTTGCGCACGTAATTATCCGGCAGGCCGTCGGCGGTGGTGAGCGGAGTTTCAAAAGCCTGACGGTTTCGGTCGTAGCGCAAAACGCCGCCGGTTGTGCCGAAGTAAACATAGTTAAAGCCGACGGCGACGGAGGTGACGTAGCGGAAATTAGACCAGGTAACCCAATCGCCGGGGCGGTAACGGCCGCGGGCACAAACGGTCGCCGTTAAAGCACAAAAAAGAAGTAAAACTTTCTTCATCAATAATTATACAAAAGCCAAAAGCTTACGCTTACCACAAATCGACCGGCTCGCCCAATTTTGGTTCGAGGGGAACAAGTTCCAGACGCTTGAAAGCCTCCGGCAAGGCGGACAAAATATCGCCGGCAAGCATACTTCTTTCCCCCAGTTTTTCGCGAGCAACGCCCCCCGCCCAGCCGTGCAAAAAAGCGGCGGCACAGGCAGCTTTCAAAGGCTCCATTCCTTGGGCCAAAAGCCCGGCTGTAAGTCCGGTCAAAACATCCCCCGAACCAGCAGTTGCCATACCGGAATTCCCGATAGGGGAAATCCAAACTTCTCCATCGGAAGTTGCAATTATCGTCGGTGCGCCTTTTAAGAGCAAAATAGAATTTAATTCTTGTGCGCCTTTTTTGGCCGCCGCTACCCGGTCAGCCAAAATTTCGCCCATTGGGACTTTCAACAGCCGGGAAAGTTCGCCGGCGTGGGGCGTCAAAACGGTTGGGAACTTCCGCTCCTTTAAAACTTCCGGTTTTTTGGCCAAAGCATTCAAACCATCGGCATCCACCACCAAAGGTTTTTCGAGATTGGCGACAAAGCGGCAAACCAATTCTGTCGTCTCGTAATGCAGCCCCAAACCGGGGCCAACCGCCACTACATCTGCTTCTTGAGCGTACATTCTAACCTCGCCCAATGAGCGAAGCGCAATCGCCAATTTTTTCCGAATCTCCGGCAACGGTTGTATTACGACTTCGCGCAATTGAGAGGCAATCATTCCGCATAAACTTGTGGCCGTACCCAAAAATACCATTCCCGCGCCGGAGCGCAAAACCGCTTCCGCCGCCATCGCCGCCGCCCCGGTCATCCCCAAAGATCCACCCAAAAGAAAAACTTTGCCAAAGGTTCCTTTGTGCCCTTCCGGGTTTCGTAGGGGCAACCAGTCTAAAACCTCTTTTGGCGTGAGTAAATTTAACTCGATTTTCTCTTTTACTGCTTTTGCCGGAATGCCGATATCGACCAGCTGCAATCGGCCGACATATTCCCGTCCCGGATAAAAAACCTGTGCGACTTTCGGGTAGGCAAAGGTGACCGTAGACGTGGCGCAAAAGACTTCCTGCATCGGTTTTTCGGCTTGAACATCAAAACCGGAAGGAACATCCACCGCCAGCACTGGAATTTTTTGTCGATTGACGGTAGAAACCAACTCTTTGAACTTTTGAGGCAGCTGTCCGGTAAAGCCGCTGCCGAATAGGGCATCGAGAATCAAATCCGGCGCGAACTTCAAGACATCGTCCGGCTTTCCATCCCATTCAGTCAACTGACCTCGATATTTTTTCAAGTTGGCCAGAGAAGCGCCTTTCAATTCTTTCTTTTTTGCCAAAAGAAAAACTCTGACCTTCGCTTTCTTTTTTAAAAGCAATCGCGCGGCTACCAGCCCATCTCCCCCATTGTTTCCCTTACCACACAGGACGGCAACTTTTTTTCCGTAGATTTTTCCTAAAACTCGGGCTGCAGCCAAAGCCGTTCCTTCTCCCGCTTTTTCCATCAATTGCAAAACCGGAATACCTAAACCCTCGAAAGCTTCCCGGTCGATGGCTTGCATCTGGCGCAAGGTGGGCAGTAACATTTTAGTTGGCGACTTTGGCCGCTAAAAGCGAGTCAATTTCAGATTTCAGTTTTTGCAATTCAGCTTGGGCTTTTTCTTTGTAATCCGAACTGGATGATGCATACAACACGGAGCGGGAAAGGTTAATCAAAGAAGGGATCTTTCCTTCCTCCGTTCCATACTTTATTGCCTCCGACAAACTTCCTCCCTGCGCGCCGACTCCTGGAATCAAAAACGGAAGTTCGGCTGCCGCTTCGCGGACAAAGCTCAACTGCTGCGGGTGAGTGGCGCCAACCACCAACCCGACATTTTTGTTTTTATTCCATTCCGCCACCCGGCGGGCAACGCGAAGATAAAGCGGGTCGGCCGGAGGGAAAAGCTGAAAGCTTTCCGCACCGGAATTGGAAGTTAAACATAAAATGTAAATTCCCTTTTCCGGATTTTCGATAAAAGGAGCAAGCGAATCTTCCCCCAGATACGGGTTGACGGTCAAAGCGTCGCCGCCCAATTCATTAAACATAGCCCGGGCATACATTCGCGCGGTATTGCCGATGTCCCCGCGTTTTCCATCCAAAATGATGATTTTATCCTTTGGAACCGCCTCGCAGGTTTTTTTCAAAATCTCCCAGCCAGCTTTTCCGAGCACTTCATAAAAAGCCAGATTCGGTTTATAGGCAGCAACTAACTCCGAAGAAATTTCAATCATTTCCAAGTTGAACTTCAAAATCGAGTCGGGCGTTTTGGAAAAAGAGACCGGAAGTTTTTCCAACTCCGTATCCAGCCCCAAACAGAGGAACCCGCACTTGGAGACGGCGGACTTAAGTTTGGACTCGAAGCTCATCTAATTTGGGCAGCTCCATCGTGGCGGGCGCTTCTTCGGCAGGCGCTTTGAGTGTTCCAATCAAACCTTGAACCGAGGCAATTTTTTGCTCTTTTAAGTAGCTTTCTATGCCCGCCATTACTTTTGGAGCGGCAAGCGGGTCGGTGAAATTAGCCGTGCCGATTTGTAGCAATGAAGCGCCGCAAACCATAAATTCGAGCGCGTCGTTAGCATTGCAAATCCCCCCAATAGCCATCACCGGAATTTTTACCGTCCGCGCAACCTTGAAAACCATCGCCAGAGCCACCGGCTTTATTGCCGGGCCGGAAAGCCCACCGGTGACGTTGGATAAAATCGGCTTTTTCGTTTTCAAATCGACCGCCATCCCCACCAGCGTGTTGATAAGCGAAACTCCCTCCATTCCCGCATCTTCCGCCGCTTGAGCGATGACGGCAACATCAGCCGTATTGGGCGAAAGCTTGGCAATTAATGGCAAGCCGGTAGCTTTGCGCACGGCGGAAAGCACCCGATAAGCCGGTTGCGGCGTAGCCGAAAACTCCAGTCCGCCTTCTTTCACGTTGGGACAGGAGATGTTCACTTCCAGCATATCAATCCCCTCCACGTCTGAAAGCCGCCGGGCCAGCTCGACAAACTCGTCAATGGTTGAGCCGGCAATGTTTACAACCAATCGAGTCCCAAGGGTTCGCAAAAAAGGCATTTTTTTGGACAAGAACTTATCGATACCCGGATTCACCAATCCGATGGCGTTTAACATCCCCCCTTTGGTTTCGTAGGTACGCGGATAGGGATGCCCCGGCCGGGGTTTTAGGGTAATCGATTTGGTGACGATGCCCCCCAGCTTTGACAGCGAATAAAACTGGGCCATCTCTTCGCCGTAGTTGAAAGTACCCGAAGCGACCAGTACCGGATTGGCGAATTCGATGCCGGCAAAATTTATTCTCAAATCCGGCTTCACGCCTGCCCGGCCTCCCCGCTCAACACACCGGCCAGGGCTTCCTCCCAAACTACCTGCCGCCCGTCAAAAACCGGCCCGTCGATGCAAGCCCGCTGATAAATGAAACCGTCGGGTGTAAGCGGAAACTCGCTTTCTTTTGAATTGGGAATTGATTTTACGGCGCAGCCGATGCAAATTCCGTAACCGCAGGCCATCGCCGTCTCCAACGAAACCTCGATGGGCAAATTAAACTTTTGAGCAATTTCCACCGTTTTGGCCATCATCGCGTCCGGCCCACAGGATAAAATCCGCATCGTCCGGCCGCTTGTGGTGAGCGACTTGTCCCGAGCGTAGCCGAGGGAAGTCGAACCATTTCGACTTTTATGCAGGTAGTTTTCCAGCAAGGTGGTAACCCGTCCCGTAAATCCGTAGGAACCGTCATCGGTGGAGAATTGTAAGTTGGCCGCTTGAGGCATTAGTTTTTTCAACGCCAGAGCTTCCGCCTTGTTGCGCACGCCCAAGAAAAGCACCGTATTTTTACGCTCGATAGCGGACAACGCCTGTTGGTAAAAATAAAGCGGAGCCAGGCCGACTCCGCCGGCAACCAAAAGCGTCACTTCTTTCTTTTTTGCTCGGCCAAAACGATTTCCCAATGGTCCCACCAAGCGTAAAACATCGCCGGCTTTCTTATCTCCCAAAAGCGTAGTGCCAAAGCCGTAGCTTTTCCCTAAAATGGTGAGTTTTCCTTTTTTCGGCTCGGTATAAAAGACCGAAAAGGCCCGGCGCAAAAACGGGTCGCTGCCTTCTTCCACTTTTACCATCACAAATTCCCCCGGCCCGCATTTTTTGGCCAGTTCCGGCGTGGCAAACTCGAGGAAGAACATCCGCCCCGGCAGTTTTTGAGCTTTGGTGACCACCACCTCGTAGTCTTTAAGCATACTTTATGCAATGTAGAAAGATACCCCCGCCAAATCAAGCCGAAAACTATTGACAATCTTAATCTCCGTGTGTTATATTTAATTGAAAACGGGCTTCAAGCCCGGAAGTCAAAAGAGTATTTATGAGCTTGTGTAAAAAAGCTTTCCTTATCGGCTTCGGCTTAGTCCTTCTGCCGTCAGCTTTATGCTTTGGCGACCTGGTAGTCAGTCTTGTTCCCGGCGGTCCGCCCAAGGAGGGTAGCTTTAAAATAACCAACTCCGGACTGACCGACCTGATTTTGGATTCTGTTGTCTTTACCGGAAGTCTGAACGGAAACCAATTGGTGACCTCGCGTAGCGGGGGCATCAGCCCCGGCAGTGCAATTCCCCAGTTGACGAATGCTTCCATACTAATCAAGTTTGACCCCTCTGGCGTAGGAGTTAGCCAGTCCGGTTTGCGCAGCGGCTGCATCGAGATTTGGACCCACACCGACGACACGGTAGGGTTGGTGAGCTCGAGAGAAACTCAATGCCAGGTATGCGTCAACGTATACGTAGTGCCGAGTCTTTGTTTTAACTCCGCCGATACTATCCATTCGTCAGCGAATTTCACCGAAATCTGGTCGCAGAGCGTGGAGGTTTTTGCCGCTTCGGCGAACGGTATGTACTACTTTGCCACCGGCGAGAATTTTATTTTCGACGGTGGCGTGGCGATAGTCAATCCAGCATTGGCCGGCCCACCCGGCCATCCCCGGGGACTGCGCAATTATTTTGACGACCAGTTCCTACGCTGCCTGACGGCGATTACGGTGGATTCAATCCCCGATCCGACCGATACGCTAAACTCCTATGCGATTTTTGCCAAAACGCTCTCCACGGGCCGGCTCGACTCCACCATTATCTGGGAAACCATTTGGGAACAGTCCACCAACCCGGCCTATTCCGACTTTTTGGCCAAGACGGTGCGCGTGGTGAATATCTCCGGCGCCGACATTCCGGATGTGATTTTGGGAGTGGCTAATGATATAGATGTGCCGGCCTATAACGGCCCCCGCAACTTATCGTTTGATACTTCATTTACGGCCACTTCGGACGGGAAAATCTATACTATGCTGGTTTTTTCCGGCATCTTAGACCCTTTCGCGGACACCCTCGGCCCGCCATATGGCTGCAATCCTAACGATAAGTATTTTGGCGCAATTACCATTCCAAATGGCACCGCCTCCGCCTCACCGGTAAGCCCACGAGGAACAGTCGCCTTTAGAAACCGCTCTTTTTTGCCTGCAAATTCCTGGCAGGATTCCCAGTTTGTTAACCGGATGGATGCCATCGGTTATCACCCTACTCGCAATCTGGCCGATACAGGTCTAACGGGAATGGGGCCCGAATATTTTCCGCCCAACCCCTGTCCCAACGTTGGCTCCGCCGATATCGGTTTTGTCATCGGCGCTAAGAAAGTGACTCTGCCGAAAAATGACATCGTTGGAAAATTGGCTTCCCGCTACGGACTGCAAGGATTGGCCGCCGGTTTTGACACACTGACTTTGGAAGGGCCTTCCGAATCGTTTAGCGTAATCTTCGTGGCCAGTCTGAACGGAGTAAATAATCTCATGAAAGCCGCTGATTCGGCGGTTTCCTGGTATTACCTGAATGCCAACCAGCAAGCTGGTGGGGACATCGGGCTGTTTCATCGCGGGGATTTGAATGGGGACGGTATTTTAACTTCCGCCGACGTGGTGAGAGTTTTGAACTCGGTATTCCTTGGTCAACATACCATCACGCCGTTATGCACCGCAGATTTAAACTTAGATAACTTTCTAAGTTCGGCAGATGTGGTGAACGAACTCAACTACGTTTTTTTGGGAACATTGCCAACTCCGGCCTATCCGCCAATGCCGGAACTTATGACTTGCTTTTGACCGATTATAAAAAGCCCTCCGCATTTGCGGAGGGCTTTTTGTTTTAGGTAAAACTTAGAAGAATATACCCAGCCACTCTTTCAAAAATTCAATCCGGCCGATGAGCAAGGAAAGCCGGGCCATAACCGTATAGCCAAAGGTGGCGCCGAAGCCAATCATTAAAAACCAGATTCCCACCTTGGCGGTTGCGCCAAAAGCCCCTTTATGCTCTTTGGAAAAGAAAAAGTAGGCCAGGCCTGAAAGAGAGCCGACGATGATGAGCAAGTTGTTGAAGGCCAACTGGCTGGCATCTGAAACGAAGGGGAAGGGAAAGGCGGGAAAGCCCAGAACATTCCCTTTGAACTGTTCGTAAAGAGAGGTCTGCACCGTAAGCGGAATTAAAACGCCGGCGGAAATTCCCAGAATTGCTGCCATCGCCCAGCGCGAAAGCAAGGCCGGCTTGCCGCCGAAAAGCCGTAGGAGCATAAAAACACTGAAAATAAGATTGCCGGCCACAAAGGCCAGCCGCTCCCAGTCAAAGCCGGCTCCGGTGGCCAAGTCGATGGCCGGTTGCAGCCAGAGCGGTTTGAAGGTGTCCCGGAAAAGCAAAATCACCCAATAGCCGTTGGAAACCCCTACGATAATATGCTCGGCGATTTTGTAGAACGGGTTGTCCTTGTACAAAAAGGAAAATATCGAAAGAGTGAAAAAGGCGGCAATCGTCATCCAGACGGCGTGAACCAGGGACGTATCCGGCATTTTACTTTTTCCCTCTACTTGCAAAATAGGCGATGTTTCCCAAAATCACGAAAAGAATAATCGCCAGATGGGCAAAGGACTGAATATCCATTTTTCGGGTCGCCACCAAGTGTTTTTTCTCCTTAAATCCGGTCAGCTGTTCATACTCCGCCGCCCCCTTCATTCCACCTACGAGACCGAAAAGCTGGCCGGATTGCAGGTAGGAATAGTAATCGGTCGCCATCACCGCCGTGACCCCTATCGCCAGCGGGATGTTGTAGCGGCCGTGGGCGGAGCGAATCCAGTAGTCAATACCGGAAACGGCCGTGATGGTAACCGCCAGCTTGCAGTCGGAATAATTTTGTATCCCCCGCATCATCGGCAAAGAATCGGTCGGTGTGCCATAATAATCGGTCGGGAATGATTTGCGGAAGTTCTCCCCCATATTCAAAATCACCGTCTCCGGATACGGCTTGTAACCCAGAAAAACGTAGTCAACCCCACGCTTTTTTCCGTATTCTTTGGCAATTGCCGTCAAATCCTGCTCCACCTGGGCCACTCCAAGCTGGAAAAGGCCGGTGGAGACCAGTTTGATATTTTTTGAAAAGCAGTGGCGCATAAAGGCCTTGGCCATCGGCTGCATCTCCGGCAAGGTGGAGGGGTCATATTCCGGGGCATACATTACCACATCTCCCGGCTTCAGCTTTTCTATGGCATCGTAGAGCGCTTTGACCTCCGGGGTCACTTTAATCGGCAGGCCGATGTAAAAGAAAAAAGGAGCGATGACCGACACGGCAATAGCCAGAAAAATCCAGCGCCGGTCGAGAGCAAGCATTTTTTCAAAAAAAGCCATTACCGCCCTCCTCCCAGCCAGGCCCGCTCAATCCCCAAAATCATTTTTAGGGAAAGCGAAAGAACCCCCAGTCCGATGCCGACGATAATCGCCCGCTTGGCGGCGGCGTTGGGGGCAACCAGAATCCAATTGGCGAAATCGGCAATCCAGTCGCCAAAAATCGCCGGGCCGAGAGGAACCCGCCCCAGCATAATCAAAATGGCGGTCAAAAGAAGCAAAGTGGCTATAACGCTTCTGGCCCGGAAGGCCCGGTAGGCGGCCGAGGCGATGAAGAAGGCCAAAAGGGCGAACATCGTCCCCTGAACCGGCGCCAGAACATAGTTGTACAGGTTCAGGAAAAACGACCCCTCCTCATTGCCTCCGTGGCCCAAAAAGCTTCCTAAGTTCCAATTTTTGGGCAAAAAGCCGGAAGCCGCCATAATGAAGAAGAAGGCGATTAAAAAGTAGCTGTAGCCGTAGCCCGGTTTCTTTTGTCCGATTTTTGCAAAATGAATCGAGAGAATGGAAACAATTCCCAGAACCAGAGCGACCGCGCCGACCACCTGAACGCTGGAGTTGAAATCCTGATAAACGACCGAAAGAGTTTTGTGGGGAATGAAAAACTGCAGGGCCATAAAAACGCCGGTGACGAACATTATGGCTAAGGGTATCTCTTTTCTCATCTTTTCATTCCGCTACGAAAAGTTTTTTAAACAGGCCAAAAAAGTGGATTTTGCTTTCCAAAAAAACCGAAATTACCCCTAAAAGGGATAAAGAGGCGAAAACCACTTTTCCCCAGTCCTGCCCTTTGATGGAGCCGATCTGTTCCGGCTCCTTGGAAAGATAGGCCGAGGCGGCAAAAAGCTCCTCGCCGATCAGGGTGAAATCGCAGGCGACGATGAAAAAGGCCATCTGGATGAGCTCGTCGGTGCCGGCAATTTGAATCGAGCCGGCCTCAAAACCGGTTTCGGCCAGAATTAACGACTCGGCATAAAACTTTCCCAGGTAAAAATTGGTGGCCGGTTTCTCCCTCAGCATAACGCCGTTGACGGCGGCGACGTAGGGGAACTGGTCTTGGGTTACAAAAAAAACGTCTTTTTCGTTGTACGCCTCCGGCCGCCCGGCGTTAAGGTAGGCCCCTTTGACCACATCCTGACAAATCGGAAAGACAATCGGGTCGTAGCAGGGGACGATAAGTTTGCTCTGGTATTGGGCCGCCTTCTGGGCCACCCGCCCCAGAACCGAGAAAGCCGCGATGGTGGCTGCCTGGGCCGCATCTCCCAGCCCGCAGACAAAGAGGATGGGACGTCCCATCTCGGTCGCCCGGCCGATTCCTTCGTCCACGGCATCCACGCCGGCAATCGGCCGAATGTACAGCTCTTTTTTCCCGGCCCGGAAGATGTTGAACAAAATAAAACCAACCAGTAAGGCCGCACCCACCTCAATCCGGATGTATTTCGGGCTGGTGTTCCACCACTGGCCTTTGGGAGCCGCCGGTCCGACGACTTCCGATTCGGAGAAGCTGCTGTCCAAGGCATAAGTCCGGACTTTGAAGTAGTACGGCTTGCCGTTTTCCAGACCATCTTTGGCCGTGGCCGCAGTTGAACCGGCGGAAGCCGTGCCGGCCGGCACAAAGGGAGAGTCGGCCGCCGGCGCCACCAGAAGCTGATAGCCGATAACCGGGTTTACTGCTCGCTGTTCATCCGGCGAAGGAGTCCAGGATAAATCCACCTGTTCCCCTTTGTCATTGGGGGTATCTTTAGCCGTTAAGTTGCTGACCGGCGCAGGTGGGGTCTGGGCTAATCCAAAAGAGGAAAAAAGAACTACACCCAACGTAAGCAGAAGTAGAGATTTTCTCATCAGCCGAGCAAATGTAACCAATCTCTAAGCAAAAAGTCAAGTCGCCCGATTAACAAGGACATACGCGACATCACCGTCAGCCCGAAAGCCGCGCCGAAGGTGACCATCAAAAACCAGATGCCAACCTTTGCCGTTCCGCCAAAAACCCCTTTATGTTCCTTGGAGAAAAAGAAATAAACCACGCCGGTCAATATTCCGGCAACCATAACAATGTTAGTGAGCGAATGGCCCACCGACGCAGCCATATTCAGGCTGCCGTCGATATACTGCGGGTCCCAAAGCGGCAAAATCGATTTGCGTATCTGCGCCATAATGTTGGTTTGCAGTTCGCCGATGAGCCGCAGCCCGGCGGTGGAGCCGATGACGAAGGCCAACGGCCAGCGGGCAATCCAGCCGATTTTCGGCACCAGCCGCAAAAGCATCATCACGCCCAAAACCGCGGCGATAAGATTGAACCATTGCGGGGAGGCCAAACTGCCGGTTTCCCGATAGTATGCCAGGGCCGAATCGGACAATTCCCCCGTGATTCCAATTTTGTCGGTCAGCTGCGGCAAAAGGCTCTGGTAGAAAATCGAGACAAAATAGTACCCGGCGGAAACGCCGATAAAAATCGACTCGCACAGCTTGTAAACCGGGTTGTCCTTGTAAACGAAAGACATTATCCCCAAGGTCAATAATCCGGCGATTGTTAAAGAGACCATATCCGGCACTATTTTTTCCTCCGGGAAGCGAAGTAGGCGATGTTTCCTAAAAGCACGAAAAGAATGACGACAAGATGGGATACCGATTGCGCTCCCATAAAGGAAACTCCCTTGCTCGGTTTACCCACCACGGTTTCATACTCCGCCGCCCCCTTCATCCCGGCCAAAAGTCCTTTCAGCTGTCCGCTGCGCACATAGGGGTAATTTTCCGGCGCCTGCACGGCCGTGTTGCCGGCTATCATCTTTGCGCCGGAACGGTCCACGCAGAATTGCACCCACTGCCGCGTGCCGGGGTCACCGGAAGAAAAGTTGATGATAAAATCAAAGTTCTTGTAGTTTTTAACTCCCTGCATAATTGGCAGAGCGGCAGTTGCCTTTCCTGTAAAGTCAGATGGAAAAGTGCTGGGAATATCGGAGTTCATCTTCTGGATGACCACTTCGTTGCCGGCCATATACCCCAGGTTGGCATAATTGACGCCGTATTCCAGTTTTTCATCTTTGAACTCCGGTTCGCGCAGAGCCACCGCCAGCGCTTTTTCCGCCTGCTGCGGCCCCTGCGGCCAAAGGGCAATGACCACCAGCTTGCAGTTTTTGGTCAACAACTGCTTAAAAACTGCCTCTGCCATCGGCTGCAGTTCGGGCGAGGAGGGGGGATCGTAATCAAACGACAAAAGCACTCTGGAGCCGGCCGGCAGGTTATCGATGGCGGCAAAAAAAGCCCGCCCTTCCGGCGAAACCGCTATCGGCTGCCGGATGGTGAAAAAAAGCGGCACCGCCAAAGCCAGAAAAACGAAGATAAAAATAATCCGGCGGTCGAGCTGGGCCATCTTTTCCCAGAAAAGCATTACTCTCCTCCCAGATACGAGCGCTCGAGTCCCAAAATCAGGCGCAGTGAGGTGGAAATTATTCCCAAAGCGATGCCGATTTGAATCGCCCGCTGCCCGGCGGCCTGGGGATAATTCTTAATCCAATCGGCAATGTTGGAAACCTGCCATCCCTGCGGCAGCCAGCTAAACAAGGCATTTCCTATTGGCACGCCGCCCAGCATCACCACAAAGCCGGCAACTAAAAGTAAAGTGGCCTGAAAGCTGCGGGCGCGAAAGGCGCGGAAAGAAGCGGAGGCAACAAAAAAGGCCAGGGTCGCAAACATCGTCGAAGAAAGCGGGGCATAAACGTACGTATAAAACCAGTCAAAGGAAGTCCCGAGATATTGAAACTTTCGGGCATGTTGTAGAAAGCTGTCGCCGGGTGGGCGGGATTCCCAGAGAGGGAAGAAAAAACCGGCCACACAGATGGCCAAAAAAGAAAAAATAATCACCGCCGAAAATCCCCACCCTTTCTCTTTGCGATAAATTTTCTCCCCTGAAACTTTGATAAGATTCAAGACTCCCAGCCAGATGGCAAAGGCCTGGATGACCTGAATCCAGGAGGAGGCGGTATCTTCCATCGAGGCAAATGGTTCGTGCGGGATGAAAAAGCGAATGACAAAGATAAATCCGATTATGCTGGTTATCAAAAGTGGAACTTCGCGCCGCATCACCGCACCAGAAAAATTTTAATATAGGTGGAAATCCACTCGCTTGGAAACCAGCCGGCCGCTTTCAAGGTGGCCAGCGTCACCCCAATCGAAATCGCCGCAAAAATAAAGAATTTCCCCACATCCTGCCCCTTCAAAGAACCTAAAAGCCGCGGCTCTTTGGAAAGATAAGCGGAGGCGGCAAAAAGTTCCTCGCCGATTAAGGTGTAGTCGCAGGCCACCACAAAGAAAGGGAGCTGGGCCGGCTGGGCCGTGCCGGCGATTTGAATGGCGCCGATGGAATTGCCGGTTTCGGCCAGGACCAGCGATTCGGCAAAAAAAGCGCCTTGATAAAAAACCGCCGCTGGTTTATCCCGCATCATAATGCCGTCCACGGCAGCGGTGTAACCGAACTGGTCGTCGGTTATATAATGAATGTCATCCTCCCGGTAGGCTTCCGGGCGGCCCGCTTTCAAAAATGCCTCCTTGACTACTTCGCGGCAGTTGACCATCACCATCGAGCGGCTGGTGGGGACTTCCAACTTGGTTTCGTATTCCGCCGCCAATTTGGCCACCCGGCCCAAAAGCAAAACGGCCGCAATGGTCTGAACGTTGTCCATATCCTGCCGGCCGGGAATGAAAATTATTTTCTTTCCCATTTCGGTCGCCCGGCCGACGGCGTTGTCCACCTCCTCCAAGCCGGCAATTTTGCGGATATACAGTTCTTTTCCCGAGCGGGCTTTGGAGATGAAATACAAAATTCCGCCAACCAAAATGACAACGGCGATAAGGGCGTTTACTCGCTCCGTATTAAACCATTGGGCGGTTGAATGAGCCGGCAGCCCGGCCTCCGATTCGGCAAAAACCCCGGCGGGGCCCAAGGCGCGCACCTTATAATAGTAGTCGCTATGGTCTTTAGGAACATGGTCGGTAAAGAGGGTATCCCCTTTGGCCGCTGTGCCGACCGCTTCAAACGGGCCCTGCGCTGAAGCCGCGCGGAAAATCTGATAACCAATTACCGCCTTATCTCCCTTTAAATCGGAAGCCGAAGGCTGCCAAAAAACCAGTATGCTCGTTCCGGCATCATTCGGCGCATCCTTGGCCCAAACAGCCGTAGGAGGTAAAAGCGTCTGCCCGACACTCGTAGGGGCGGCCGCGAACAAAACCAAACCGAGCAAAAGAGGCACGAACTTGTTTTTCATACCAAAAAAGAAAAGCCACCCAAGAAGGTGGCGAGCTTTCTTATCATCTTTTGCTGCAACACGCTATTATCAATAGCATCTAACTTTTAATTATGCTCTTTTTTTGTGCGCGATAATTCATACCCGCCCAAAATATCCCCGTTGTTAAAAGCTGTCAAGCAGAATCGAACCGTTTAACCTTCTATCATTTCCACGTTGGCGCGGGGCACGGTCGCCCGGGAACGGTCGTCAAATTCCACCACCAAAATCCGGGCGGAAGACTCCGATTCTAACTTTTGCAAAGGCGCCGGCAAATCGACCACTTTCCCCAGTCGGCCAAAATAAGGGGAGCGGATAACCCGCACCGGCGAACCGATGGCAAGCCCCCCCTCCTGAAATTTTTCTTCTTTCCCAATCTCCGTTTTTTGGGACAAGGGAATAATCACCTCCGGCCGAATGACGCCGGCGCGAATCTGGGTGGCGCCATTGGCTAAGGCCAACTTTCCTTCAAACTTTTTGAGCAGATTGAAAGTTTTCTCCGCCATATCGATTTGCCCAAATCCTTCAGTAACGACCAAAGTAACCCCCAGTTCCTCCGAACCGGTAATCGCCACCCCCAAATCATAACCCAAAAAATCGCGCAGGTCTTTATCGTCAAAGCCCCCCACCACCACGGCAGCGGCTTTAACCGCTATCGCCTTCCGCAAAGCCGCCGCGGTAACCAAAGACCCGCCCACAATAATCTTACCGACAGAGGAAGAATCTATCAAATCCTCCGACAAAACAGTTTTTCGGTCCGGGACGACCACTTTCAATTCCCCGTGCGTCTCGCCGCCGATGCCAAAAATCCCCTGCACAAAAGCGCCAACAGCCCGAAGGGCCACCCCCTCTTTTGGAAAAATTTCCACTACTTCTCCCGGCAGATACGCTTTGACTTCCACAGGCACCGGCTCGCCGCGCAGAAGCACCTGCCCGGTGACGGAGGAGATGTTCTCGATGGTGCCGGTCATTTTGGCTTTGCATTCGGTCTTGAAAAGGCCAAAAAAAGTTTTGGCGGAGGCGATGACCTCCCCTTTTTCCACCCTATCCCCCGCTTTTTTGGTCATATGCGCCGGAACGTCGGCGGGGGCGACACCCAGAATGTTGGCCACGTTCTCCGGCTCCACCGGCCCAGGCAGATGGGTGCGGGCTACGACGGTATCCGGTCCGACAACTTCACTAACTTTGACCAAGACATCCCCCTTTAGCGGCAAAATTCTCTTTTTGGTGATGATTAATTCTTCGGTTACTTTTAATCCGGGTGTATATGCGTGTCCCATTTTCTTTTTTCTTCCAACCTGAAGTTTCTGAATTTATCCTACGACCCGGATTCCGTCAAGCACTACCATTCTAAACAAGGAACTGCTTCCAACGTAGGGGTGAACCTTTACTTGTCCCGAGCGAAGCCGAGGGAGGTTCACCCTGGGCGAATCTGAAGCCTGCCCGGCCAGGGATTCGCCCCTACGTTTTCTCGTTACGTCAGGAGTTACTCCTGACGCCTGTGTTGAACCGAGCTTTACAACTGGTCGCCGTTTATTTATTCTCAAACCCTGAAAGGAGCAAAAGTGACTGAAAAGGAAATTTTAATAAAACAGTATGACACCATTCGCTCTTGGACGTTGGCTTTGGTCGGCGATTTTTCCGAAGAGGAGGCTCAAAAGGTGGCCGAGCCGTTAAACACCAGCTTGGTTTGGAATCTGGGGCATATCACCCGCAGCGAAAACGAGGCGTTGCACAAATTTTTTGGCCAGTCTTTGTTGGAAGAATCTTTCACCTCCCGCTTTGCCTCTGGTTCCAACCCGAACGCAGTCGGCAGCGTGACCAAAGACGAGGTGCTGAAAAAAATGGCCGCCGTGCGCAAAGCTATGAAAACGAAGTTGAGCAAAATCCGTCCCGCCGACTTGAACAAAAAGCCGAAACCAAAGTCCGACTTCTACAAAACCTTGCGCGAGGCCATATACACCCTTGCATTGCACGAAGGGTATCACGCCGGTAAAATCGGCACTTTGCGCCGCTTTATGGGCAAACCGGCTTTGTTTGGGTGATTTGAATTTTTAATTCCCTGTATTTGTAGAGGCAAACTTTAGGTACGCCCTGAAGCGTGAACCGGATGGTTCGCTCCCCTCACCATAAAAGGTTCACCCCTACACCTTAATTCTTTGAAAAAATGATAAAAAAATGGTACCCGACACTTTAGTGTCGGAAGCCCTCGACTAAAGTCCCTGGCCGTAGCCCGGCACGGGCAGGCGAGGCTACCAACATGAATTGCGGCAAACCGGTGCTGTTCGGATGATTTTGAAGCTTTTTTATTTACCTGTCTCTGTAGGGGCGAACCGATATGTTTGCCCGGTTCTATTTCTTTATGTACAAGGAAACGATTGGCTCAAATAAACAGCATTAAGCAAGAGCACCACATCCGAAGAAGTTAGAATACCGTCGCAGTTTACATCCGCGTACGCCAGAGAACAGAATCCATCACCCAAAAATGCACAGTTAAGCTCCAAAACCACATCCGAAGACGTCAGGATGCCGTCTAAATTCAAATCACCTAAAAGAGTAGTTGGAACACTTCGAAAGACGCCGCCACCACCAGTGCCAGCAAAAATCTGCCCGCTCGAATTGATAGCCAGAGACCGGACATCAGTATTCGTCAAGCCGGTGTTGATTTGCGCCCAGTTGGCGCCGTTATCGATGGAGCGAAAAACGCCGCCGCCAGTCCCGGCGAAGACATCCCTGTTCGAATTGATGGCAAAAGAACGGACACCAGTATTGGTCAAACCGGTGTTGACTTGTATCCAGTTGACGCCGTTGTCGGTGGAACGGAAGATGCCGCCGCCGTAATACGTCCCGGCAAAGATATCCCCGCTCGCATTGATGGCCAGAGAATAGACATCGAAAGGCCCCAAGCCGGTTTGAGTCCAGTTGGTGCCATTATCGGTGGAGCGAAAAACTCCGACGCCAAAAGCGCCAGCAAAGATATGCGCGCTCGAATTGATGGCAAGAGAAAAGACAATAGTAAAGCTTCTCAAACCGATGTTGATTGGGGTCCAGTTAGCGCCATTGTCGATCGAGAGAAAGGCGCCGTCCTGAGTGCCGGCAAAGATATGTCCACTCGAATTGATGGCAAGGGAAAGAACGACAGTATTCGTAAGACCAGTATTGACGGGGGTCCAGAAAGCGCCGTTATCCGTGGAGCGAAAGACGCCGCCATAGGTTCCAGCAAAAATATGCCCGCTCGAATTGATGGCAAGAGACTGGATATAAGTATTTGTAAGACCGGTATTCATTAGCGTCCAGTTGGCTCCATTATCGGTGGAGCGAAAGACACCGGAGCGATCAGTTCCGGCGAAAAGCGCCCCACTCGAATTGATGGCCAGAGACTGGATATAAGTATTTGTAAGACCGGTATTCATTAGCGTCCAGTTGGCTCCATTATCGGTGGAGCGA
>CAZSIT010000015.1:42136-50683 GCA_964607165.1 uncultured Ignavibacteria bacterium
ACCGGTATTCATTAGCGTCCAGTTGGCTCCATTATCGGTGGAGCGAAAGACACCGCCGCCAGAAGTCCCAACAAAAACATCCCCGCTCAAATTGATGGCCAGAGACAAGATATAAGGATTTGTAAGACCGGTATTCATTAGCGTCCAGTTGGCTCCATTATCGGTGGAGCGAAAGACACCGCCGCCAGAAGTCCCAACAAAAACATCCCCGCTCAAATTGATGGCCAGAGACAAGATATAAGGATTTGTCAGACCGGTATTGATTGGCACCCAGTTAGCCCCATTATCGGTGGAGCGAAAGACACCTCCAAAAAAAGTCCCGGCAAAGATATGCCCACTCGAATTGATGGCAAGAGACCGCATATAATTATTTGTCAGACCGGCATTGATTGGCACCCAGTTAGCCCCATTATCGGTGGAGCGATAAACGCCATTATCAGTCCCGGCAAAGATAAACCCGCCCGGATTGATAGCAAGAGATCGGATATAATTGCGGAGTGAGGGGGTCAGGGTCCAGTGGTCGCCGTTATCAGTGGAGCGAAAAACGGCGCCAGTAGTGCCGGCAAAGACGTCGCCGCTCGAATTGACAGCAAGAGACAGGACATCACGATTTGTCAAGCCGGTGTTCCTTTCCATCCAGTTAGCCCCATTATCGGTGGAGCGAAAGACACCTCCGCCAACAATCCCGGCAAAGATGCGCCCACTCGAATCGATGGTCAGAGAACTAACAGTGGTATTAGTCAAGCCGGTGTTGATTTGGGTCCAGTTTGCGCCATCGTCAGTGGAGCGAAAGACGCCGCCAGAAGTCCCGGCAAAAATGTCCCCGCTTGAATTGATGGCCAAAGGATTAACAATTCCGCCGTAAGGGCCATTGGTCTGCTGCCAAAAATCCTGGGTGCTTGCCTGACTCAGCGGCAGAAGCATCGCCACCAACAAAAAAAAGGGGAGCTGTTTCATTGCTTGCTGCTTACAAATAGTGGTTAGATTCCCATTGTGGAATGAAAGTTGGATAGCGTTTCTTATATTAGTCAATTCCTTTTGTCTCACTATTATATAGTTTCGGCCAGCGAGCGACGTAACTTTAGTCCAAAAAACTTGATTCGAAATTTCCTTGACGAATAACCGCTTCTATCGTATCTAACCCCTGGATGTCCGCGTTGAAAAGAGGTTTCTTAACAGCTGCAACGCTTCTGTTTTTTTCTTTTTCTTATTCACTGGCCAACGAATTGGAAGAAATTCCCCTCGATTCCTGGATTTACCCGGTGGTTGATGAACTGCACTTTCAGGGCTTTTTCCCTAAACTCTTCGTGGCCGATAAACCGTACAACCGGGGTGAAATCTTTGCCGAACTGGTTAAAATAAAAAGGGAGATGGGTAACGACGCACGTTCTCTAAGACCCCATCAACTCTGGCTGTTCCAAAGACTTTTTGACGAATTTAAATGGGAATTTGACGCCCAGAATCAAGCCCTAAATGAATCCGAAGACTTGCCCTTAACTTTCCGTTGGGGCTCTGCCTTTAATTTGAAATCCGACTTGCACAAGGAAGGAGAACCATTGTACAAACCGGTTTTTAACGCCTACGTCGGCGCCGAGCTGGGCGACCGCTTTTATTTCCGCAGCCGGGCCAGGGTGGAAAACCACGTCAGCCAAAACCGATCCGTGCGCGCCCGCCCCTGGACGCGCAACGATTTGGGCGGAACGCTGGATGATACCTACTTGAAATATCATTGGAAATATTTTGACCTTACCTTGGGGCGCGAGCGCCTGCAATGGGGTCCCGGCTTTGCCGATGTCGATTTGCTTTCCCCCAATCCCCCTCCTTTTGATATGCTGCATGTCAAAGCGACCTACAAATCCCTGCGTTTCCAGTTCTTCTTCAACCGTCTGGACGATTTTCCGGATACGGCCGCCGGCGCCCCGCCCGTCCCCCGCTATTTTGCCGCCCACCGCCTGGCCTTCAAGCCCTATCAGTGGCTGGAGCTTTCACTTTCGGAAGTAGTCCTATATGGCGGGCCAAACCGCAAAACGGAATGGTATTATCTTCTGCCCTTCGTTCCCTACTATGGCGAACAGTATAACAACTTTAAGGACGACAATCCCCTCTGGTCGATTGACTGGAGCGTGACTCCCAACCAGCATTTTGCCCACTATGGCGAGTTTCTGATTGACGATTTCCAGCTAAGCTGCATCGGTGGCAAATGCACCGAGCCACAGGAAATCGGCATCCGGGCGGGAGTGGTGGTAAGTTCGTTCGGACCCTACCAAAACAATTTTCTGAACATTGAGTACAGCAAAATCAATAACTTCGTTTTTGGGCAGAACAAGTTTTACAATCTTTATACATATTATGGAGTCCCCATCGGCGCGGCGCTGGGGCCTGATGCGGATTATCTATTTCTCCGCTACCGGCAGTATTTCAACCGGAATTTGGACGCCGGATTTGCGGTTGAATACCGCCGCCACGGAGAAGGGCGGATTGCCGTCCATCCCCTCATATTCCCCTTCAACAAGTTCCCTTCCGGGGTGGTCGATAAAACTTTGACCTTCCAGTTCTCGGTTGCCTATCAATACCAAGCGAATGTTTTCGCCCGGCTCGACTTCGGCACTAAAAATCGGGACAACGTGAACAATTTTACAGGTGCGGCCAGCCGCGACCGCTTCGCCTCGTTCCAAATCGGCTACAACTACTGGCGTGAAAACCGGTATTGAGCCGCTCGAATGTTTTCCCTTTTAGCTCCTGCTAAAATCAATCTTTTTCTAAAAGTTTTGCACAAAAGGCCGGATGGCTATCACGAAATTGAGTCTTTGATGCAGGCGGTAACGCTCTTTGACCGCCTCACTTTTTCTCCGGCATCAAAAATAGTAGTCCAAACCCGGGGCGCCAAAATTTCCCAAAAAGACAATTTGGTTACCAAAGCTCTGCTTTTGCTGCAGAAATACGCTGGAGTTCGAAAGGGGATTCGAGTTGTTATCGAAAAGAAAATTCCAGTTGCCGCAGGGTTGGGCGGCGGCAGTTCCGATGCCGCCACGGCTCTTTTGGGAGCTTGTCAGGCGTGGAAACTTCCGCTAAGCTTGTCCGAACTTTCCTATCTTGGAGCCCAAATCGGCTCGGACGTTCCCTTTTTTTTCACTTCCGGCCAGGCTTTGGCCGCTGGGCGTGGTGAAAAACTTGCCCCCCTTTCCCTTCCCACTGATTACTTTTTGGCCCTGGTCTGTCCGAAATTTCAGGTTTCCACCCCCTGGGCCTACCAGGAGCTTAACTTGGGCTTGACAAATTTCAAATCAAAGGCTAATTTTTTCAGAAGAAGAATTGGAGAAAACCTTCGACGGCCTCCCCACGCGCTCACTTTCTCCAATGACCTGGAAGCTCCGGTTATCCGGCGCTTCCCGGAAGTAGAACGAATTAAGGAAGCCCTTCTGGCCGAAGACCTTGAGCCGGTTTTGATGTCCGGTTCCGGCCCGGCAGTTTGGGCGGCCTTAAAAACCGGAGCGGAAGGAAATAAACTTCCGACAAATGAAAGACGGCAACGCAAAATGGTTGAAAAAAAGCTGGTACGTCTCCGGCGGATTTTTGAAGCCGAGTTTTTCATCGTTCGCCCGATTAGGACATGTCTGAACATTCCGGTTGGAGGACAACCGGCCTAAGGGGAGGCGTTACGCAAATTACCGAAGTCCGCATAACCCTGCGTGACGAGGCCAAACTGAAAGGTTTTGCCAACGTCACCTTCGACCGCGCATTTGTTGTGCGGGGTATGAAGATAATTTCCGGCTCATCGGGCTTTTTTGTCTCTATGCCCTCGCGCCGGCGCCGCGACGGCAGCCATCAGGACGTTGCCCATCCGGTAACCCCGGCTATGCGCCAGGTTTTGGAGGAAACGGTTTTACAAGAATATCAAAACGCGCTAAAAAATCAGCCGCCTCGAAGTGAGACTCCCCCGGTTCCAGCCCACAACATTTTCAAGGAGGGTGGCAATCGGGCCTTTTAATTTCATTTTTTATACCAAGCTGACCCAATAAGCTTTTACTTGTCGCCTTACATTTCTTCGCTTACCTTCAAGCGTTATAGCGATGGGCAAAATTTTTCTCAAAAAAAACGAAGAGCGCCGGCTGAAAAAGGGACATCTCTGGGTTTTTTCCAATGAAATCGAAAAAACGGAAAACGCCGGGGACGGCGAGCTGGTCGAAATTTTTGACTCTTCCGGCCGTTACATAGCCACCGGCTATTACAACCCGCACACGTTAATTGCCGCCCGTATCCTGACTTTTGACCAGGACCCTATCGGGCTGAACTTCTTCCGCCGCCGGATTGAAGCCGCGTTATCCTTTCCACCCCGACAAATTTCTCGGAAAGAAGCCTGTCGCCTCATCTACGGTGAATCCGATTTTCTTCCGGGGCTGATAGTTGACCGCTACGGCGAGTACCTTGCCCTTCAAGTTCAAACCCTGGGAATGGAAAAACTGAAGGAGGTCTGGCTGCCCGTTCTTTTAGAAAAAGTGGCTCCCAAAGGAGCCGTTTGGATTAACGATTCCCCCCTGCGGGAGCTGGAAGGTCTTCCTTCAGTCCGCGAAGTTTTTTTCGGCGAGATTTCTGAAAGAGTGCAAATCAACGAAGACCAGATGGTATTCTCTGTCGATTTGATAAGCGGCCAGAAAACCGGCTTTTTCTTAGACCAAAAAGAGAATCGAAAAAAACTGTCGGGCTGGGTTAAAGATAAAAAGGTTCTGGACCTGTTTTGCTACACCGGCGCCTGGGGACTTACGGCTTTAACCGATGGCGCCTCCGAAGCGGTCGGCGTGGACGAATCCCAGCCCGCCCTGGACTTGGCCCAGGAAAACGCCTGGCTGAATCGGATGGAGAAAAAAATCCGCTTCGAAAAAGCCGACGTTTTCGCCTTTTTGAATACCCCGACCAAAAACGAGGCCGAAAAATTTGACCTGGTGATTTTAGACCCCCCCGCTCTGATAAAAAGCAAGAAACATTTTGACGAAGGCAAAAAAGGTTATTTCACGCTCAACCGCCGCGCTTTGAATTGGCTGGTGCCGGGCGGAATTTTAATCACCTGCAGCTGCTCGTATCATTTCAGCCGAGAGGACTTGTGGGAGGTGGTCAACACCGCCGCCTTAAAGGCTGGTCGCCGTTTGCGCCTGGTTGACACCGGCGCCCAAGCCCCCGACCATCCGATTTTAGCGGCGATGCCCGAAACCGAATACTTGAAATGTTTCTTTTTCCAGGTTCTTTAAGGCTCCCGGCAACGGTTGCGGTCTTCGACTGCGGCACAAATAGCGTATTGTTGCTGGTTGCCCGTTTGGAAAGTGGCGGGAAAATCAAACCACTTCTTCAAGCGATAAGCTCTCCCCGTCTCGGCGAAGGCTTATACGGCCGGGGAAAATTAAGAGCACCAGCCGTTGCCCGAACCTTGAATGCGTTGAAAAGCCTGCAAGCAAAAGCAAACCGTTTCAAGCCGGATTATTCCCTGATAGTGGGCACCAATATCTTTCGGCGTGCAACCAACAGTAAAGCTGTTACCAAAAAGTTTGAAAAAATCATTGGTTATCCTATTTTAATTTTGTCTCCACAACTGGAAGCCCATTTGGAATTTCTGGGCGCAACTTCCGGGCTAAAAACAAATTCTAAAGTTGTGGTAATAGATGTGGGCGGCGGCTCAAGTGAAATCATCTGGGGTACTGGAAAAAGAATCGTCAAAAAAATCTCGCTCGAAATCGGCGCCGTCCGTTTGAAAGAAAAATTCCAACCCCAGACCAGCTACGACGAGGCACTTTTGATAAAAATGGAAAAGGAGGCGGATAAGATAATCCAGCGACTGCCCAAACTGACCGGCTACCGGCTGGCTATTCTGACGGGAGGCACGGCCACCACCCTGGCCGCTTTCTCCCAGGGCTTGAAAAGATATAACGCCCAAAAAGTCCACGGCTGGAAAACCACTCCAGCCAAACTTGAAAAGCTTGTAGCAAAGCTCTCGAAACTTACTTTAACTGACAGACGGCGTGTCCTTTCTTTCGACCCACACCGCGCCGACATCATCGTTCCCGGCGGAATAATTCTCTGCGAAATTCTGCGCCGCCTCAAAATCAAAAAAGTCGTAATCTCCGACCACGGCCTGCGCTGGGGGGTTATTGAAAATTGGAGGATTGAATCATTGAAAAAAATGATTAAATGATTCAATCATTTGAACAGATTCTCTATCATCACCAGTTTCCCGACCGTGCGCCGGTCAATGTACACCATTTCCTTGCCGTCATAGCCGACGTTGATCTGGGAATTCAGCGTCAAGCCGGGAAAAATCCCCGGTATCTTTTCCTCGCTTAGCTCCGGCAGGTGCACTTTCCAGAGCTCCCCATTGTTTTTCACATACAGATAGAAATCATCCTCCGGGCCAAAGGGACGGGGCTGACGTTCGGCAGGGGCTACATATTTTGCCATAGCTGTTTGTGAGCCCTTTGAACTGTCGCTTGGAACTATCCACCATCCCGTGCGGTCTGCATGTAGATCCTGGTACAAGATATATTTTCCCTTAGGGATGGGAATTGCGAAAGTCGAATCCCGATAAAACTGCTCCTGTTCTTTTCCATCGGCGTAAACGATCCAGGATTTCATTTGCCAAAAGGCCGCCAACCTTTCCGAATCGAGCCACTTTCGGACCGTTCCCCTCCCAATCAATTTTGGACTTCCTGGATTGGCCGCTTCCACCAAATAAATCTTGAGTGAATCATCCGTTGGCCCGGTGCTTGGAAGGGAACCGTAGGCAATCCATTTTCCGTCCGGAGACCACCGGGGGGCGCGAGCCCACTCGTTGCCGAAGCTGATTTGCTGCCGGCCGGTTCCATCCCGATTAACCGTGTAAACATGCTGACTATATCTGTCGCTTGGATCTGACATTAAGAAGGCGATTTGACTGCCATCGGGCGAAAGTTGGGGAGCCAGGCGCCAGCGGGTATCCAGGGTAACCTGCCGGGCACCGCTCCCGTCCAACCCGGTAATCCAGATTTGGCTGATGGGCTGGTTCTCATGATAAATCAGCTTTTTACCGTCGGCAGAAATTTTGGGCAGGAAGTGGTTTTCGTCATCAGTTCCCCTGGTGATTGGAACCGCCGGCCCTCCCGACACAGGCAGCATCCAGAGATGGAAGTCTCCGGTTTTTTCGGATGAAAAAATTATTTTGTCGTTCCCGGCCCAGCAAACTCCCCAGGTATCGCTTTTGTCGAAGGTCAGCTGGCGCTCTTTGCCGGTTTTTAAATCCCGGACAAAGACCTCATCGTATCCTGCGCTGAATGCCCGGGCCCACGCCACCGACCGGCCGTCCGGCGACCGTTCAAACCAGTCAATCCGGCCCAAGCTGTCCAGAAACTCCAACCGGTCGTCGCTGCCGTCCGGTTTCACGCTGCGGAGTTCCGACCGGCCCGGTTGGTCGGCGCCGGAACCATCCATGTTTCCGCTGGTTACATATTCGATTCGCTCTCCATTCAAACTCCAACGCGCCATACCGGCCGGCGTGGCCACCGTTCGGCTCGTGCCGCCAAGGGAGGAAACCAGGCGCACTTCCGATTTTTGGGTTTGTGCATTAAAAAAGTCGTAAATAATCTGGCTGCCGCCGGGCGAAATATCGCTGTGGCCAAGGGATCGGATTGAATCGGAAGCGATGCGGCGCAGTTCCCCGCCGGAGGTGGTTGTAAGGTAGAGCCCCCATTTGCGGTTAGCGTCGATGGCGACAAAGGAAACCCAGTTTCCGTCCTGCGAAAGACCGGGGCGGCTGATTTCCGCAAAGGGTATGTCCAGCGTCCGAAAAGCCATATTGGGGTTTAGCTCTATCGGTTTATCATTGTTGCGCAATAGAAGAAGAACGGTTACGGCACCTGCCAGGATGAGTACAGCCGCCGCTCCCATCAACTTCAACCGCTTGGCTCTCGCCTTCTTATGTTTGTCTGAAGAGGTTTGTATATAGGAAGGAAGCAGGTCTATATCCCCTGCTCGTTTTAACGTTTTCAGGTCGGTTACCAAATCGGCGGCCGATTGGTAGCGCTCTTCCGGTTTCTTGGATAGGCACTTAAAGACAATCCGCTCCAGCCCTTCCGGCAGGTTGCGGCAATAGCGGGCTAAGGGTTGGGGTGGGGTATGCACCAAATCATAGAAAACTGCCGTTTCCGTATCTCCTTCAAAAGGCCGCCGGGCACAGAACAGCTCGTATAAGACTACTCCAAAAGAGAAGATGTCGGTGCGGTGGTCTGGCTTTTTCCCCTCCACCTGTTCCGGGGACATATAATAGGCGGTTCCCATCCTGGCCCCGCTCTGGGTAAGGGTGGTGGCTCCCTTCCATTTGGCTAAACCGAAGTCGGTTATTTTGGCCAAACGTTTGGAATTGACTAAAACATTTTCCGGTTTGATGTCACGGTGGGTTATCCCCCGTTCATGAGCGGCGGCCAGCCCTTCTCCAATCTGAATGGCTATATCTAAAATCTCCGAAAAGGAGAGCTTTTCAACTTGGGCCAACTTGGAAAGCGGCTGGCCTTCGATGTATTCCATAACGAT
>CAZSIT010000016.1:0-50287 GCA_964607165.1 uncultured Ignavibacteria bacterium
AAGCAGGGAGCCGTCTGCGCCGGAATAAAGATAGGCAGAGCCGGCAGCAGAAAGCCCGCCCGGGTCGGCGCCAGAAGCACCTATGATGAAATCGGCCTTTACATCCCCATTCACATCCCCTGCCACGGCTACGGATCTGCCCAGAAAATCGTTGACGGCGGCGCCGTCTTTCTGATAAAGCTGAACCGGCACGGCGGCGGCAGGCGGTTGGGTGCTTTTTTTACTGCCGCAGCCGAGGAGAGAAAAGCCGAGGATGGAGCAAAAAAGAAAGTGCGAATGCTTAATCATATGCCCTCCCTTACTTGGGCCTTTATGGGGCCTTTCGGTTCAGCCATTCAAGATAATCGGGCGTTAGGGATGGACCGAAACGAAAGTCCGCTCCCCTTTGGTCTCGTATTTCACCACGCCGGTGATTTTGGAAAAAATGGTCCAATCTTTTCCTACCCCAACGTTATCGCCGGGATGAATGCGGGTGCCTCTTTGCCGCACCAAAATGGTGCCGCCCAGCACCGCTTCGCCGCCGTAACGTTTTACGCCTAATCTCTGGCCGTGGGAATCGCGCCCGTTTCTGGAACTTCCTACGCCTTTTTTATGTGCCATTTCATTATCTCCTTAGTTCAGGTTTTCAATATAATCGGCACAACACCTTTTTGCAAGAGAAAAGGGCGACCCGTTCGGCAAGCTCAGGGCAAGCTGGCCATTCGCCCCTACGAAAAACCATTGTCCCCGTAGGGGCAGGCCGCTGTGCCTGCCCTTGTTTCTTATTTCTCATGCCGGCCGAACAGTTCGACGAGTTTTTCCGTGCGCTCTTTGCCGAGGTGCTTTTCTCCAATGCCAATGATGGCCTGTTGAAATTTCGTGTCGCTGTCCTGGCACAGTTCCTCGCAGGTGCGCAGTTTGACCAGTTCTTCCTTAAAGTAGGCGGTTACGTCTTTACGGATGGCCTCGGCTTCTACCTGCGTAATATGCCCGCCGGGGAGCAGCATATCCACCACTTTTTGCCCCAATCTTTCCGCCTCCTCCAAGCTCAACTGGTCCACCGCTGCGCCGCGGTACCATTTCCCTTCCTGCCGGAAAGTTGCGAGATGATTGGTTTTTTCCGGCTCGCGCAATTCGCTGAATTCAATCTGGTATTTTTTGAAGATGGGTCGGGCTATTCTTTTGGTCTGCGAGCTTTTATTCCAGACGATGGCATAAACGGTACCCGCACGGTTCAGCCAGGCCTCTTTGACGGCCGGGTCTTTTTCCATTTCCAAAAGCGCCGGTTTGGCGCGGCTGCCGCAGCCGATGTCGGGCGCCGCGCCGCAAACAAGCGGCACTTCGTAAAAACTGATTTTTTCAGGCATCGAGTTTTTGGTCTGGCCTGCAAGGTTGGAAGAGGTAATTGCGAGCGCGACCAGTGTTAGAACTACGATTGAGTGTCCGGCGGTCTTTTTCATAGCATTACTCCTTTCACCATAACTATACTAAATTTCGAGGAATTTGCGTATAACCTGCGCGGTTTGAACCGGTTTTTCCACCATCGGCATATGGCCGCAAGATGGGATGATTTCCAATTTGGCGCCTAAAAAATCGGCGGCAGTTAAGCTGGCTGCAATAGAGACGCGAATGTCTTTTTCGCCGGTTATCACAAAAGCTGGAATACTTTTGGCGAGTGGATAACGTAAATAGTCAAATTTGGCGGAGGCCTGCAGGTCGTTTAACAGGACATCCGGGCGGTCGAGCATAAACAGCCGCTGGGTGAGACATTTTTTGACCAGTTCCTCATCGGCATACAAAAAGCGGCAGATTTCTTCCTGGGTCGGAGCTTTGCTCGGCGGCGGATAAGGCGGTTGAAAGCCGCTGGAGACTAAAATCAGGCCAGCAGTAATTTCTGGGTTTTGCGATGCCAAGCAAGTGGCAACCAACCCGCCCATAGAGTGGCCGATGGAAACGACTTTTGTTTCGGGCATAAAATTGTCGAGGAAATTTCTGACCGAAGTAGCGTAGGCCTCGATGGTATCCTGCCCATCGCCTCCACTCAAGCCGTGGCCGGGCAAGTCAATCGCAATAGAGCGGCGGGGCTGAAGCTGTTTGACCAGCGCCAGCCAGTTGGAATGGGCGCCGCCGGCGCCGTGGATGAAAAGCAAAGGTGTTCCCTCATTTCCGCGCTCGAAATAGAAAAACTTTTGAGCGTTCAACTCCAAGTAAGGCATTTAGAGAAGATAAGAAAAATTACTCGGCGCGGAGCTCGAAGGATTGGGGCCGGCGGGAAAACTCGATATGCACGCGGGTGCGGGCGCGGTCGAAGTTTTCGGAAACGAAAGTATTCCCCTTCTGGGTAAAGCGCCAGTCGGAACTGGACAAATCGCTCCAGTCCGCTTCGCCAGTAACTTCGATGCCGACCGAGTCGGGCAGGTTGATGACGAGGTCGGCTTTTGACAGAGTGAGTTTGGCGTTCAGGTCTTTCGCTTTTGGAGCCAGTTTCAACAAAACATCCTCTGCCGGGCCTTCAACCGAAAGCTTTTCCAACTGCAGGGAGCGAGCGTCGAGCTCCACATCGCCCCGGCCGGTTTTAATCGAGAGCGCAATCGGAACCGAGTCGGTGAGCGAAATCGTCCAGCCGCGGTCGCGAAAAGCGCGCCAGCGTCCCAAAGGCCAGAACCAATCCCGGTCGGAAATGGTGACTTCGGCGGCGTCCGGCTTGTCGGTAAAGTTAACGTCCGGCCGGGCCAGCAGGTAGTCGAAATCGCCATAAACAAAGCGGTGGGGGTCGGAAGAGAGATACAAATCGTTGGAGCGGAGCTTTAAATTCAAATCGAGCCGGTTCCAGCCGGGCTTTTTCTCCAGCGAATACTCATAATAGTTTTCGTGGGTGCCGCCGTTTTGCAGGGAGGTGGTTAAAACGTAGCCCAACGGGCCGATGAGAATCAAAGTCGATAGATAGGCGACCGGCTTCATATTTTTGGCCGAGAAAATTCTTTCCCAGCCCCAGGCAATCAAAAGCAGCGGCCAGAACGTGAGCGCCACCCACCAGAAAAAGCTCCAGGTGAGACGGTCCAAGTTGATGAACAGAACGAAAACGCCGAGCCAGATTAAAAAAAGGGCATTGCGCAAAAGAGAGGGACTCATTGGGCGGGCCTCCTTTCGTTTTTGTTCAGGATTGACTTTTCCGCCACCAGCATCAGGCCCCAGAAAATCAGAATCAGGGGCCAGAAGCGGAGTAAATCAAAATCCCAGAGGTTATAGGAAAGAAAAGCGGTGCCGGCGAAAAGCAGCAGAATTCCAAAAGCCAATTGCCCGGTGCGGCGGTTGCGCGCCAAAAGATAGATACCGAAACCGATGAAAAGTAAAAAAACCAGCCAGGCGAAATTTCCGAACATCCCCCCAAAAGGCCAGAAGAAGAAAAACATAAAGGGAAGGGTGAAAAGCAGAATGAAAAATAAAATTCCCAGGCCCAAGATGCGCAGAATCATATCAATTTTTACTTCCCATAACCGCTTTTCCCAACAATATCAGGCCGAGGGCGATTAAAATCAGCGGCCAGAACAAATGCCAGCGGATGTAAAGAAAGTTGTTCAGCAAAAACAGAACGCCCAGGCCGATGAGCACGATGCCTATTACCAGCGGGGCGTTGCCGGGCCGGTCGCTGGCGGTTGATTCCGTCGGGGTGTTCGGTGGTGGCGCCTGACTTGGGGTTGCCCCGGTTTCGGTAGTTGAAGAAGCCGGCGGCGGCGCCTGGTAGCCGAGCGGTTTTTTGGGAATGATGAACACAGCCAAGATATAGCCGATGACCCCGGGGGCGAAGCCCGTGGCAAACGTGAGAATAATAAAAGCGATGCGCAAAAGTGTGGGGTCAATACTGAGATACTCCCCCAAACCGCCCAGAATGCCGGCTATCCATTTCTCCTTGTCGGAACGATACAGTTTGCGCATTTAGCTCCCTGTCTGCGGGGTGGTTTCCGGCTCTTTGGGGAAGATAAAAATCGCCAGAATGTAGATTAAAATCATCAGCCCGAAGCTGGCGATGGCCGCCATCACGAATATCAACCGAACCAAGGTTGAATCAACACCGAGATGTTCGGCCAGGCCCCCCAAAACTCCAGCCAGCTTTGCATCCTTACGGGAGCGGTATAATTTACGCATTGCCGCTCACCGCCGGAGAATTGAGGGGCTGTGCGCTTGGCGCCGGCGTTGTCAAGGGCGCCTTGGGGATAATCAACGCCGCCAAAAAATATCCGATGACGGCGGCAAAGAGGGTGGCCAGCGCAAATACCACAAAAGCAAGGCGTATGAGCGTTGGGTCCACATCAAAATATTCCCCCAAACCGCCTAAAACACCGGCGATGCGGGCGTCGTTACGGGAGCGGTATAATTTCTTCAACTTTTCTTCACTCCTTTTCCGTTCGGCTTAATTTACGGGAAAAAAGTTGGGAAGTTGCGGAAATCGGAAGGGCCTTTAGCTCAAAATCATAAGTCGATCGGAAACCAGCAGGCCCGCTCCTGATTTTCCGAGAGGGCTTTTTTGATACTTCCCTCTTTTATTCTTCTTCGCTCACGCGGAGTTTTTCAAGCACCGAGAAATCCTCAAGCGTCGTCGTGTCGCCGCTGACGGAACCCTTTGAAGCAATCTCCCGCAACAGGCGGCGCATGATCTTTCCGCTGCGCGTCTTCGGAAGAGCATCGCTGAATCGGATTTCATCCGGCTTTGCCATCGATCCTATCACTTTTGAAACATGGGCGCACAATTCATCTTTGAGGGCGGGCGTTGGAGTGCGCCATCCTTCCAGCGTAACGAACGCGCAGATCGCCGACCCTTTCAACTCGTCCGGTTTCCCGACCACGGCGGCTTCCGCAACGAACGGATGGCTGGCCAGGGCGCTTTCGATTTCGGCCGTTCCAAGCCGGTGTCCGGCGACATTGATGACGTCATCTACTCGACCCAGAATCCAGAAATATCCATCCTTGTCGCGGCGCGCACCATCTCCGGTGAAGTAGACCCCTTTGATTTCGTTCCAATACTGTTCCTTAAACCGCTGGGGATCCCGGTAGATCGTTCGCAGCATCGAGGGCCAGGGTTTTTTAATGACCAAATAGCCCCCCTCGTTTTGCCCCACCGGCTTGCCCTCTTTATTCACAACCTCAGGTTCGATACCGGGAAACGGCAGCGTGGCTGTTCCGGGTTTTGTGGGTGTTGCACCGGGGAGCGGTGTGATCAGAATGGCACCTGTTTCGGTTTGCCACCAAGTATCGACAATCGGGCATAGTCCTCTGCCGATGATTTTGTAATACCACATCCAGGCCCCCGGATTGATTGGCTCACCGACTGTTCCGAGCAGCCGCAGCGAACTCAAATCGTGCTTGAGGGGCCATTGCTCACCCCACTGGATGAAACCACGGATTGCCGTGGGCGCGGTGTAGAAGACCGTGATCTTATGTCGGTTGATGATCTTCCAGAAGCGATCCGGTTCGGGCCAGTTCGGCGCACCTTCGTACATAAACGTCGTTGCACCGTTGGCCAGGGGTCCATAGACAACGTACGAGTGTCCCGTCACCCAGCCGATATCGGCGGTGCACCAGTACGTATCGGTATCTTTGAGATCGAAGACCCACTTGGATGTGAGGTACACCTGCACGAGGTAGCCCGCCGTGCTATGTACGACTCCTTTCGGTTTGCCGGTCGTTCCGCTCGTGTAGAGGATGAAGAGCGGGTGCTCGGAATCTAATTTCTCCGCTTCGCAGTTAGCCGATGCCGTTTCCATTAACTCTTCCCACCAGTGATCTCGACCCGGTACCATTTTGATCCCCAGCCCGGTCCGCTTCAGGACGACGACGCTTTTGACCGGCGTTGTTCGTTCTAAGGCTTCATCCACGTTTTGTTTGAGGGGGATTACTTTTCCTTTCCGATATCCTCCATCCGCTGTCACGATGAGCTTGGCTTGGGCATCGTTGACGCGATCGACGATTGCCTGCGCGCTGAAGCCGCCGAAGATAACGGAGTGCGTGGCTCCGATGCGGGCGCATGCCAACATGGCGATGGCCAGTTCCGGCACGAGCGGCATATAGACCGCAACCCGGTCACCCTTTTGTACTCCAAGCGATTTCAGAACGTTGGCAAAGCGGCACACCTCTGCGTGAAGTTGTTGATAGGTGAGCGTCCGGGTCTCGCCCGGCTCTCCTTCCCATATGATTGCGGCTTTATTCTTTTTCCAGGTTGTGAGGTGCCGGTCGAGGCAGTTGTAGGCCATATTGATCTTGCCGCCGACAAACCATCGCGAGAAGGGCAGCTTCCAATCGAGCACTTTGTTCCATTTTTTGAACCAATCCAGTTCACCGGCAATCTTTGCCCAGAACTTCTGCGGATTCCGGATGGATGCCTTATAGATTTTCTTGTACTCCGCAAATGATTTGACGTGCGCTTGCTTTGAAAACGAGGGATGCGGTTTGAAGATTCTTTCTTCTTTCAAGATGGAAGTAATGTTAGCGGAGCTGCCGGGTTTTTGTTTTGGTTTGTTCATCGAAATTCTATCCGTGATTCCATACGGTTGGTTGTACCGTATACACCGGCGCCGCCTGATTCGAGAATGGCTGTTCTAAGTCCGATGTTTTTGCCCTGCTTTGATTCTTTTCAGGCATATGCCTGTCAGAACTTACTTGTTATCGCCTGTTTTTTTCTGGCCGATGTCTGGGATTCTTTTTAGAATATCTTCGAATTTCAGGCCGGTCAAGGACTCAATCACCGGCGGAAGCTGGGCAATTATATTGGTCACGTCCCGGGTGATTTTGGATGCCCCGGCGCCGTCGCCGCCGGAGTTGATAATCACGATTTTTTCGGTTTTGGTGAGCGGCTCGGCAATCGCCCGGGCAATCTCCGGGAGCTTTTCAATTAACATCTGGGCAATAGCGGCCTCATTATACTGCTTCCAGGCCTCGGCTTTTTTGGCCATCGCCTGGGCCGTTGAATCTCCCTGCGCTTTGATGATATCGGCTTCCGCCAGCCCCCGCGCTTTGTTGGCATCGGCCTGGGCAAAACCGGTTACTTTGGTCGCTTCCGCCTCGCCGCCCGCTTCGGTCAGCAGGCGGAATTTTTCGGCGCTGGCCAAGGTCTCAATCCGATAGCGTTCGGCATCGGCCGGTTTTTGGATGACAGCGTTCAATTCCTTCTCGCGCCGGGAGATTTCTTTTTCCTGCACTTCAATCTGCTTGGTTTTTTCCACCACCAAGACGGCGATTTCTTCCGCTTTCACCGCCTGGCTGGTTTTGAATTTTTGCAAATCGTAAGCCAGGTCGGCTTCGGCCTTCTTTTGATTCACGGAAGCGGTGTATTGCGCCACGTTCATCTGATAATCGCGGCTGGATTCGGCCACTTTGGTATCGGCAATGAATTTGGCGGTCTGGCCTTCCTGATTGGCTTGGGCGGAGCGTATCGTTGCGTCGCGGTTAGCTTCCGCCTCCCCGATAATGGCATTCTTTTTGACCTGCGCAATCTGGGGCTTCCCTAAAGCTTCCAAGTAGCCCTGCTTATCGCGAAGGTCACGAATGGTAAAAGAAATTATGGTCAGGCCCATATTGGCCAAATCGGAGGCGGCCACTTCCTGCACCCGCTGGGCAAAGGCATCGCGGTTGGAGTAAACTTCTTCAACCGTCATCGACCCCAAAATGGCGCGCAGGTGCCCTTCCAAAGTTTGCAAAGCGATGTTCATTATTTCCGGCTTGCCTTTGGACAGAAACTGCTCGGCGGCGGTGCGGATGGAAACGTCATCCCCTTTGACCTTAATCTGGGCGACGCCATCCACCAAAATCGGAACCCCCAGTTTGGTATAAACTTCGGGCGTGGAGACGTCCAGCGTGAAAAGTTCCAGCGAAAGATGGTCCACCCGCTCAAAGACCGGGACAACGAAGGTGCCTCCCCCTTTGACGATGCGGAAGCCGACGGTCATTTTGTTGCCGAATTCGTCGCGGATGGTGTGTTTGATGCCGGAGATTATCAGAACTTCGTTCGGGCCGACTTTGACGTAGCGGCGGGAGATGACGACAAAAAAGAGAATGATTACAAATATGCCGGCGAAAATCGCCAAAGGCCAGCTGATGCCTATACCTTCCATAAAGCCTCCATTTTTAATTCTGCCCTCGAAATTGAATGTAGAATGTTCACGGCAGGAAGTTAAATTGGAGCCGCCGAAATTGCAATTGCCTTTTTCGGTTGACGAATTGGCATGTTTCACTTTATATCCGAATTCTATGGCAGACTCAGAAATAGGGTTTTTCTGTCCCATCTGTAAAAACGAACTGAAAAGCGGTGCCACTAAATGTTCTCATTGTGATAGCCACGTTAGATGGTGGAAGAGGTGGCTATTGGTTTTCATCCGTGTTATCGAGATTTTATCTTTGGTCGCAGTTGTTATAACTCTATATTATCTTCATAAGGCAAATGAGATTTCACAAGTATCACTTCGGGAGAATTTAGCTCGAATAGATTCTACTATAGCCCTTCAACGGCAAGCATTGGAAGTTCAGATGGAGCAGTCAAAAACCGAGAAGGCGTCCCAACTCTTGAGAGAAAAAGAAGTTTTCGAAAAAAATAAACGAATTGTTGACATCAGCACACCTGCGGTGGTACAAACAGACTCGAGTCTTGACATTTCTTTTTTTGTGAGAAATCGCGGTACTTCAAATATGGAAGATGTCCTCGTTTATCTCAAGGCCAAGAAAATTACTAACACTTCTGAGGTGGCTAACACAACCTGGTCTTTTGCTCGTCTCAAAACTGGGGATCTAAATAATTTCGATTTTACTGTTCTAAATTGGCAAAAAGATAGCATACTTTGTTATGTTGACGTAAGATACAAATGGCCTGTAATGAAATTTGAGGGTTCTGAAAAGAAATCCTTTGTTTGTGGATATGATAAAACCGCTCAGAAATACGATGTTCGGGTATTGGATGACAAAGACCACAGGAAATTTTGGGGTGAACGGTAGTTTTTAACCTTGCCGTAAAGCAAAAAACGGGCCCGTTTCCAGTCCCGTTTTTTGTCAAGGTGAATAGGAAGCATCTGTTCCTTCCGGTATTTATTTTTATCAACTGCAATCCGGCGATTTCATCGAGCGCAAGAAAATGGTGTATCTAAAGTAGGGGCAACCCTCCGTGGTTACCCGTTTGTTTTTTGTAGGGGCAGACCGACTTGTCCCGAGCGGAGTCGAGGGATGTGTCTGCCCGGCGTTTTTCGTTAATACGTAGGGGCACGTTGCAACGTGCCCGTATTTTGTCCCCTTTGCCAAGAGGGACAGAACCGCAGGGTCAGGGGGTGCATTTGTAAGGGCGATTCATGAATCACCCCTACAATTTCCCACCAGCAGGGGCCGGTGGGCTACCCGGAATCATCAAACGGTGGGGTCAAAACCGCTTGAAACGGACATTTTCCGGCTTATATTATCCCTATGAATAAATCAACCGTATGGGTTTTGGAGACGCGGCCGGAGACTGTGCTGGCAGATTACGCCAACCTGCTGCGGCAGGCCGGTTTTGAGTCGGTTATTTCCAAAGAAAAAGAGACCTTAATCAAGCTGAATCTTTCTTGGACTATTTTCTTCCCCGCCTGCTCCACGCCTCCCTGGGAACTTGAAGGGGTAATCAAGTACATTTCTGATGCGGGGTATCCCAAGGAAAAACTCTGGGTGGTGGAAAACAAAACCGTGGTAACCGACCCGCGCAAAGGGGCGGAGAAAAATCTATGGATGCCAATTTTAGAACGCTACGGCCTGCGCTTCAACCCCCTGCCGGAACAGGAGTGGGAAGTTTATAAGTTCAAGTCGAAGCTTTTGAAGTTGAACGATATTTTCCCCGAGGGGATTGTGATTCCCAAGCTTTATCCCGGCAAACAGATTGTGCATCTGCCGACTTTGAAAACGCACGGGCATTCCACCACTACCGGCGCCATCAAAAACGCCTTTGGCGGGCTTTTGAAAGAGGTGCGGCATTATGCCCACAAGCATATCCACGAGGTTCTGGTCGATTTGGTTTTGATGCAAAAGGAGTTGCATCCGTCCGTTTTTGCCGTGATGGATGGCAGCGTGGCTGGTAACGGCGCCGGGCCGCGGACGATGGTGCCGGTCGAAGCGAATTTGATTTTGGCATCGGCCGATTCAGTGGCCATCGATGCCGTGGCGGCGCGGATTATGGGCTTTGATCCTATGCAAATTCCGTATTTAGCGATGGCGGATAAGCTGGGGCTGGGGAATGCGCAGAAAATCAATATCGAAGTTCTGGGAAAAGACATTTCCGGCCTGAATCTGAACTTCAAAGTCGGCAAGAGCTTTGTCATCTGGGGGGACCAGATGCTGCGCAAGGGTCCCCTGCGCTTTATGGAAAAGCCGGCCCTGCATTCGCCTTTAGTTTTCTGGGCGCCGATGGCTTCCAATCTGTATCACGATTGGTTCTGGTTTCCGCTTATCGGCTTTGCCCGCGTGCGGAAGTTTTTGAAAACGCCCTGGGGAAAGCTCTGGAAATCGTATCAGCGGCCGACGCCGCCGGCGGCCAAGACGGTTTTTGAGCCGAAGGTTAAGCCGGCGTAGAATTGTTTTTGGGGCAGTGGAACCCTTCAAGTTTCCATTATGGAGGTCTAAAGACCTCCGCTACGGATTTCTTTATGACGAGGGGCGAATCTAAAGATTCGCCCCTACGTTTTTCGTTGCCATTCTGAACGAAGTGAAGAATCTCGTTTTCCCCTTCCACCCAACCCAGATGCTTCGCTGACGCTCAGCATGACAATGTATGAATTTTTTATTAAAACCGCAGCAGCGCCGCTTCCACTGTAAGGCCGGGGCCTAAGGCGAGCATCACGCCGTATTCGCCCGGTTTTGGCTTCTGCGCCAAAATTTCTTTCAAAACAAAAAGAACCGTAGGGGAAGACATATTGCCGCAGCTTCGCAGGATTTTGCGGGTGGAATCCAGTTTTTCCGGCGGAAGGCCAAGTCCTTCGCCGATTCGGTCGATAACCTTTTTGCCTCCAGAATGCACTACCCAGTGAGAAATGCCTTCTTTTTTCAAGCTGTTTGCGGCAAGGAGTCGCCCGACCACCTTGTTTACCGCCGGGCCGGCCAGCTCCGGAATTTCCGGCCCCAAAACGATTTTCAAAAAACCGTCTTTGGATTCAAAGCCGACTTTGTCCTGATGTTCGGGGAAAATTTCGGAGGCGAAATCGACAATCTCCGGCCCCGGCCAGTTAACCATATTGCCCAGAACCAGTGCGGCGGCGCCATCGGCGCAGATGGCGTTGCCAACGACCGTCTCCAGCGAATGGTCATCCCGATAGTATGCGGCGGAGCAGATTTCCACCGCCGCCACCAGCGCTTTTTTGCCGGGATTGGCTTTGACAAAATCAAATCCGCGCTGCAAGGCCGGCATTGCGCCGGAGCAGCCCATCCCCAGAAGATTGGCCTGCTGTGCGTGGTGCGAAAGTTTTAACTCTTTGACCAGCCGGGAGGTCAAACCAGGACACAAATAGCCGGTGCAGGAGGCGGCGGAAATCAAACTCACATCCTCCGGTTTTATACCGGCCTTCTCCAAGGCGCTACGGCAGGCTTCTTTTCCCAAGCCGATGGCACCGCGTTCATACCGGGCGGTTAGTTCATCTTTTGATTCATGCGGGTTAAACGGTTTCCCTTCTAAATAGAAATGCCGACTTTCGATTTCCCCGTTCATAAAAATCTTTTTAATCCGTTCGCTGGTGTAGCCAATCATCGCAAACGTTTCCGCCTGCGAAAAACGCTGGGATGGCAAGGCTGTGCCGACGGCTAAAACCTGGGGATTGCTCATCTATATAGATTAAACAGAAGAGAAAAGGCTATTGTTCCAGCTTCCCTTCCAACCGCTCCCGGCGGCGGGCGAAGTCGGCCTGCAGCCACGGGTTGGAAATTTCGTGATTAAAAACAGCTTTTTTAGCGTAGGCCAAAGCGACAGGGTATTCTTTTTTTCTATGTTCGCTATGCATTGCCAGCTCGCGCAGGGCTGAAAGGCGCGCCTTTGGGAAATTTGTCTGGTTTGCCAGCTTTTCCCACAATCGGTAGGCCGATTCCCAGTTTTCCTCCCGCTTGTAAGCCAACGAAAGCTCGAAGGCGGCGCGGGCCTGCTCTTCGGTTTGAATTTTTTCGGATGTTCTCTCGATAATCGGCCGGGCTTTTTCGAAACTGCCGGCTTTCAAAAGAAAACGTCCCAGCGGGCTTTCCAGACCGTTCGCTTTCTCCGGGTTTTCGGCCCAGTGCGAAAAATAAAGCCCCAAAGCGGCGGTGGCGGCCAAGTCCTTCAGGTTGTGCGCCAAAATTTTTTTCAAAGGATACGGATTGCCGGTTATCAAGAAATCGAAATAAGTTTGCGGGATTAACTCTCCCGGAATGTCGCCGGTTCGGGGACGGCCCAGCACTTCCCTTTCCAAGTTGGAAAGTGAGAGGGGAGAGAAGATATTTTTAAACAGCCTTCGGGCGATGAAAAGGAAGTCCAAATGCTCATCAAAGCTGGAGGGGCGCTGTTTATTCATAATAAAGCGGGTCTCCAAAAGCGGCCAGTCGAAGGCACGGCCGTTGTAGCTTCCCAAAAGAGTTTTCTTTTTCAGCTTTTCCGAAAGGTGCGCAAGCATAACCGGCTCGGCGCCGTAATCGGGCAGGAAAATCTGGCAAGTTTTCAACCCATTGGGCTGGACTTCCGCCATTCCAAGCAGGAAAGCAAAATTTCCGCTCCCGCCGGAAAGGCCGGTGGTTTCGGTGTCGAGGATGAGGATATCTTTCCAGTGGAAATCTTTTTGTTCACACAGATAGAAAAGCTCCGGAGCGATTTTTTTTTCGGTATCAAACGACTCGGGCGGAGTTTTGGGATGAAACAGCTGCTCGAAGGGGAAGAAGCGATCAAGCACTACTGCTCCATCCAATACATCACCTTCCAGGATTTCAGCCAAATCGGCGGCGGATAGCTTTCGAGCGGCGGAAGGCATTACTTTTTGGTCAACTCCTCTAAGCGGGTTTTCAATAACGGTTCTTCTTCGCTGTGAGAAGATAACAACTGCCGGGCGGTTGGAGTATCGATTTCGGCCAGCGCTTCCATAGCCACCAGCCGGTCGGTCCAGAGCTGACTTTTCAACAAGCGCGAAAGGGGGGCAACCGCTTCCGGCGCGCGCATTTTTCCCAAAGTTTCCGCCGCCAGTTGGCGAACCATCGGGTTTTCCGATTCAACAGCCTTATAAAGATAAGGCAGGGCGATGTTATTGAATTTCATAAGCGAATTAGCGGCGCTGAAGCGCACACCATAATAGTCGTCAGCAAAGGCCTGGATTAGGTTGGGCAAAGTTGCGGTATCTCTTAAATATCCAAGCCCGGCGGCGGCCTGCGTGCGGACGAAATTTACCGAATCTTTTAGGGCTTTCAAAAGTCCATCCCTGGTGCCTTCTCCGCCGCCCTTCCCCAGCCCCATAGCGGCGTAGCCACGGGCTAAAATGTCCGGATGCTCCAGTACCTTCACCAAATAGGGGGCGGCCCGGCGGTCGGGAAGCTTGGAAAGCACTTCGGCGGCGTTGCGCACCATCACCGGGTCGGAGCTTTGAGTGGCCTGGCAAACCGGCAAAACCGCCTCCGGCATTTTGGTCAGAATCGAATCGACGATGGTCAGCCGTTCCCGCGCATCCCGCGTGCTCAATTTTTCAACCAAATAGGGCATTGCGCCCGGCAATTCACGGAGGGCCTTTACCGCCGGCCCGACAACCAAATCCCGATGCTCCATCTCGCCCGCCGAAGCTCGGATAAAAAGAGAATCGACTTTAGCGCGCAAGGTGTCGGTTTGGGCAAGGGCTGAACTTGAAAACAGGGCCAACGCAATTAAATGTTGAATCATTTTTTCACCTGTGCGCTGTCCGCAGCGCCAAAATTTCCGTCCACGCCAATACCCCACATATTATTCGGAGCGATTGGCTTCCAAAACCGGTTATCTCCGCCCCTGCCGTCGTAGTGGTCGGTTCCGGCGCAATCCAAAAACAGGCCGATGGAGCCGTATTCCCGGCGGGGATTGCCCGCTCCCTGGGTATTGGTTCTGTTTTTTACATAATATCCGTCGTTTCCGGCTCCGTCCACAAAAATTCCATAGCCATTGGCAGAGCCATATGCCTGTGAGCCGCTTTCGGCCACGTAATTATCATTCCCGGAAAGATCAAAAAGCATCCCCGCCCCGAAATCATGCCCCGAGCCCTGCGAAACACCTTTCGATAGATAAAAATCGTTGCCGGAGGAATCGACCAGAACTCCTAAACTCATATGCACGCCCGCTCCCTGGGCATACTGTTGCGCAATGTAGCGGTCGTTCCCTTTGAAATCGACCAGCGCGCCTAATCCCCACCAGTAGCTGGAGCCCTGGCCGAACATATCTACGCTGTATTGGTCGTCGCCGTCGTAATCGAAAAGGAACCCCATTCCTCCGGAAAGATACGGCTTCAGGCCGTAGGCGCACCCTTGCGACATCGACTGATAGCGGATTTCTCCGGCCAGCCCCAAAAGTTCCTTGTATTTCCCTCCGGCAAAGTAATTGTCGTTTCCGTTTGCATCGAGCAGTGCTCCCACCCCGCGCACAAAGCCAAAGCCTTGTGCATATAAAGCTGCCTGATAACGGTCGTTTCCGCCGTCGTCTTTTAAAATGCCGATGCCAAATCCGCCCGCCCCTTGAGTGAACTGGTCGCCGATGTAGGTGTCACTTCCCGCTTGGTCCCATAGTAAGCCGCACCCAAAAAACCCGCACCCCAGTGAGAAGTTTTTCCCCTGATACAAATCATCCCCGGCCACGTCAATTAGCACCGAATAGCCAAAATATCCACAGGCAAGCACGTAATCCTCCAAGGCAAAATATTTATCATTGCCGCCCAAATCGATGATTACTTGGCCCGTAAAATTTGGTCGGCGGGTTAGTTCATAGGTATCATCTCCACCCAAATCGATGATTAAAGCGTAATCTCCTTTGTAGTGATTCGGCCCAGTGCCACCGATAATGACGTGGCGTTTTTTGTCTTCCCATAAAATCTCGTTCGCCACTTTGCCAGAAGAAGGAACAAATGTGCCCATTAAATTTGAGGCTTCTCTAAAGCTTCTAAGAAAACTTAATGCAATATTTACGTTCATGATATGGTCGCGCGAAGCGTTCACTAAAGGGGCAAATTCGCGCGTTAATTTTTCTTCCAGTTTCTGTATGCTATCGAGCTCATCAACGGACAACTTTTCTTCAACGGTGTCCTCGAGAATTGTTCTTGGGAATTTATTTTGTATGAAGTCCATTTCTTTTTCAGTGTATGCTGCCACAAATCCTTCTTCTGGAAGCGTAGCCAGCAGAGTGAAGAACGAACGTTTGAATAATACGGGGTCTTTTGATGGTATGTTTGAGGGAAAACTTCTAGACCGACTCATTAACCGTTCTGCCTTTGGTCTTATGTACTGGTAAGCTATAAAGTCTGATCTCGGAAGCAATAACATATCATACAATCCGGTGTTATTAATGAAAGGAGTGAAATTATTGAATGCATTTTGACCTCTAACCTGTTCAGCAATTTCAAGTGATTTAGTTGGAAGTCTTAAAGGATATGTAATAAGTTGGTTTATTTCGTTCATTCTCGCTGGATCAATCTCCCAATAATCCGGCCGCAAAGTAAAATCCTGATAGGTCAGCTTGGCGGCGGAAAGGGAAAAGTCGAAGCCCTTCTTGATTTCCGGCGTCAAAAGCCATTTGGCATAAACTGAATCGGGTAGTTGTGAAAAGGCAGTAGCTGGAAAAACGAAAATTAGAAAACTAAACAGAATTTTCCGCATCTATTTCCCCAACGGCTGCAAGACCGGCGCGAAGACGTCCAGCAAAAAGTGGGCGAAGATGCCCGGTATCAACGATTTTCTCCAGATGAATAATAAAGACAGCATAAACCCAAAAATGGAAATCAAAAAGATATTGCCGAACCCTTGATAAGCGTGGAGGGAGCCGAAAGATAGGGAGGAAATAACCGCCCCCGGCCACCAACTGCCGGTGGCCAGAGTTAAGCGGGAAATGGTGTAGCCGCGATAGACCGCTTCCTCGCAAAAACCGGCGGTAAAGGCAAGAAAGACCCAGGTAATTCGCTCCGTTGGCGTTTTGGGCAGAATGAAGTCAAGTTCTTGATTCACTTTAAGACCGATAGCATCTAACCCAAAGGTGATTAAATAGGTGAAGATAATTGCAGCAACTAAAAATACCGCGCCGATATTGAAATTCCGCACGGTTAATCCGCGAAAGCCGGTTTCCGAAAGCTTTATTTTTTCCAGCTTTAGCGCCAAAAACATAAAAGCGACCAGTCCCCATTGGAAAACCATCGTGCCGATATAGGTGACCATCCGGTTATCACCGATGTCTTTTTCAAAACCGGCAGGGAGTCTCATTCCGGTCGAATGATAAACCAGCCAGTTGACGAACGGCGGGAAATTGATAACCGGCAATAAAACAAGCAGAAAAAACAGAAAAAGAATGCTCCAGATTTTGAGCGGTTTTTTGGCAAGCGTTTGCGGTTCGGCAGCTACCGCTAAAACAGGAATTTCACTTGATGAAAGCTCGTCCACTTAATTGCTCTGGCTGCCTGTCGGCTTTTTGGTCACCGCCCCGATAATCAAGGCCAAGCCGACTATTATCAAAATCACCGGCCAGGTGTGATGCAGGCCGGGAATCCAGCCCATTTCATCGCCCAAAAACAAAACGCCCATTCCCAGAACAATCAGCCCGCTGATAATCATTCCCCTCTGGTTGTGCTCTTTTTTATGCTCTCCGTTCATTGTTGCTCCTTTCGATTAGGATTTTCACCGACTTTCACCAAGACTCTTCATTTTAACGACAAATATAACCGAGAAGTTGCGACTTACAAGCAACTTTCACCCCGTTTAAAGTGAAAGCCGGGGCATAGCCGGGTGAAAGCGAATCGCGTAGATAGCCGTATGCGAAGAGAGAAAAATCGGTCGCGAGTTGTTTTTGCTCCATTTTTGCCAGACGTGCCGGAGGAAGAACCGGCGCCTTGTAACGTTGACATAGAGAAAGAGATACGCAGGGCTTTGCAAAAGTTGACGGAAATGGAAGGAGAAATAGTGGAGCGGTTCTATTTTTTAGGACAAAAATGGGGCGAAATTGCGGCGGCTTTGCAGCTGTCCGAATTTCGAGTACAAACCGTTTTGCTCAAAGCCCGGCGAAAACTGAAGAATTTTTTGGCGCCCTTTGTGTGCAAAAAATACAGAGTAATTGTGAAAGAACCAAGCTGTCCGGTATGCCTTTCGAAAAAAAGAAAAAAGATAGAAAAGTTACTGAAAACAAAAACCAAGGAGGAAGGATGGAAAAGAATTTTGCACCAGTTGAAAGAAAAGTATCAAATTCGCACCAACAGCCGGAGCTTGCAGCGTCATCTATCGGAACATCTGCCGCCCGAAGGGAAAAGGGGGGCGCCGATTGCGGTTTGAACGTTTATGTATCTTATGGGCTAAAATGCCGCCTGCAGGCGCTGGCGGAAAAATTTGAGCTATCCTTCTCCGATATTGTGCGCCAGGTTTTGAAGGCCGGCCTGCCGGTATTTGAGTCCCTTTCCACCGCCCAAGAAGAATTGATATTCGGCTATATCGAGCTTTTGCGGAAAAGTAGAAGTATGGGGCAATTGAAAAAATAAATTAGTTTTCCCGGACTGGCTCGAATAAGCGCTGTTTCCCGTTGCAATATTTTTGCAATAAAACTATAATTCCGTGCGGGAAATGATAAAAAAGGTAAATCTGACCGAAAAATTTGCTCGCTTTCAGGACTTCTGGAAGCCGAAAATCGCCGGAGAGCTAAACGATTCGTACGTCAAGCTGGTCAAATTCAAAGGGGAATTTGTATGGCACCATCACGATGCAGAAGACGAGCTGTTTTTGGTGGTTAAAGGGGCGATGATAATGAAATTCCGGGACGGCGACGTGGTCGTGGGGGAAGGGGAGTTTATAATTGTGCCGAAAGGCGTGGAGCATATGCCGATGGCGGAAGAAGAGGTCTGGGTTATGCTCTTGGAGCCCAAGACCACTTTGAATACCGGCAACATCAGAAACGAACGAACCGTAGAACATCTGGAAAGAATATAGGCGTTTGATGTGTTAAGTTTCAATTGGGTAGCCCCCCGGCTTCCGCCGGGGGGTATTCACGATGGAGAATATGAAAAAATGTTGAGTCCCAGCGCGCAAAAAGTTCAGGATGCCTTGAAAGCGCTCGGGATGCACAACCCGGTAGTCGAACTTCCCGACACCACCCGCAGCGCCGCCGAAGCGGCGGCAGCCATCGGCTGTAAGGTGGCGCAGATTGCCAAGTCCTTGATTTTCAAAACAAAAAACGGCCAGAAACCGGTTTTGGTCATTGCCAGCGGGGTGAATCGAGTCAATGAGAAAAAAATCGCCGAATATCTCGGTGAACCGATTGAACGAGCGGATGCCGACTTCGTTCGTCAAAAAACCGGATTTGTCATCGGGGGCGTGCCGCCGCTCGGGCATTTGGAAAAACTGGAAACTTTTATCGACGAAGACTTATTGAAGTTAGAGGAAATCTGGGCGGCGGCAGGAAATCCCAATGCCGTTTTTAAGCTCAACCCCGCCGAACTGATGCAAATGACCGGGGGACAAGTCATATCCATCCAATGACCTTTCTTATCTTGCTTTTGGGTCGTATTCGGCTATATTAACCGGCTTTGTGAAAGGATAGTAAATGAAAAGAACCTATCAACCTTCTCGAATCAAGCGGCTGCGCGACCACGGTTTCCGCAAGCGGATGTCCACTTTGGATGGGCGGCAGGTAATAAAACGCCGGCGGGCCAAAGGGCGCAAAAGGCTTACCCCCAGCGTTCCCAAAAAGTAGTGCTCGATTTTTCCAAAGCCACCCGTCTTTCCGGCGATAAAGTTTTTGGCCTGCTTTTGTCCGAAGGGAAGCGCCAAGCTTTTGTCGGTGGGGAAATTTTCTGGCGGGACAACGGCTTAAGTCATTGCCGCTTCGGTTTTAGAGTTTCGTCCAAAGCCGGGACGGCTGCCCTGCGCACCGGCCTGCGCCGCCGGGCACGTGAGATGATTCGGAAAAATCAGTCTCTTTTTAAATCCGGTTTGGATTATTTGATTGTCATAAAAAACAAAAATCTTTTTCCGGCAATGCCGGATGGAAAAATGGCCGGCTATCTTCTTTCTCTTTTCGGGCCGGAGATAATAGAGCGGGTTTCGTGAGCCGGGTGCTGGTTCTGACTTCCAGCGGGCTGGTCAAACTTTACCAGCGTTACGTGCGCATCTGGTTTCCGCCGGTTTGCCGCTTTCATCCCACCTGTTCGGATTATGCTTTGGAAGCTCTGCACAAACATGGCTTTTTCAAAGGAAGCGCCTTGACGGTCTGGAGAATTTTGCGCTGCAATCCATTTTCCACCGGCGGCTGGGATCCGGTTAAATAGATGGTTCGACCCTTCGACTACGCTCAGGGCAGGCAAAGGCTCACCACAAGTGGATAAAAAATCAATAATGGGGCTGGTTCTCATCGCCCTGGTTTTCATCCTCTGGCCGGTTTACGTCCAGTGGGTTAACCCCAAAAAACCGAAACCGGCAGGGATTGCGCGAAAGGATTCGGTTAAAGTTGTCGAGCAGACGGCTCCGTTTTCAACCGATTCAAAAAAGAGTGCTGCGGCTGCTTCTTCTGCCATCCCTGTTTCTTTTTCGGCAGAAACCTTGACGGTGGAAACTCCTTTGGCCAGTTACAAGCTTTCCTCGCACGGAGCAACTTTCGTTTCGATCGTTCTGAAAAAATATTTTCTGGATGGCAAAAAACCTTTGGAGCTTTTGCCACCGGATGGTGCGATCGGTTTCGAAATTGCGGTCCCAAACCGGAACTTTTCCACTTCCGAGCTGGATTTTAAACCAAACGCCGAAAATGTTGAATTGGCCAAAGGCGAGAAAGCAAACCTCAATTTTGTCGGGCAGACATCTACCGGGCAAAACATTCATATCACTTACACCTTTTCGGCGGAGAGCTACGCCATCGAAACAGAAGTCAGCGCCGATTCGACCGCCAACTGGGGGCGGGATTATCGAGTCGGCTGGCGCGGCGGCCTCTTGGTCACTGAAAAAAATCGGACGGATGCTTTGAATTACTTTGGCGCCTATGCCCGGATGGGGACTGACATTTTCCATCAGAAAAGTTTCAAAAACGACAGTTTAAGAGAGGCCGCCTCCGGCGAAACCTTCTGGGTGGCTTCCCGCAGCAAGTATTTCGCCGCGGTAATAATGCCCAAGGATGCTCCCGGCACCGGATTTTGGGCTACGGGTTATCAAGAAAAAGACTCCGCCGGAATTTCGGGCAAGAAAATTTCCGTCTATATCGGCGCCCAAGCGCCTTCAACCAGCGCCATTTCCGGACGGTTCACGCTCTTTGTCGGGCCTTTGGATTACAATTTGCTGCGCTCTTTCAACGTGAGTTTAGAGCGGGTTTTGGATTTGGGGCAGTCGCCCTTGGCGCCGAAAATTATCGTGGAACCGATTGCGGTCGGAATGCTCTGGTTTTTCAAAAGCATTCATAAAATTCTGCCCAACTACGGCGCGGTCATCATTCTTTTTTCGATTTTAATCAAGCTGGTTACCCTGCCGCTTTCGCGCAAATCGGCCAAATCGATGGCACGGATGGCGGAGGTGCAGCCGCGGCTGGAGAAGCTGAAAGAAAAATACAAAAACGACGCGAAAAAGCTGAACGAGGAAACGCTGAAACTTTACCGTGAAATCGGCTTCAACCCGCTTTCCGGTTGTCTCCCTCTGCTTTTGCAATTTCCCCTCTTTATGGCTCTATACGCCGTGCTTTCAGCGGCGATTGAATTGCGTCAGGCGCCGTTTATTTTCTGGATTTCCGATTTGTCCACCGCCGACCACCTGATGGTTCTTCCAATTCTGATGACTCTTTTGATGTTCTGGCAGCAGAAAATGACCATCCGCGACCCCAAGCAGAAAATGATGGTTTATTTGATGCCGGGGATGTTCTTTTTCTTCTTTTTTAAAATGCCTTCCGGCCTGGTTTTGTACTGGACGTTGTTCAATCTTTTTTCGGTTATTGAGCAGTACTGGGTGAAAAAGCAGATGGCTCATCCGACGGTTCCCCCGCTCGTCCCCGTTGCCCGGTAGTTCTTTTTTCGTACCCCTTCGGGAGGCCTGCTCGGAGTTTCGGGAGAAAGCTTCACGGTTTATTTCCTTTCTTTATCCGGTCGCTTCGGTAGAGGAATCGGAGCAAAATTTAAAGGCGGTGAAGAAAGAATATTTTGACGCCTCACATATCTGCTTTGCCTGGGTCATTGGGACAGGCATTGAGGAAAAGGTTCGCAGTTCGGATGCTGGCGAACCAAAGGGAACTGCGGGAAAACCAATTTTGGAGGCGATTCGTTCCGCCGGCCTTTCAAACGCTCTGGTCGCCGTGGTGCGTTATTTTGGCGGAACCAAATTAGGGACGGGAGGGCTTTCACGAGCTTATCGGCAAGCGGCTTTGGACGTATTACAAAAGTGCGGCAAAAAAGCATTGATGATGATGGAAGAAGTGTCTTTGATTGTGCCCTTAAAACGGGCCGACCGAGTACTTCGACTGGCGCAACGATTTGGAGCGAAGGTGAAAAACAAAAAATTTGGCAGCGATTTGGAAGTTACCCTTTTGGTGCCGGTGGAACAAAAAGCAAAATTTATGAAAGAGGTCGGAAGTCTTTTACGGCGGGTTGACGGTTGAGGTTTTTATCTCAATTACTATTTTGAATTGGCTGTGAACGGTTTTATTGCGTTTCTTTACCACATTGACGTAGCCCTGTTCCATTTTTTCAACGGCCAGCTTGCCAATCCGGTATTTGATGCGGTAATGCCGGTAATAACCAACACCGCCAACTTGCGGCTGGTGGTGGCGGTGGCGGTACTCTTTTGGCTGTGGAAAGGAAAAAATAAAGGACGCTGGGCGGTTTTGTTTGCGCTGGCGGCCTGGGGGATAGCCGATTTTGGCAACTCCCACTGGATTAAACCTATCTTTGCTCGCCCGCGGCCCTGTCTGACGCTTCCCGATGTTCACCTGCTGGTCGGCTGCGGGATGACCTATTCGTTTCCCTCCGGCCACGCCGTCACCACTTTTACCATAGCGACTTTCTTGAGTTTGGTTTACCCCCGCGCGCGCTGGGTTTTGTTCTCTTTAGCCGGGCTTATATCCTATTCGCGGATTGCCGTGGGGGTGCATTATCCCTTTGACACGTTGGCCGGAATGGTAGAAGGGGCGATTTTCGGCTATCTGTTTTTCTTTTTGTTTATGAAACTCGGCCAGTTGTGGCGAAAGAAAGGTTGGCGGGGTGGCTGGTAGGAGAATCGGCTCCTCATGAATTGTAAGGGCGAGGCATGCCTCGCCCTTACGGCCTTTTGCAGGGGTTCAAAATTTTGAACCCATACGGTATGATGTTTCTTACGAAATTTTCAGCTTATGCCCTTCGCTTTTGGCAATGAAAGCGGCGGCGGTGATGTCGCCGGTGACGTTAACCACCGTGCGGCACATATCCAGAATTCTATCGACGCCCAAAATTATCCCGATGCCTTCGCCGGGAATGCCGACGGTGTGAAGCAGAAGCACAATAAAGGGAAGCGAGCCGCCCGGTACGCCGGCGGTGCCTATTCCTGCTAAAATAGAGGCAAAGATTACGGTTATCTGCTGACCCAGCGATAAATCGACACCGAAGAACTGGGCTAAAAATAGCACCGTCACCCCTTCATAGAGCGCCGTCCCATTTTGATTGGCGGTCGAGCCGAGCGTCAGAACAAAACTATTGATTTCGCGGGGGACGCCCACTTTTTCTTCGGAAACGCGCAAGGCATCCGGCAGGGTGGCATTCGAAGAACTGGTGGAAAAAGCGATGGCCATCACTTCATCGATGGCGCGGAAGAAATTGAGCGGATTAACCCCGGCTAAAAATTTTATCACCAGCGAATAGACGCCGAACTGGTGCAGGGCCAAGCCGAAGAGCACCACCAATACATATTTTCCGAGGGTGGTCAAAATCGCAAAGCCCATCCGCGCGGTTATGGAGAAAATCAAAGCGGCTACGGCATAGGGGGCCAGCTTCATCGCCATCCGGATGACGGTCATCACCACTTCGTAAACCCCTTCGAGAAAGCGAATCAAAATGACGGTTTTTTCCGACTTCGAAAGAGTCAGCGCAATCCCCAAAAAGATGGCCAAAAACATCACTGCCAGAACGCCGCCGCCTTTGTAGTTGTCCGCAAAAATTCCGGCCATATCGGCGAAGGGATTTTTGGGGATGATGTCCAAAACGGCGTCGGAAAAGCTTTTGGCTTCCCCGGCCTGTTCAATCGTTTTTTGGGTGGTTGTGGCGCCAAAGGTCTCTTCTAACTTGGCGCGGTTTTCGGCGGAAATCCCTTTCCCCGGCTTGACCAAATTGACCAGACTTATCCCAATCGCCACCGAAATGGTCGAAACCGCCACGGTATAGATTAGGGTTTTGGCGCCGATTTTCCCGAGTTTGCGCAAATCCCCCATCTCCGCCGTCCCCAGAGTCAAGGCCGAAAGAATAAGCGGGATGACAATCATAAAAATCAGCCGCAGGAAAATCTGGCCGAAAGGATAGATGATATTTTTAATCAGCCACTCCAATTGCGGGCTGCCGCTCCAGAGCAGGTTGGCAATAATTCCGGCAACCGCGCCAATACCCAAGCCGATTAAAATTTTAGTATGCTGGGGAATACCTTTTTCCGGCACGGGGCGAATATGGAAGCTCATCGCTTTGTTGTCAACGGCTTATGCAAATTTCAAATAGGGCTTGACTTTTTTTCAATAAATTAACTTTAGTGTATGTCCAAGTTATTACGTATATTTATTGTAGGAGCTATTAGATGCGGAAAAGAGCTTGGCTCATGCTAGTGGGGTTTTTACTTACTGGTTCGGCTATATTGCGAGCGGACAGCACCTACTTCTTTTCCCCGGAGGTGGAAATAACTGAAGCTACGGCCAATGGTGGCAGTTCGTTGACTTTTCAGAGCTCCGGGCAGCACTTTACCGCCTTTCGGGGGGATACGGTCTACGTCGTCTGGGAAGAAACCCGTTTTTCCCCGCCGCCGGTGGGCACCTGGGTTTTCTTTGCCAAATCAACGGATGGGGGAATAACCTTTGGACCAAACAAGGCGGTCGCCGGCGGAGTCACTCCGAGTATGCGGGTGGACAGCTCCGGAATAATCCATTTAGCCTATCAGAGTGGAGGGGACATTTTTTTTCGAAAATCGACGGATGGAGGGGCCACTTTCAGTTCCCGGGTTAAAGTTAGTGATGACACTATAGCCCAAATGGGGCAGGAAAGACCAGCCATAGAGGTAAACAATAGAGGCCAGATATTTATCGCTTGGCGGGACCAGAGAAATATGCCTCCGCCGACAGCCAGAAATCTTTTTTCCGCAGCCAGTTTCGATGGTGGCACAAGTTTCACCTCAAACGTTCAAGTAAACGAAGCGGGTACCTATGTGAATGGTGGAATCGACATTGCCACCGATGACAGTGGGCGGGTTTATGCCGCCTACAAGGGGACAACAACCGAAGGGAAAAACGGAATAGTTTTGAATCGAAGCGTAGATTCCGGCCTTAACTATAACTATCATCTTCTAGCGAGTGACCTGCCCATTGGACAGGGTCTAACTTTTGCAGAAGATCCCAGTATTACGGTTTCTTCGAATGCGCTGGTAGGTGTAGCTTGGCAAGATGGTCGCTTTGACCAATGGACCCTTCGTTTTTCAGCCAGCCAAGATTACGGCCAAACTTTTTCGCCCAGCGTCCGAGTGGAGGATGATAGTGATTTGGCCGGCACCAGTTCCCCCTATTTCCCCTCCCTAAGCTGGAAAAACGGAAGTTTTTATGTGAGTTGGAACGAGAACAGACCCCGCTCGCCCAATTCCATAGAAGTTTATGACATTTTCTTTTCCTACAGCTCCGACTCCGGGAAAACTTTCAAACCTTCCTTTCGGGTAACCAATGATTCGTTCATTTTTTCCGACGTTCCCATTGATCACGTCGCGGCTTCTATAGCGGTAAACGACGAGGGGAAGGCATTTGTGGCCTGGCTGGATGACCGCCACGACCCTTTCTTTGAGGAGAATTGGCACATTTTTGGGGCGGTCGGCAGCAGCCGGCTGATTAAAGGGGATGTTAATTTGGATTGGCGGCTTACCGCCGCGGATGCGGTGACGGAGCTGAACGCCGTGTTTTTGGGGGAGGTTTTCCCAGCCCCTTTTCAGAATGCCGATGGCAATTGCGATGGTCTGTTGACCGCCGCCGATGTGATTTTGCTTTTGAATGCCATCTTTTTAGGAATTCCTTTTCCTTGTCCTTAACCCTTTTACCATAGGAGGTTTTTATGAAGTTGTTTAGTTTTGTTTTACTGCTAATGGGGCTGGCTTTAGCACCGGCTCTTGGTCAGGAGTATATGCCGGGAGAACTTTTGGTGACCTTTCAACCCTATGCGATAGGCTCGCTTTCAAAAGACTCAACCGGCTTTACCAGCTGCGGTATAGCCTATATCGATTTGATTAACCGAGCCAGCGGTATGCGCAAGTTTTCTTCCAGTGGGTATCCCGGAATTCTAGAAACGAAAGAAGATTATCTGGTGGTCTTTCCGGAAAGCGCAAATATTTCAGCAATAGCCGCGGCTTACGAGGCTGATTCGAGGATTAAATGGGCTCATCCCAACTACATTGGCAAGGTTGCATTTACTCCCAACGACACGTTGTTCAGAAGACTGCATTTCCCGCAAAAGGACAGTTCCCAGTGGTCGATGGACTCCCTGCACCTGAAGCTGGAAAAAGCCTGGGACATTACGCAGGGAAACCGAGGCGTAAAAATAGCAATAATCGACGAAGGGACTTTTTGGAAGCACATCGATATTGAAAATAATCTCTGGATAAATACGCTCGAAGATAGAAATGGTAACGGCAGGTTTGATTCTCTCCCGTATCCTCAGTATCCATCAAATGTTGCCGACCTCGATGGCATAGACCAGGATGGGAACGGCTACGTGGATGACGTCATCGGCTACGACTTTTCCCGCGTCGGTTCCGACACCCTACCCGACCCCGTTCCACTCTTCGCATTACATGGGACTGCCACCGCCAGTCTAGCTGCCGGCGTCACCCACAACATAGCAGGGATAGCCAGTGCCGGAGATTCCTGCCGTTTGATGATTCTTTCGGCAGCCGTTGGTGGCGGTTATAATTCCGGCCTTGTGAGTACCCTAACGGTAAAAAATGCTCTCTACTATGCGGCCCGAAACGGTGCCAACGTCGTTAATATGAGTTTTACATTAACCAATGACAATCCAACCCTCAAGACAGCCATCGACTACGCTTTTTATTGGGGATGCGTTCTGGTTGCGGCTGCCGGGAATAATCATGGAAACAGTATTCGATATCCAGCCAGTTATGCAAAAGTACTGGGTGTAACTTCAACTTACTTGGACGATGTTAGAAGCCACTACGCCGACTACAGCGATTCGGTTGACCTGGCCGCCCCGGGTTCCAACCGGGTAGCCCGGATGGACACCACCAACCTTGGAAACATCCGGGTCTGGGAATTTGCCGCTGAAAGCATAGAAGTAAGAGTGCCCTGCGATACTTGTTCAGATTCCGGCAGCGCCGCTATTGGGGCCGGCACATCCTATTCTGCTCCTTTGGTTGCCGGGGTAGCCGGTCTCATTAAGTCAGCCTACCCAAATTTTACGAATCTGCAGATTATGGCCAAACTGAAAAGTTCGACTGATAATATTGACACTTTGCCCGGTAACGATTCTACCAAAGCCTGGTATCGAAAGCTCGGTACCGGGCGGGTGAATGCTTATAAGGCTTTGACTTTCTTCGACACTATCCCGAAAGCTCAAATAGAGACAACTCTCACCGGTACCGTTTACGCTTCCGGCCCGATTATTGTCCCACAGGGAAGAAGGTTGATTTTAGCCGCTGGAGCCAAACTTCTCTATCTTCCCGGAGATGTGGTTGGCAGACCCGGCAACCCCAGCCCGGGAAAGGGAAAGTTAATCGTTTATGGAGAGTTGAAGACTTTGGGCACTAAAAACGATTCGGTTATCATTGCCGGTTTTGGAGCCTCGCCTCAAGCCGGGGCTTGGGGCGGGATTGTATTCGCTCATCCCGCGCACGGGGAGTTGAATTTCACCCGCATAAGCCACGCCGATACGGCCATCTCGGTTCAAGGTGACACAGCCACGGTTAGAGTTAGAAGCTGTTCCTTCGGGCAATTCACCACGATGGCGGTTTACAGCAAAAGCTCCAAAGTCGATTTGGGCAAAACCACGGATGGACAAACCTTGGGCGGGGATTGCGGAAAAAACAATGTTTTTATGAAAACCGCCTCTGCCGGAGCCATTGCCGTGAAAAATGTTAGCGGCGGGACTTTGTTTGCCGAAGCAAATTGGTGGGATTCAACTTCACCACCTGCTGGATGGTTTGTTGGAAGCATTGATAAAGACCCTTTCCTTTCAGCACCGGCCAATCAGTTCACCTGCGTTGCTGATCCTGGTGCAAAGGTAGCAATAAAAGACCCGCTCCCCCGGTTTTTCGAACTGGGCCAAAATTATCCCAATCCGTTTAACCCAACCACTACCATCAAATATTCTATTCCCAAAGCCGCGAAAGTGGAACTGGAAATTTACAACATTTTGGGGCAGACGGTTAAAACGCTGGTGGAGGAAGAGAAACCGGCGGGGTTTTATCAGGTGAGTTGGGATGGAAGGGATGAGCATGGCCGCGGTGTTTCCACCGGAATTTACTTGTATCAAATTAGAGCCGGTGATTTTGTAGAAACCAAGAAAATGCAGTTTGTGAAGTAGAAAAGACGCAGCCCTCAAGAGAGCCGTCCGCCTATGGCGGGCGGCTTTTTTTGTTCCGGGCTTTTGGTAGTCCAAAATCGGCTTGACAAAAAGGAGTATAAACGGATATTACCGACGAACTTTTGGATTTTGTAAAAACCCCGCAAAGGCGGGGTAGCGAGGAAAGAAGGAGCAGGTATGAGGTTTAGCGTTAAAGATCAGGATGGAGTGACGGTTCTTTCACCACGGGGTAAGATTATGGGAGGGCCGGACTCCACCGAGCTGCATGAAAAACTGCGCGAGCTGATAAAGGGAAACTCGAAAAAAGTCATCATCGACCTTTCCGACGTGGACTGGATGAACTCGACCGGTCTGGGCATTTTAATCTCCGGCCTGACCACGATGCGCAACGCCGGCGGGGAGCTGAAGCTGGCGCGGGTGACGGAGAAAATCCAATCCCTTTTGGTCATCACCAAGCTGGTAACCGTTTTCGAGACGCACGATTCCGTGGAAGAAGCGGTATCCAGTTTTAAGTAGGCTATGAAAGTAGCGGTCAACGAGCAAAACGGAGTGGTGGTTTTGACCCCCCAGGGACGGATTATGGGGGAGGACGAGTCCACCGAACTGCACGAGCGGGTGCGCGAAAACGTCAAAAGCCAGAAGTACCAAATGGTGGTCGATTTGACCAGCGTGGAATGGATGAACTCGCGCGGGCTGGGGTTTCTGATTGCCGCTCTGACGACCGCCTCGTCGGCCGGCGGCAGCTTGCGGCTGGCAAAAGTCAGCCCAAAGGTGGAACATCTTTTGGGCATTGTCGGCTTGGGAACTACGTTCGAGATATATAAAACCGTGGAGGAGGCGGTCGGCAGCTTTGTTTCCCCGACCTCTCACAAGCGGAACTAATATGAAATTTGAGGTTGGCGAAAAAGGCGGGGTGGTTGTAATTTCAACCAGGGGCAAAATGATGGCGGGACCGAAGCTGGATAATTTCCACGACAAGGTCAAAGGACTGGTGCGCATAGGCGCGCGGCGGGTAGTAATCGACTTGGGAGGAACCGAGTGGATGGATTCACGGGGACTGGGAATCTTAATCTCTTGCTTGACCACGTTGCGTAAAGCCGGCGGAGAGTTGAGGCTGGCCCGATTAACCAAGAAAAATCAGCAATTGATTGTTATCGCGAAACTAACAGAGTATTTTAGAAATTACAAGTCGGTGGAGGACGCCGTCAGCAGCTTTGCTTCCACCTCTCAGAAAAGGAGCGGATAGTGAAATTTGAAACAATGGAAAAAGACGGGGCGGTGGTTGTTTCTCCCAAAGGGAGAATGATGGCCGGGCCCGATTTGGACAAAATCCACGAAAAAATCAAGGAACTGGTCGAGAAGGGAACGCGGCGGATGGTGATGGATTTGGGAGAAGTGGATTTGATGGATTCGCGCGGGTTGGGCGTTTTGGTAGCCGCCTTTACCAGCTTAAAAGGTGTGGGGGGAGAAATGAGACTGGCGCGGACCACCAAGAAGATTCAGAACCTGATTGTGATTACTCATTTGACCACGGTTTTCAAAAGCTACGATTCGGTGGATGAGGCCTTGAAAAACTTCCAAAATTAGCGCCCAAATTGAACCGGCCGGGCGGCAAGCAAAGGCAGGGTAACCTGCCTTTTTTATTGGCTACCCTTTGCGGGAGAGGTATATTATCAAAACTTGAGAGCGAACCAAACGTAGGAAAAAGGTAGGTCAGATGAAAAAGATTGCTTCCACCCGCGCGAAAATTTTCCAACCCGATGGCGGAATCTTATGGTAAAGCGGCTTTCCAGGATTTCCAACGGTATCGCCTTTCCTTCCACGCAAAAGCTGCTTTCAGCTGTTGACCGCTACCTGGAGCGGGAGCTGAAAAAGGCCGGCGTGAGCCAGGACACCATCGCGGATTTGGCCATTTCAGTTTCGGAGCTGGTGAATAACGCCATTTTGCACGGCAACCAACGGGATGAATCAAAAAAGGTCATCCTGCAGCTTTTTTTTGAAACGGGCGCGGTGACTATTTGCGTAGAGGATGAGGGGAAGGGGTTTGACCCGGAGCAGGTTGCCAATCCCCTGGAAGGGGAAAATCTTATGCGCGAGGTGGGGCGGGGAATTTTCATCGTGCGTTCGCTGGTTGATTCAGTCGAGTTTTTGCGCGGCCAAAACGGAGGGGTGCGGGTTAAGTTAGTTAAAAAATTTGCGGTATGAGTTGGTCGGCCATCGGCACGGGCATTTATTTGGCCTCCTCGGTTTTTCTGTTCCTTCTGGGAAGGGTCATCCTGCGGGAGAATTTCCGCTCGCGGGTGAACCGCACCACCGCTTTGATGCTGTTTTTCGGCGGGTTGGGGGCGCTTTTTGCCGCCGTGGGAACCACCCTTTCCGTCATCGACGTTAACGTCGCCAGCCAAAAGTGGTACAATCTCTTTTATTTATGGGAGCTTTTCTTTCCCCAGCTGGCGCTTTTCGCCTTGGTTTTTCCTAAGGAAACGGAGTTTGTAAAAAAGTGGCGGTTTTTGAAATATGCCATCTTCCTGCCCCATCTTTTTCACGTTTTTTGGGTCTCCTTTTTTGCCAGCCCGGAACAGATAAAAAGCTGGCTGGATGTGGAGCAGATGGGCTCGCTGGCAAAAATAGTTCTTTCTCCCTTTGCCTACATTTTGCAGGTCGTTTCGGTTTTTTTAACGGTCGTGCTCAAGTTTCACGTCCGGTTTTTTTCTCTAGTAAATCTGAACTACGCCATTTTGGCCATCGCTTTGATTTTCTACCGGCAGGTTGGGTTGGCCAACCAGCGGGTAAAAAATCAGGTCCGCCTGGTTTTGGCGGGACTGACTTTAGCTCTGGCCTTTTATACGGTCGCCTTCATCCTGCCCGCTCTGTTTAATTTTACTTTCTCGGAGCCTTTGCGCTACGCTTTGACCATCGGGGCTTTGGTGGTCGGTTCGGGGGCGGTGGGGTGGGCCATCATCCGCCATCAGTTTATGGACGTGCGGGTGATTTTCCGGCAAAATTTAGTCTATTTTCTTTCCACCGGGCTTTTGGTGGCCGTTTACATTCTCACGGTGGCGCAGCTGGGGCGCTCGGTGCGCAATGCTTTGGGGGCGAAAACGCCGGTCATCGAAATTGGTTTTATTTTGCTGGCGCTGGTTTTCTTTCAGCCGGTGATGGAAAAATTGGACGATTGGATTAAGCGATTCTTTATACGCCAGCGCTCCGATTTTCGCAACCTTATGGAACGTTTTTCGCGGGAATTTGTCTCCATTTTTGATATGAATCAAATTTCGGCCAAGGTGACCGAGCTATTGGAAAAAGAGCTTTTCATCGAACGGGCGGTTTTGCTTTTGACGGAAAGGGAATCGGAAGGAATTTTGACTTTTATATGCGGGAATGAGGTCCTGGCGCAGAAAGTCTCCGGTGAGGACCCGCTTTTGAAGGCCTTGCTGGCCAAAAAAGAGCCGGCTTATCTGGAAGCGATTTTGCCTGAGGGAAGCGAAGAGGGACTGGCCGGGCTGCTTTCGAGCCTCGGCACGCGCGTGGTTGTCCCAATTATAGATGAGAACCGCTTTGTCGGGATTTTGGCTCTGGGTGAAAAAGTCTCCGGCTTTCGCTACAGCTCGGAGGATTTGACTCTGCTTGGGGTTTTGGCCAATCAGCTTTCCATCGCCACGGCCAATGCGCGTTTATACGCGGAAAACCTGGAGAAACAACGCATGGAAGAGGAGCTGTCGCTGGCGCGCCAGATTCAACTGGATTTGCTGCCGCGCGTGCTTCCCAAAGGGCCGAAGTACGAATTTGCCAGCTACACCCGCCCTTCCCGCCAGGTGGGGGGGGATTATTACGATTTTATGTGGCGCGGCCAAAAGTTAGGTTTTGTTCTGGCGGATGCTTCCGGCAAGGGGATGCCGGCGGCGCTGCTCATTTCTTTTCTGCAGGCGAGCTTGAAAGCGGAGCATCGGCACGACCGGCCGATTGAAGAATTTATCGGCTCGATAAACGAGCTTTTGACTCTCAACACCGCGCCGGAAAAATTTGTAACCTTGTTTTACGCCCTGTTTAACCCGGAGGCGGGTAACATTTTGTATTCCAACGCGGGCCACAACTATCCGATTCTGGTCCGGCGCAACGGGGAAACCAAGTTTTTGGAAAAGGGAGGGACGATCATCGGCTCTTTTTTGGAAAGTCGTTATGAGTCGGAGATGATTGCCTTGGAGCCGGAAGATACGCTTTTGGTTTATTCCGACGGTTTGACCGACGCTTCCAACCACGAAGAGATGTTCGGCGAAGAACGGCTGGTGCAATTGGCCTGCGAGTGCCGCCATTTAGCCGCCGAAGAGGTCAAGAACCGAATTGTCGAGGAGATAGAAGCTTTTACCGCCTCGGTGCCGCCTTTTGACGACATGACCTTGCTGGTGATGAAAGTCCATTGATGGCCAAATCCCCAAAAAAATTGGCAAAAAAAATGGCCCACTGGGCGGAGGATGAATCGAGCTGGTATCGTTTTTGTCCGCGCTGCGGCAGCGAGCTTTTGTCGACCGAATTGGACGGCCGCGAAAGGCGGGTTTGCCCCCAGGCCGATTTTGTTCAATACCGCAACCCGGTGCCGGCCGTGGGGGCTTTCGTTCGTAAAGAATCCAGGCTGCTTATGGTCTTGCGCAAATATCCTCCCAGGGCCGGTTTGTGGACGCTTCCGGCGGGGTTTATGGAGTATGACGAAGCGCCGGAAGAAACCGCCGTGCGGGAAGTCAAAGAAGAGACCGGGCTGGACGTTTCCGTTCCCGCCACAGGCGGGCTTTTTTCGGTTTATCGCGCGGGGGATGACCCGCGCACCCGGGTGGTTTTGATTCTTTTCGAAGCCGATATTGTAGGTGGAAAGTTGAAACCGGGGGATGACGCTTTGAAAGCCGAATTTTTCCCTTTGGACAACCTGCCGGAAGACATCGCTTTTTCGGCCCACCGGCGGGCTTTGTCGGACTATTTGGCAAGAGAAAAAAAGAAAAGGTAGCTTGCATTCATTTTTGCGCAGCAAACTTTGACAAAGAATTTATTTGAGCAAATCGATAATAGAGTATAAATTGAGAAAAGTGAGCAAGAACTTTCGAAAAAGAAAATCAATCTGGACGCTTCTACTTCTTTCACTGTCGATTCCCGCATCTCTTCTCGCACAAAATTCTGAAAAGTTGAGGCTGGAAATTCAAAACGAGCGGGTCGCTTTTTTCACCCTCGATGGGAAGGATAGCCTGGTTCTAACCCCGCTTGCTTCCCGATTGGATAGCGCCGGCATTTATAGCGGGAGCGAATTGGTTCTTTCGCAAAAAGGCATCCTCTTGGGCGGCATCTGGCATCCGGCCTCTTCCATCGAGAGTCTGACAGTATCCGCCTTTTTCGATGGAAATGGGCAAGCCGTTAAAAAAGCCCAAGCCATAGGAAAAGAAGACCGAATCCATCTTTTCGAACCTGCTATTCTGAATGCCGGGGACTATCTCAAGGGGAGCCTGGTTGTGCTTGGTTCGGGAGCTAAAATTGAAGGGGAAGTGGGGGGAGACGTTGTTGTTTTCTTGGGCGACTGCGAATTGGGCGCCGAAGCGGTGGTTCACGGCGATGTGGTCGTTATAGACGGTGAGGTTACTCAAAAAGATGGGGCGGTTGTCTATGGTCAGCTCTCGCGCGAAAGCCGGCAGGAAGACCACAAAAAAAGGCGGCGGTTTGAGGAGATGCCGCAGATAGGAGCTCTGGCCTTTTCGGGCGCTTACAACCGGGTGGATGGCTTTAACCTGCAATTATTCGGGCGCTACCGCTCCTCCGACAGCAAGTCGAAACTGTGGGGTGGGGGCGGGCATGCCTTTTCGCGCGACCGCTGGCTCTACGACGTCGGCTTTTCTCAAAAGCTTTTCGATTTGCACCACTTTTTCTTCGGAGCATCGGCCTACCGCCAAACCTGGTCGCAGGATGCCTGGATTTTGGGCAAGGGGGAAAACAGCTTTGCCACCCTGTTTTTGCGGGCCGATTTGATGGATTACACCGAGAAAGAAGGAATTTCCATCTTCGCCGAGCAGGAGTATAAAAATACGCACTTTCTGCGAGTAACATATTCCGTGGACCAATTCAAGGCCCTGGATAAGGAAACCGACTGGTCTTTGACCCGCGGGCCCAAACGTTTTAGGCGAAATTTCTCGACCGTCCCTTTGGATACGGTTAGCCGCTACTTTGACGATTCTAACTCCGAGATTGCAACCTTGACTTTCAATTACACGTTCGATACCCGCAACGACCTTAAAAATCCGGACGCCGGCTGGCTGGGTAAAGCGGAATGGGAACTGGCCGGCGGAGCTTTGGGCAAAGACCAAGATTATTCCCGCATCGTTCTCACCTTCGAGCGCATTCAGCCGCTCTGGCCAAAGCATACTTTCCTGGCGCACGCCGTTTACGGAACTTCCATTCACCGCCTTCCTTTGCAAAAGCTTTTCTTTTTAGGCGGCATCGGCACCCTGCGCGGCTACCGCTTCAAGCAGTTTTACGGCGACCGGATGATGCTGGTCAATCTTGAATACCACGCCCGCCTGATTGACAAGCCCTTAGTGCCTACCACCGTTGGGTTTTTCGACTGGGGCAAAACCTCCCCCCGTTCCGGCGACCCGGAATTCTGGAGCGGCCGCCCCTTCAAATATAATTTCGGCCTCGGCGCCAAGTTTGGCAGTTATTTGCGCCTGGATTTGGCCAAGGCCCTGGACGGCCAGCCGTTCCGCTTCACCTTTCGCTTCTCGCGCAACTTTTAGGCCACATTTCCGCGCCCAAGCCCCCGCACGGGGAGTTGGCAAGGGGAGGAGGGGCATACGAATTGTGGGTTGAATTCTTTGAAGAAAAATTGATTTGCTGGACGTTTAAAAATTCGTTAATTAGTTCAAATTTTATGAAAAAGACGATGGCTGAATCGGTCCTCCCCCGCTGGAATCATTCGGGGGGCAAGCTGGTGGAACTGGGGGCGGAAAAGCTTTCGTGTTGCCTAGAATTGACTAAAATGACAATCTCTTGTAACTTTTGAACATGGTTCAAAAGACCCGAGTTCAAGACTATCCCCGAATACAAGACGAAGAGCATAGGTTTTACGGCTTTTTGGATGAAAATCGCTTGAATTCTCATACGTACAAGATGACGGCGAACGAACTTAAAAACGTAATAATAGATGCCATTGATAGAGCCAGTAAAAAGTCGGGTCGAAGCATTTTGGGAAACATCCCGGAAGACATTTCCGAAGAAGAACTCGGAAAAATCTACAGATCCAAAGGTAGAGAACTCTTCCAATATTTTATAAAATATTGCGAAGATCCCGCTTCTACCGCTTACCAATGTTATGGAAAGCATTTTGCAGATATTGCCAGAGAACAGTTTCGAAATAAAACACTCCAAAGGGAACGCATGAACTCTGGCTGGCGCTACCAATTTATAGCCAAGGGGGCTGCTGCGCGTTCAAAAAGATTCCATTCAATATCCGATATAAACTCTGCGGAAGCGGATTTCAACGCAACAGTCGGGGTAAGGGGAGCGAAAAAAATCGCGAACATTTACGTTTCGGTAAAAAACAGAACCAACACGATGGGTGGCCAAGATTGGCCAAAAGCCATTAGGGCCTTAGAGCAGGCTGCCAACGCCGATAAAAATAGAACGGGCCCGTATATTTGCATTTTTGGCATTGCAATGCAAAGAGGTTTGAGAATGATAAAAATTGAGCAAAGAACTGGGACACCATATTCTCACAATACGGAAGTATGGTTGTCGGAGTTTTTCTGGCCGTTTTTCTCAAATTACTCCTACAAAGAGATTATTACAGAGGTATTGAGCGTCTTGCTCGAAAGAGGCAAACAGCACGGACAAACTCAGGGCATACCAAAAGAGTTAATAGATTCGTTTGGTGAGTGCTGTAGAGAAAGTGGTCTCATTGATGAAAAAGGGACTTTTCATGATTCGCACAAACTTGTTGCGCTTTTCTGTGCCAAAAAAGAAACGAAAGTGAAGACCAAGAAGCGAGGTTAAATGACCAATTACAAAGCGGAAATATTGTTAGGGGATTCGCGCGAAGTTCTAAAGAGATTTCCAGATGGGTATTTTAACCTAATTGTGACTTCACCGCCCTATGCAGACGCCCGAAAAAAACATTACGATAGCATTAGACCCGATAATTTCCCAGAGTTTATGCTGAGTTTTAACGACGAGTTTTGGAGAGTATTAGCCGATGACGGCTCCTTCGTTCTGAATATTAAAGACAAAGTGGTAAATGGGGTCAGACATAGATATGTCTGGCATACAATCGAAGCTTTTTCTCAAAAGGGATGGAACTGTATAGACGATTATATATGGATTAAGCCCAACGCGATGCCGGGTTACTGGAACACCCGATTCAGAGACGAATGGGAGTATTGTTTCCACATGACAAAACAGAAAAAATTTGTAATGCATCAGGATGCCGTCCGCAAGCCGATGGGTGGCTGGGCTGAGAAACGACTTGCAAATCTTACGGGTAAAAGTACCACGCGTCACAACAGTGAGAATAACAGCGGCTTTGGGAGAGATCTTAGAAACTGGAAAAATAAGGAAATGGTTTTGCCGGGGAACACCATTAGCGTCGCCTTGGTGGGAAAAAACATGGGGCACCCGGCAGCTTTTCCCGTAGGGTTACCGGAGTTTTTCATTAGATTGTTCACAAAAATTGGAGACAATGTGCTCGACCCATTCGCTGGAAGTGGCTCAACTGGAGTTGCTGCAAAAATGTTGGGAAGGAATGTTGTTCTAATCGACACGAAGAAAGAATATGTTCAAGTAATGATAGACAGGCTTCGAAAAGCAAAGTATTTGAAAAAAGTTTCAGATTTACAAGTCTCTGTTACCGACCTTCTAATATGTGAGGCTGTCTGAGTCCTCATGTTTCAAGAGGAATTGCTCCGCCGGGTCTGGCAGGAATTGGCGAAGTAACCTTTTAAGTGCGGCCTCCGTGCCCACCCTATATTTTTTTGTTTCACGTGAAACCCTGGCCGGGGAGTAGAGCAGGGAGAACGGGCAGGCATTCTTAATAACCGTTTGCAGGGGTTCGGTATGTTGAACTCCTGCGAAAGCACCTCCTGTCCGCCTTAGGCGGGCAGGGGGTAGTATTCTGCCCCCCTTATTCAAGGGGGACTTACAGGGGGTCAAACGCATTCCAACGTAGAGGCAGGCCCCCGTGTCTGCCCAATTCCCTCTCCGCTCTGCTTGCCCCGAGCGTAGTCGAGGGGTGGAGAGGGTTAGGGTGAGGCGTCTTGGCCTCAATTGCTTTTTCCCTCTGATTTTCTTTTCTTTTTAATTATGTGCTTTTTTTGTTTTATGATGGCTGAATGAGATGTTTGTCGATTACGCCGAAATCAAGGTTATCGCCGGCACGGGCGGTTCGGGGATGATCGCCTTCCGGCGGGAAAAATTCGTCCCCAAAGGCGGCCCTTCCGGCGGGGACGGCGGCGCCGGCGGCTCGGTCTTCGCCCGCGCCAATGCGCATCTGACCACGTTGTTGGACTGCCAATTCCGCAAGTTCTATAAAGCCAAGCGGGGCGGGCACGGCAGCGGGTCAAACTCCACCGGTTTGTCGACCGAGGATATCTATATCGATATGCCAGTGGGGACGCTTATCAAGGATAAGAAAACCGGAAAAGTGCTTGCGGATTTGACCAAGCCGGATGAGGTTGTTCTCCTCGCCCAAGGCGGCCGGGGAGGACGCGGCAACGCCCGCTTTGCCTCTTCCACCAACCGCGCGCCGCACCGGGCGGAAGATGGGGAAGCGGGAGAAGAAAAAGAGTTGATTCTCGAATTGAAACTTTTGGCAGATGTTGGACTGGTTGGCTTTCCAAACGTCGGCAAATCGACTTTGCTTTCAGTGGTTTCGGCGGCAAGGCCGAAAATTGCGGACTATGCTTTTACCACGCTGATCCCCCATCTGGGCATCGTTAAGACCGGCCATTATCGGACTTTTGTTTTAGCCGACATCCCCGGGCTTATCGAGGGGGCGCATTTGGGAAAGGGATTGGGGCATCGCTTTTTGAGGCATATCGAGCGGACACGGGTTCTGATTTATCTTCTCGATGCCGCCTCGGAAAATCCGCAGGAGGATTTGAAAAAGCTGAAAAACGAGTTAAAACTTTTTGAGCCCAGGTTAGCCAAAAAGAGAGCATTGGTGGCGTTGAATAAAGTTGATTTGTTGGAAAATAAAGAGCTGGCGGCATTAAAGAAGAAATGGGGGAAAAAAACGCACTACCTCTCCGCCTTTCAACACAAAGGAACGGAGGAGTTGATGGATGCTGCCGGCAAAATGGTTTACAAATTTTCGGAAAATGGAAAAGAATAGAGCAGATGAACTCTTAGGCTGGGTGGCGCTGCTTTCCGCCGCTAACGTGGGGGAAGTGCGGGCACGGCTTTTGTATAAGCATTTTGGCGGCGTGCAGGATGTTTTGAAGGCATCGCGCGCGGAGCTGCTCCAAGTCGAAAACGTCGGTCCGGAGACGGCGGAAGGTGTTTCCCGGATTGACTACAAAAAGGCGGAAGAGGAAACTGAAAAAATATTCAAGTCGGGCGAAAAGTTTTTGCTTTTAAGTGACGATAGTTATCCCTCTCCTTTGAAAGAGATTTTTGATCCACCGTCAATACTGTTTTATCGAGGGGAGCTCATTCCCGAAGACCAGAAGGCGGTCGGCATCGTCGGCACGCGCACTTTTTCCCCTTACGGCAAGCAGGTGGCCGACCGGATGGCGTTTGAACTGGCGGGGATGGGTTTAACGGTTGTGTCGGGAATGGCGCAGGGGATTGACTCCTTCGCTCACGAGGCGGCTTTGCGGGCCGGAGGCCGAACCATCGCCGTTCTGGGAGGAGGATTTGACTCCGTCACTTCGGCGCGCGCCAGGAAGCTGTTTGAAAAAATTCCTTCGCAGGGCGCGGTCTTGACCGAATTTGCCAACGGCACCCCGCCGACGCCGGAGAATTTTCCGAAACGTAATCGTATTATCAGTGGCCTTTCGTTAGGGGTCGTAGTCGTAGAGGCGCCGGAGGGTTCGGGAGCTTTAATCACGGCTCGACAAGCTTTGGAGCAGGGGCGGGAAGTGATGGCCGTGCCGGGGCGGGTCGATTCGCCCAATTCAGTAGGGACAAACAAGTTAATCAGGAAGTCAGGAGCAGCGCTGGTCACAACGGCAATGGATGTTATACAAGAGCTGAACCTGACCGTGGCGCCGATGGCAGAGCGGCCGGTGGATTTACCGGGCCTGAAAAAAGAAGAAAAAGAGCTTTTCGACCTTTTGGCCTCCGGGCAGCCGGTTTTGGTGGATGAGCTGTCAATTAAATCATCCTTTTCGGTGTCGGAGTGCCTCTCCATTTTGCTTGGTTTGGAGCTGAAAGGCCACGTCAAGCAGATAGCTGGGCGGCAATTTGTGCGGGCAGTTTGACGGTGGTGAAAAAGAAGATTACCGTGATCAATCGATTGGGATTGCACGCCCGGCCGGCGGCGCAAATCGTGCAGCAGGCCAGCCGGTTCCAATCGGAAATCAAGCTGTCGAAGGACGGATTGGAAGTGAATGCCAAATCGATTATGGGGGTGATGATGCTGGCGGCGGAAATGGGGAGCATCGTCTGGGTTTCCGCCGACGGCCCGGACGAAGCGGCGGCGGTGGAGGCGATTGAAAGGGTTTTTGCCAATAAGTTTGGAGAGGAATGAAAAGAGTTTTAAAAGGAATTAAAGCGGCGCCGGGAATGGGTTGGGGGAAAGCGTTTTTCGCAGACGCTAAATTAGTTTTTCCAGCGCGGCATATCGCCCTTTCGGAAGCGGCCGCAGAAAAAAGGAGATTTGAAGAAGCCATCACGTTGGCTCAAAAGGAACTCGGCACTCTGTCCAAAGACAGGCGTCGAATCGGCTCGGAAACTGAAAGCCTGGTTGATTTGGAGAAATGGATTTTAGAAGATAAGGCACTCAATCGCACGGTAGCAGAGCGAATTGGGAAGGAGCATCTTTCCGCTTTTTGGGCCTACTGGGAAGAGACGGAGAAAACTTCCAAGGCACTGGAGACTTCCGGCAGCAGTTATATGCACGACCGCTCCTCCGATTTGCGCGGCGTCGTTCGCCACGTTTTGAATTTGCTTTCGCCGGAGACCAAGAGGCCTTCCGTAATTCCGGAGCGAACCATTCTGGTAGCCGGAAACCTTTCACCCATGGATTTGTTCCGGTATCCGGCCGGGCGATTGGCGGGGATAGCAATGGCAGAGGGAGGGCCGACCTCGCATTTGGTTTTGTGCGCCGCTTCTTTGGGGATTCCGGTGGTGGTGGGCCTGGCCGGACAGGTTGGAGAGATTGGAGCGGGGAAGGAAGTTTTTTTGGACGGCATGGAAGGCAGGGTGGTGGTCTCTCCGGATGAGGATGAAAAAAGAATTTACGAGCGATTTTTGTCCAAGAAGGAAAAGGGGGATAAAGAGCGGCTGCTTTGGGCCAAAAAAGAGGGGCGGACGAAAGATGGGAAACGGGTTTGGGTTTTAGCCAATTTGCAGTCGGCTCTGGATTGGGAGGAGGCGAAAAAATCGGGCGCCGAGGGGGTGGGGCTTTTTCGCAGCGAATTTTTAGCGGCCGGGGAGGCGAGCTTCCCGACTCCGGCCCAGCAGCAAAAGGTTTACTTGGAAGTTGTGAAAAAGGTTTATCCCTACGAAGTAACCGTACGGGCGTTTGATTTTGGGGCGGAGAAAGTTTTGGGACAGGAGAGCGAGGAAAATCCGGCTCTTGGGCTGCGGGGCATCCGGCTGCTTTTGGAATACCCGGCCATTCTGGAAAGTCAACTCGAGGCGCTGGGAGCAGCATCCCGCGTTGGCCGGTTGAAAGTGATGCTGCCGATGGTTGGCTCTTTGGAAGAGTTTATCCGCGCTAAAAAAGTTTTGGCAAAGGCAAAAAAGAAAATCCCATTGGGAATTATGATTGAGCTGCCTTCCGCAGCGATTTTAGCGGATTCTTTTGCCCAAGCGGCCGATTTTCTTTCGATTGGCACCAACGATTTGATTCAATACACGCTCGGAGTCGATAGGAGCAATCCGAAAGTCGCCGGTTACTATGAGCCCTTTCATCCAGCCGTGCTGCGGCTTTTGGCGCAGGTGGCGGCAGCGGGCAGAAAGTATCGCAAGCCGGTTTCGGTGTGCGGGCAAATGGCGGCGCATCCCTGGGGAATTTTTATTTTCGTCGGTTTGGGAATTGCCGAGCTTTCGGTTCCCGTGGCCTCCTTAACGGAAACAAAGAAGACTTTAGCGAAGATAGATTCAAAAACGGCTGAACGAACGGTCAAAAAATTGTTAACTCTATTCACCGCTGAAGAAATAAAAAAAGAGTTGAAAAAAGTTTTTCCGGTTAAAGCTTGATGGAAACGCCGAACCTCACGCTTCTGGAAAACTTGGCTTCCTACAAAAAAATGGATCCGGATAATTTTTACGAGCTTATAACCGATTTTCCCGGCCAACTTCGTCAGGCGGTTGAAATTGCCCGAAAATTTAGCTGGACGAAGAAAGATTTTCGCCCGGCTAATCTGGTCGTTGCCGGAATGGGTGGCTCGGCCATCGGCGGAGACCTGGTGCGCTCATTTTTATCCAACCAGCTTTCTGTTCCGTTTTACGTCGTGCGACATTACCGGCTTCCGGCTTTTGTGGGTCCGGGAACTCTGTTGCTTGCTTCCAGCTATTCCGGCAATACGGAAGAAACGCTGGCGGTTTTTGAGGAGGCCGCTAAACGGAGGGCCGAGATTATTTGCATCACCACCGGCGGGAAGTTGACGGCAAAAGCTGGAAATTTGCCTCTCATTACCATTCCATCGGGTTACCCGCCGCGGGCGGCTTTGGGATTTTCATTTGTTCCGCTGCTTTTGTCCCTGGGAAAAATTGGGCTGGTGAAAGATTATTCCGAAGAGGTTTTGCAGTTGGCTGACTTTTTGGAAAAAGAGAAACGCAATTGGTTGAAAGAAGTTTCTTTGGAAGCGAATGAAGCGAAAAAATTAGCCGCATCCTTTTTTGGAAAAATTCCTTTGATATACGCCGGTTCGGATTTTATGGAAGGGGTCGCCGTACGCTGGAAAGGGCAGATATGCGAAAATGCCAAAGAGCTTTCTTTTTTCAATTTCTTCCCGGAATTTAATCATAATGAGTTGGTCGGCTTTGGAGTTCTCCAGCATTTAGAATCAAAGCTGACCGCCGTTTTTTTACAGGATAAAGACGACCATCCCCGGATAACTTTGAGAATGAAAATCGTAGCGGATGTATTGAACGATAAAAAAGTTCCGCTTTATCCTCTTTCTTCTCAAGGAGAAACGGTTTTGGAGCGGATGTTTTATTTGATTTTGCTGGGGGATTTTGTCAGTTACTATCTGGCGATTTTGAACGGCGTGAATCCCAAGCCGGTGGAAATTATCGATTATCTGAAAGGACAGCTGGAAAAGAGATGAAAGTCGTAATCCCGGTGGCCGGAGAGGGAACCCGAATGCGGCCGCATACCCATTCGGCGCCCAAGCCGCTTTTGGAAGTGGCCGGCGATACGATTCTGGGCCACATTTTAAGCCAGCTGGAGCCATTGCCGGTCGAAGAACTCATCTTTGTGGTCGGGTTCAAAAAGGAAATGATTGTCGACTACGTCCGCTTCCGCTGTAAAACGCCCGTCCGCTTCGTAGAGCAGGATAAACCGGCCGGGCTTGGGTATGCCGTGAATTTGACGATGCCTTTCGTTGAATCCGGGCCGCTTTTAATCGTTTTGGGGGATACGGTGGTGGAGCTGGACTGGAACCCGATTCTGTATTCTGAGGAAAATCTTCTGGGCCTTAAAGACGTTCCCGACCCGCAGCGGTTTGGGGTGGCCATTTTGCAGAACGGTAAAATAGTGGAGCTGGAAGAAAAACCGCAAAAGCCGAAAAGCAAAAGCGCCCTGGTGGGGTTGTATTACATCCGTGAAGTGGGGCTTTTCAAAAACTGTTTGGCCAAGTTGGTGGCCGGCCCGCCGGGGAAAAATGAGGAGTGGCAGATTACCGACGGGCTGGAAAAGATGATTGAGCAGGGTTCGGTTTTTCGCCCGCTCTGGATTGACGGCTGGTACGATTGCGGCAAGCCGGAGACTTTATTGGAAACCAACCGGCATCTGCTTTCGCGCCTGCAAGAAACGCCGCAAAGGCTCGGCTCCACCATCATTCCCCCCTGCTTTATCGCCCCCTCGGCGGACGTGGAATCCTCCGTCATCGGCCCTAACGTTTCCATCGGCGAGCGGGCATCGGTCCGCTCCTCCATTTTGCGCAATACCATCGTGGGTGCGGGCGCCACGGTTACCAATTCGTTGTTGGAGGATTCCTTGGTCGGCTCCGGCGCCGTGGTCTCCGGGCGGCCGGGGCGGGTGAACGTGGGAGATTCTTCAGAAGTGGAGGTTTTGTAACTTTTTCTTTGCGTTATGCTTCGAATCGGCCAAGTATTTTTAAAACGGTGCGGTCGCAAAGCGTTATATTTCGCTCGAACCTATGAAGGCCAGCGGCAAAGAACTTTTGAGGATGGAGAGCGAATTGGCGCGCAAAAGCAGGCCGAGTTTGAAAAAAAATTTGCGATTCTGGATGGGCTTTATCGGGAAGCGGTGCTTTTGGGAGTTTTTCCCCTGAAAGACCCGCTGGAAGGGTTGGAGGTTGACATCAAGCTGGCCCGCGCCCTAAACAGTGTTTCAAATTATGATTCGCTGGACGAAAATTTCTTAAAATCGTTCAGAAAAATTGAAAAGGAGATTCGGTAAAGAGGTGCCTGCCATAGGGATGACTGGAATGCGTTTTGGCCGCGCCGACCGGTGAACGTGGGGGATTCTTCTTCCCTTCGATGTTCGTAGGCGGCATTTTTTTATCCCGAGCGAAGCCGAGGGACAGTGCCGCTGCCGGGTTTTCCCTCGGATTGTTCGGGATAAAGAAGTCCGGCCTGCAATAAGACCGTTCATTGATTTTTAATTCGATTTCGGTTTTCCTCGGAGAAGGGCGACCACGGAGAGTCGCCCCTACAAATACTCGGGAAAATTTGAAAACGTAGGGGCAGGCCCCCGTGCCTGCCCTGTTTTTCGTATTTCCGTAGGGGACGGGTTTTAAACCCGCTCCTACATTTTTTTCTCATTTTTCCCAATACAGAACTCGCTTGTCATTTGGACGGCTTCGTTTATTTTGAAAAGCGATGGTTGAAATGCTTGATTCACTCAATTCTCCGCAAAAAGAAGCGGTTTTGACCACGGAGGGGCCGGTTTTGGTTTTGGCGGGTGCCGGCAGCGGCAAGACACGGGTTTTAACCTTCCGCATTGCCCATTTGGTTTCTTCCGGTTTGGCCGAGCCGACTGGAGTTCTGGCGGTTACTTTCACCAACAAAGCCGCCGGAGAAATGAAGGAGCGGGTGAACAAACTTTTGGGTGTTACCGTTCCCTGGGTTACCACTTTTCACTCCTTCTGCGCCCGGCTCTTGCGCGAGGAGGCGCCGGCGGTCGGCTACCCTTCGAATTTTTCGATTTACGATGAAGAAGATTCGCAGGCGGTGATGAAAAAGATTCTATCCTCCTTCGGTCGGGAATCGAAGGAGGCGAATCGGGTTTTAAATCGGATTTCGGATGCCAAATCGGAGCTGGTGGAGCCGGTCGAATTTGAAAGCTGGCTGAAGTCGCCGATGGACAGATGGATGACGTCGGTGTATCGGGCTTACGACGAGGAACTGGTGGCCGCCGGAGCGATGGATTTCGACGATTTACTTTTGCAGGCGCATCGGGTGTTGGCCGAACATCAACAAATTCGGGCCAAATGGCAGAACCGTTTCGCGTACTTTTTGGTGGATGAGTATCAAGACACCAATTTGGCCCAATACCGGCTGCTCAAACTGCTGGCTCAAAAAAGCCGCAATCTTTTCGTGGTGGGGGACGACGACCAATCCATTTACGGCTGGCGGGGGGCGCGGCTTTCCAACATTCTGGATTTTGAAAAGGATTTCCCGGAAACCAAGGTGATTCGCTTGGAGCAAAATTATCGCTCCACTCAAACGATTCTTTCGGCGGCCAGCGCGGTGGTGGCGAAAAATCGGCTGCGCAAGGGAAAAACTTTGTGGACGGCGGGGGATGCCGGAGAAAAACTTTACTGCTATCAGGCCGCCGACGAAGCGGAGGAGGCCTTTTTTATTTCGCAGGAAGTGGAGCAATTGCAGAAGCGGGGGATTTCGCTATCTGAAATTTCGGTTTTATACCGCACCAACGCCCAAAGCCGCTCGCTGGAAGATGCCTTCCGCTATCGCGCCCTGCCCTACGTTCTGGTCGGCGGGGTGCGGTTTTACCAACGCAAAGAAGTTAAGGACCTTCTATCTTATCTGAAATTTCTGGAAAATCAGGCCGATTTTGTTTCGTTTGAGCGATTGCTTGGCGTGCCTTCGCGCGGCATCGGCAAAGAAAGTCTAAAGAAGGCGACCGAATGGGCGGCGGCGCGAAAGCTTTCATTGTATGAGGCGTTCAAGCAGGCGACAGAAATCGAGGGATTAGCGTCCAAGGCAAGAAATGCTGCCATAGAGCTGGTCAAATTTTTTGAGCGGATGGAAGAATTAAAGTCGAAATTGTCTTTGAATGAATTTGTCCTGCGAGTTTTGGATGCTTCCGGCTTGGCGGAAATGCTGGCCGAGGAGGATAAAATTGACCAAAAAGGAAGGCTGGAAAATGCGCAGGAGCTGGCGGCGGCGGCGTTCGAATTTAAAGAGCGCAATCCCCAAGGCACGTTATCCGATTTCTTGGGCGAAGTGGCTTTGTTTACTGATTTGGACCGCTGGGATCCTTCCACTTCGGCGGTTACCCTTATGACTTTGCACCAGGCCAAGGGCTTGGAATTCGAAGTGGTTTTTTTAACCGGGTTGGAAGAAGGACTTTTTCCGCTTTCGCGCACGCTGACGGACCAGTCGGATTTGGAGGAAGAAAGGCGGCTTTTTTATGTCGGTTTAACGCGTGCCAAAAAGAAAATTTATCTTTCTTTTTGTTCGCGGCGGCATCGTTTTGGGGAAACTTTCAACCTGCCTTCGCGATTTTTGGATGAGATTCCTTCGGAATTGGTAAAGCGGGAGGGCTTGGCTTATCCGGAAAAATACCGGGGACAGAGCCTTTCGGAAAAATCTTATCCGCGGGCGGCCAATCGAGACCGGTCGAACGGCTCGGTTACCGGCTCTTTGCGCACCGGCAGCCAGATTTTGCATCCCACTTTCGGCCAGGGGCAGGTTATGGCTACCGAAGGGGAGGGGGAAGGGTTGCGGTTGTGGGTCAAATTTTCCTCCGGCGACACCAAGAAGCTTTTCGCGAAATATGCTTCGCTGGAAGTTTTGAGGTATTAATTTTGCCCGGGCGATTGTCCATCTGTAAAATTTAAGAACCTCGGCCACATTCTGCTTGACAAAATCGGAAGATATAGTGAAATTATTGGTGACTTTTGGTTGTAGAGTTTGTGGTAGGGTAGTTTTTTGTGGTTTTTGGGAGTAGTTTTTAGTTAAGGAGAGGTAAGATGTTGAGAAGTACAAACTTCGTTTTAAAACCATCCGCTAAAATTGACTATGGGATTTTTAGATAAAGTTAAAAACATCTTTGCGCGCCGGGGCGGAGGGACTTTGTCCAGGGGAACCGTTAAATGGTTTAACGAAAAAAAAGGATTTGGTTTCATCGTGGAGCGGGAAGGGGGGCCGGACATTTTCGTGCATTACAGCGCCATCAGCTCGGACGGCTTCAAGACATTGACCCAGGGAGAGGAAGTGGAATTTACCTTAACAGATGGGCCAAAGGGGCCGCAGGCGGCCAACGTGGTGCGCGTGAATAAAGGGTAAGAATCGGGAAATTTCTAACAGCAGAAAAGAAAATCCCCGGCCGCCATTAGGCGACCGGGGATTTTTGTCGGGGCCTGCTCAAGCCGGAACCTCGGTCCTGGAGTGAGAGTTAAAACTTCAGACGATTTTTGACCGGTGCAGAACTTTCTCGTTAAGCAGTTTCTTTGCAAGGTATAAGAGCCCAAGGCTGCCGCCGATTGATAAAATCAGGCCAATGCCAAGCGCCGCATAACCGGCGAAAAGAGCGCCTTTGCCGTTGAAATTCCTTATTTCCGGATTGGTGGTGGCGATATGCCCAAGGGCTAAAAGTATTGTTCCGATGACTGCTATGCTGCCGAAAAATTTTAGATAATCTTTCATTTTATTTCCCTCTTCCTTTCGTTCACGCTTGTCTTTGACGCAAACCTTATTCCGATAACGGACTTTTAGATAATAGGTTGTCAGACAATCGGTTAGTTGGGGCTAACGGGGTAAATGGTACAGTTGCTTTCACTTCCTTTGCTGCATATTTATCACTCGAAGAATGCAAAAGATTTCAGATTCAACCCATCCGGTGTGGGAAACTTCCCATAGTAAGTTGATTCATTTTATCATTTTATCATTGAAACATTTAATTATTTTAAAATCATCCAATCATCCAATGACTCAATAATTCAATTCCAGCTTGCGCTTTCCCAACCGATACTGCCGTATTATTTTGGATGCACGATGCGTCTGGAACCCTTTATTTTTGATTTGCCGGTTGTCGAGTTGCGCCGGGGCTACCATTCGGGCGTCTATTTTTGGCGCACCAAAAGAATTTTGGAAGAGGATAATCGCCACGTCCGCTCGCTGATGCAGGTTTTCCAGAAAAAGGAGAAAACGGTGCTTTGCGGTACGGACGAGGCTATTGGCATTTTGAAAACCGCTTCCGGCTATTACAAAGACACCGAAGCGCCCTACCCACTTTTTGACCGGTACCTGGAGCTGAAAAAAATCGTCCGGCAGCAGTTGTTCAACAGCGACTATGACAGCTATTCGAAATCGACCGCCGAAAAAACCGAATTGATTCACAAATTGGACGATTTGTGGGTTTCCAAATTTGCGGAACTGGATGTCCGCTCGCTTTCTGACGGAGAAAGTTTGGCCGGCTGGGAGACGGCCCTGACCATCGAAGGGGATTTATCCTACTTCGCTCATCTCGAATCTGTCTATCTGGGCGTTCTGGCGCGGCGGACAAAGGTGGCCTCCAACACCCGCGCCGTGGTCGAGGCCGCGCGCGGCAAGCCGGTGCTCTTTTTTGCCGACCGGTTTGACCACTTCGCCGCGCAGGGAGGGGATGGCTACGCCTCGATGATTGGCGGCGCCAAGGGAGTGGCCACGGATGCAATGGCGGCCTGGTACGGCGACCGGGGGTTAGGGACGATGCCGCACGCCTTGATTGCCGCCTACGGCGGCAACACCGTTCTGGCTACCGAAAAATTTGCGCAATACGTTTCCGGAGTTCCGGTGATTTCGCTGGTCGATTTTAACAACAACAGCGTGGAAACTTCTCTTGCCGTGGCGCGGAAATTGGGGGAAAAACTGTGGGGGGTGCGGCTGGACACTGCGGAAAATGTAGTCGATTATTCGCTGGCGGCGGAAATCGGCAGCCGCAAGCCGGAAGAGTTGAAGGGTGTCAATCCGACACTGGTTTGCAGAGTGCGCGAGGCGCTGGATAAAGAAGGTTTTCGGCACGTCAAAATCGTGGTCTCCGGCGGGTTCAACCCAGACAAGATTCGCTGGTTCGAGGAAAGCAAGGTTCCGGTCGATTCCTACGCCGTCGGCAGTTGGATTTTAACCGGCAGTTTTGATTTCACCGCCGACGTGGTGCAGGTTGACGGCAGGCCGGTGGCCAAAGTGGGGCGGGAGCATCGGCCGAATACGAGGTTGAAAAAAGTGGGGGTGTGAAACGGTTTTTTGTATTTGGTTTTTGTAGGGGCGAACCGATGTGTTCGCCCTTTCTCAAAAAAATGGGCAGACACATCGGTCTGCCCCTACGGATGTGTAATGTTTATAGATGAAAATCGCCGTGTTTTTTGATGTGCGCCACCAGGCCGCCGTCGTTTAGAATTTCGGTCATAATCGGCGGCAGGGGGGCAAAACGGCGCTCAAAACCGCGGGTCAAATTCTTCAAAACGCCGGCGTTCAAATCCAGTTCCAGTTCATCCTGCTCCTCTATGCCGGAAGTATCCACTTCCACCAGCGGCAGGCCGTTGTTGATGGAGTTGCGGAAGAAAATCCGGGCGAACGATTTGGCTAAAACGGTACAGGCGCCGGACTGCTTGATGATTGTCGCCGCCTGCTCGCGAGAGGAACCCATCCCAAAGTTTTTTCCCGCCACCACAAAGTCGCCCGGCTTTACTCCGGCGGCATAGTCGGTGCGGGCGTCCTCCAGCGTATGCTTGACCAGTTCCGGGATGTTGGATAAAAGATGCACATAGCTTCCCGGGAAAATCAGGTCGGTGGAAACGTCGTCGCCAAAGAGCCAGGCACGGCCGCGGAAGTTCATTTGGATTCCTCTGGAGAGAAAACCCCGCCACCCCACCCAGATTCTTCGCTACGCTCAGAATGACAAATAAAAGTGAATGTCATCCTGAACGAAGTGAAGGATCTGGGTGAGGCAGGGTGGGCTAAAAGAGACCTCATTCGACCTTCCGCGGGTCGGTGATTTTGCCCGTCAAAGCCGAAGCGGCGCAGGTGGCGGGGCTGGCGAGATAGATAAACGCCTTCGGATTTCCCATCCGGCCTTTGAAGTTGCGGTTCATCGTGGCAAGGCAAACTTCGCCGTCCCCCAGAATTCCGGTGTGGATGCCGGGGCAGGCGCCGCAGCCGGGGGAATTGACCACCCCGCCCGCTTCCACTAAAATCTGCCAGATTCCCTCGGTGGCCCCTTTGATATAAACATCGCGCGAGGCGGGAGTAATCACCAGTCGCGTGTCGGGATGAATCCTTTTACCTTTCAAAATCTGGGCGGCGACGCGGAAATCCTCGATTCTCCCGTTGGTGCAGGTGCCCATATAAACCTGGTGCACTTTCACGTCAGCGAGCTCCGGCGCGGAAACCGGCTTGACCTTGTCCACGTTGTGCGGCAGGGCGATTTGCGGCTCCAGTTTGGAGCAATCGACCTCCAGCGTATAGCAGTAATTCGCCCCTTCGTCCGGTTTCAGGGGGCGGTAGTCCTTTTCGCGATTGAATTCTTGGAAATATTCCTTTGTTTTCTCGTCCGAGGGCAAAAGCCCCACTTTGGCGCCGGCTTCAATCGCCATATTGGCAAAGACGGCCCGCTCATAAAGCGGCATTTCATCTATCGCCGGGCCTAAAAACTCCATCGAGCGGTAGGTGGCGCCGTCGGCTCCGATTTGGCCGATAATGAAAAGCATCGCATCTTTAGCATAGACGCCGGGGCGGAATTTCCCCTTTAAAACAAAGCGCATCGTTTCCGGCACCTTTAGCCAGGTGCGCCCCAAAAGCATCGCCATCGCCACGTCGGTGGAGCCCATTCCGGTGGCAAAGGCCGCCACCGC
>CAZSIT010000017.1:0-29668 GCA_964607165.1 uncultured Ignavibacteria bacterium
CGCCATCGGCGGCGACGTCCTCAAAGCCCATCGGTTCTGGGTGCCGGTGGTGATTCTTTCTTATCTTTCTTTTATAGATTCGCTATATCAATTTGCGGAAAACAAATTGAAGATACGCGCGGTTTTTGTGATAGCTGTACTTGCCTTTGGAATCTATTCGTACAAAGCTCCGTTAAATTATCTCAAAATCTCAGCCGGATGGGAAAGAGAGATCGTTGCAAAGATGACCAACACCGGTCGCTACTTTGCTGAAAACAAGAAGACAAAAAGTTTTGCCATTTCCACCATAGGGGCATTCTCTTACTACGTGGGCAATCATAGAGTTATCGATATGCTTGGTTTGACTGAACCAGCCATCGCCAAAACTCCCGAAAAAATAGAAGGCTTGGCATCCAGCTGGAAGGAACGGCACTTTAATGCCGGTTACGTCCTATCACAAAAACCGGATGCAATTTTGTTTTCCACCGGTTACAAACCTTCAGCTCCCGCCGAAAAAGCTCTTTATTTATATCCCGATTTTCGTCAAAACTATCGATTGGAATTCTTTCACTATACGGGAGGTTCGAATGCCTACCATCTTAGATTCCGAAATATAAAAACGGCGGCCAAACCGGATCAATCGGTCTTGTTTATAAATCTTTTTCATCAAGGAATTAACAAGGCGAGTAGCGGCGATGTTCGCGGAGGCGTGGAAATTCTGCGCCAGGCTCTGGAAAAAGGGCCAAAAGATTGTGCCGCTTTATACACCATCCTTGCCAATTACTGTATGGCAGCTGGATATTTAGATTCGGCCGAAGCCTATTTGAAAAAGGGTATGAAGTTGGATGAAGGAGGATCCATCACTCGCTATTATTATCGAAATCTGCTTTTTTCAAGGCAAAGATACGCGGAAGCAGCGGAACAGGATTCTATAATACTGCAAACCGTTCCCAATTTTATGGAGTTTCTAAAATCAGTCAGGATGCCGCGCTGATGCCCAAAAAGCTCTGGGTTGGGGTGGCAGTAGCTGGCGTTCTTTTAGTTTATCAATTCTCCGTTTTTAACGTCCTGCAGGACGATGCCTTCATCTCCTTTCGGTATGTGAAGAACTTTCTGGTCGGTTACGGTCTGGTCTTTAACATAGGGGAACGGGTGGAAGGCTACACCAACTTTTTCTGGATTATGCTCTTGGCCTTGTTAACCAAAGTCGGGCTTCCCACTATTGGCACGGCGCGAGTATTGGGAATTTTCTTTTCCATAGGAACTTTAGCCGTAGCCGCCTGGGGAGCCGATAAATGCTATCCCAAGCGGAGTTGGCTGTGGACGGTATCGGTTCCCTTGCTTTTAGCCGCCAACGGCTCGTTGGCCTACTGGGCCGGTTCGGGGTTGGAGACCGGCCTCTTTACCCTGCTTACAGCCGCTGCTGCGGTTTTTTATTTCTTCCAACCGGCGCTTTCCCTTATTTTCCTGACTCTTTCCGCTTTAACCCGTCCAGAGGGAGCTTTGTTCGCATTTCTATTTGGGGTTATAGGTATCCTCCTCAAACAGAAGAGTTGGAAGGCCACCCTTATATACTGGGGAGCTTTGGCTTTGATTATGCTCCCCTACGCGCTCTTCAAGTACTTCTACTTCGGCTCTTTGTTACCCAACCCATTTTATGCCAAGACCGGCTTTTCCCAAGAATACTGGCAGAGCGGACTCGAATACGGTTATCTTTTTCTCAAGCACTACGGCTTGTATGGGACCATTCTCCTCCTTCCCTTGCTTTTATGGAAGAGACTGACGGACTTTTCCCGTTTTTGTTTTTTGGTCTTTATGGGTTATGGGTTTTATCTCGTTGCCATCGGTGGGGATGTCCTGAAAGCTCATCGCTTCTTTGTCCCGTCTCTAATGTTTCTTTATTTCCCGTTCGTCGATTCGATCCGCCAGTTCTTTGGAAACAAGCATTATAAATGGGCGGCTTTTGCCGCCCTGGTGTTGCCATTCGGTTTCTATTCCTACCGCTTCCCGCTTTCTTATCTTAAAACTTCATCCAGATTGGAGCAAGGTCTGGTTGGCAATATGTCGGCCGCCAGCCGCTTTTTCGCGGATGATAAAACAACCCAAAGCTTTGCCGTGTCGACCATCGGCGCATTTTCCTATTCCCTCGGGCAGGACCGGGTTATCGATATGCTCGGTTTAACCGAGCCGCAAATCGCCAGAAGTCCGGAAAAAATAGAGGGGTTGACATCGACCTGGAAAGAACGGCACTTCAACGCCAGCTACGTTCTTTCCCAAAAGCCGGACGTTATCCTGTTTTCCACCGGTTTCAAGCCCTCCGCTCCGGCGGAACGGGCTCTTTTTCTTTATCCTGATTTTCGGCAGAACTATCGACTCGATTTTCTTTTCTGGGAAGGTACCTTCCGGGTGTATTACCGGAGGTTTCAGAACCGTCCGGTCGGAACGAAACCGGACCAGCCCGCTTCTTTCGTCAACCGCTTTAACGAAGGAAGCAACCAGCTTGGAATCGACGATGAAAGAGGAATTGCACTCTTGCGCCGGGCCTTGGCGCAAACGCCTAAAGATTGTGGGGCTATCTATTCGATCCTTGGCAACGTCTACTATACCGTTAATTATCTCGATTCGGCGGAAATTTATTTAAAAAAAGGGATGGAACTGGATGGCGGCGGCCCGCTAAGCCGTTTTTATTACCGCAAACTCCTATATGCCCAAAAGCGCTTCGCTGAAGCGGCGGCCCAAGATTCGATTTTAATGCACAGCGTGCCTTATTACGCCGAACTCTTACAAGCAACCGGAGGAGCTCTGCGCTGATGCCCAAGAAAGCCTGGATTGGCATGGTACTCTTTTCCGCTCTGTTGGTTTACCAGTTTTTCACGTTCAACGTTCTGCAGGACGATGCCTTTATCTCCTTCCGGTATGTGAAGAACTTCCTGGCCGGGCAAGGCCTGGTCTTCAACATCGGGGAACGGGTGGAAGGGTACACCAACTTCCTCTGGATTATGCTCTTGGCCTTGTTAACCAAAGTCGGGCTTCCCACTATTGGCACGGCTCGAGTATTGGGGATTCTTTTTTCCATAGGAACCTTGGGGGTAGCCGCCTGGGGAGCATATCGATACTATCCCAAACGAAGTTGGACCTGGGTCTTGGGGGTTCCTTTTCTCTTATCCGCCAACGGCTCTTTGGCCTACTGGGCCGGTTCGGGATTGGAAACCGGCCTGTTTACCTTTCTGGTAGCTTCTGCTGCCCTAACCTACCTTTACTCCACCCCCCTATCTTTTCTCTTCTTAACCTTGGCCGCCCTAACCCGGCCCGAAGGAGCCTTATTCGCCCTGCTATTTGGAATTATTGGAATAATCCTTAAACAAAAAACTTGGAGAACTTCTCTGATATTTTGGAGCGCCTTGGGCATTTGTCTTTTGCCCTACGCTCTCTTCAAGTACACTTACTTTGGTTCCCTCTTGCCCAATTCTTTTTACGCCAAAACCGGTTTTTCCCAGGAATACTGGCAAAGCGGCCTGGAATATTTTTTCCTGTTTATTAAACAGTACGGAATATATGGAATAGGTCTGCTCCTTCCTCTTCTATTCTGGAAAAAGCTATGCCCTTTCTCCCGCTTCTGTCTCTTGGTTTTTCTTGGATATTCCCTCTATGTTGTTATCATAGGAGGGGACGTGCTACAGGCCCACCGTTTCTTTGTGCCAGCGTTAATTTTCATTTATTTCCCGCAAATGGATTTACTCTATCATGGTTTTGAAAGAAAAGCGTATAAAAATCTCGCGTTTGTCTTCGCCGTTCTCCTCTTTGGGCTTTATTCTCTCCTATTTCCTCTTTCCTATTTGCAAGCGACCGCTTATGGGCAGCGGGTATCCGTCGAGCATATGAGCAAAGCCGGCCGTTTCTTTGCGTTCGATCCCGGCGTAAAAAGCTTTGCCCTTTCCGCCATCGGCGCGCTTTCCTATTATGCCGGTAGGCAGCGAGTGATGGATATGCTTGGATTAACGGACCCCCGCATCGCCAAAAAACCGGAAAAAATTAAAGGGCTCATCTCCAATTGGAGGGAACGCCGCTACAACGCCGGTTACATTCTTTCGCAAAAGCCGGACGTCATTCTGTTTTCAACGGGGCTTAAACCCTCTTCCCTGGCCGAAAAAGCTTTGTTTTTGTATCCCGATTTCCGCCAAAATTACCGTTTGGAATTCCTTTACCAGGAAGGCAGTCTCAATAATTATTATCGGAGATTTTGCAACCTGCCCGCCGATAATAAACCGGACCTTCCAGCCCGATTCGTAAATCTTTTCACGGAAGGGGTAAACCGTAGAAATAGCGGGGAGGAAATTCCGCTCTTGCAGGAAGCGCTTCGAATCGGCGGGGAGGATTGTTCCGTACTTTACACCACCTTGGGTTCTTTTTACTTTTCGGCTGGCATATATGATTCGGCAGAAATCTGTTTTAAGAAAGCGATGGAATTAGACCAGGGCGGTTCGGGCAGCCGTTACAACTATCGCCAGCTGCTATATTCTCAAAAGCGTTTTGCCGAAGCGAGAAGCGAAGACTCCATCCTTTACCAAACCGTGCGGAACTATTCGCAATTTTTAGAACTCGGCCATCTTTCACGTTGATGTCTAAGAAACTTTGGATTGGGGTGGCCGCAGCGGGCGTTCTTTTAGTTTATCAATTTTCCGTTTTTAATGTTGTACAGGACGATGCCTTTATCTCCTTTCGTTATGTGAAGAACTTCCTGGCCGGACAGGGACTGGTCTTTAACGTAGGGGAGCGGGTGGAAGGCTACACCAACTTCCTCTGGATTATGCTTTTGGCCTTATTAACCAAGGTCGGGCTTCCTACTATTGGCACGGCGCGAACATTGGGGGTTCTCTTTTCCATAGGAACCTTAGGGGTAGCTGCTTGGGGGGCCTATAGATACTATCCCAAGCGAAGTTGGATCTGGGTCTTGGCCGTTCCTTTTCTCTTAGCCGCCAACGGTTCCTTTGCCTACTGGGCCGGTTCAGGGTTGGAGACGGGCCTGTTTACCTTCCTGGTAGCTTCTGCCGCCGTAACCTACTTATCCTATACCCCTCTCTCCTTCTGTTTTCTAACCTTGGCCGCCTTGACCCGGCCGGAAGGAGCCTTGTTGGCCTTCCTCTTCGGGGTAATAGGGATACTCCTTAAACAGAAGAGTTGGAAGACCACCCTTATATTCTGGGGAGCCTTGGCTTTGATTATGCTCCCTTATGCTCTCTTCAAGTACTTCTACTTTGGTTCTTTATTACCCAACCCCTTTTATGCCAAGACCGGCTTTTCCAAAGAATACTGGCAGAGCGGTATAGAATACTTCTTTCTGTTTCAGAAACATTATGGCCTGTATGGGCTAACCATCCTTTTACCCCTCCTGTTCTACAAGAAGCTTACCCCCTTCTCCCGCTTCTGTCTGTTGACCTTCCTGGCCTACGCCTTGTATGTAATCGCCGTAGGGGGTGATGTGCTCAAAGCCCACCGATTCTGGGTGCCGGTGGTGATGCTTATATACTTTCCCGCAACCGACCTGCTGTATCAAACTCTCAAAGCAAAATGGTATGGCTCCCTGATTTTTTCAGTGACGACCTTGATTCTTGGATGGTACAATTACAAAATTCCATCCGCCTATCTTTCGGCAACTGCACAGGCCGAGCAAAGTTTAATTGAAAGTATGACCAGAACCGCTCGATATTTCGCGGCCAATGGCAGTTCCCAAAGTTTTGCCATCTCCACCATCGGGGCTTTTTCCTACAATGTGGGTAATCGGCGGGTTATCGATTTGCTTGGCCTGACCGATCCAAACATAGCCAGGAACCCGGAGAAAATTGAGGGATTAATATCCACCTGGAAAGAACGCCACTTCAGCCCCGGTTACGTGCTTTCCCAGAAACCGGATGTCATTCTTTTCTCGACCGGCATAAAACCGTCCGCCCCAGCGGAGCGGGCCCTTTACCTCTACCCCGAGTTTCGGCAAAATTACAGGCTGGAATTCTACTTTATAAAGCAGGCCGAAAAACACTTCCTATTCGAGCCCTATCTCCGCCGCTATCAAGACCGGCCGGTGGCAATTGCCCCCGACCAGTCAGCCGCCGCCGTAAACCTTTACAGCGAGGGTATTCATTGGACGGGGAAGGGAGACACCTTGAAAGGAGTCACCCTTATCCGAGAGTCGCTAAACCAAGGCCTAAAGGATTGTTCCTTCCCGTATGTCTTTTTGAGCCTCGTCTATAATTCTTCAAATCAACTCGATTCCGCCGCGGCTTACGCCAAAAAAGCGATGGAACTGGACGGCGGCGGCCCATTAAGCCGGTATTTTTACCGCAAAACACTCTACGCGCAGGGAAAATACAGGGAAGTTGTCCAGCAGGATTCCATCTTACGCCGGCAGATTCCGAACGTGGAAGAGCTTTTGCGCTGACAAAATCCGTTTGACAACCCCCGGCATTGATTATATTCTTTTTTACGACGCGGGAATAGCTCAGCTGGCTAGAGCGTCACCTTGCCAAGGTGAAAGTCGCGGGTTCGAATCCCGTTTCCCGCTTTTTTAATTGGCGTCGGCCCGATGACCATATCGATGCTTTTGTCGAATACGGTTAAAGCGGCAAAGCGGGCAAGGAAATAGGGCAGTCGATGACCCCGGACCCCACCCCTCAATTGCGCACCCTCCGGCGAGCCGCGTCTCGTCCCCTCTGGTAAAGGGAGCAGATTTTTGGAAATGGGATGGGCGGACAAATCAATTTTCACCTGTTTTTAATCCCCCTCGTTTTTATCCCCTCCTTACGAAGGAGGCCTGCCCGAGGCGTGGCTTCGGGCCACGGCCAGGGGGACCAAGGGGAGGTTTCTTTTCACTTGGAGCCGGCGACGCCGTGGAGTCTCTTTCAATCCGTTGAACGGCGTCGGCGACTTTTTCCAGTACACCGTTCAAGCTTTCGTAAACGTCCAAGTTGGTGAACCGCAAGAAACGAATGCCCAGTTTCTCAATAAGCGCCTGCCGGTCGCGGTCGTATTCTTCCGCTCCGGCTTGAAAATGGCTGTCCCCGTCGATTTCGATCGCCAGCCGCAATTTCGGACAGTAGAAATCCAAAACATACGGCCCCACGCCGTATTGCCGGCGGAATTTATGCCCCTGCATCTTCTTTCCCTTGAGCTGTGTCCAAAGAACGACTTCCGCTTTGGGCATTTGATGGCGAAGTTCTTTTCGCTTCTTTGTTTCGGATTTTTTGTTGAAAATTTCGGTCAAGGCGGGTCTAACCTCCCCTTAATCCCCTCCTTCGTAAGGAGGGGACAGAGAAACAATTCCTTCGCAAGGAGGGGATAGAGAAATAATTCATTCGTAAAGGGGGGACAGAAAGACAGTCCATTTTCTTCTTTGTAAGGAAGGGACAGAAACACAAATCATTCTCCTCTTCGCAAGTAGGGGACAAAAAGCTTATTTATTGCCTCCTTTAACTTTGGTTTTCACACCCGGAATATATGGAATCTAAGAAACAGGAGGGACGGGGTTTACCCAAAAATCACCCCCTCCGGCCTGTCGGCCTCGTCCCCCTTCGTTAGGGGGACACAAACAAGGACAAGAAGAGGGAGGGTTGAACACAAGGTTCGTCCCTGCGAAAACCACCCGCTCCGGCGCTTTGCGTTTTATCCCCTCCTTACGAAGGAGGGGACCAAGGGGAGGTTTCCTTTCACTGTAGCCCAGGGGCCTCTGCCCCTGGGATTCCCCCCGGCAGAAGCCGGGGGCTAACCCGCAATTTTGACAGAAAGGCGAAGAGCTTTCGAGCTTTCAAGATTTCTGTTTCAACTTGGGGATGGCTCAATCTCATTGTTGGCAGCCGATTGGCTCGCCCAAGAAAACAGCATTGAGTTCTATGACCACATCTGAGGAACTAAGAATTCCGTTGCAACTCACGTCAGCAAAACAGAGGGCACACTGCCCAACCCCCAGAAAAACACAGTTCAACATTAAAACAACATCAGATGCAGTTAGCTCACTATCAGCATTCATATCTCCTTTATGGGAACAAGGACCATAAATGAAAGCTGAACCTGCATTGATGAGTCCGCCTGGCCGTGCTCCCCACGCTCCAACAATAAAATCAGACCTTCCATCGCCGTTGATGTCCTTTCCTCCGCTTATTGACCAGCCAAAATATTCATCAGTGACCGTGCCATTTTTCTGGAAAAGTAGAACACCTGAAGTACCGGAATAGACATAGATAGATCCGGAATTGGTGATTCCCCCAGAGTCAGTTGCAACGGCACCTATGATAAAATCTTTTATCCCGTCGCCATCAATGTCGCCGGTACCAGCCACTGACAGGCCAAATGCATCCCCGGATGAAGCACCGTTTTTTTGGAAAAGCAGAACACCTGTAGCTCCAGAATAGATATAAGCCGAACCGGCTTCTCCGAGCCCCCCGGGGTCAGCGTTCGGAGCCCCGACTATAAAATCACTTTTTCCGTCGCTATTGATATCACCGATACCAGCCACTGACAGGCCAAATGCATCCCCGGGTGAAGCACCGTTTTTTTGGAAAAGCAGAACACCTGTAGCCCCAGAATAGACATAGGCTGATCCAGCATTAGTCAAATTACCCGGGTCGGCGGTTTGCGCACCGATGATAAAATCAGCTGCTCCATCGCCGTCAACATCTCCTGCACCAGCTACTGAAATCCCAAGCCTGTCCCCCAAACTACTCCCCGTTTTCTGGTAGAGTAGCGTACCTGTGCCCCCCGAATAAACATATGCGGTTCCTAAACCATTAACACCAGTAGGAGCAGGGGCACCTACTGTAAAATCTGATTTCCCATCATTATCGATGTTCCCGACGCCGTCTACAGACCAGCCAAAGTAGTCCCCTGCGGTATTTCCATCCTTCTGATAAAGAAGAGCGCCGGTAGCACCGGAATAAACGTAAGCCGAACCGGCCTGGGTAACTCCGCTGGGGGAAGCGAGGGGAGCGCCGATGATGAAGTCGGCTTTTCCATCGCCATCAACGTCCCCAGCACCAGCCACCGAAATACCAAATTGGTCTGATGAGTCAGCTCCATCTTTTTGGAAAAGAAGGTTACCTGTGGCCCCGGAGTAGACATAAGCCGAGCCAGCCAAGGGAATTGCGTTTGGGCTGGCACCGGGCGCACCAACAATAAAATCAGCTTTTCCGTCTCCATTTACATCCCCAACTATTGCGACCGACTGTCCAAAGTTGTTACCAGCAACCATACCATTTTTCTGATAAAGTAAAGAAATGGGCAATTCAAAACCGTGAACAGATGTCGGAAGCAAAATAATTCCTGCAGGGAAAAGAAAGAATTTGAAAATCTTCAACATATGACCATTACCTCACCGAAATTCCTCCATCAGTTTCTCCAGCTCTTTGGAGCCGGGGCAGAGCTTTTCGTAGGGGACTTTCACCAGCGGCGTTTCGCTGGAGTTGTTGATGGCGTGCATATCGCCGGCCTGCTCATCCAGATACAAAAGCCCGGTCGGAACCACGCCTTTGGCCTGATGTTCCTGCAGATAATTGAAAACCTTGCCGCGGTCGGTGGGGTCGTACCCTTCCGGCAGAGCGGTGAACTTCACCCAGCTGCCGTCGTGCATCTGCACCATCGTTTCTCCCTTTTTACCGATTTGCGCCGTAATCTCGGTTGCGGGCGGAACGAAATCGGTATGGGTCACTTCGGCCTGATTCCTGCGGGTGTGCATATAGCTTTTGGTCGAGCCCTCGTGGTCGTTAAAAGTCACGCAGGGGGAAATGGCATCCACCAAAGCCAGCCCGCGGTGCGTTAGTCCGGCTTTCAAAATCGGAACCAGTTGCTCTTTGTCGCCGGAAAAGCCGCGGGCGATGAAGGTGGCGCCGATGGATAAACCTAACATCACCGGGTCGATGGGGGCCATCCGGTTGACCTCCCCTTTTTTCAATTTTGACCCGACGTCGGCCGAGGCGGAAAACTGCCCTTTGGTCAGGCCGTAAACGCCGTTGTTTTCGATGATGTAGAGCACCCGGACGTTGCGCCGGATGGCGTGGGCCATCTGCCCCAGCCCGATGGAGAGCGAGTCGCCATCGCCGGAGATGCCGACGAAAATCAGCTCCCGGTTGGCGGCGTTGGCACCGGTGGCCACCGCCGGCATCCGCCCGTGCACGGCGTTGAAGCCGTGCGCGCCGGAGGCGAAATAGGTCGGCGTTTTCGAGGAGCAGCCGATGCCGCTCATCTTGGCCAGCGTTTCCGGCGAAATCGATTGCTCATAGAGGGCGCGGATTAAAGCGGCGGTAATCGAATCATGCCCGCAGCCGGCGCAGAGGGTGGACATCGCCCCTTCGTAGTCGCGCATAGTCAGCCCCAGCTTGTTAGGGGGCAGGCCGGCGTGCTTGGCAGTCGGTTTCCGTATCGACGACATTTTATCTTTTCACTTTCTCAACTGGTTCGCGCTTCGGACTTGGCGCGGGCACTTTGACTTCCTTCAAAATCCCGTCAACGACTTGACGAGCGCTCAAGGGGAAGCCGCCGTAAAAAAGCAGCGATTTCATTTTTTCTTTCGGCACGTCGGTTTCAATGGTCAAAAGCGACTTTAGCTGCCCGTCCCGGTTCTGCTCGACTACGAAATTGACTTCGTGTTCGTTCAAAAACTTTTCCACCGGCGCGTCAAACGGAAATCCACGGATGCGCATATAGTCCGCCGCCATGCCCTGTTTGGTCAAAATGTCCAAGGCCTCGCGCACGGCGGGGTCGCAGCCGCCGACCGTCACAATCGCAATTTTCGCTCCTTTATGTCGCTCAATTATCGGCGGCGGAACGAAGCGGGCGGCGGCTTTATGTTTCTTCGCCAGCCGGTCCAGCACTTCCTGATACTCCTCCGGATATTCGGTATATCCCCCCAGGCGGTTGTGCCCGGAGCCGCGCGTCAAAAAGGCCCCTTTTGGATTCATCCCCGGCAAAGTGCGGGGGGAGACAAAATTCTCGTCCTCGTTGGCATATCGATAGAAGGTTTCAATTTTCTCCAACTGTTCGGCGGAAAGAACCTTGCCGCGGTCGGGCTTGTAACCATCATCCCACTTCAGGCGCGGCACCACCCAGTCGTTCATCCCGATGTCCAAATCGCTTAACATTATCACCGGCGTCTGAAACTTTTCGGCCAGGTCGAAGGATTGGACGATAAACTCGAAGCATTCGGATGGGTTGGCGGGGAAAAGCAGGATATGCTTGGTGTCGCCGTGGGAGGCGTAGGCGCAGAGCAGGATGTCCGCCTGCTGGGTGCGGGTCGGCATTCCGGTTGACGGCCCGACGCGCTGGACGTCCACCAGCACCGCCGGAACTTCGGCATAGTAGGCCAGACCCAAAAACTCGTTCATCAGCGAAACCCCCGGCCCAGCGGTGGAGGTGAAGGCGCGCGCCCCGGCCCAGCCGGCGCCGATGACGATGCCGATGGCAGCCAGCTCGTCCTCCGCTTGAATAATGGCGAAGTTATTTTTGCCGCCTTCATCCTTGCGGTAGCGCTGGCAAAGCTCGATGAAATTTTCCATCACCGACGTGGCGGGGGTAATCGGATACCAGGCGGCCACGGTGCAGCCGGCGTACAAGGCGCCCAGCGCGGTGGCGGTGTTGCCGTCGATTAAAACTTTGTCGCCGTTTTGCTGCATTTTTTCCAGCCGGAAGGGGAGCGGACATTCGAAATTCGTTTTGGCGTAGTCATACCCCAGTTTCAAGGCCTTGCGGTTGGAGTCGCGCAGCGCTTTTTTGGCGGCGAACTTTTCGTCCAAAAGCTGTTCGACGACGGCCAAATCGATATTCAAAAGGGCAATCAAGCTGCCGGTGTAGGCGATGTTTTTCAGCAAAATCCGGACGCGCGGGTCAGAAAAGTTCTCGTTACACATCTGCGCGAATGGAACGCCCAAAAATTGGACGTCGTTGCGCTCTAACTTCGGGTCCAACGGCCAGCTGGAGTCGAACAATACATAGCCCCCCTGGCGGACTTCGCCAATGTCGCGCGCGTAAGTCTGGGCGTTCATCGCCACCATCAAATCATATTCCAGGGCGCGGGAAGTGCGGCCGTCCTTGTTCACGCGGATTTCGTACCAGGTCGGCAGCCCCTGAATGTTGGAGGGAAAAAGGTTTTTGCCAGAGACCGGGATGCCCATCCGGAAAATCGCCTGCATCAAAAGCCCGTTGGCGGAGGCGGAGCCGGTGCCGTTGACGTTGGCCAGCTTGAAGGCGAAATCGTTTATACGGGAATCGACTGTTGGGCCCATTTTACAGTACCTGCATACGGAAGTTTCAGTTCAAATTTCTGCATATCCCAGGCGGCGGTGGGGCAGCGCTCGGCGCAGAGGCCGCAGTGGACGCAGATATCCTCGTCTTTTATCATCACCCGTTTGGTCTGTGGCAGTTCCTCTGAAACGTAAAGCGCCTGGGTCGGATTTTTGGCCGGTGCCGAAAGACGGCTGCGCAACTCCTCCTCTTCGCCGTTTTTAGTGATGGTCAGGCATTGCACCGGACAAACGTCGATGCAGGCGTCGCACTCGATGCAGCGCGGGGCTTCGAAGACGGTCTGGATGTCGCAGTTCAAACAGCGCTCCACTTCGCGCACGGTCTGCTCCGGCGAAAAGCCGAGCTCCACTTCCACCGACAGCTCGCGGAAGCGTTTTTCCAAATCGACGTGTTTCATTTTCTGCCGGTGCACGGGGTTGTAATCGTTGGAATAGCTCCATTCCGAAATTCCCATCTTCTGGCTGATTAAATTCATTCCCTGCGGTGGGCGCTCGGTCACCGGCTGACCGTGGCAGTACTGGTGCATGGAAATAGCCGCCTCGTGTCCGTGCGCCACCGCCCAGATGATGTTTTTCGGCCCCCAGGCGGCATCCCCGCCGAAAAAGACCCCCGGTCGGGTTGACATAAACGTTACCTCATCTACCATCGGTAGTTCATACTTGTTAAACTCGATGCCGATATTCCGTTCAATCCAAGTAAACGCCGTTTCCTGACCGATGGCTAAAATAACATCATTGCAAGGGAGAAAAATCGTGTCGATTAATTTTGAATTTTTGGCTTCGGCGTCCCATTCAAGCCGCTCGAACTCCATTCCGGTCAGCTTCCCTTCTTCCAAAACGAAGCGCTTGGGAGAGTGATTTACGACGATTTCAATTCCCTCTTCTTCGGCATCCTCCAATTCCCAGGAGGAGGCTTTGAAGAAACCGCGCGGGCGGCGGGCCATTACCTTAATGTCCTTGCCTCCCAGTCGCCGCGATGAACGGCAGCAGTCCATCGCCGTATTGCCGACGCCGATTATTAAAACCCGTTCGCCGATTTTATCGATATGCCCGAAGGCGATCGACTCCAGCCAGTCGATGCCGATGTGGATGTTGGCGGCCGCCTCGGTGCGTCCCGGCAATTCCAAATCCTTGCCGCGCGGCGCCCCGCTGCCGACGAATACGGCATCGAATCTTTGTTCCAAAATCGACTTCATACTGGTGACGGAAGAGTTGTAACGGATGTCGACTCCCATATCGAGTATGGCGGCACACTCTTCTTCCAGAACTTTTTCCGGCAGACGGAAGGAGGGGATGTTAGTGCGCATCAGGCCGCCCGGCCGGTCGTACTTTTCAAACAGCACCACTTCGTAACCGATAGGCATCAAATCGTTCGCCACGCTTAGGGAGGCCGGGCCGGCGCCGATTAAAGCGATCCGCTTGCCGTTTTTCTTTTGCGGCGCTTTCGGGAGCAGATGGCCAATTTCCCCCTTGAGGTCGGCGGCAACGCGTTTGAGCCGGCAGATGGCGACCGGTTTGTCATTTTCCAGCCTTCCCCGGCGACAGGCCGGTTCGCAGGGACGGTCGCAAGTGCGGCCCAAAATTCCGGGAAAAACGTTGGACTCCCGATTCAGCATATAAGCGTCGGTGTAGCGCCCCTGCCCAATCAGCCGGATGTACTCCGGCACGTTGGTATGCGCCGGGCAGGCCCACTGGCAATCAACTACTTTATGAAAATAATCCGGATTTCTAACGTTGGTCGGTTTCACGTTCTATACAACTTATCTATCCTACAGCCCTTCTCCCGGCGACTATCCGGCCAGAGAGGCACCTTAATAATATGGGTCGGCACTCTTTCCCTTTTTCTGCTTCCGGAAAATAAATTTTCAGACCAAAAGCAAGGGCACAACTCAAAGAGTCCCCATACTTCAACGCCAAGATAATCGAAAACGCTCCGATATTCAATCGGATTTACTTGCGCTCCAAAAGGTTTTGGAATAAATTTGGACTACTGCGGCGGCTTAGCCAAGTGGTAAGGCAGAGGTCTGCAAAACCTCTATTCTCCGGTTCGAATCCGGAAGCCGCCTCCAAAAAATTGACTCATTTTATCATTTAACCATTGCATCATTAAAAGGCCTTTGTTCTTCGATGATTCAATCTTCCAATGAAACAATCAACTAAAGGTTGACTTGCTTTCTGCCGTGTATAACTTTAGGGGACCAAAAAATGCAGACGGCCGAAAACATCCTGGAACTGGTGGGGCAAACCCCTTTGGTAAAAATCGGTAAGCTCAATCCTTACCCGGCTGTCACCATATTGGCAAAATTAGAAATGTTTAACCCCGGCGGATCGGTTAAAGACCGGATGGCATTTTATATTTTACAAAAAGCAGAACGGGAAGGGATAATCAAGCCGGGAGACACGATTGTCGACAATACCTCCGGCAATACCGGCATCGGCGTGGCTATTTTTGCGGCTGTTCGCGGATATAGGGCATTGTTGACCATCCCCGACCGGATGAGCGAGGAGAAAATCGACCTGCTCAAAGCCTATGGCGCCGAAATCATAATTTGCCCTTCCAATGTTCCCATCAACCACCCGGAAAGCGCCTACAGCAAGGCGCGGGAAATTGCTGAAAAAACGGGTGCCTTTTATCTGAACCAATATCATAATCCTGGAAACGCGGAGACCCATTACCTGCTTACCGCGCCGGAAATCTGGGCGCAAACCAAAGGAAAAATCGATTTTTTTGTTGCCGGCATAGGCACCGGCGGCACCTGCTCCGGCGTCGGCCGCTTTTTGAAAGAAAAAAACCGACAAATTAAGGTAGTGGCGGTTGACCCCAAAGGTTCGGTTTTCAAAGACTACATAGAAAAAGGACTTGCAATTTCTCCGTCAGCATATAAATTAGAAGGGATTGGTGCGGAAATGGTAACGGGCGCTTTGGATAAACAGGTTATCGACCAGGTTATGGAAGTGACTGATGGAGACGCTTTTTTAATGACCAGGTCGCTGGCAAAAGAGGAAGGCATTTTGGCCGGTGGTTCTTCGGGAGCGGCTCTCTGGGCCTGCCTGGAGGTGGCCCAAAAAATAAACCAACCCAAAACCATCGTGACCGTTTTTCCGGACACCGGCCTGCGTTATCTTTCCCGCTACTTTGATACTGAATGGATGGAAACGTACGGCTATATGGAGAAAACCCCGATGAAACCGGCTTTAACACGTTAATGTATAAACAGGAAGGTGAAAAGAAAGTGAGGAAAGATATGAAAAAATGGCTTTTTGGTATGGCGCTTTTGGTCGTGCCGCTTTTAATCACGGCGCAGGAGCAAAAAGACTCCACACAGCAGGTCAAACAAAACGGCAAGGCGGGCCGGCTGGAAATTTCCGACAAGAACTGGGATTTCGGCTTTATTCCGCGCGGGGCAAAGGTAACCCACAACTTTTTGGTTAAAAACATCGGCAACGATACGCTGAAAATAACCAACGTCCGCAAGACCTGCGGCTGTACCACGGCTCCCATACATCGGGACGTTCTGTTGCCGGGTGATACAACTACTCTGGAGGTCACGTTTAACTCCGGCAGTTATCAGGGGCCGATTCAAAAAACGGTGTACGTGGAATCCAACGACCCGATTCAGCCTTTTATGGACATCGGTTTTTCCGCCACGGTGGCCGTGCCTGCCAGCCAGCTTACTTTTGACCCTCTGATGGTTAACTTTGACACGGTGCATGCCGTGCCGACCAAGGCGATACTAAAGGTTACCAATATGGATTCCAACTCCGTTTCTTTCTCGGTCTTGGAAGCTCCGGCCGGTTTTGCCGCCCTGAAAGCGAAAAGAAAAAAACTCTCCGCCGGCAAAGAAACCGAGTTGGAGGTCAATCTTAAAAATCCTCCAGCGGGTGAGTTTAACACCTCTTTCACGCTGGTGTGCAACGACGCCAAAAAAACCCGCTATACGATTCCCATACACGGATTTTATCCGCAGCCCAAGTGATGAAAAGCCCGCCTTTTGGCGGGCTTTTTTGTAGGGGCGAGGCGCCCTCGCCCGGATACAAAAGCAGGTGAAACCGGCGCTTGACACATCTCGGCGATAAGACCATATTGAAAATGATTTTAGAGGGTGAACCTCTGATAACAGGGTAGTTTCCTAGCCCCCTCTACCCTGCCAGAGCAACACCCTCTTTTGTTTTGGGACAAAAAATAAGGGCACGGGCAGCCAGCCTTGCGAAACGAGCGGCTACTGTCGGCCCGGTTTATCGAATCAATATGAGCAATTCCGCAACTGGTGAAACCAGTTGACCCGGTCGCAGTATCGTTTGCACACTTAAAACTATCAGCCGCCTGCCCGAGCTCGAAGAACATCAGTCCCAATAGGAAAGCCTTCGCGCAATTACAGAAAAAAGATTTCATAATCCCTCCTTATTTGACCAGCTTAAAAACCGTCAGTAAAAATTGTTTCCACAATACTTTCCAACCAAGGCTTTCACTAAAAACACGGAAACGGAATACCCAGAAACGTCCGGTTTAAATGCAAGACTACATCGCTCGAAGTGAATAAACCATCGCAATTAACGTCTGCTACGGCGGCGGGAGCCGGAAAAGATTCATCCAAAAATACCTTGTTTAATTCCAGAACCACATCGGCAGCCGTTATTTGCCTGTCCATATTCAAATCCCCCCGCACTACCCGCTCCGACATCCAAATATCTCTGGCGCCCACTCCGCTCAAGGAGGGAGTCGAAAAAAATAGGGTATCGCCAGTCGGAGTAATAAAAGGAGCATCGGTTGTTCCGTTTTCACCGACCAATTGTGAATCAATATTAACCGCTGGGCTCCACCCACCACCTCCCTCCTCAGAAACGTGCACGTGCGGAACGTTTGTCCATTTTCTGAAATAAAGCCAGCGGCCATCGGCCGTGATAGAAGGGTACTCTTCGGTGTCACATTCCAAAACCAATACTGGAACCGACCAACTGGTTCCGTCCCACTCGGAAACGTAAAGACCACACCGAGCCTCCGGCCCTCCAACCGAAGTAAAATAGAGATGGAGACCATCGGGAGCAATCCGGGCGGAAAACTCTCCCTCCGACCCCGAGGTGCTCACTGGATAGGGTATCTTCGTCGGCGTTCCCCAATCGTTAATCGATGAATCCCACGTCGCCACCCAGATATGCCAGTTACCACCTCTGCTGGCATCCACGTAATAAAGCCTTTGTCCGTCCGGAGAAACGCTGGGGGAATGTTGTAAGAAAATGCTGTAGTTTATTTGCGACCCTAATTTTATAGCATTTGTCCAAGCTGTGCCCGTCCAATCGGAATACCAGATGTCTTCGGCGCCATCGCGGGTTGATACGAAGAAAAGTTTCTTTCCATCGTAGGTCAGAAAGGGATCTGAATCGTAAAATGACGAGTTTATCTTCGGCCCTAGGTTTTGGGGTGGGGCAAAGATGGGCTGGGGAAAAGCGACCCCGGAAAAGAGCAATACTGCCCCTGCGGCTATATTCAGCCCCGACATGAGAAATATCGAGCTGAAGAGCAAAAGCCAGTTACGGAGATAACGAACGGGTTTCATAACCCCTCCTTAAGGGTTTGATTTTTTTATAGGCTTCGATTTTTCATCCAATAAATTCCGGTTAGGGTAAGAACTAAGACAAGTATTATTAATACCTCGTTTTCGAGGGTGGGCACTTTTTCTGCAATTTGCACCCGTTCCATAAGCCATATATCTAGACCACCGAAACCGCCCAGTTCAGGTGCACCGGCAATCAATAAGCTGTCTCCCGAAGCAGTGATAAACGGCGTGCCGGACCTGCCGCCGATCTGGGGCCTCAAATCCACCGCCGGGCCCCAAGAAGTACCGGTCCACTCTGAAACAAAGGAACTTTTTCCATCAAAGACAAACTGGTCAAAGTAAAGCCAGCGGCCGTCCGCTGTAATTGAAGGGTACTCTTCCGTATTGCAAGCCAGATATACTCCCACCGGAACCGACCAGTTGGCACCGTTCCATTCGCTTACGTAAAACCCGCATCGGCCACTCGGAAACAGGCTGTCCGGCCCCGCGCTTGAGCAGAAATACAAATGCTGGCCGTCCGGACCGATTCGGGCCGAGAATTCGTCTCCGCTCGTATTCACCGGATATGGCAATCTGACCGCAACCCCCCAATCGCTGACCGAGGAATCCCAGGTCGAAACGTAGATATCCCAACTGGCAGCCCCTATCACGAAATACAACTTCTGCCCATCTGGAGAAACGCTGGGGGACTTTTTAAGAGAAAGTCCCCCATTTATGGACGGTCCTAATTTTACGGCATTCGTCCAACCCGTGTCTGTCCATTCAGAACAGTAGATTCCATCCCTTACAAAGAATAACTTCTTACCATCCGCCGTTAAAAAAGGGTCGGACTCATGCAAAGCCGTGTTAATTTTCGGCCCTAAGTTAACCGGCGGGGCAAAGATGGGCTGGGAAAAACCTTCGGCTGGACTAAGCAAAAAAGACAAAGGGGTAGCAGCGAGGATTAGAAAACCGGCGGAAACTATATTTTTCACTACCCCAATGTTTTTACCTTCCCTTCATAACCGTAAGATGCCTAATAAAATGCGTTTGTCAAGCACTATTTTCTCCTTTTTACGGCAAGCAGCCAAAGGCCAAAAACCGGCCCAAAAATACGCCGTTTAACAAAATCACCACGTCCGCCGGCGTGGCCAGGCAGTCACCGTTGTAATCCAGCGAATTGACCGGCACGGTAACCGGGTCGCCCAGAAAGGTGTAGTTCATATGCAAAACCACGTCCGCCGCGGTAAGCGAACCGTTGTTATCCACGTCCCCTGCGATAAGCTTATCGACCAAAGCAAAATTATCGAATCCACCCTCCACCGGCGAAGCGGCCGAATGGTCCACCACCCGCGCGCGCAGGCGCATCGTGCTGGTCAAAGTCAACCCGGCCACCGTGTTTAAAGTGAACGGTTTCTGGATCCAGGTATTCTGATTCACACGGAAACGCTCCAAAGCCACCGGCCAGGTGGCCCCGCCGTCGGAGGAAAGCTCCACTACAATCGAGTCGCTGGTGTTGTTGAAAATCCAGCGGTAATAAGAAAGCTGCGGGTCATAGAACAAGGTGGCGTCAAAGACCGGCGAAATAATGCTGACCCGCCCTCCATCCACGTCATGATCGGTGTAATTGGCCCCCACAAAGTTTTGGCCGGTAATCATAGCCCGCGTTCCCTGCGGCACTTTGCGCGGGTCGGCGGCCGCACCCACCACGTCACTATCCGGTTGGGTGACCTGCGCTGTTGGAGAAAGCTGTCCCACCGGCCGCACCCGCTCCCAGAACCCTCCGGTGCCGTTGTCGGAAGCGTCCGAAAGCGCCCAGCCCAAATCAAATTCAAAATCGTCAACATATTCCCGCCCCAAAACAAAATTGACCGTATCGGTTTGACCAACCGACAGACGAGCCGTATCGTTCCGGCTTCCGTTCCCCCACTTGACTGCTTCGATATACAAAAGCGAATCGGCCGGCACGGAAATCGAATACTCTCCGTTAACGTCGGTAAGACCCGAAAAATACTGGTCTTTCATTACTCCCACGATTACCCCGGCTATAGGATTGCCGCCGATATCGGTAACTTTCCCCTCCACCTGCCCGCTGGGCAAAGGCGTTAAGGAATGGTCAAGCGTCACCGTGTCGTTTAAAAAGGCGGTGATCGTGACCGTATCAGTGCGAAATCCCCAGCGCAAAATTTCGACATCCCGCGACCCATCGATGGTGCGCAGGCTATAATTCCCCGCTCCATCGGTAGTGTCCGATTTGTCCACATCGATAAGACGCACCACCGCTTCCGGTAAAGCGCTGACGGCACTGGAAATTCCCCCAAGCACCGTGCTCGTGATGGTACCGGTAATTCTGCCAGCCCGCAGATTCGGGTCAAAGCTAATGACGTAATGTCCCGGCGCCGAAAGCGTATCCCGCTCCGCCACAACTACGATAGAATCCCCCGGCCAGCCGGCATAAACGTCATACGCCCCGTCCACGTAGGTGGAAGGAAGGAAAATGCCGCTTCCGGCTGGGCTGGTATCGTAACCGGCCACTTCTACCGGATAAGTCGGGTCTTCTACGTCCAAAAGCCGCACCCCGTCCACATACATCGCCACGAAAAGCAAGTCCCCGATGACAAAGCAGTTGTGCGAAACGCTGTTAATGGTGTCCGATGGGGTGGCCTTGTAAGAAGTGGGCAACTGAACCACCTGGCTCAAATCGCGCACGTTCCACAGCCGCATTCGCCCCCGCTGTACCTCATCGTTGGTGTAGAGAATTTGGCCGGTTTTGTCCGTCCACATACTGTGCGAATCGGTACCGCCCACACTCGGACTTCCATAGGTAATGAAATTGGTTAGGGGCACCGGCGCCGCCGCTTTGTTGACGTATCGATACGCCCGCCAGCCGCCGTTAAGAAAACCGACATAGAGAATCGAATCTCCATAGATGTAGGAATCGTGGCTGTCCAAAAGGCTTCCCGCTCCGGAAGCCGGCTTGGTCACCTCGTGGAGCTTGACCGGATTAAACGGGTCGGTCATATCCAAAATCACCAAATTAGTGTTTCCGACGCCGTTCATTCCCAAATACCCGTAATTCCCAAAAACCTGCCAGGTATGGTCGCCCGGAAAACCGGTAATCGAAACCGATTTTATCGTGTCCGCATTGTACGGGTCGGCTATGTTGACAATCTGATACCGCCCGCCTTGGTTCCCCATATAAAGCAGGGTGTCTTTGACGTTGACCGCCCGTAAATCAGAAGCTCCGGCCGTAAGCGGCAGACTTTTCGCCAACACCGGCGCCCCGGGGTCGGTAATATCCCAAATTTTCAGGTGATCAAAGTTGGAAATTGCAACAAAATTCCGCCCCAAATTGTCTGTAAAACCCCAAAGCGAGCGGGTGACTCTGCGCTGGCCGGTGGTATCCGGCCCTTGGTTATTTAGAATCGACCGTATGGTCATATTCTTGTTTACGGCGGCTTGGGATATTAGGGGAAAAACAAGGAAGGCTGAAATGGAAAAGTAAAAAAGGCTTTTCCGGCCGTTCCATAGGGGTTTCCTCTTAATCAATCGGAACAGTAACGAGTTGCACATACGCTCCTCCTAACTTTTGGACGTTAACGGTTAATGTTGCCTCTTCAGTTTTTTCAAAAGCAAAAAAACCAACCTTTCGTCCTCCCCTCGAGGACATATTCCTATATAAACTATTCTTAATATACCCCCCATCTTTATTTCTGTCAACCCCTTTTTCGAAATTTAGAAAGTGATTCCGTCAAATTGAGCACAAAAAACAAAGGGGCGGCTTTTGGCCGCCCCAAGCCCAAGAAAGACAGCGGCTTACTTTTCGACCATCTTCTTGTCTAATAGCTTCTGAACGAGGTTTTCAAGCTTCTCCAACTTGCCATTTAAGCCTTCGATGGTTTTTTGCTGCTCTTTCACCGCCTCAATCAGGACCGCCGAAAGCCGTCCGTAATCTACCGCCCGATAATCCTTATCCCCCCACCTGGTCACCAATTCAGGAAACACCTCCTCCACTTCCTGTGCGATAACTCCAATTTCCCTATGCCCGGTCGAACGGCCCATTTTCTCATAAGTCTCATTCCAATCGAAAGAAACCCCTCGAACCTTTTGCAGTTTCTCCAAAACATCCGAAAGTGGTTGTATGTTTTCTTTTAAGCGTATGTCCGATGAAGTCGGAAAGCTGGAAGCATGGCAAGTGCCCGCAATATCCGCTTTGAAAGCGCCGCTTGCCGGGGTGCCCACGCCCAAGTTATTTTGCACGGTCTGATTACCATTGACCGTCACGTCAGGGGATACTGCCGAAAGGGTAACGGCTCCACCTACGCTACAGTCGCCTCCACAGAGTTTTAAGTTCGGACCGCCAATACCCGTGTTTATCTGCCCGCCGGCTACTGAAAGAACGCCGGCTCTGGTAGTCTTTATCTGATAAAGCAGTCCGCTTCCAGTAGCAACAAAAATCAGGTCACCACTACCATCGGTCACGTCAACACCCCATTTTCTCAGGGCGACCGGGTTTGGAAAATTTTCCAGCGTCACCATAGGAGTGGCACTGATTCCCCTGGCAACGTGCCACTTACTTTCAGGTGCCGCTGTGCCTATACCAAAGTTGCCGGTAGCGTCCATAGTCGCCACCGTGCTGGCACCACCTGCACTCTTCCAAGTCTGGCCACCCCAACAATCCGCCGTGTTCTTAGCGGTTACAACCCCCTCAGCGGTGCAGTCGTTGCACTTCATGTTGCCCGTGGCGCTTATCGAAGCGACTGTTGTTCCCACATCGTTATTGCACCGCCAGTAATCCCCGGTTTGGCCCGATGCCCCAACAAAAACGAAAAGAGGTTGAACGGCAAGTGTCGAGGTAAAAGTCCCGCCGTTGCTCACCACTTTGCTGCTCGTCATCGTCCCCGTGATATTTATATGCCCCGTCTGCTGCGTGCCGGGGGTGGTGGATTGAAGACTTACCACGTTTGTCAAGCCCGACCCGTTGCCGGCATATGAGTTGGATGCATTCGAGAAATTGTATTGACCGGTGTGCGTTCCCGCCGCTAACGTGGTAGCCGTTGAGGCTGTGGCGGCATTGCCACTGATGCTGCCTTGGGCTGTTCCGCTCCAGTGAGTAACTCCGGTATTATCCACCTGCCAGAATTTCGTGGAACCGGAGTTATTTTCGACACTCACCACGTCGGTGGTTGGGGAGGGTGCGGAGTTCTGGCGCACGATGAAACCGGCCATATCATCCGCTCCCGGCGTAATTTGACAGGTGGCCTGAAAGCCCACCGAAATATGGGATGAAACCGCCATCACCGTATTGCCTTGCTGGTTCAACGCATTGCCAGCTGCAGTTGTAAATAGTGCATTTGGTTGCCTCTGGTTTGCCGAGCACTCTGAAATTAAGGTCACGGCGTCCGGATCGACATTCTTGACGTGTAATTTCGCTTCGGGCGTCTGCGTCCCCACTCCAACTTTGCCAGCATTGTCTTCAGAAATTACTGAATTTCCGATGGCGTTGGGTAAATCGAATTTGGCAATAATATCGACTGTGCCGGTGCCACCGATAGTACCCGCTGCAGCACAATGCCATCCTGTGAAGCTACTATAGGTAAGCACCTCCCCATCCGAACAGCCGGCAGTAATGACTGGCTTGCCGGCCAGCTTTTGAGCATCTTCCGCCAAAAGAGCAAATGGAACAGCGCCTATCTCTTGCCGTGAGGGCAGCACCTCGCTTCCAACCGTGATTTCCAAATAGAGCGGCTCTGTGGCAAATAAATCGGAGGTAAGCGGCGCACTCGAACCTAACAGAATACTGAGGTTCCCATTATCCACCATCACCGATGTACTTTCTGTCCAAACGGCAGTTCCGCCCGTCGGGGCATCCCATAACTTGAAAGTCATTGAATAACTCCCGCTAAGCAGTTGCCCGTTGCTATTCCTTAAAACTCCTTGGAAATTAATTTTAGTGGGAACGGCTTCCGCGTTAGCAAGGTTTCCCAGAATCAATGCAATCCCCATCGCCAACAAAGTCTGTAACTGTTTCATTTTACTCCTTCCTTTCCCCGTTATGGGGTAGCCGACCTTTTAAGGTCGGAAAATGGGTTATAGGGTTTCGGTTTCTTTCTTGGCAAAAAAGCATAGCAATACCTCCCCTTCCTTTAGGTTATCTATTTATCTCTGCCGCCTGCTTCCGACCCCGGAAGCCGGCGGCCACATTTTCGAAGTTCAAACGGGCTTTTCAGCCCTGTTAAAAGCTAATACCCCATTTTGCTAAAAGCAAGGATTTTTGAAACTGGTGGGGGAGGAAAAAAGAAAGGGCGGGTTGGAAAACCCGCCCTGTTTGAGGCTTTACTTAAAGCAATACGTCTGTCCGTGGAAAAGGTAGCAACAGCTACCGCAGTCCACGTAGCAATATCCGGGAGGACAGTCCGTCTTCTTACAGTTCTGACAGCTGCCCGGTGGATTAGCAAACACAACGGTAAAAGCCAGCGTCAGAACAAAGACCAAAAACATAATCCCGGCCATTATTTTCTTCATTTCGTATCACATCCTTATGGTTTTCTATCGTTCTATCAAAACCGCCATCCCCATCCCACCCGAAACGCAAAGCGTGGCGATGCCTCTTTTGGCGTTCCGTTTCTTCATCGCGAAAAGGAGCGTGGTCAAAATCCGCGCTCCGGTGGCGCCGATGGGGTGACCAAGAGCGATCGCCCCGCCGTTGACGTTTAACCTTTCGCGGTCAAGTTTCAACTCCCGTTCGCAAGCGATGACTTGTGCCGCGAATGCCTCATTTAGCTCAATCAAATCAATGTCGGAAAGCTTCAACTTCGTTTTTTCCAGAAGCTGCTGCACGGCCGGCACCGGGCCAATTCCCATTATCGCCGGGTCAACTCCAACGGAGGTGAAATCAACGATTCGGGCCAACGTCTCAAATTTATGCTTTTTAACTTCTGATTCCGAAGCCAGAACCAAGGCCGCCGCCCCATCGGTAATGCCGGAGGAATTTCCAGCGTGCACCGTCCCATCCGGCTTAAAAACCGGTTTCAGCTTCGCCAGTGATTCGACTGTAACTCCGGTGCGAAAATGCTCGTCTCTTTCTACTTTGACTCCGGCAACTTCGACCGGCATCACTTCATCCCGGAAGTCGCATCTTGCCCAGGCCTGCTCCGCCCGGTTCTGGCTCATTGCGGCATATTCATCCTGTTCCCGGCGGGAGATTTTGTATTGTTCGGCCAAATTCTCCGCCGTCTCCCCCATCAATTGTCCGCACAAAGGACACATAAAGCCGTCTTTATACATCGCATCAATAAGTTCCGCCGAACCGAGCCGATACCCCCAACGGGCTTTAGGCAGGAGATACGGTGTGTTGGACATACTTTCCGCGCCGCCAGCTAATACGATTTTATTCTGCCCAAGCAAAATGGATTGGTATCCCGCAACAACCGTTCGCAGTCCGGATGCGCAGGCCTGATTAATCGTATAAGCCGGAACTTTGTCCGGCACGCCGGCTCTATGCGAAATCTGCCTTGCCACGTTAGGGCCAACTCCCGCCTGACGAGCGTTGCCGAAAATCGTTTCGTCAATTAAATCTGGAGAAATCTTTGCGCGAAGGATGGCTTCTTTTGCCGCCGCCGTCCCCAAATCGGGGGCAGAAAGGGAGGCAAGTCCTCCGCCGAACTTTCCAATCGGCGTGCGCGCGGCGGAAACAATGAAAACCGGATCCAATGCTACTCCAGGTTCACCCAGACTGACTTAATCTGGGTATACGACTCCAGCGCCGCTTTTCCCAATTCCCGCCCAAAGCCGGACATTTTGTATCCGCCGAAAGGCGAAGCCGAATCGTAGTTGCCGTAAGTATTCACCCACACCGTTCCCGCTTTCACCGCTTTGGCGAATGCATGAGCTTTTTTCAGATCCTTGGTCCAAATCGCCGCCGCCAGCCCATAGATGGTCTGATTCGCCCGGTTCACTGCTTCATCAAAATTTTCAAATCGCAAAGTCGAAAGCACCGGGCCAAAAATCTCCTCCTGTGCGATTTTCATCTCCTGGCTAACGTTGTCAAACACCGTTGCTTCGACAAAGTATCCTTTTCCATCTTTAACGTTCGCCCGCTTGCCCCCAGTCAAAAGCTGCGCCCCTTCGTTTTTACCTGATTCTATGTAGTTCAAAACGCGGCTCATCTGTTCCTTCGAAACCAAAGGCCCCAGGCGTGTTTTGGCGTCAAAGGGATCACCAGGGGTCATCTTTTTCGAGCGCTCCACCAACTTTTCCATAAACTGGTCGTGAATTTTCTCTTCGACAAACAATCGCGACCCTGCCGTGCAAACTTCCCCTTTGCCGTAGAAGATGCCCGAGACAGCTCCCTTTACCGCCGCATCCAAATCGGCATCGGCAAAAACGACATTGGGAGATTTACCTCCCAGTTCCAACGAAACTTTCTTCAACGTCCCGACCGCCAGCCGCATTATTTCCTGTCCGGTTGAAGTCGAGCCCGTGAAAGCGATTTTATCCACCCCGGGATGCCGCACCAACGCCGCTCCGGTGGTAGAACCCGGGCCGGTCACCACATTGAAAACTCCGTCTGGAAAACCCACTTCCTGCGCAATTTCCCCTAACATTAAAGCGGAAAGCGGCGTCTGTTCCGCCGGTTTGAGGATGACGGTATTGCCGCAGGCCAGGGCCGGCGCCACTTTGTAAGCCGCCAAAAGCATTGGAAAATTCCAGGGAACGATAGCAGCCACCACGCCAACCGGCTCCCGCAGGGTGTAATTGAAATACGGCCCATCCACCGGAATCGTCTCCCCTTCAATTTTATCCGCCCACCCTGCGTAGTATTCAAAGCATTCGGCGGTCGCAGGAATGTCCACCCGCTGCGATTCAAAAAACGGCTTGCCGTTGTTCATCGTCTCCAAACGGGCCAATTCATCCGTTCTTTCCGAGATTCTTTGCGCCAACTTATAAATCAATCTCCCCCGCTGGCGTGCCGACATTTTAGCCCAGGGTTCTTCTTCCAACGCCTTTCGCGCGGCGGTGACGGCCGCGCCGACTTCGATGTCGGTCGCTTCCGGAATTAGGGCGATAACTTCTTCGGTCGCCGGATTGATTACCTCAAAAGTCTTTCCCGTTCCATCAAGCCATTTACCACCTATAAATAGCTTTTTGGTTTCGACAGCTTGAGTTCGAATCACGCTCATACCGCCACCCCTTGTGACATTTTCCCTAACTTCTCTAATTGCATCAGATGAGAAAGGCAGTGTTTAGTGTTGCGTGCTACCAAATCATAAGTACTCATTTCTCCCGCCTCTTCATGAACCCCCTTTTTGCTCCATAAATCGGCCGGAATCTTTTTTAAGAGGCGAATGGTCAAATTCCGATTGGCCTCAAAACAGCTTTTTAATAAAGCCAGTTCCTCTAACTCCACGGCCAGCGCCGCCGACCAGGAGTTTTGGTCAAAGGCAGGCATTTTCGGCTCTCGATCTGCCAAAAGCGTCCGCAACCGATAGGCCAGAACCATCTCCGAATCGGTCAGATGATGCAAAATCTGTCGGGCCGACCACTTTTCCGGCGCCGGCTTGAAATCGATGCGTGACCCGAAAGAGATAAAACACTCGGAAATCTTTCGCTCCGTTTCCTGCAAAATCGTTATCTGTTCGTTGATTTCGTTATTCGTAGGCATCGCTATTTTCCCGCAAATTGTGGCGTCCGCTTTTCCACGTATGCATTCAGGCCTTCTTTGGCGTCGGCGGACATAAACAGTTGCTGCTGCAGCTCCCGCTCGATGGCCAGCCCTTCGGAAAAGGGAATTTCGACGCCGGAGCAAACCGAGCGTTTAATCCGCCCCACCGCCCGCGCCGCTTTCTTGGGCGGCGCAAACTGGCTGGCATATTCCAGAACTTTTTCCCAAAAACCTTCCGCTTCATAGACGTGGTTGACGATTCCCAGCTGCAACGCCTCATCAAATTCAAAAGTCCGCCCGGTGGCCATCATCTCAATCGCTCTCGATTTGCCAATCAGACGCCCCAGCCGTTGGGTGCCGCCCGTGCCGGGCAAAACGCCGAGGGTAACTTCCGGCAGCCCGATTTTTCCGGCCCCTTTTTTGGCAACGCGTATATCCGCCGCCAGGGCAATCTCCAGCCCGCCGCCGACGGTGTGCCCGTTCAAAGCGGCAATGACTAACTTCGGCGTCTGTTCCAACCGGTTCAAGGTCTCATTGGCATGCAGGCAGAAATAATATTTGAACTCCGGCGTTACCGTCGCCAGCATCCGGATATTCGCCCCCGCCGAAAAGAACTTGTCCCCTTTGCCTCGCAGGATAATGATGTGAACTCCGTCATCAAACCGTGCTTTCAAAATGCAATCATCCAGCTCTTTCATCATTTCGTAGGTGTAGGTATTGGCGGGCGGGTCGTTTAACTCCAATATCGCAATCCCTTTTTGCACCGAATATTCGACTAAAGCCATCTTTCCTCCTGTTCCATTATCTTCTTTCATTTTTTTCCAACCTGTAAACAAGTTACCATTTGTCAAAACTCGTGGCAAGGGGTTTTCACAACTCTCTATAATCCGCGATACATCATTTCCACGGTAGCATGGGCTCACAGAAAAGCCAGACGGATGAATCTTTTCCGTTTTATTGTGGGGGCGAACCTCGTGCCTCACCCGAGCGTAGCAGAATGGGTGAGGTCATTAGGATAATACCAGTCAACCCATCCAAAGGCAAGTAGGATCGTTGGCTGTGAGTTCCTTTCCCCCTATTCCGCTTGACAAATGCTTAACCTGTTCATACTTTAACTACTGTTAAAATAGCCAGCTGGCAAGGACTGGGTTTCTCTTCCGGTTGTTAGGGAAAAAAGCCCGTAATTAAAGAGGTTTTATGCCCAAACCGTTCTGCTTTTCAGCTTCAGTTATGTTATTTTTCTTTTTCACCTCCACCGCCTCCGGCCAGGCCATCCTGCTTTACCAGAAAGACGGCGCCGCCTTTGATCAATTTGGTTGGTCGGTGGCTGGCGCTGGAGACGTGAATGGGGATGGAAAAGCCGATTTCATTGTCGGTGCTCCCAATGCCTCGCCGGGCGGACTTAGTAGCGCCGGTTCCGCCTACATCTATTCGGGTGCCACCGGTTTACTCCTTTTCCGGAAAAAAGGGGCCGCCGCCGGTGACCACTTCGGTTATTCGGTGGCTGGTGCCGGAGACGTGGACGGGGATGGAAAAGCCGATTTTATTGTCGGTGCCTATTGGGCCGATCCGGGCGGGCGTAACAACGCCGGTTCGGCCTATCTTTATTCGGGCGCCGACGGTTCACTCCTTTTCCAGAAAGATGGCGCCGTCGGAGGTTTCCCCATCGGTGACCAGTTGGGTAATTCGGTGGCCGGGGCTGGAGACGTGAATGGGGATGGAAAAGCCGATTTTATTGTCGGCGCTTATTCGGCCCGTGGCGACAAGGGTTCGGCTTATCTTTATTCCGGCGCCGACGGTTTACTCCTTTTCCAGAAAGACGGGGCTGCGCTTGAGGTGTTCGGTAAGTCGGTGGCCGGGGCTGGAGACGCGGATGGGGATGGGAAAACCGATTTTATTGTCGGCGCCTATTGGGCCGACCCGGACGGGCGTCTCGACGCCGGTTCAGCTTATCTTTATTCCGGCGCCACCGGTGCTCTGCTTTACCAGAAAAACGGCGCCGCCGCCGGTAACCGGCTGGGTAAATCCGTCGCCTCCGCCGGAGATGTCAACGGCGATGGAAGGGCCGATTTCATCATCGGCGCTTTTTGGGCCGACCCGGGCGGGCGAAACGCCGCTGGTTCCGCCTATCTTTATTCCGGCGCCACCGGCGCCCTTCTTTTCCAGAAAGACGGGACAGCCGCCGGTGACCAGTTGGGTATTTCGGTGGCCGG
>CAZSIT010000017.1:29768-48592 GCA_964607165.1 uncultured Ignavibacteria bacterium
AAGACGGGACAGCCGCCGGTGACCAGTTGGGTATTTCGGTGGCCGGGGCTGGAGAAGTGGATGGGGATGGAAGAGCCGATTTCATCGTGGGCGCTTATCTTGCTGACCCAAGCGGGCGTTTCAATGCCGGCTCGGCTTGTCTTTATTCCGGTGCCACCGGCGCTCTGATTTTCCAGAAAGACGGGACAGCCGCCGGTGACCAGTTGGGTATTTCGGTGGCCGGGGCTGGAGATGTGAACGGGGATGGCAAGGCTGATTTCATTGTCGGCGCTCCTAATGCCGACCTGGGCGGGATTGTCGATGCTGGCTCGGCCTATGTTTATGCGGGTTCCTCTTGCGCCGCCGCCAAAGGGGATATGAATGCCGATGCTTCTTTCACCGTTTCCGATGTGGTCTTGCTGCTAAACTGCACCTTTTGGGGAAGCGGCAGCTGCAACCTCTGCTTTGCGGACGTGAATTGCGATGGAGTGCTTACCTCTTCCGATGTCGTGTTGGAATTGAACCGTGTTTTTCTTGGTTTAACCGCTCCCCCCTGGTGCGGAACGTAGCCATCAAATTTTTTTTCACTAATCTTCTCTTTTGTTGTGGCGCAGGTTAAGCCTTCTTAACCAGCGAACGAAAGTCAAAAGACACAATTACCAGAAGCTAAGAAATTTCAAAATCGAAGGCTAAACTATTGCCAAAATTTAAGTATTTCCCATTCTGGCACTTCTCAACTTCGGGTCTTTAAAAATCGCGTCCAAAATCCCGTTGACAAAATGTCCGCTTTCCGCCGTTGAAAACCTTTTGGCCAGCTCCACCGCTTCATCAATGGAGACCTTCTCCGGAATATCCGGGAACAAGTGCCATTCCGCCAAGGCCATCCGCATTATCACCCGGTCTAAAAACGCCACCCGCGAAAGCTTCCAGTTTTTCAGCTTTGGCTCGATTTCGGCGTCAAATTTTTCCCGGTTTTTGAATACCGCCGTAAAAAGCGAACGGGCGAATTCGGCCTCTTTTTCCTCTAAATTTTCCTCCTTTAAGCGGGAATTTAAAACCTCATCCGGCGCACCGGCCTCGCTTTCGGCGGCATAAAGACAGGACAAAACGATTTCCCGAATTTGGTGGCGGCCCTTCATAGCTTCTCCAATAAATGCGCCATTTCCAAAGCGGCAAGCGCCGCATCCCAGCCTTTGTTCCCTTCCTTGCCCCCGGCGCGTTCTTTTGCCTGTTCAAAAGTATTGACTGTCAAAATGCCGCAACCGATGGGAAATTTATGTTTGACGGAAAGGCGGGTCAAAGCAGCGGTGGAATTTTGGGCAACCACTTCAAAATGATAGGTTTCGCCGCGGATGACGGCACCCAAAGCAACCAGACCGGCATACTTTTTGGCCTCAATCAATTGAGCGCAAGCCAACGGAATTTCCAAACTGCCTGGAACGTGAACAACTTTTATGTTTTTTTCTGCCACTCCCTGCTTTTTCAAACATTCCAAAGCTCCGGTCAACAAAGCCTCGGTTATGTCTGAATTAAACCGGCTGACCACTACGGCAAAGCGCTTGTTGCCGGCCTTAAAGCCGGAAAGGATTTCAGATTGGGAGAACGTAGTACGAACCATATTAGCTCAACGTGTCCAACAGATGTCCCAATTTCGCCCGCTTGGTCTTGAGGTAGGAGATATTGTGCTCGGTCGGCGGTATCGCCGCTTTAACCCGTTTTTTCACCGAGATTCCCAACTCTTCGAGTTCACTAATTTTTTTTGGATTATTGGTGATTAAATGAATGTCGGAAAGCCCGAACTCCTTCAAAATCTGGGCGGCGGTGCCATAATTGCGCATATCGGCGCCAAACCCTAGGGCCAAGTTGGCTTCAACCGTATCTTTTCCTTCATCCTGCAGCTTGTAGGCCAGAATTTTGTTGGCCAGCCCAATGCCGCGCCCTTCCTGAAAAAGATAGATAAAAAGACCGGCGCCCGCTTTTTCAATTTCTTTCAAAGACCAGGACAATTGATCCCCGCAGTCGCAGCGGAGCGAACCAAACAAATCACCGGTGGTGCACTGGGAGTGCACCCGCACCAGTATATCTTTGCGGCCGGAAACGTCACCCTTTTCCAAAACGAGATGATGTTTTTTATCAATTTCCGACCAAAACAAATAAAGAGTGAAATTGCCAAACCGGGTTGGAAATCGTACAGTGGCCTGTTTTTCCACTAACTTCTCTACGGAAAGACGGTAACGAACCAAATCGTGAATGGTGACGATTTTCAAATTCCATTTTTTGGCGCAATCAAAAAGTTTTTTTCCCCGCACCATTCCGCCCTCGGTGTCGGTGATTTCGCACAGCACCGCCGCCGGGAAAAGCCCGGCCAGGCGGCACAAATCGACCCCCGCCTCGGTGTGGCCGGGGCGGGCCAGAACACCGCCTGCTTCGGCACGGATGGGAAAAACGTGTCCTGGACGGGCCAAATCCTCCGGCTTTGTTTTCGGGTCAACCAGGGCCAAAATGGTGGCCGCACGTTCCCGGGCCGAAATGCCCGTCGTAGTGCCCTCCTTGACGTCCACCGAAACGGTAAAGGCCGTCCCCAGCTTGGCTGTGTTTTCTGTTGTCATCGGTTCAAGCCGCAGCTGCTTCAGCCTTGCTTTGGGCAGAGAGACGCAAAGCAGCCCGCCGCCCTGGCGCACCATAAACTCCACCTTTTCCCAATCGGCTTGTTCGGCAGCAAAAACCAAATCCCCCTCATTCTCTCGCCCCTCGTCGTCGGTAACGATTACGAGCCTGCCCGCCCTTAAATCTTCCAGCGCTTCCGGTATGGCATCAAATTTCATTTTCTACCTCTTTTTCCAAACCGCTTTTCGGTTTCATCCGTCAGGTGTGCCACATATTTGCCCAGCAGGTCAAATTCAATATTAAGCCAATCGCCGACCTTCCTACCTCCAAGTGTGGTTGAGCGCAAAGTCAGTGGAATCAGCGCCACTTTGAATCGGTTCGGTTTCAAATCCGCCACCGTCAGCGAAACGCCATCAACCGCCACCGAGCCCTTTTCCACCACCCAAGGATGGAACGCTTTGGACAGCTCTATCCACCATTCCACTTTCCCTTTTTTCCTTTCAATTTTCAAAAGTCTCTCTTTTGCATCAATATGCCCGGCGACAAAGTGTCCACCCAATCGGTCGGAAAGTTTCAAAGGCAGCTCCAGATTTACGTGGCTTCCGGCGCGGAGAAAACCAAAATTGGTTCGCTTCAAAGTTTCCGGCACGGCCACAACGGAAAACTTGTTTCCATTTTTGACCGCTGCCGTCTGGCAGGCGCCGTTGACCGACACCGAATCCCCTTTTTTCAACTGCCGGGCCGTATGCGGGGCTTGAATCTCGAACCACCTGCCGCTTTTCGTTGAAGCCACAGAGACCACTTTGCCAATCTCGGAAACTAAGCCGGTGAACATATGGTTCGACTCCGCTCACCACAAGTTGGATAACCTGAAAACAATATATCATCTCCCATCTTTTTATAGCGTACTCTCTCAAATCGAATGGCTTGCGATAATTTCTCGGTTTCCAAATCGCCGATAGCCGAAATGCCGGCGCCGATTATCATCGGCGCCGTCGCCACGTAGATTTTGTCCGCCAGCCGCTCTTTTAGAAAATTGGTCAAAACCCCGGCGCCCCCCTCGACCAAAACGGAAGTTATCCCTTCGGCCAAAACTTTTTCCAAAGCCCGGCGCAAATCGATGCGGCCGGCATTCAAGGCAACCGGCCAAATTTTGATTTTACTCCTCAGTTCTGAATTGAACGGTTCAGCTTTTGCAGAAAGCAGAATGGTCCTGCCATCAGCATTCTCTGCAACCAGCCTGGCCGATGAATTTAATTTACCTTCGGTATCTAAAATCAACCGCCAGGGATTTTTACCTTTAACCATCCGCACGGTAAGCTGCGGGTCGTCGGCTTCCACCGTTTTGCGGCCGACCAAAACGGCATCGTGGGTGGCGCGCAAAAAGTGAGCAAATTTGCGCGCTGGTTCGCCCGTTATCCAGCGGGAATCATACGTTGAAGTAGCAATCCGCCCGTCCAGACTTTGGGCGAACTTCAACGTGACAAACGGCAGCCGCTTTTGCATCACCTTGAAATGCACCTCGTTCAATTCCCGTGCTTCCTTCTCCAAAAGCCCGGCATCCACAGAGATTTTATGTTTCCGTAAGAACTCAAACCCTCTGCCGTTGACCTGCGGGTTCGGGTCGATAATCGATGCGCAAACCTTCTTGATTTCGGCGGCGGCAATTGCCTCCACGCAGGGGGCCGTGCGGCCATAGTGCGAGCAAGGTTCGAGATTGACGAAGAGAACCGCTCCGCGGGCCTTCTTTCCAGCTTCTCTTAAAGCAATACCCTCCGCATGTTCTTCTCCAGCCCGGCGGTGGTATCCTTCCCCGACAATGCGGCCGGTTTGGACGACCACGGCTCCAACCATCGGATTGGGAGAGGTTTGCCCCAGCCCTTTTCGGGCAAGAGCCAAAGCCCGCCGCATATAGGCGATTTCTTTTTGGCCGTACTGTCCTGTCATCATTTTCCTTTTATCACCAACTTTCGTAGGCGGCGTTTTCAACGCCGCGCCGGGTTGGCCTGCCCGAGACGAGGCTCGGACTCGGCCAGGGAAACCCGGCCTACGAATAGCGCGGGGCAATAAAAATGCCCCGAATTTCTTCGGGGCATAATGGAAGCACAAAATGAAACGCTACCTTCTTCCATCCGGACTGTACCGTCGGCGCCGGAGTTTCACCGGCTCTGTCCCGTCTTCACGGGACTCGCGGGCTGTACCGCCGATCGAGGAATTTCACCTCACCCCGAAGGCCTAATAATTATACAAAGAAAACCTTGCCCGGTCAACAGGTATTGACGGAGAAATCATAACTTGGGCGCTTCCCTTTGGGGTATGTTTGCCTTATAATTCGGCCGGATGTAAAGAAAGGAGACTAAAAATGCAAAACGCGATCAACTGGTTCGAAATACCTGCCGCTGATTTCCAACGGGCGGTGAAGTTTTATAACACGATTTTTGGGGTGCAGATGCATACCCAGAATATGATGGGATATGATATGGCGTTTTTTCCGGCGGAAAAAGGAGTTGGAGGGGCCATCATTCAAGGTGAAGGACGCGAGCCTTGTACCAAAGGAGCTTTGGTTTATCTGAACGGCGGCGATGACTTGGCTGTGCCGCTTTCAAAAGTGGAAAAAGCAGGCGGCAAGGTTCTAAGGCCAAAAACCATAATCACGCCGGAAATCGGCTACTATGCCCAATTGATGGACACGGAAGGAAATAAAGTAGCCATACATTCGATGAAGTGAGGTTCAATTTGAAGGTTACAACCAGCCGTCTCGATTTAATCCCCGCAACTCTTGAGCTTCTTTCTTCCGAACTGGAAGGACTGGCGGCTTTCCGCCAAAAACTTGGGGTTGAAGTGCCCCAAACTTGGCCGCCGGGGTTTTACGACCGCCCGGCAATTGAATTTTCCGTCAACTATCTAAAAGAAAACCTGAACGGCGTCGGTTGGGGTCCGTGGTATCTCATTTTGCACAAAGGCGCCGAAGAGCACCCGACGGTCATTGGAACAATGGGTTTTAAGGGGAAACCAACCTCGGATGGAACAGTAGAAATTGGTTATTCAGTATTGGAGGAGCATCAGCGTTTAGGTTATGCCACAGAAGCGGCTCACGCGCTCGTTGAATGGGCTTTTTCACACCCGGAAGTGAAGCGCGTCATTGCCGAAACCTATCCTGAATTGAAACCCTCCATACGCGTAATGGAGAAAAACGGCTTTAAATTCACGGGCAACGGTTCCGAACCGCGGGTAATTCGCTTTGAACTAACTCGAGAATCGTTTCAAGACCAATCCGCCGGCCGAAACGGGCGTTGACCTTTTTTCTGCCGATATATATTTTAGGTGGGAATGAGTTCTCTAAAAGAGTTTGACGTATCCCCGATGAAATTGGGGAAAAGGGCTCGGTTTTGCCGTTCTTCTTGGACTATAGACTAAAGCGGGCAAACCCGCCCAAACAACTTAAAATTGGAGAGTATGCAGACAACCGCTAAAGAAACGTTAAAGATAAGCCCGTTTAGACAGTTAAAGCGCACGCATACCTGTGGTGAACTAAAACCGTCGCACGTTGAGAAAAAAGTCGTTTTAAACGGCTGGGTTTCAGTCGCTCGTGACCACGGCGGCGTAATTTTTGTCGATTTGCGCGACCGCTACGGCATTACCCAGGTGGTTTTTAAGCCGGAGGTGGTCAGCCCGGAGATAATGGAAAAAGCTCATTCTCTGCGGAGTGAATATGTGATTTCGGTGTCGGGAGTAATCGAGCGCCGCCCGGAGGGAATGGAAAACCGCAAACTTCCCACCGGTGAAATTGAACTCCTGGCGGAAAATGTGGAGATTTTGAACGAATCCAAAACTCCGCCTTTTGAGATTTCCGAAGACTGCCAGGCATCGGAAGACGTTCGGCTATATTATCGTTTTTTAGACCTCCGCCGCCCGCCGCTGCAGTATAAATTGCGAATACGCCACATCGCGGCCCTAAGCGTGCGAAACTACCTGCATTCGCGTGGATTCTACGAAATTGAAACACCGCTTTTGATGCGCTCCACGCCGGAAGGAGCCCGCGATTACATTGTTCCTTCGCGCGTCAACCGGGGGAAGTTCTATGCTCTGCCCCAGTCTCCACAGCTTTTGAAACAGATTCTGATGATTTCCGGCTTCGACCGGTATTTCCAGTTAGCCCGATGCTTAAGGGACGAAGACCTGCGCGCTGACCGCCAGCCGGAATTCACCCAGATTGATATGGAAATGGCCTTCGTCACGCAGGAAGACGTTTGGGAAGTGATTGAAGGAATGATGGCCCAGCTGTTCAAAGACACGCTGGGAATTACGTTGACCCTCCCCTTCCCGCGTCTGACCTACCGGCAGTCGATGGACCGCTACGGGCTGGACAAGCCGGATACCCGCTTTGATTGGGAGTTGGTCGATTTGACCGATTTTGGCGCCAAAACCAATTTCAAGGTCTTCTCTGAAACGGCCAAAAAAGGAGGTGCGATTAAAGCTTTGACGATACCGAAGGCGGTCGAGTTAACCCGCAGCCAACTGGACAAAATCGAAGAGAAAGCCAAGCAGTTTGGCGCAAAAGGATTGGCGTACATAACCAACGAAAACGGAGAATTAAAATCCCCCATCTTAAAATTCTTTTCTGAAGACGAAAAAAAGCAGCTGGTCTCCCTGCTTGGGCTGAAAGAAGGACACATTTCTTTTATAGTGGCCGACCGCTGGGAAACGGCCTGCACAGTCTTGGGGCGTTTGCGCATCGACTTTGCCCGGGATTTAAAGGCTATACCCGAAAACAAGTGGAACCTGCTCTGGATTTACGAATTCCCGGTTTTCGAGTACAACGCGAGCGAAAAAAGGTTTAATGCTATGCACAACATCGTCACCTGCCCTTACGAGGAAGACCAGCCGAAGCTGGACGAAGGTTTTGCCACTTCGATTCCTCTTGACGATCCTTCGCATCCCTGGAATTATATCCGCGGCTACCAGTACGATTTGGTTTTGAACGGCAGCGAAATCGCCTCCGGCGGCATCCGCATTCACCGCCGCGACCTGCAGGAAAAGGTGTTGGAAATTTTGGGAATAAACAAAGAGCGCGCCGAACGGATGTTCGGTTTTCTTCTGCGGGCGTTGGAATATGGCGCCCCGCCGCACGGCGGCATTGCTCCCGGCTTTGATAGAATTGTGGCGCTTTTGACCGGCTCGGACAACATCCGGGATGTAATCGCCTTTCCCAAAACCGCCGCCGCCCAATCACCGATGGACGGTTCCCCGGCGGAAGTTGACCCCCGGCAGTTGGACGAGTTAGGAATCTGTTTAATTGACGATGACAACTCCAAAAGCAAAAAGTAAATGCCGATTCTGACCCGTAAAATCGAACTAAACGGCATCGACCAACGCCTGCTTTTTGGCCCGTCCGATATGCACCTGCGCCTTATTGAGGAAAAACTGCCGCTCAAGCTGGTTTCCAGGGGAGAAGTTTTGGTAATTGAAGGGGATCCGGCCCTGGTGGAAAAAGCGGCCATTTTGTTTGCGGACTTGATTGCCCGATTGAAATCCAAACAGGTCATCACCGAGCAGTACATTCTTTATTCCCTTTCAAAAATAGAATCGGACGGCCTGGGCCCGGCTGGAGAATTGGAAGCCAAAGCCGTAATCACTTCGTTGACCAAAGAGGCGGTGCAGCCCAAAACAATCGGCCAGAAAGATTATTTGGCGGCAATGGAAAACCACGACATCGTTTTCTCCATCGGCCCAGCCGGCACCGGTAAAACATTTCTGGCCGTGGCCAAAGCCGTTGCCGATTTAAAAGCGGGAAAAGTCAACCGAATCGTATTGGTTCGCCCCGCTGTTGAAGCCGGGGAAAGTCTCGGTTTCCTTCCGGGAGACATCCGCGCCAAAGTGGATCCTTACTTACGCCCCGTTTACGACGCGCTGCATGAGCTTCTGCCCGCCGAAAAAATCCAAAAATTGATTGAAATCGGCGTGATTGAAATCGCCCCCCTCGCTTTTATGCGCGGGCGGACGCTGAACCACTGCTTCGTAATTTTGGACGAAGGGCAAAACACCACGTCTGCGCAGATGAAAATGTTTTTGACCCGCTTGGGAGTCGGCTCCAGGGCAGTGATAACCGGCGACGTCACCCAGATTGACCTGGAAAACAAAAAGTCCTCCGGCTTGGTGGTGATTCAAAAAATTCTGGAAGGGACCAAAGGGATTGCTTTTGTCCGGCTTTCGGAAAAAGATGTCGTCCGCCATCGGCTGGTCACCGACATAATCAAAGCCTATGAGCGCTTCGAAAACCGCGGCGGCCGGTAGGGCCGGCTGGCTCTCGATTTTTCCGGGGCGCTTTGCCGTTTCTTCCCTGCTAAAAAGAAAAATCAGGAAGCTGCAGGAAAAAATCGTAACCGGTGAAAGAAAAAAACTGAAGGTAAATTTAATTTTAATCGGTGACGCCCAAATGAGGACGCTGAACCGAGATTTCCGGCGAAAAGACAAAACCACCGACGTGCTTTCTTTTCCTCTCGAAACGGATGGAAATACGATTGAGGGAGAAATATATATATCCTACCCGCAGGCCAAAAGACAAGCGCCCCTTTTTGATAACCGGTTGGAAGGTGAAATTCTGCGCCTGGCCGCTCACGGTCTTTTGCACCTGGCGGGATACGACCATAAAACGCCCGGAGAAAAAAAATCAATGTTTTCCAAAGAAGAAAAATATTTGTCCGGCTTGGGCGCCGTCTCGAGCAAAGGGAATTGATGCTTATTCTGGCCGCGCTGCTCTGGTTTCTCCTCTGGGGATTTGCTTACATTCTTTCCCGCTCGAGCTTGGAACTTTTCCGGGACCCCAAAGAATTACAGGCCATTGCAACTCCCCTCGCTTCCTTTCGCAAAAAAAGGCTGGAAGGCTTATTGAAAAACCCGCAGACCACTATTTTCATTCTGTCGCTCTCCCGTTCGCTTGCGCTTATGATTGCCACCGTTTTTGCATCCGGAATTACATTTTCTGCCAATCCCGCCCAACCGGTTTTGACTCTGATGATGCTTTTGGCCATCACCTACGTCGGTTTCATTTTTTTTGGAGAAGCTCTTCCCCGTTACCTGCCCGAAGAGCCGGCTAAAAGCCCTCTGGTTCGCTACCTTTGGCTGGTGTACGCACTGCGCATACTGTTTTCCCCATTTCTAATATTGCTCAAACCGTACCAGGCCCGGCTTAAATCCGATGCCGGTTTGGAGGAGAAAAAAGAGGAATTGGTGGAACGCGCCATCGGGTCTTTGGCCGAATCGGCCGGCGTCGGGGAAGTGGTGGTGGAAAAAAAAGAAAGGGAAATGATTCAAAAGATTTTTCGCTTGGACACAACCGAAGTAAAAGAGGTTATGGTTCCAAGAACCAATTTGATTTGGGTGGAGGCAGCCGAGTCATTGGACGGGATAAAAGAGAAAATAAAAACTACCGGCCATTCCCGTTTTCCCCTCTGCCGCAAAACGATTGACGAGGTTGTTGGAATTCTCTACACCAAAGACCTTTTGGCCTCGCTGACTTTGGGTGAAAAACCGGATTTGGGAAAAATAGCCCGCCCGGCTTATTTCGTCCCGGAAACCAAAAAACTGGACGAACTTTTAACGGAGCTGCGCACCAAAAAAAGCCATCTGGCCGTGGTGGTGGATGAATACGGCGGGACCGCTGGAATGATTTCGCTCGAAGACATTATGGAAGTCATCGTCGGCGACATTCGTCAGGAGGCCGAAACACCGGAAATAAAAGAAATCGAAAAAATTTCCGAAACGGAATTCCGCGTTCTTCCCTCCGCCCCGCTTTCCGAATTGGCCGAGGCCACCTCATCCCCGCTGCCGGAAGAGGAATTCGACACGGTAGGAGGACTCATTTACAATCTGGTCGGCTCGTTGCCCACGATCGGACATAAGGTAACTGCCAACGGCTTAGAATTCACTGTAGAGAAAGTTTCCGGTCAAAGAATTGAATTGATCAAGGTCAACAAACTATAACGCGTTCAAAAACCCGGCTTTCTTAATTCTTATTTAAAAGAACTTCTTTTAATTCAATCAGCGCGCCGCCCGCCGACTTGGGATGAATAAAGGCAATCTTTTTCCCCTCGGCGCCAACTCGAGGGGTTTCATCAATCAGTCGAAAACCTTCGCGTTTCAAACGGAACAATTCAGCCTCGATATTAGCCACGCCGTAGCAAAGATGGTGCAAACCGGGGCCGCGGGTTTCCAAAAACTTGGCGATGGAGGAATCGGGGGAGGTTGGCTCCAAAAATTCGAGCCGTTGATTATCGTAGTAAACGAATTGAACGCGCACACCGTCTCTTTTGGTCTCAAAAACTTCTGACGCACGTCCGCCGAAATGCCGAACGTAGAAATCAACCGATTCTTTTAGATTCCGGACGGCGATACCAATATGGTCGATTTTGTAGTTCACAAAACCACCGCCCCGCGGTATTCGCCCCATTCCTGGCGCAAAACGGCGCAGATTTCGCCGAGGGTGACGCTGTTTTCTACGCAGTCGAGAATTACCGGGAACATTCCCTCTTTGCCTTTGGCAACTTTTCTAAGCTCTTCCAGCTTGCTGTGGACAGCCTTGTTGTCTCGCCGCTTTTTCAAATCTTCGAGCCGGGCAATCTGCTCGTCCCGTACTCTGGGGTCAACTTTCAGGATTTTGCCTTTGAATGCTTCATCCTCTACGAATTTGTTTACGCCCACGACAATCCGCCGGCCGGTTTCGATTTCTTTTTGATACTCGTAGGCGCTTTGCTGAATTTCGCGCTGAAAGAAGCCGTTTTCCACACAGGTAGCGGCACCCCCCATTTTTTCGATTTTTTTTAAATACTCCCAGCATTCCTCTTCCAGCCGGTCGGTTAGATGCTCGACGTAATAGGAGCCAGCCAAGGGGTCAACGGTCGAAGCAACGCCGGTCTCGTAGGCAATCACCTGCTGGGTGCGCAAGGCGAGCTGGGCCGATTTTTCAGTGGGCAAAGCGAGTGCCTCGTCATAGGCATTGGTGTGCAGGGACTGTGTTCCTCCCAATACGGCGGACATTGCTTCCAAGGTAGTGCGGACGATATTCACCTCCGGTTGCTGGGCAGTAAGTGACGAACCGGCGGTCTGCGTGTGGAAACGCAGCTTCATCGAGTCCGGCTTTTTGGCTTTGAATTTTTCCTTCATAATCCGCGCCCAGATGCGGCGGGCAGCACGAAACTTGGCGGCTTCCTCAAAGAAATCCTGATGAGCATTGAAGAAAAACGACAGCCGCGGCGCAAACTGGTCGATTTTCAGGCCGACCGAAAGCGCCGCGCGGACGTACTCGATGGCATCGGCAAAAGTAAAGGCCAGCTCCTGCGCGGCGGTGGATCCCGCCTCGCGGATGTGGTAGCCGGAAATCGAAATGGTATTCCATTTCGGCAGATGCTCTTTCGCATACTGAAAAATGGAAGTGACCAGGCGCATCGATGGTTTGGGAGGAAAAATATAAGTGCCGCGGGCTATGAATTCCTTCAAAATGTCATTCTGCACCGTGCCGGAAAGTTGCGAAAGCGGCACATTACGTTTCTTTACGACGGCGACATAGAGCGCCAAAAGAATGATGGCCGTGGCGTTGATAGTCATCGAGACGGAGACTTTTTCCTGCGGAAGGCCTTCCATCAAAAGTTCCATATCGTCAAGGGAGCAAATAGCCACACCGGTTTTTCCCACTTCACCGGCGGCGTAGGGAGAATCGGAATCGTAGCCGATTTGGGTCGGCAAATCGAAGGCGACCGAAAGGCCGGTTACGCCTTGCGACAAAAGATAGCGGTAGCGTGCGTTGGATTCTTTGGCCGTGCCGTAACCGGCATACTGCCGCATCGTCCAGAGCCGGCCGCGGTACATATCCGCATAAATTCCACGTGTGAAAGGATAGTCGCCCGGCCTACCTAACCGTTTCGACAGCGCCTTATATCTTTTTACGTTTTTAGCCATATACACTGTATTGTCAACAGAGTTGTTTTCCGGTTTTTTGGAAAGGGAGGTTTTTTTAACTGATTTGTGCAAAATTGTATCCTATTGTGTATAAATATATTATTGGCATTAGTTAAACATTTACTCGAATGTAATCAAGACCTGATTCTGCTCCACCGGCTGGCGTTCGGATACTTTGATTTCTTTGACTTTGCCTGAATCGTTGGCTTTTATTTCGTTTTCCATTTTCATCGCCTCCATAATCAAAAGCCCGTCCCCCGGCGAAACTTTCTGGCCTACGGCCACTTCAACTTTGACAATCAGCCCAGGCATCGGGGCGCGTATTTCTTTCTCCTTTGTCGCCTGCTGCCCGCCGCCGGAAAGCATCCGTGCATGATACGTTTGCTCTTCCTCAACCGTTAAATCATAATGCTGACCCAAAGTAAAAACCGAAATTCCTGTTTCGTTTTCCTTGACTTCAAGGTCGTACGATTTTCCGTCCAAAAGAATAGAGAACGCCCCGCCGCTTGTGGTGAGCGAAGTCGAACCACCGTTCAGCTCAACCAAATCGACCGTATGCTTCCGGCCGTTGATGGAAACGGCGACTTGGCCGTCGGCGCGTTCAACGCCGACCAGATATTCTTTGCCGTTCAACTCGAGATGATAGTTTATCAAAATTGTCTCAACGCCGCTCGCCGCGCCTCCTCCTTCCAGACCGAGCCGGCCCGGCCAGTTGCAACCAGAGAGCGCGACTTTTCTTTTATTATTTCCCTATACAACACCGAGCCGATTAGCGCGACCTCCAATCCGCTCTCCCGGAAATCGGGGAGCCATTTTTCTTCTTCCAAAAAGAAAGTGGAAAAATCACCTTCATTAAAACGGCGATGTGCCAGGAGCCCCTCGTGGAAGGGGATATTGGTGGCAATGCCAAAGATACGGAATTCCTCCAGCGCCCGGCGCATCCGGCTAATGGCCGTTTCTCGGTCCGGCCCCCAGCAAATCAGTTTGGCCAAAAGCGAATCGTAGAACAGGCCGACCTCCCAGCCCTGATAGACGCCGGAATCGACCCGCACGCCCGGCCCGGCCGGCTCGCGGTAAACGTCGATTTTCCCGGAGGAGGGAAAGAAATTGTTGGCCGGATCCTCGGCATTGATGCGGCACTCGATGGTGTGTCCGTTCCATTTCACCTGCTCCTGACTAAAAGAAAGCTTCTCCCCTGCCGCGATTTTGATTTGGAGGGCAACCAGATCCAGCCCGGTGACCATTTCGGTGACCGGATGTTCTACTTGAAGGCGGGTGTTCACTTCGAGAAAGTAAAAGTTTTTCTCTTCATCGACCAAAAATTCAACCGTTCCGGCGTTCAAGTATCCGGCCTTCTTGGCCAGCGCAATCGCCGCTTCACCAAGCTTTTTGCGCAAGAACGTATCAACGGCCACCGAGGGAGACTCCTCTACTAATTTCTGATGACGCCTTTGAATCGAGCATTCCCGTTCACCCAAATGGACGCAATTGCCGAAGGAATCGGCCAGAACCTGAATTTCAATATGCCGTGGCCGGGAAAGATATTTTTCCAGATAGACGCTGCCATCCCCGAAGTAGGAAAGCGCCTCGGAGGAGGCCAACTTCAAAGCGGAAGCAAAGTCCTCCTTTTTCTCGACCTTGCGCATCCCCTTCCCTCCACCTCCGGATTTGGCTTTTATTAAAAGTGGAAATCCAAGCCTTTCGGCTTCAGCCAAAGCAGCCGTCTCATTATTCGAAAGCAATTCCACGCCCGGAACGGTTGGAACACCGGTCTCTTTTGCCAGCCGTCGGGCTTCGACTTTGTCGCCTAACTTGCCAATCGCTTCCGCTTTCGGACCGATAAATATTAGACTGGCTTCTTCGACCTGCCGGGCAAAGGTCGGATTTTCGGAGAGCAGGCCGTAGCCGGGGTGAATTGCCTCCGCGCCGCACCTTTTGGCCGTTTCGATGATTCGTTCCGCAACCAGATACGATTCTTTGACCGGAGGGGGACCAATGGGATACGCCTCATCGGCCAGCCGCACCGCCCGCGATTTGCGGTCGGCATCGGAGAAAACCACGGCGGAGGTAATGCCCATCTCCCGGCAGGCGCGAATGATTCGCACCGCTATTTCTCCTCGATTGGCAATTAGAATTTTTTTAAACATTCTTTTTTAAGACCGCCGTTATGGTCGAGCGAAAATTACCGAGCGGCCCGAAGCGTGTCAATATATGCACAAAATAGGATAGGAAGAACAAGGGGCGAAAGTGCAGGTGCATATCTTCCGATAAAATCATTTTTTCTATCGAAAATCCTTCCAGTTTTTTGAATCCCGCCGGCCGGTTGAAACGGTGATAGGTGCGGAAGATGTCTTTAGGAGAAACGCGATATAAGCGAACGAGCAAAAAACGTTTGAGACGATTAGGCAATAAGCGTGGGATAAAGGAGATATAGCTTAAAATATTGGGAGTCTGAACTAAGGCCTTTCCTTCCGGTCTTAAAACCCTATGCCACTCCTGCCAGACTTCCCCCGGCTTTTCGAGGTGCTCCAGAACATAACGGCTGGAGATAAAATCGAAACTATCTTTTTTGAAAGGAAGCATTTCCAAACGGGCACGAACGAAGTTGTTTGGATTGGCCAGCGGTCTTCGAGTATCTGCGCCAACCTGGAATTCAAGGGCTTGGTATTGCTCAACCGTCCGGTTTTCCCCGCTGCCAGCATCCAGCCAGTATCGTGAAGTCTTTAAATTCTCTTTGAGAAGCACAAAGTAGATTTCCCAACGGAACCGGAATTCGGGCGCATATTTTTCAAGAAACTTTCCGGCCCATTCTAAATTTTTCTCGGCGTCTTTGGAAAGAAAGCTCAAAGCGGAATATTGCCGTGCTTTTTGGGAGGATTGGTATCTTTTTTGTTTTCCAAAAGCTGCAATGCGCGGATAAGGCGGGGGCGGGTTTCCTTTGGCTCGATGATATCGTCGATGTAGCCGCGCGCCGCCGCTTCGTAAGGATTGGCAAATTTTTCGCGATATTCTTCAATTTTTTTATCCAGCAACTCTTGAGGATTGGATGAAGCTTCAATTTCACGGCGAAAAATGATTTCCGCCGCCCCCTTGGGGCCCATCACCGCGATTTCAGCCGAAGGCCAGGCGTAGTTGATATCGCCGCGAATATGCTTGGAGCTCATCACGTCATAGGCGCCGCCGTACGCCTTGCGCGTAATCACCGTGATTTTCGGCACAGTCGCTTCGCAATAAGCATACAACAGCTTGGAACCGTGCTTGATGATTCCGCCGTGCTCCTGCGCCGTTCCGGGCAAAAAGCCGGGGACGTCCTCAAAAGTAACGAGCGGGATGTTGAAAGCGTCGCAGAAGCGGACGAAGCGTGCGCCCTTCAGGGACGAATTTATGTCGAGCACGCCCGCCAGAACGGCGGGCTGATTGGCGATGATACCAATCGACTTCCCTGCCAAACGGGCAAAGCCGACCACGATATTGGCGGCGAACTGTTCGTGGACTTCGAGGAAATCACCGCCGTCCACCACCCGGCGAATGACGCCGCGAATGTCGTACGGCTTGTTGGGATTATCCGGCACAATGCCATTCAGTTCCTCATCCATTCGGTCAGGTGAATCCGTGGAAGTAACAACCGGGGGATCGTCCAGATTGTTGGAAGGAATAAATGAGACGAGCTTGCGCACTTTTTCCAGCGCCTGAACTTCGTTATCAACGGCGAAATGAGCTACGCCCGACCTGGAGGCGTGGACATCGGCACCGCCCAAATCTTCAAAGCTGACATCCTCGTGGGTGACGGTTTTGACCACATTGGGGCCGGTGACAAACATATAGCTGGTGCCGCGCACCATTACCACAAAATCGGTAATCGCCGGAGAGTACACCGCCCCCCCGGCACAGGGGCCGAGGATGGCGGAAATTTGCGGAATGACGCCGGAGCAAAGCGTGTTGCGCAGGAAAATTTCAGCATAGCCACCCAAACTGACCACACCCTCCTGAATGCGCGCCCCGCCGGAGTCGTTCAGCCCGATGACGGGGCAGCCGTTTTTCAGCGCCATATCCATCACCTTGCAGATTTTTTCGGCGTGAGCTTCCGAAAGCGAGCCGCCGAAGACGGTGAAATCCTGCGAAAAAACGAAGACCGGACGGCCGTCGATTTTGCCGTGGCCGGTCACCACCCCGTCGCCAGGATATTGCTGTTTGTCCAGACCAAAAGCGGAAGTCCGGTGGGTGACAAACATATCGAACTCTTCAAAACTCCCTTCGTCCAGAAGCAAGGCCAGCCGCTCGCGGGCGGAAAGCTTCCTCTTTTTGTGCTGCTCCTCGAGGCGAGCGGCGCCTCCGCCCAAAAGCGCTTCCTGCCGTTTCTGTTCGAGAAGTTTTAGTTTTTCTTTTAAATCCATTTTTCTAACTCATCGTAGGCCGGGTTTCCAACCCGGCTCCTGCGTAGGCGGCACTTCCAGTGCCGCTGCCGGGTTGGAAACCCGGCCTACGAGTGAAAAGTTAATTCATATTTATCGGCACTGCCGTCAATTTTCCGTTTTTCTCTTCGAGTCGGCCAATTTTAACCTGCAGGTCGTGATCGAAGGCAATCAAGGTTCCTTCGGAGGCAAACTTCGGAACGAGTTCGCGCTTGACTTTCATCGTCTCGCGCGGGAACAAGTCAACGCCGGCGACGTAGGCGGTGCGAATGTGAAAGCGGGAGGGAAATATGTCGGCATAATAAACCATGGTTGATCCGCCGTCACTGATAACGCACCCCTGATGCCCCGGCGTGTGCCCGCCGGTGAGCCGAAGCGTAACCCCCGGCAGGATCGGTGCTTCCCCGTCGAATAGTTCAACCAACTTCGCATCTTCGAGTGCCGCCAAATCATCCGGCAGATAAACTGCGCCGGTGCGCTCGTCCGGCTTTCGGGCATCCTCCCATTCTTTTTTCTGAATCAGATGCCGCGCCTTTCGGAAAACCGGAACCTTGCGGCCATTTTCTATTTGGACGGCGCCACCCAGATGGTCGGTGTGCAGGTGCGAAAAGAAAACGAAGTCGATGTCGTCCGGAGTAAAACCAACGCTTTTGAGACCGGCCAGCATATTGGAGGGGGTCCAACAGCTGTAAATCTTGCGGTCCTGCTCCGTCAAGGCATCTCCCAGACCAGTGTCCAGCAAAATGTTTTTCCCGGCGGCGCGGACAACGAAAAGATTGTTATCCATTGGAATCAGGTTTTTCTTGTCCGGGGGAATCATTTTCTCCCACATCGTTTTGGGTACCACGCCGAATATTGTGCCGCCGTCGAGATGAAAGCGGTTTTCAACAAAATGATAAACCTCGAACCGGCCGACTTCTACCACTACCTTCCGCCCAGGTAATGCCCGGCGATGACCAAGCGCTGGATTTCGGAGGTTCCCTCGTAAATTTCGGTCAACCGCTGGTCGCGGTAGAGCTTTTCCATGATGGTGAACTCGCCGATGTAGCCGTAGCCGCCGTGAATCTGCATTCCCCGGTCAACGCAGAACTTGGCCGTCTCCGTGCCGTAGAGCTTGGCCTGGGCCGCCTCGATGGTAAACTTTTGACCGGATTCCGCCATCTGACCCGCCTTATAGGTCAACAGGGCGGCGGCTTCAACCCGCGTCGCCATATCCGCAATCATCCACTGAATCGCCTGCAGTTTGGCAATCGGAGCGCCGAAGCAGACCCGTTTTTTGGCATAGGCAATCGATTCATCCAGCGCCCGGCGGGCGATGCCCACCCCCTGCGCGGCGACGTCTATGCGCGCGCCATCTAAAGTCCCTAAAGCATAGCGGAATCCTTTGCCCCGTTCACCCAGGAGGGCCGAGGCGGGGACTTTGCAATTTTTGAACCACTGCCGGCCGGTTGTGGCGGCCTTCATCCCCATTTTGTATTCGAGCGTTTTGGCGGAATACCCTTCCAGCTTGTCGGTTTCGACAATCAAGGCCGACATACGGCTGGATTCCGAGCCCTCTTCCGCGATTTTGCAGAAAACGACGCTTACGGTAGAAACGTCGCCGTGCATGATGAAAATCTTTTCGCCGTTCAGGATGTAATGGTCGCCTTTGAAAATGGCGGTGGTCTTTTGGTTTCCGGCGTCGGAGCCGGCTTCCGGCTCGGTCAAAGAGAATGCGATGACGGTTTCGCCGGTAATCGATTTTGGGAGATATTTTCTTTTTTGCTCTTCGCTGCCCCAAACGGTAATGGGATGCATCGCCAGTTCGCTGACCGCCGGCAGAAGCGAAGTCGGTGCATCCCAGTAGGCCAGCTCTTCGATGAGCGTGGCGTA
>CAZSIT010000018.1:0-2132 GCA_964607165.1 uncultured Ignavibacteria bacterium
CATCAATCCTCCTTATACGATTATACCTGTCCAAATCTTAAGTGGGGCACGACAGTTGTGTTGGGAGTTACTCCCTACACCTGCGTCAGGAGTAACTCCTGACGCAACGACAATTTTAAGACAAAGAAACCTGAAACCCTGACCGCAAACGGGCGTAAGAATAACTGTGATGTGGATGTGGCGCGCTCTGCGCCTAATTTTATCCGTTATGGCCGGGGTTTTTCTTTCTTTTATTTTGGCCCGTGCCGACCAAACGGCCTTAGTTTCCTGGAAGGATTTTGAGTCGAAAGAACTGCGCGCCGAGCGTTTTGAACTTCTTCGTCCGGCTACAGTTTCCATTCAAGGGATGGGCTTGAAGGTTTTTTATGACTATGACCGATCTCATAACGATCGTGATGAAGCTTTGGCCTACGGTTGGATTCTGGATTTGGAAACGCGCAAGCCGGTCTGGTCGATGGCGCGCGAAATGAACCCGCCCAGAAGCGGCCACCAAAAGGGAATTGGCCGGGTGGACACCAAGCTCAACCTTCCCTCGGGAAAGTATGCGATTTACTACTATTGCGGCCTGGGTAAAGGGGATTCTTACAACTTCAGCTTTGACGAAGATGGGGAGAACTTTTTTGAAGGTTTGAAACGTTTTTTTAGAGGAAAGGATTTTTACCATTTTAACGAAAAAGACCGGCGCCGGCTCTATTTCACCGCCAGCGCCGAGCGCAATCTTTTCCGTCCCTTAACTTCCGACCCCTTGGAGGCCAGGGCGGCGCTTTCGCGCACCCGGCCGCGCAATTCCAGCTACTCGAGTGAAGATTTCAAGCTGAATCAACCGGCACTTTTTACCATCTACGCCATTGGTGAGTATGACCTTTCCAATAAGAAGATGGGGGATGGCGGTTACATCCAGGACATCCGCACCCGCCGCAAAGTTTGGGAATTGACCAAAACCAACTCCGAGCCGGCCGGCGGCGCCGATAAAAATCTTAAATATTACGGCCAGGTATCGCTTCCAGCCGGAGACTACCAGCTGGTTTACTACACGGACGATTCGCATACCTACGGCGACTGGAACGCCGCTCCGCCTTACGACCCGGATTTTTGGGGGATTACGCTTATCGCCGGTCCGGAGGAAAGAAAGAAAATCGCCACGCTGGAACGCGCCCAGGAGCCGGTGATTGTGCAGTTTTTGCGGGCGAAGGATAACGAACTTTTATCCAGCGGTTTTACTTTGGCCAAAGCGATGGATTTGCACATTTACTCCATCGGGGAATACGACCACAGCAGCGACGGTTTTGTTGACTACGGTTTCATTGAAAACGCCTCCACCGGCCGGCGCTTATGGGAAATGAATAACGGCAATACGGAGCCGGCGGGCGGCGCCGGCAAAAACCGGATGTTCGATGGCGTGGTGCATTTTCCGGCGGGAGATTATGTGGTGCGGTATGTAACTGATGGCTCGCATTCTTACAACGACTGGAACTCCGCCGCCCCGTACGACCAGGAGCATTGGGGAATTGTGGTGGCCGGAGTGCCCGGTAGTTTTGACGCCCGTTCCGTGCGTCCTTTTTCGGGAGATACCAAAGCCAAAAACGTGGTGGTGCAGATGATTGGCTTGCGGGATGACGACGAGCAGGAGCAGCGTTTTCGTTTGACCAAAACAACCAATCTTAAAATTTACGCCATCGGGGAAGGCGCGCGCGATGATATGTACGATTACGGCTGGATAGAGAACAACGAGACCGAGCGCACGGTGTGGGAGATGACCTGGCGCAATACCCTTCCAGCCGGGGGAGCTTCCAAAAATCGGATGTTCGATGATCAGGTTATTCTGCCGCCCGGCAGCTACACGGCGCATTTCGCCACCGATGGCAGCCATTCGACGGCCGATTGGAACGCTGCTCCCCCAAAAGACCCGTTCCACTGGGGAATTACCATTTCACTGGCGCAATGAACGAATTGGCGGACAACCACTTACATCGGGAACTTTTTGCTGGCAGAGGGGTTATAAAGAATGAGGGTCGAGGTCGGACAGACCGAACACTCGGCTCTCTTTGGAATACGCAGGAAGGGTATCTGACTCTCTTCGAGGGTCTCGCCCTTCCCACCAAGAGCCTCCCGCCCGCCATAGGCGGGTGGGA
>CAZSIT010000018.1:2232-4330 GCA_964607165.1 uncultured Ignavibacteria bacterium
AAACGACTGGGCCGAAAAATCGAGAAATAAGTTGTCAGACTGTTCGCAATCGGATAAATAACTCCAGTCAGATTCCGCGAGGGGTATTCCATTCAAAATATCCTCCGCCATCTTCACCAGTCGGTTGAATTTTTCTAAATGTTCGTTAAAGCGCATCTTTGCGTAATCGCTGGCGGCGAAGGTGGAAATCAAAAACTGCCAGTCAGAAGATTCTAAAAGCAAAAGCTCGCGGCCCAGTTGAGTCAAAATTCTTTTAAGTTCAGTGTTAGCCGATTGTAATTTAACCAGCTCCAAATACTTTTTCTCTGCCGGATAAATTTTTTCCCAGGTCCAGGCGGTCTCTTTGTTCAGCCAGATGTAGTGATGCCCGCCTTCCCCCCAGGAGCCTTCGGGCAGACTTATTCGTTCGGTCGGAGGGAATTTTTCCAGCGCTTCTCCGGCAGTCATCAACGAGATTTGCGGATTTTGGCTGAACTTTTTCCAGACCGCTTTCAGAAACTGCGGCCCTTCAAACCACCAGTGGCCAAAAAGCTCGGTGTCATATAGTGCCGAAAGCACGCCGGGAGCTTTGTTTTTTTCTGAAAAGTTTTTCAACTGTTCCGCCACCAGTCCGACCATATGCGAAGCGTTTTCTTCGATGCGAGCATTTACGTTTTCAAGAACATACTCCTCTTTTTCCCCCAAGTCCGACTTGACTCGAGTCACCTTCCAATAACGCAGCCCGCCGGGGTAATGCTTTTTGTGGAAATCGAGATAGTTTCCGTCACCGGGATAGCCATGTTCCCCTGACCAAACCAAGAGAGTGGTCACCGGGTCGCGGGCAAAAACCGCCACCGGCTTTTTCTCTTTGGCTTCTCCAACCCAGTACGACTGATAGGGACTCCGTTCACTTTCCGGGCGGATTTGGATTCCCTTAGCTTCCTGCTCACGGATAGCTCGCAAGACCGGAAAACGGTCGAAGTAAACCCCCAGCGCCTTGCCTCCCTTTAAAAGATGGCTGTCGATGAAAAAATATTCTACGCCGTTCTCCTGCAAAAATTCTTCGACTCCTTTGCGTATCATCGGTGTTTGGGTGTTTTCCCCCACTGGCGGCGACCAGACATACGAAGGACGATAGGCGCACTCCGGCAGCCAGATGCCTTTCGGGTTTTTACCAAAATGTTTGCGGTAGCTCTTTACCCCCTCTTTTACCTGTGCTTGAATGGAGTTATCGGTTCCCAAAAGCGGAAAATAGCCGTGCGTGGCGCCGCTGGTGATTATTTCAATTGCGCCTTCATCCTGCAGTTGGCGTAAAGGTGAAATCAGATTTCCGCCAAAGCGCTCGAAATACCATTCCTCGGCTTCCGTATAGAACCGTTGCCAAAAGCGGGCAACTTCGGCTCGGTTTTTTGATCCTTCTCGAACGAAGACCTCTGCATCCTTTCGCGCCGCTTCTTTTTTTTCTTTCAGATAAAAGCGCAGTTCACCTGCCAGCCGTGAATCGGCCAATTGCTCGGCTAAAACCGGCGTTACACCGATGGTCAGGCGGGCGGGAATTCCTTCCTCTTTCAGTTCGGTGAGACCTCGCAGAATGGGGACATAGCATTCGCAAACCGCTTCGCAGAGCCAATCGGTGCCGTGCGGCCAGCGGCCGTGTCCCAGAACGTAGGGAAGATGGGTATGTAGGACTAAATTAAAAGCGCCCTGGCTCATTTGCCGGCGGAGCTTTGAAACCCGATTCCGCCCGGCCCTTTTTGGTCCTGCCCATAAACTTTTATCGCCCCGAACTGCCCCTCGTATTTTTTGACGTTGTCATCCAACGCCTGCTGGAGCAGTTTGACGTGCTGCGGGGTCATAATAATTCGGGCATAGACCTTGGTTTTGGCCTGTCCCGGCAGCAGGCGGGCGAAATCCAGAATGAACTCCGATGGGGAATGGGTAATCAAAACCCAGTTGGAATAAATTCCTTCGGCCTCCTTTTCCGGAAACTCGAGATTGATTTGCTGTTGCATCGGCTGCGGTTGTTTGTCTGTCATTGGTTCCTCCTTTCGACTTTGCTCAAGGTTTTCAACCTTTCGACTGCGCTCAAGGTCTTCGACCTTTCAATTACGCTCAAGGT
>CAZSIT010000018.1:4430-46705 GCA_964607165.1 uncultured Ignavibacteria bacterium
TTTGCTCAAGGTTTTCAACCTTTCGACTTTGCTCAAGGTTTTCAACCTTTCGACTTTGCTCAAGGTTTTCAACCTTTCGACTGCGCTCAAGGTCTTCGACCTTTCAATTACGCTCAAGGTTTTCAACCTTGTTTTAACCCAAAACAACAATATATTCAAAAGGTTCAGGTATGCAAAGAACGGAAGCCGTACAAGGAGTTAAAGAGAAATTCTCTCAGAATGGTATTAAAGCAAAACAGGCAGAAGAAAGGCGAAAATGCCTTGAAAAAATTCTGAGGTCTACGGCAACGAAGAAACTAATAGTCGCTGGGCCGGGTACGGGCAAAACTTTTACTTTTGGGCAAATTCTACAGGCACAAAGGGCCGCAAATAACCTTGCAATGACGTTTATAAACAAGCTCGTTGGTGATATGGAGTCAAAGCTGGGCGGAAGTGCAGAAGTAAAAACGTTTCATGCCTACTGTAAAAAAATCTTGCATGAGCGATTTGGCGGGTTTGAACTAATTCCATTTTTGACGAAAGTAATAGAAAATGACGCGGAGTTGATGGGCGAAAATACGTTGGCGGATTTTGAGACAAAAATTCGAACTCTCGATGAAAACAGCTCCGAATTAGCTTTTTATTTAACTCGGGGTGATTACTATGGGGTCGTGGGTTTCGACGATTCTGTCTATAGGCTTTATAAATTTTCAAGAGAGAAACCCGATATCATTCCTAATTTTGACCAAATTGTAATCGATGAGTTTCAAGACTTCAATCCCTTAGAAGTCGCGTTTATATCAGAGCTAGAAAAAAAGGGGTCAATTTTAATAGTTGGCGATGACGATCAGGCCGTCTACGATGGACGCGCTGCTTCTCCCGTGTACTTGCGGAATATGTTCACTTCTGGTAATTATTCTATATTTGAACTCCCCTTTTGCAGTCGATGCCCTGAGGTAATCGTAAATGCTACTAAGGCTGTCATAAAAAAGGCAGAGGATAACGGATATTTAAATGGAAGACTGCCGAAGCGTTTTGAATGCTATCTTGCAGATAAAGAACGGGATAGCATTAAATATCCGAAGATAATCACTGTGCAATGTTCGGTTGGAACTGTCGTTTCGAAATATTTGGCTAGCGAGATAGAAAAGATTGATCCCGGCGATATTTCTGAATCTCATAGGACTGGGGAGGAGTATCCTACTGTTTTAGTCATAGGGCCACGGCAATACCTTCAGGAAGCTGACAAACAGTTGCGATTAGTCTATCCACAAGTGTCCTATATACGGAGAAAGGAGATTGATTACAGTGTTATTGATGGCTATGAACAGATTCTTAAAGATGAAAAGTCAAATCTTGGATGGCGGATTCTTATGCAATTCTTTTGCAATGTGGGGGAGCAAAAGAAAATCTTGGCGAAAACAGCAAGTAATACTCCCATGGTTGAATTGTTGGGCGCGGAACTTGTAAAGGGTCACAAGTTTGTTGTTGAAATGATTAAGAAAATAAAAAATGGTGAAAAAATAACTTCCCGTGAGAAGACTAAATTAAATCAGGTGGCTGGCTCATATTTAGGGGACATATTAAAGCATTTTTCGCCGACCGAGAAAGCGAAAGAAAGTGAAACAGATAAAACGAAGCCCGCAATTTTATTGACATCTTTTAAGGGATGTAAAGGGCTATCAGCCGGCCATGTGTTTATTGTAGGAATGAATGACGGTTCGATGCCTAAAAATGTGTCCGATATTCAAGACGTTGAAATTTCTGAGTTTATTGTTGCGTTGACGAGAACAAGAAAGCAATGCCATATCATTTCGGATAAATGGCTAATTGCGCCAAGGGGTAAGGACGGAAACTTTATACCTTCATTTCAAAAATCAGTTTTTATTTCTTGGCTGCCAAGCAATTTGATTGAAGACAGGGGCAGTAAAAAAGCAGCGGATTTTATATAATTTTCATATGACTGAAACCATAAGAATTTCCCGCTTCAAACAAATCCTTTCCCGGATGGGGAAAAAACCGGTCGTGGTTCTGGGGGATTTGATGCTGGACGAATATATCTGGGGAAACGTCAGCCGGATTTCACCGGAAGCGCCGGTGCCGGTGGTGGAAGTTTCCTCCCGGACGCTTAAGCTGGGTGGGGCGGCCAACGTCGCTTCCAACTTGCGGGCTTTAGGGCATCCGGTCTTTCTTTTCGGTTTGGTGGGCAAAGATGACAGGGGAGCAACTTTGCGCAGGCTGCTTTCGCAAACGAAAATTGACGCAAGCGGGGTATTGGCCTCCGCTCTTTCTCCCACCATCACCAAAACCCGTATAATGGCTCATTCCCAACAAGTGGTGCGGGTGGATTACGAAAAGCTGGAAGAACTGAACGGCCTTTTGCTGGAAAAGATTTTAACCAAGTTGAAAGCCAAATTAGCTCGTGCACAATTTTTAATCATTTCGGACTACGGCAAGGGAGTCATCACCAAGCTGCTTTTGGACGAGCTTTTGGATTACTGCCAGAGAAGAAAAATTTTCGTCGCCGTGGATCCCAAAGAAACCCATTTTCACGAATATCACGGAGTCTCGGTGGTTACCCCCAACCATCATGAAGCCGGCTTTGCCTATGGCAAAAGGATTCGCGACCATCAGACGTTAAAAGAAGCGGCTTTCGGGCTTTTGAAAAAGCTGCAGGCGGAATCGATGCTGATTACGCTGGGGGAAAAGGGAATGTCGCTTTTTGCGAGGAGAAGAGAACATTATTTCCCGGCGCGCGCCAAAAAAGTTTACGACGTCACCGGCGCCGGCGACACGGTAGTGGCGGCTTTCACCTCCGCCGTTTCGGGCGGAGCGACCCTGCCGGAAGCGGCTTACCTCTCCAATCGCGCCGCCGGTCTGGTAATCGAGGAATTGGGCACGGCCCAAGTCACTAAAAAGCGGCTTTTGGCGGAAATCGAAGCGGAGCTGTAATTGCTGGTTTCACTCTCCATTTTGGTTCGAAAAGTTCGCCGGCTGAAAAAGCAAAAGAAAAAAATCGTTTTCACGAACGGCTGTTTTGACCTTCTACACGCCGGCCATATTCGGCTTTTGAAAAAGGCAAAGAGTTTGGGGGATATTTTAATAGTCGGGATAAACAGCGACGGCTCTGCTCGAAAATTAAAGGGCCCCGGGCGGCCGGTAGTATCAGAGAAGGGCCGAGCCCAAGTTATGTCTGCTGTTCGCTATGTTGACTATGTAGTTTTGTTTTCCGAGCCGACTCCAATGAAACTAATACAAGTTCTCTCCCCCGACATTTTGATTAAAGGCGCCGATTACGAAAAGTCGGCTATCGTCGGCGCCGACTGGGTGGAATCTTATAGGGGGAGGGTGGTTCGGGTCCCTCTGCTCAAGGGCCGGAGCAGTTCCGTTATTTTGAAGAAACTAAAGCAGTTATAGCTTACTGTTTTGAGTAAAATGGAGTTCCGGTAAACGCCTGTGCACCAAGAAGTTGCCTTTTTGCTTGACTTTCTCGGTTAAGTTAGGTTAATTTTCAACTAATGTGCGACCGAAAAGGACGCCGTAGGTATAGCCGCGTTTAACCTGACAGCTATGGATTGGAAAACTGACAAAGTAGATTACTATCTCGAGCAAGCCGGGCGGCCGGAAAATCAAATGTTTTTTGCCCGTATAGCCGATCGGCTTTTGGAACTGGGGAAACCGGGAGAAGCGGCAGCTTTGTGCGAACAGAATATCGGCCGGGTGCCCTGCTATCTATCCGGGCTTATCATCCTGGGCCAAAGTTATCTGGCTCTAAAGGAGTATGGGAAGGCGCGCGAAGCATTAAATCTGGTGCTTAAACAGGACCCGGACAATTTGAAAGCACTTTATCTTTTGGGGCAGGTGGCAGAGAACTCCGGGGACACCCTTTTGGCCTTTTCTTTTTATGAACGAGTTTTGGAAGCGGACCCGTATTGCCAAGAGGCAGGCTCCGAGGCGGAAAAACTTCGCAAGGAATTGGAAAGTAAAGACTTTGTTCCGGCGGCAGCGCCCCAACGGATAGAAAAAGTGCCCGCCTCCGTAGTCATATCCTCCCTGCCGGTCGAAGAGCATCAACCCGCGCAGCAAGAGCATCATAAGCCGGAGAAAATTAAATCGGCCTGGAAGGATACCTCCGACGAATTTATGGTCGCCAAAGAAGTAAGCGTGGATACACATTTGGTTGGAATGGAGCCGGCCAAAGTCGAAAAACCGCCCGAGCCAATGATTAGCGCTTCCAGCACTTCCTCGAAGGACCTGGAAACTCCTGTGCCGGCAGCCGTTCCCAAGCCGCTTTTTGAAACCGCATCGATAGCCGAGATTTACGCCAAGCAGGGGCTTTTTGAGCTGGCTTTGAGGGTGTATCGAAAATTATTAAATACGAATCCGGAGGAAGGGTTGTATAAGAATAGGATAAAAGAGTTGGAAAAGAAAGTTCTGGAACAGCAGAAGAAATGAACGCTGCCAAAATTTTTGCCACCCGGCGCAGGCGTTTGACCCTGCGTTTGAGAAAAGAAAACCTGGACGGATTTGTCGTCACCGCCCCGCCCCATCTGCGTTATCTGTTCGGTTTTTCCGGTTCCAACGGGCTGGGTTTAATCTCCAGCGGTAATGGAAATTACTTCTTTACCGACTCGCGTTATACCGAACAGGTTAAAAAAGAAGTGCCGGGAGTTAAGGCTTCGGTGGTGGCCGGTTCGCTTTTAAAAGGGTTAAAGGAATTGTCATTATTTAAAAGCCCGCGCCAGCGCATCGGCTTTGACTCAAAAAACATGACCGTGAAAACGCTGGATACTTATTCTTCGAGTATCGGACAGGTCTTCTGGGAGAAAACGGACAATTTTGTGGAGACTTTGCTGGCGGTGAAAGACTCGGACGAATTGGCGCGGATAAAAAAGGCGGTGGAAATTGCCGATATTACCTTCGAGGAGGTTCTGCCGGCTTTGCGCCCGGGAGTTCGGGAATTGGACGTTGCCGCGGAACTCGAATATCGCCTGAAGAAAAACGGGGCGGATGCGCCGGCCTTTGAAACCATCTGCGCTTCCGGTTATCGCAGCGCCTGGCCGCATGGCCGGGCGTCGGAAAAAAAGATTGGTCTAAATGAGTTTGTCACCTTGGACTTCGGCGCCTTTTACAAAGGGTATTGTTCCGATGTCACCCGCACGGTGGTGGTCGGAAAAGCTTCGGAGCGGCAGAAAAAAGTTTATGACGTTGTTTTGCGCGCGCAAAAGCGCGGCATCGAGTGGGCGCGGCCGGGACTCAAAGGCAGGGAAGTGGACGGGAAAGCGCGCCAAGTTATAGAGAAGGCGGGGTATGGAAAATATTTTGGGCACGGCACCGGACACGGGATCGGGCTTTTGGTGCATGATTTTCCCGGAGTCGGGCAAACCAGCGAGGATGTTTTAAAAACCGGAATGGTGGTCACCATCGAGCCGGGAGTGTATATTCCGGGATGGGGCGGGGTGCGGATTGAAGATGACGTTTACGTGGGGCCGCGCGGCGGCGTGGTTTTGAATCGGGCCCCGAAAGAGCTGTTGGAACTGTAATCTCCCTCGGAGGGGAGAGGAGGCGTTTATGCGTGAAAAAGTTATCCGCCGGTTGATTCAAATCGTCGAGGAGTCGAACATCGAGTCGCTCGAGTACCGAAACTGGGGCACATCCATCCGCATCACGAAAAGATTGGCCAACGGAACCAACGGTTCCGGTGCGGCTGCTAATTTAACCGCTTATCCAATTCCGCAGGGTTCATCTGTACCTGCTGCAGCCCCAGCGCCTCCGGCCGAGGATAAACTTGTTCCAATCAAATCGCCGATGGTGGGGACTTTTTACCGCACGCCTGCGCCGGATGCCCGCCCCTACGTGGAAGTGGGCGACCTCGTTGAGCCCGGCCAGGTAGTTTGCATCATCGAGGCGATGAAATTGATGAATGAGATTGAGGCGGAAGTCAAAGGAAAAGTTGTAAAAATCGCCGCCGAAAACGGCAAGCCGGTGGAATTCGGGCAGGCTTTGTTTTTAATAGAGCCTTTATAGTAATTCGGTTAGTTTTTGAGTCCTAGTCTCTAATTAGCTCCCTTTTTGCCGTAGCGAAGATTTTTTTGTTACCGGGCGTTTGGCGTTCCAGCCTTACGCTTTATCCCGCCCGTTCAGCTTTAGGATTAAGCCGCCGATACATAAATAGGGGTTTTGTATTTTTTACCCCGTGATAAAACGGACAGTCAAGCGAGGGGAAATATGACTTTAAAGCAGATGCTAACAGAGCTTTTGACCAAGCGCGGGTCGGATTTGCACATTCGGGTCGGCATCAAGCCGACCATTCGGGTGGACGGGCGGCTTTCGTCTTTGGAAACGGATATTACCACCCAGGAAGCGGTCGATCAGATGACCGAACAAATCCTTTCCGAGAAGCAGAAGGAGCGTTTTGCCGCCAAGCACGAGATGGATTTGGCGCTCACGGTGGCCAAGATGGGGCGCTTCCGCATCAACATTTACCGTCAGCGTTCCACCACCGGCATAGCCATCCGCGCGGTCAATTCAGTTATCCCTTCCTTTGCCGAGCTGAATTTGCCGGAAATTATCAAAAAGCTGTGCGACAGCCGGCGCGGATTGATTTTGGTAACCGGCACCACCGGTTCGGGCAAATCCACCACCCTGGCGTCAATGATTGAGGAAATCAACTCCACCCGCGGCGAAAACGTTCTCACCATCGAAGACCCGATTGAATACATTTACCGGGACAAAAAATCCATCATCACCCAGCGCGAAGTGGGCGGCGATACGGAAAGCTTCGCTTCCGCCCTAAAGCACGCCTTTCGCCAGGACCCGGACGTCATTTTAATCGGTGAAATTCGCGATATCGACACGATGTCCATCGCGCTCACCGCGGCGGACACCGGCCATCTGGTTTTATCCAGTCTGCATACCTTAAACGCCGTGGAAACAATTTCGCGTATCATCTCCTTTTTCCCGCCCCATCAGCATCAGCAGATTCGGCTGCTTTTGGCCGGGACGCTCAAGGCCGTCGTTTCCCAAAGACTTTTGCCGCGCGCCGACGGCCCGGGCCGGGTTCCGGCGGTGGAGATTTTGATTAATACTGCTTCCGTGCGCGAAGCGATTATGAACCCGGACAAAACCTACTCCATTATGGATTTAATCGAATCGGGCGGCGTGCAGTACGGAATGCAGAGCTTCGACCAGTCGATTATGAAGCTTTTCCGCACCGGCATCATCTCCTACGAGGAGGCGATGAGTCAGGCCTCCAACCCGGACGATTTCGACCTGCGTATGCGCGGCATCACCGGCGCTTCCGACCGGGGCTGGCACGAGAAAACCGAGCCGAAAAGCGCGTAGATTCTTTGTTTTTGATCCGAAAGGGCGAGCCTTGTGTTCGCCCTTTTTGTTTTAACCTAACTCCTTTGTCCTTTTCCCGGAGGGGGAAGAGCTAACACAAGGCGGCCCCCGCGTCGAGGCGTTAAATTTTGTGTCCATCCATGGGCAGGCACAAGGAACTGTTCTTGCAAAGGCAACTCACAACTCAACTTTTCACATAGAATGAAGGGGGTTCGGGCGGATTTCGAATAAAGGCATATTGTTTTATAACCATATATACGGCAATGTATTAGGTGACTAAACTGAAGCGATAGTTGACTGCCTCCGGTGAAAATTTGGCAAAAAAGCGGGATTTGTGTTATCTTTGATTGGATGTTCAAGAAAATCCTGGTTGCCAACCGGGGGGAGATAGCGCTTAGGATTATCCGGGCCTGCCGGGAGTTGGGAATCAAATCGGTGGCGGTTTATTCCGAAGCGGACAAGGATTCCTTGGCGGTGCGCTTTGCCGACGAGGCCTTGTGCATCGGCCCGCCCAAGTCCTCCGAAAGCTATTTAGACCCCAAGCGCATCATCTCCGCCGCGGAGCTGACCAACGCCGAGGCCATTCATCCCGGCTACGGCTTTCTGGCGGAGAATCCCGATTTTGCCGAGATTTGCGAATCCTGCAACATTCAATTCATCGGGCCGACCTCGTTTCATATCCGCTTGATGGGGGACAAGATTTTTGCCAAAAAGGCGATGATTGAAGCGGGATTGCCGACCGTTCCCGGCTCGGAAGGAGAAGTTACCAGCGTGTCGGAGGCGGTCAGTTTGACAAAAACTTTTGGCTTCCCGGTTATTCTCAAAGCCGCGGCAGGAGGCGGTGGACGCGGGATGCGCTTGGCCCGCGACGAAAAAGAATTGGAATCGGTCTGGGACACAGCCAAAGGAGAAGCGAAGGCGGCTTTTGGCAACGATGCGCTCTACTTGGAGAAATTTGTCGAAAACCCGCGGCACGTCGAGGTTCAAATTCTGGCCGACCATAAAGGAAGCATCGTCCATCTGGGGGAGCGCGACTGCACCGTGCAGCGCCGGCATCAGAAGCTAATCGAAGAATCTCCCTGTCCGGTTTTGGAAGAAGAGACGCGCAAGAAGATTTGCGAGGCAGCGGTGCTCGGCGCCTGGAAAATCGGGTATCGCTCGGCCGGCACTATGGAATTTCTTTTGGACAAAAACGGGCAGTTCTATTTTATGGAGATGAACACCCGCATCCAGGTGGAGCATCCGGTCACCGAAGAGGTGGCGGATTTGGATTTGATACGCGAGCAGATTCTGGTGGCGGCGGGGGAGGAGCTTGGCTTTAAGCAGGCCGACGTCCAATTCAAGGGGCATGCGATTGAGTGCCGCATCAACGCCGAAAATCCGGACAAAGATTTTGCCCCCTCGCCGGGGAAAATCACCGCCTTCCACGTTCCGGGCGGGCACGGGATACGGGTGGATACGCATGCTTTTGCCCTGTACGAAGTCCCGCCCTATTACGATTCGATGATTGCCAAGCTGATTGGGTTCGGCAAAACGCGCGAGCAGGCAGTGGTGAAATTGCTGCGGGCGCTGGAAGAATTTGTGGTTGAAGGGATTGCCACGACCATACCGTTTCATAAAAAAGTTCTGGTTCACCCCGATTTTTTGAATTTGAATTACGATACGTCGTTCGTGGAAAAAATGCTGGCCGAGGAAAAAAAAACGGCGGAGATGGGGAAGTCATCAACAGTGGAGGCGGCGAGTAGCGCGTAGGGCAAATACGCCTCACCCTGTAGTCCCTCTCCATAAGATGGAGAGGGACGGGCGCATTGCAATGCGCCCCTACAAAGGCAGGAAAGAAGGACGGGCGAACACGAGCTTGCCCGAGACGAGCTCGGGGCTCGGCCAGGGGTTCGCCCCTACGGGAAAATGTTGTAGGGGCGGTTCGAGAACCGCCCTCTGTTTTACGGTAGCGGAGGTCTTTAGACCTCCAGATCGGGCAGGCACGGATTCGGCAGAGTTTATCCTGAGCGAAGCCGAAGGACTCACCGCAGGCAAGACCTGCCCCTACAAAAACCAAAATAAATTGAATCGGATGGCCAAACAACCGTTGGAGGGATAGTGCAGATTAAAGAGGAATTAAAATACACCAAAGAACATGAATGGATTAAAGTTGATGGCGATACGGCCACGGTCGGCATTACCGATTATGCGCAGGGGGAGTTAGGCGATATCGTTTTTGTGGAGCTGCCCAAAGTCGGCGCGGCGGTGGCGCAGATGAAACCGTTCGGGACCATTGAGGCGGTGAAGGCGGTCTCGGAACTGTTTTCGCCCATCACCGGCGAAGTGGTGGCGGTGAATTCCGGTCTGGAATCGGACGCCGCCGTCATCAACAAAGACCCCTATGGGGAGGGGTGGCTTATCAAGGTGAAAGTGAAAGATAAAAAAGAGATAGAGCAGCTTTTGAGCGCGGAGAAATACAAAGGGATATTGGGATAGCCTCACCCTTTGTCCCTCTTCAAAAAGTGGAGAGAGAAATTTGAATCCCTGCGGAAGCGGGGCTTTTTTATTTTTTTTGTGTTTCTTCAATCATTTTGACATTTTCTCCTGCCTTAGGATTTTGTTTCGGAGGAGTAGGAGGCTGCTCTTTCCGCTCAGGTTTTGGTAATTCGGGAGGACGAGCACCTTTTTTTATCAAATCGTCTCCTGGTTGTACCATTTTTCTTACATCCTCTGACATCCTAACCTCCTTTTCAGGGCAGATTAAGTAACGTAAAAATAAAGAGAAAAGTAACACCAATTATAAAAAATAAGATGGAGCACCAATTGAGTGCTCCTGTTCGTTTATCCCAGATATTTTCCTGTTCCTTAATTTGGTCGCTCTCATAACTGGCATTTAAGATTTTTCTTTGCTCTCTGCAGGCTTCTACACTAAAAAGAAACGACAGAAGTGTTGTAAATAGAGAAGCTATTAAACAAAACCAAACCAAAATAAGCAGAAATTTTAACTTGGGACTGGGGGCTATATCGTGAATGAATGTGAGGGAAATTGCAAGTGCGCCAGCCGAAAGAGTCAACATTGCTTTGTCAAAACTACGTGCTGAACCAATTTCAATTTCGATAAGAGTTTTGCGTTCTGAGAGGTAGGTTTCTCTTTCCATCAGGGAATAATAGATGGAGGTTTCTCGGAATTGTCAAGTGCAATCGGGGGTTTCCCCGGGTTGACTTTAGCAGCCAAAAAAGATAAGTTCGGGGGTCTATGAGTTACGTGCCAAATACGAATGAAGACCGCAAGAAAATGCTGGCGACCATCGGCGTTTCCAAGTTTGAGGATTTGTTGGATGCCGTGCCGGATGAAGTGCGACTGAAAGAGCCGCTCAACATACCGCCGGGGGCTTCGGAGTTGGAATTGATGATGGATTTGCGCAGGCTTTCGCGCAAAAACATCCCCGTTTCGGTCGCCAATTCTTTTTTGGGCGGCGGGTTTTACGACCACTTCACCCCCACGGCGGCGGATTTCATCATCCGGCGGGCGGAGTTTCTCACGGCCTACACGCCCTACCAGCCGGAAGTGGCGCAGGGGACCTTGCAGGTCATCTATGAATTTCAGTCGCTCATCTGTGCGCTGACGAAAATGGAAGCGGCCAACGCATCAATTTACGATGGAGCTTCGGCTGTGGCGGAAGCTGCCTTGATGGCGGCGCATATTACCGAGAAAAAAGAGATTTTGGTTACGGAGGGGTTGAACCCGAATTATCTGGCGGTTTTGGAGACCTACGGCACGGGGGGAGCATATCGAATCCAGTCGCTGCCTTTGGGTTCGACGGGGCAGCTGGAACCGGATATTCTAAAGAAAAATATTTCGGAAAAAACGGCGGCTTTGATTTTGCAAACGCCGAATTTCTTTGGTTGCCTTGAAGATGCCAAAGAATTGGAGCCGATTGTGCATTCCACCGGCGCCAAACTGATTAGCGTTTTCGACCCGATTTCGCTCGGAATGGTTTCCCCGCCGGGGGAATACAACGCCGATATCGCCGTGGCGGAGGGGCAGTCCTTGGGCGTTCCCATCTCCTACGGCGGCCCGGCGATTGGGCTTTTTGCCGCCAAGAAGGAATTGATTCGGCGGATGCCGGGGCGAATTGCGGCGCGCACCCTGGATGTCAACGGCAAGGTTGGGTATGTGCTGACTTTGCAGACGCGCGAGCAGCATATCCGCCGGGAAAAGGCAACCTCCAACATCTGCACCAATCAGGGATTGATGGCAACGCTGTCCACCGTCTTTATGTCGCTCGTAGGAAAAGAAGGGCTGAAGCAGATGGCGGAGCTTTCGTACGCCAAAGCGCATTATTGCGCCGGTCTGCTTGAAGCAAAGGGGTTTAAGCGCGTTTACGCGGCGCCGTTTTTCAAGGAATTTGCCATTGAAACGCCGGTGTCGGTGGCCAAAGTGGTGAGCAAGTTACATAAGTCGAACATTGTTCCGGGGATTGATTTGGGCAGGTACGACCGGAAGCGGAAAAATCAGCTACTTGTCGCCGTGACGGAGAAGAAGCCGCGCGCGGATATTGAAGCATTGGCCGAGGGACTAAGTTTTTTTCGGGCTCCCGCTAAGGCGGGAATGAGGCCGGAAGAGCAGTTGGAAACAGCAGGACAGATATGAACCACATAGTTGAACCGACCATTTTTGATTTGTCCTCGCCGGGGCGAAAGGGAGTGCCGTTGCCGAAAACGGATGTGCCCGAGCCGGAGGGATTGCCGCAAAAATTTCAGCGTCAAAGTAATCTGGAGTGGCCGGAGGCGGCGGAAATAGATGTAATGCGGCATTTTGTGCGGCTTTCGGTGCTCAATCACCACATCGAAAAAGGGATTTACCCTTTGGGTTCCTGCACGATGAAATACAATCCGAAGGTGAACGAGGCGGCGGCGCGGCTGCCGGGGTTTGCCGAACTGCATCCGGAGGCGCCGGAAAAAGACGCACAGGGAGCTTTACAGTTGATGTATGAACTTTCCTGTTTATTGGCGGAAATCGGGGGGATGGATGCGGTTACTTTGCAGCCCTCCGCCGGAGCGCAAGGGGAATTGGTCGGCCTGCTTTTGATGCGGGCCTATCATCTCGAACGGAAGGATAAAAAGCGGAATCAAATCATAATTCCGGACAGCGCCCACGGGACCAATCCGGCCTCTGTCGCCATCGCCGGTTGGGAAACGGTGCAGGTGGCATCGGGAGCCGATGGGCGTGTCAGCATCGAGGAATTGAAAAAGGTTTTGTCCGACCGTACGGCGGGGATGATGCTGACCAATCCAAACACCCTGGGACTTTTTGAGAAGGAAATTTTAGAAATTTCGCGCCTGGTACACGAAGCGGGCGGATTGATGTATATGGACGGGGCGAATCTGAACGCGCTTTTGGGCATCGTCAAACCGGGGGATTTGGGATTTGATATTGTGCATTCCAATTTGCACAAGACCTTTTCCACTCCGCACGGCGGCGGCGGGCCGGGGGCAGGGGCGGTGGGCGTCAAAAAAATTTTAGAGCCGTATTTGCCGAATCCGCGCGTGGAGAAATCAGAGAAGAACGGAAAAGTTTCCTATCGATTCGCCGAAAGCAAGAAATCTATCGGCAAGGTGCATTCGGCTTTTGGCAACTTTGGGGTTTTAGTCCGCGCCTACACCTACATACGGACGCTGGGAACGGAAGGGCTGCGCGAAGTTTCGGAAAACGCCATCATCAATGCCAACTATCTTTTTGCGCGGGTCAAGGACTACTACGAAGTGCCGTATCCGGACTACTGCCAGCACGAGTTCGTTCTTTCCGGCAACCGGCAGAAAGCGCTGGGTGTGCGGACGATGGATATCGCCAAACGGCTTTTGGACTTCGGGGTGCACGCGCCGACGGCCTATTTCCCGTTGATAGTCCCGGAAGCTTTGATGATTGAGCCGACGGAGACGGAGAGCAGGGAAAGTCTCGACTTTCTTGCGGATGCATTCATCCAAATCGCCAAGGAAGCGGAAACCGAACCCGACAAAGTGCGCAGGGCGCCGCATACCACGCCGGTGGGGCGGCTGGATGAGGTGAAGGCGGCTAAGGATTTGGATATTGCGTTTCATCGCTAAAAACCTCACCCCAACCCCTGGCCGCGGCACGAGCCGCGTCTCGGGCAGGCCTCTCCTACAAAGGAGAGGGGGAGAATATTCAATTATCTTTTCCATGCGGCATTGGAAATGCCGCCTACGAAAAGATAGCGTGAAAAAAATAGAACTTTTGCTTTGGGCGGTCGTATAGTAGTGAAAAGAGGAGTATGAAAATGAAAAGGAAATTGTTTCTAACGGGAGTTTTTGTTTTGGCCGCCGTTTCGGCATTTGCCCAGTGGATACCGATTGAGCTTTCGATTGGTGTAGGCGGATATTTCCCCCACGACGGAAGATATTCCCATTTTTTTGAGCACAATCCCGCCAATCTTTCGTTTCAGGCGGTGTATCCTTGGTCGGTCTTGGATTTTAAAGCCGGCTTTGAACATTTGCGCAAAAGCGAAAACAGCTTTGACGTCTTTTCTGTGGACGAAAAATCCTTTCCGAAGGAGAAAATTACTCCTGATTCGGTGATAATAACAACCAAAATCAGAGACTTGAAATCCTATGTGAGGGCTTCCACTTTTAGGTTCGGCGCAGCTTTTCATCTGTTTCGGGCAGCGTCTTTTTCTCCATACCTTGGAGTTGGAGGAAGCATGTCTTCATCCAAAGGATATGGCACGAGAGTATTTTTCGCAGATAGCCAGGTTGTCTACTCTGACACAACCAAGTCAACGCGAGAAGCGAGTGCTCTGCCGGATAAGGATTCAGTGAATAGCTTTTCGGAAAGCGTTTTTGGCACATACATCGAAGCGGGTGTGCAGACCAGGCTTCCGCATAACCTCTTTTTTGTATTTGAAGCGATACGGGATTTTCGCGCAAACGACAAGGCCACCCTTTTAGGGCCAATTAAGGGAGGCGGAACTGTAATTCAGGCGCGGCTGGGGTATCGGTTTTAGAGTGGAAAGTTTTGAGAAAGGCCCCGTCCGGCGTGCGAACGGGGCTTTTTGTTGGGTATCGGAGCGATGGATAACATAACGCATACGATGGTGGGGGCGGTGATTGGGCGGGTTTTTGACGAGAAGCTGCCGCCCCGAGTAGCTTTTTGGACGGCAGCGATAGCGTCCAATATGCCGGATTTGGATATCGTCTATCGCTTTGAGGGAGCAGCAAAATATTTCGCCGAGCATCGAGGGTATTCGCATTCGGTTGTTGGAATCCCGGTCGAGGCGTTGGTACTGGCCGGAATTATTTGGCTTTGTGTCAAGCAAAAATTCTTGTGGATTTACCTGGTTGCGCTCATCGGCGGGTTCGGACATATGATTTTTGATTTGCTCAATCCATACGGGACGTATGCCTTGCTGCCCTTTTCTGACAAAAGATATGCGTGCGATTTGGTTTTTATTGTGGATCCGTTCATTTGGGTTTCTCTAATTACAGCACTGGTTTGGGGAAGAGTGCGAGCGAATTTGCGGAGGGCAAGCGCAATTGCCGTATTTCTCGTTTTGGCGGGTTACATTTTTCTGCGAGTTGGAGCGCATCAGGTAGCGGCCAAGCAGCTTTTGGCCAAACCACCGATTGCCGCCGATGAACGGGTTGCCGATTATGGAGTTTACCCAAGGCCCCTGGAATTCTGGCAATGGCGATATGTTCTGGAGACAGAAAGGAATTTTTATCGGGGTGAGGTTTCGATTTTTGGTGCCGGAGTGTTTTCTTCTGTGAGATATGCTAAGTTGCAGGAAAATGAATACGTAGATGCGGCGAAAAAAAGTTATCTGGCGCAGGTTTTTTTGGGGTTTGCGCGCTTTCCGTACCTTTCGTTAGACCATATCGGGGAAAACACCATAGTGCGCTGGGATGATTTGCGCTTTGTGGCGCCGAAGGAGGAAAATTTCTTTTCGGCACGGGTGGAAGTTTCGCCGAAGAAGGAAATCATCGAGCTGGAGGCACCGCCGATTGGGGTGCAAAGAGTTTGGAGGCGGTTGGTTAAAAGGTGGGGAGAGAAAAACAGAGATTAGAGGTCGGAGATTGGAAATTAGAAAAACGGGTTCAATGTATTGAACCCCTACACAAAAAAAGATAGGGTAAAATAAAGGCCGTCCGCCTGCGGCGGACGGCCTTTTCCCCTCTCGATTAAAACGAAATTAGCGGCCGGTGTTAAAGCAGAAACTCAAACCGCCGTTGAAAACGAAGTAATTGGTAGCCGGGTCGGAAAAAGCGTTGTGATAGGTCATTCCGGCCATTACGCCAACAGTGGGGGTGACGTTAAAAAGCATTCCACCGCCCATATTGATACCGAAATTGGTCTGGCCTTGGCCCGAGCCGGTGTTCTGGTCGATTTCGGCCTGGGTGGCGCCGGTGCCGGAAGCGGTGGTTTTGACGTTGTACAATCCCATACCGGCGGAGAGATACGGGCAGATATGCGGCGAGTTGGTGGCAAATAGATGCCGGCCATAAGCGCCATACTGCATCGTGCGAGCCTTCCAGCTCGAAATAGTGGCCGAAGGATTACCGGTCTGGGTCTGCAACGCGGTTTGGGCGGCAGTCTTTGCGTCGTTGCTCAGATTGGTCTGGGCGAAAGCGGTGGTAACGCCGATGGTCCAGTCGTTACGCACGTAATACTCGGCAGCACCCTGAAAACGGAAGCCACTATTGGAGACGTCGCCATAGTTGCCGGTCGGGATGACGAAGCCGACTTTGGGCACGATGGCAAAAAAGCCTTTATGCTCCGTCATCGTCGATGTAACCGGCTGACGGGTCATCGTTGGCCTGGGGCTTTCTTTGCGCGGCGCCGCTTGGGCCGCAAATGCCCCTAATACTACAAAAGCTGCGGCAGATAAAACTAACTTCTTCATTGCTCCTCCTTCTTAGGGCGCTTTTAGATTAGCCCCGGTATCTATTATCGGCAGGGCAAAAGAGGACTTTAGGGCAAAAAGGCCTTCCCATGGAGGCCTTTTAAAGGGATCGGGAGCAGAGCTCCCTTTAAACCCTTTCAGATTTTAGGCAAAAATAAGGCCGCCCGGATGGGCGGCCTTTATCAAAACTATTCTCCCTTTACGGCCAGAGGCCGATACCCAATCCAAAGGTCAGCGAACCGAAGTTGCTGATGTTTTCCAGCTCGTTGTCGAACAACTGGTGAAACTGGAAACCGGTGTAAAGGTTGGTGCGGCGTCCCAGGGAAGCGTTGATGCCGAACCCTACCAGACCGCCGGCCGAGGTATTGGTGCGGCGGTCCGAGAATTCGAACAGCGCGCCGTTATCAAAGAAAGTGCCGCTGACCCGCCGTTGCGTCCAATACACACCAGTCCCAGCTTCCAGATAGGGGCTGATGTTAGTGCTGGTGGGAATATTGTAACGCCCGGTGAGACCCAGCCGATAGGAACGGTATTTTAAGTTGTTAAGGTCGACCGGATGGCCGACGATGTTATCCCAGCGGCGTTCTTCCTGCCGAAAACGGGAGTCACGCGCATCCGCTTCGCCAAAGCCAAAGTCAAAACCGATGGAAGCATCCGGGGAAGGATAATAATCCATAGCCGCCTGCCAGCGGAAACCGGTTCTGGCAATGTCGCCGAAGTCGCCGGTGGGGACAAAAGCCCCCGCATTAGTCGTAAAGGCCACCTTACCTTCCGGGTTTTGGTATCCCGCGCCGCCGCGGCGGATGCGGGCATTACCGGTGGCGGCCAAAAGCAGAACAGAAAAGAGCGTTAAAACCACTGTTGTTCGTTTGGTCATATCTACCTCCTTCAACATTAATTATACCCTCTATAAGATAATAAATTTCCAGAAAAAAAGAGATTTTTTTCAAGGCTCGTGGAAATTTTCATTCACGTTCTTGTTAGTAAATGGGTTAAAGAAAAAGGTGAGGCCAACGGTTGTAGAAATAGTGCTGTTTGAGTTAATCTCCAGAACAGGCAATATTTTCAATGCAAGGTTGGGGCGAAGCTTGATGAGAGCGCCTATTCCGGCTTTGCCACCAAATTTTGTGTCATTCAAACCTCCCCCGTATTTGGTTTTCTCGCGAATCATATTCAGGGTAGGGCCGATGAAGAAAATCATCTTTATCGCTTTGTTGTTGTTTTCCACGACTTGGACAAAAAGGCAGTTTTGATAATTATGTTCGGAAATTCGCGATATCGGAACATCGGGATTTTGACTGGTGTGAATTTCGGAGTAAAAGGAAAATTCGCCACCGAGAGCAATTTGGTCAAAACCGACCCTTGGTTTAAAGTAATATTCCAGTCCAAGACCAAACACAAGCCTTGGGTTTTTGGCCCTATCGTTCGCACTCCAAAACGGGCCACTTTTAAAGGAGAGTGCGAGGTTTCCTTTTTGGTTATCAGCATAAACTAAGTTTGTAATCATTGGAATGATAAAGAAAAATGTACGAAACAATCGATACATAAGCACTCAACTATTGATACGTCAAAAGTGAGTCAATGTTGGCATTTCTCGTTAGGACAGGGCGAACACAAGATTCGCCCCTACGGTTTCAACCTTACGCTGTGGTCCCTCTCCATAGGATGGAGAGAAACGGACACGGCACGCCGTAACCCTACAGAAACGACAAAGTTTGGAAATCCGGAATTACTCTTCAGGTCCACCGGATGATTCCTTTTTCTGGAAGGGGTTAAAGAAAAAGGTGAGGCCGGTTTGGGTTGAGAAGAGCTTTTGAGGTTGCGTGTCGAAAGCGGCGGTGAAGTTTAAATGGATGTTGGATTTTAAATGAATGAAAGCTCCTGCGCCGAATTTTCCGCCAATTTTGTTGCCCTCGTCCACCGTGCCGGTTGAACCGGCCGGAACAACCTGTACGTTTGAGGTGCGAGTAATTTTCGTTACTGAAACCCCGGCTATGCCGAAAAATTTTAATCCCGAGCCGACCGATGCGGTCGGCCGCGTGAAGAAAGTGGTTTGAAAAAGCCGGCTGGAAGTACGTGAGCCGGAAGCTCCGATGCCGCCGATTCCCAGCGAAACGGGACTGCCGAAGTTACCCTTAGTGGAGAATTGAAACTGGATACCTGCGCTTACGGGATTTAAGGGATAATATTCCAGCCCGCCGCCGAAAAGCGGGGTAAGGCTTTTGAAAAAGCGTTCTTCAAGGTTGCCGAGTCCACCGCCTTGAAAGGATAAGGCAAAGTTCTGTTTTTGAGAGCCGGCGGTCAGGGAAGGCGTGAAAAGAGCCAGAATCGTCAGGGTCGAAATGAGCAAGCGGGTCATAGATCTCACAACAAGTTCTACGTTTGAAAGTGGGATTTGATAGCCGCGTTTGACCTCACCCAATGGTTCATCTACACAGAACAGGGGGAGGGCAACCACAGAGGGTTGGCCCTACGGAAAACGTTTTTTTATAATCTAAAGTTCACCGTTTTTAATTTGCATTCGCGGGAGTGGGCTTATTTCACGCGGGCGGGGATTACGACCATCGTTTTTCCATCCCACTGCAGCCGGCGCTGGATGGCGTAGGCGGTTTCGTTGTGCAGAAAACGGTGATACCATTTCTCGCGCTGAAAGAGTACTTTGGTGGCGAAAAAGGTTATCTGGGGAAAGGTTTGGGAGGCTTCTAAACAGAGTTTTTCAGCTTCCTCAACCGCGTCGGTGCCGATGGCCATTCTATAGGTGGCCGGAATGCCCAGTTTTTTTGCCAGTTCCACGTAATTAGAGAGGGCAGACTCGGTTTCTTTGGTCAAAGCTTCCACCGCCTCACTTCCCTTGAAAGAGCCGGAATCAATCACCCCCACGGAAAGAAAAATCAGGTTTTTGAAATGGCCGGGGAAAGTGCGAAAAATATTCAAAACCGTGTGAATTCCCACCACGCCATAGGAAGCCACCAAAACCGCGGCGGTCGGTTTTTTGGGATCGAGGGGTGGAACTTTTACATCGGGCTGCAGCGGAATTTCGCCCAAGTTGGCGTAAAGTTTCGCCAGCGCGGCGGCGGACTTGCGGTAGTGGCGGCGGATAAAAAAGCAAAGGGTTATTACACAGCCGGTCACCAAAAGGGTTATCCACCCACCCTGTCCGAATTTTTCGTACGAGGTGATGCTCAAAATGGTGATGCAAAGCAGAAAACCAATCAAAAAGAGAGTTAGTCTGCGTTTGCCGGATTTCCCCTCCCTTATTCTTTGCCAGGAAAGACGGCTCATCCCCAGCATTGAAAGTGAAAAGGTCAAAAACACGTTTATGCTGTACATCACAACCAAGTGGCGAACGTTACCTCCCGTGTAAAGGAGGGCTGCCAAAGAGGCAAGCCCCATAAGTAAAATGCCATTCTGGACGGTAAGTCGGTCAGAAAGGGCGGCAAAGCGATGGGGCATCCAGGAATCGACGGCCATATTTGCCAGCACGCGGGGGCCGCCGAAAAATCCGGCCTGTGCTGCTACCACCAAAAGGGCGGCAGTGGAAAAGAGGGCCAAAATCAAGAAGACCGTTCCTCCTGGGATTCCTGCTACCAGTTTGCCGAATAAAACAGCGTTCAGCGTTTTTCCTTCCACCGGGTGAACATCCCAGAGCAGGTAGCAGACAAGGAGGCCGGTGGCGGTGAACGCCAGCGACACGCCCATATAGGCCATCGTTCTTTTGCCGGTTTCCACTCGCGGTTCGCGCATCAAGGGCAACCCATTGGAGACCGCCTCTATTCCGGTATAGGTGCCGCCGCCCAGCGAATAGGCATGCGCAAGAAGCAGGAGCATTCCTCCCATCCCGAGGGTCATCCATCCCTGTTGAAAGCCCGAGCTTACCTCACGAGAGGTTTGGGACAGGTCCGGAATATGGGCAATTATGCCGCCGACTATTCCGATTAGGTGCGTAATTACGAAGATCAGAAAGACCGGTGTAAGGGGAATTACGGACTCCCGAACACCGCGCAGGTTCAACATGGTCATAAACACAATGAGGAAGATTTCAATCGGGAGCTTGGAGTAATGCCAAGAATACGGCAGAAAACTGAACAGAGCATCGCCGGCGGCGGCTATCGAGATGGTTATGGTCAGAATGTAGTCCACCAAAAGGGCACCGCCGGAGACCACCCCCATTTTTTCCCCCAGCAACTTGGTGGCCACTCCGTAACCGCCCCCTCCATAAGGAAACTCTTCAATAATGCGGCTGTAGGCGGCGGCTATGATTAAGACGGTGGAAGCCATAATCACGGCCAAAAGGGCGGCCAGATAGCGGTGTTCCCCTAGCGTGCGAAAGGCTTCTTCCGGCCCATAGGCAGAGGAGGAAAGCCCATCCGCCCCCAGTCCCACCCATGCAAGGAAGGCCACCAGTGAAACTCGGTGGAAAAGGGTTTTATCGGCGAGGTTTCGGGGCGCCCCTAAAAGAAAGCGCTTGAGCCGCTGGCCAAAAGGGGGCTTTCCCCCCCCTATACCAGACGGGTCGTCTTCCATAAGGGGGGGATGGTATAGCATTACCGATGATTTGTCAAGGGCATGAAAAACAGAGATTAGAGATCAAAGATTGGAGATTGGAAGGAAGATTAAGACCAGGGCACCTCTTGTGTTTGGTTTTTGGGTTGGGTATTTTAATAGGGTGAAGATTCTCGCCATAGATTCTTCCGGGCCGGTGGTGATGCTTGGGGTGGCAACGGAAGAAGAGGTTCTGGCGGAAAGGCAGTTTGCGCCGGAAGGCCGGCCTGTCCGAGGCCCTGGCCGTAAAAGCCCGTCTCGGGCAGGCGAACTCGTAGTTCGGCCAGGGACGGTAGGGCTTTTGGCGCCGGAGATTTCCAAAATTTTGGAGCAAGCCGGGCTGAAGGTGGCCGGCTTGGACGGCTTTGCCCTCGGCGCCGGGCCGGGGAGTTTTACCGGGTTGAAGGTTGGTTATGCGGCGGTAATGGGGATGGCATTTGACGGCGACAAGCCGATTTGGACTTATCCGTCATTAACGCTCTTGGCGTTGACTTTGGCAGAATCGAGGGAGTTTTCCGAGATTGCCAGCGCTGGTCAAAAAGAAGGCGGGGGGATTGCGGTTAAAACGGATGACGGCGGATTTGGGTTGAGTTTTGGGCTTGGGAAAAAAGATGAGAAGAAACCAGAGGGGAGTCCGGCAAGAATTTTGGTGTTGACGGAGGCAAAAAAAAGGTATTTTTATCGAGCACTGTTTGAGAAAACAGAGGATGGAATTTCAGCAATAGAGCCGGTGGAAGCGGCCAAAACGGAAGAGTTGATTTGGCCGAAAGGACCGGTTTGGGTGACCGGTTCTGCCCTGGAGGCTCATAGGGAGGAAATTGTCCGCCAAATGAGACCAGAGGATAGATTGGCGCCAAAAGAAAGGTGGCATCCTTCGGCCGGTATTTTGGCGCAGCTGGCGGCCTCGGGCAAGTTGGGAGAACCGGCTGGAAAAGATGAGGTTTTGGAGCCGATATTTTTGAAGTCGTTTGAGACCAAATTTAAAGAGATAGCCCGTTGAGCGGATGCGACCGAAAACCGTGATACCCAAAGTTGCCATTGAGCAGATGCAGCGCGAGGATTTGGATGAAATCGCCCAACTCGAAAAGGATAGTTTTTCTGACCCGTGGCCGAAGAAGGCGTTCGAAGCTCAATTGAATGACGGAACGTCGATTATGCTTGTGGCGCGGCTGGCTGGTCAGGGCGAGATTGTCGGGTATCTGTGCGCTTATTCTGTTTTAGTGGAAGTGCAATTGGCCAGTGTGGCGGTTAAAAATGAATTTCGGAGACTGGGCGTTGGCGAAAAATTGGTGCGGGAGATGATTCGTGTGGGCCAAGGTTTGGGAGCCCAAGAGGTCTGGTTGGATGTTCGGGAATCGAATTTGGCGGCCCGACGATTGTATGTAAAACTGGGATTTCGGGAAGTTTATCGGCGAAAAAATTATTATCGCAAACCGAAGGAAGATGCTTTGGTGTTGTTCCGACCGGCGGTGGAAAGCGCCGATTGGCCGCCGGCATTGAAGGTTCGTGCCGATAGTTGGCCGGGAGTACGAGATGGCAGAGTGGTTTAAAAAAACCAAGGAAGGAATAACGGGCGGGCAGAAAAAAGAAATCCCGCAGGGGCTTTGGACCAAATGCGAAAGCTGCGGCGAAATTATTTTCGTGCGCGAATTGGAAAAAAACCTGTGGGTTTGCCCGAAATGCAATTACCATTTTCGGATTCGATTCAAGGATTATCTGAACCTGCTTTTGGACCCGGGAGAGTGGACGGAGTTTGATAAAAATCTGGTTTCCGCCGACCCTTTGCGGTTTCGGGATTCCAAACGCTACCCGGACCGAATACGGGACGCCCGGAAGAAAACCGAGCTTTCGGATGCGGTGGTTTGCGGCCTTGGCAAATTAGGGGGAAGCGAGGTTTCCATCGCGGTAATGGATTTTGCCTTCATCGGCGGCAGCATGGGTTCGGTAGTGGGGGAAAAAATTGCGCGGGCGATTGAGCGGTCCTTGGAGCGGAAAATTCCTTTGATTATTGTTTGCTGCTCGGGAGGAGCCCGGATGCAGGAGGGGATTCTGTCGCTTATGCAGATGGCCAAGACCTCGGCGCTTTTGGCGCAAATGCAGAAGAAAAATCTTCCATACATCGCCGTTTTGACCAATCCGACAACGGCGGGGGTGATGGCATCTTTCGCTTCGCTGGGGGATGTTATCATTGCCGAGCCGAAAGCGCTTTTGGGATTTGCCGGGCCGCGCGTCATCGCCCAGACCATCGGGCAGGAGCTGCCGCCGGGATTTCAAAGCTCGGAGTTTTTTTTGGAGCATGGGTTTGTGGATATGATTTGCGATCGGAAGGAGCTGCGCCGGACGATAAATTTGTTGTTAGACTATATGGCGCACGATAGCGTCAGGAGTAACACCTGACGCAACAACGCAGGTTAGAAAAGACCTAACCTGCGCCACAGAACCATTGCGACAGCGAAGAGGAAAAAGGCGAATGCCATTCGCCCCTACGGTAAGGGCTTAAAGACTTAAAGACGGGCGAACACATCGGTTCGCCCCTACAAACAAGACAGAGATTGGGATAAAGGATTAAAAGGGCGAATACAAGATTCGCCCCTACGAAAGACAGAGCGGAAAGGCAACCACCGTTTTTCGATGTCTTCTGAAACGATAAAGTTTCTCTATGATTTAGAATTATTTGGCATCAAATTGGGGCTGGAGAATATCGGCTCTTTGTGCGATTTTCTCGGGAACCCTCAAAATCGATACCCTTGCGTTCATATTGCCGGGACGAACGGAAAGGGTTCGACGGCGGCGATTTTAGAGTCGATTTTGCTCGCCGCCGGTTATCGAGTTGGGCTTTACACCTCGCCGCATTTAATTCGATTCAATGAAAGAGTCCGCGTCAACCGGCAGGAAATGCCGGAGAACTTTATTGATGAATTTGTCGGCCGCATTCGGCCGGAAATCGAACGGCTGAAGGGGACTTTTTTTGAGGCGACAACGGCAATGGCTTTTCAATATTTTGCCGAAGAGAAAGCGGATATTGCCGTTATTGAAACCGGCCTGGGTGGACGGCTGGATGCGACTAATATTATTACCCCCTTAGTTTCGGTCATAACCAATATCGATTTTGATCATACGGACCGATTGGGGAAAAGCTTAACTTCTATTGCCAAAGAAAAAGCTGGAATTATTAAGCCGGATGTGCCAGTCGTGATTGGAAAGTTGAAAGAGTCGGCCCAAAAAGCAATTATGGAAAAAGTTAAGGAAGTGAGAGCGCTTTTGGTATCTGCATCGGCCTCCGCTCCAGTAAAATTGATTGAGATGGGATGGAAAGGCAGCCGGTATCGGGTTCGGGAAAGCTTTGCGACGGAGGGAGAATTGTTTTTGAATTTGGCGGGAGAATATCAAGGTGAGAATTTGTCGCAGGCCTTGGCGGCTGTGGAGGTGCTGCGCAACGCGGGATTTTCCATTTCCGCCGAGGCTTGCGCGGCCGGGGCAGAATCGGTGGTATGGCCGGCCCGGCTCGAAATGATTTCGGAAAAACCGCCGGTGGTTTTGGATGTGGCGCATAATGCGGCGGCCGCGCAGCGACTGGCGCAGTCTCTCGAACACCTTTGGCCAAAAAAAGCAGTTTTTCTTTTAGGGATTTTGGCGGATAAGGATTATCGCCGATTTGTCGGACAGTTAGAGCCGCTTGCCAAGCGTTTTTACTTTGTGCGGCCGGACTCCATGCGGGCTTTGGAGCCGGAGGTTCTGGCACAACTGGTCAAAGGTAGCGTTCAATGTGAAGTAATTTTGGACCCGGTGGAGGCTTTTTGGAAGGCGCATAATTCGCTTAAACCAAATGAGCTTTTCGTTGTAACTGGTTCCCACTATGTGGTTGGGAAGATATTGGAAAGTTGGCAGAAATTGGGACGGCCCTATCCTTTTGTTGCTGACCGGGAACAAAAAAGTGTTATATTAAAGTGACGAGGCGTGTTGTTTACAACTGGACGGAGAAGGGAGAAAATGATTGAAGCCGATTGAGATAACGGATGCCAACTTTGACACGGAAGTAATACAATCCAAAGAGCCGGTCCTGGTCGATTTTTGGGCAACCTGGTGCGGGCCTTGCCGCGCCGTGGCGCCCATCGTGGAGGAGCTGGCCAAAGAATACAACGGAAAATTGAAAGTGGGAAAGGTAGACGTGGATGCCAACCAGCAAACCGCGGCGCGCTACAGCGTGCTTTCCATACCGACGCTTTTGTTTTTCAAGGACGGCAAGCCGGTGGAGCAGGTAGTTGGCGCGGTGGCCAAAAAAACGTTGGTAGAGAAAATAGGGAAAGTTTTGGTTTAGAATTTTCCTGATTTAGCCCGACTTTTTATCCCTCTCCATTTCGGGGGGAGGGAAATTTTTTTTAATATCGGGCGAGTTCGAGCAGCTTGTTTTTCATATCTGCCTCCTGCGGCAAAGTCTCAAACTCCAGCCGGCCGTAGCCAATGGGGCAGTCTTTGCCCGTCAAGCGTTCAATGGGGGCATCTAAATAATCGAAGCATTCTTTGGCAATGGTGGCGGCGATTTCCGCGCCAAATCCAAGTGTTAGAGCTGCACCGTGAACTATCAACAGCTTGCCGGTCTTTTTCACCGACTCGGCTACCCGCTCTTTATCCCAGGGAGCTATAGTGCGCAGGTCGATTAGCTCCACGCTTGTTCCCTCGTTGGCCAACTCGCCGGATGTTTTTGAAATCATATGCACCGGGATTCCCCAGGTGACGCAGGTGAGGTCTTTGCCTTCGCGCACCACACGCGCTTTTCCAAACGGGATGGTGTAATCTTTCCCCGGATACGGTTGGGCAATTTGTTTGAGGCGATACAGAACTTTTGGCTCCAAAAAAATCACCGGGTCGTCGCAGCGGATGGCGGTGCGCAGAAGTCCGACGGCATCGGAGGGAGTGGAGGGGAGAGCCACGCGGATGCCGGGAATCTGGGCGTAGAAAGCCTCGTTGGACTGGGAATGCCAGATGGAGCCGATCCCGCCGGTGTAGCCCTGCGAGGCGACCCGAATCACTAAAGGGCAGGACCAGGAGCCGTCCGAGCGCCAGCGTAAAGTGGCAATCTCTGCGGCCAACTGATGCGCCGCCGGTTTGAAGTAGTCGTCAAATTGAATTTCCACCACCGGTTTAACTCCGCGGGTGGCGGCTCCGTGGGCAATTCCGACAATCATCCCTTCCGCCAGGGGGGAGTTAAAGCAGCGCCTTCTGCCGAACTTTTTCTGCAGTCCCTTTGTGATTCCAAAGACGCCGCCTTTGCCGGGGACTTTGGCAAGCTCTTCGTCCAGGCTGACATCCCCCACGTCTTCTCCCATACACCAGAGGAGTGGATTAGCTTCAAATTCGTCGTGCAAGCAGCGGTTGATGGCCTGAAGCATTGTCAAAGCTTCACCTTCCGGTTGGGGTAAACGGTCAAACTCCGCCGCAGTCGGCGGCCGCTTGGCTGAATACAGATTTTCCAGAACCCGTCCCGGTGTGGGGTAGGGGACGGTTTTGGTCTCTATTTGCTTTTCAATCGCTTCCCGGTCGGCATTTACAATCTGGTCAACTTCACTTTTAATTTTTTCCAATTCTGATGCGGTGGCAATACCTTCCTTAATCAGAAACTCCGGATAGGTTTCCAGCGGGTCCTGTTGCTTTTTTTCGTCAATCTTTTCCACCGGCCGGTATTCCCGCTCGTTGTCTTCCACGGAGTGACTCCGGCGGCGCAGGACTTTGGCATACAACACCGCCGGTTTGCGCTTGGTGCGCACCCAGGCAATCGCTTCGCGGGCGGAATGGGCGCTGGCGATGGGGTCCAAGCCGTTGACTTTCCCCAGCCAAATTAACCCTTTGTCTCTAAAGCCGGTCAGCAAATCGGCCACGCAGCCGCCGGCGGTCTGCTCGCTGACGTGCACGGAAATTCCCCATTCGTTGTCTTCCACCAAATAAAGCACCGGGCAAGGGTGCAGTTCGATGGAAGCAAAGTTCAGCGCCTCCCAAATTTCCCCCTGGCTGGTGCCGGCTTCGCCACTGCCGGTGATGACGATTTCGTCCCGGTCGTAATCAGCGCCGGATTTTTTGCGCACATCCTCCGGCACCTGGGATAAAAAGAAGCCGGCAAATCCCATCCCGGCGCCGGTTAAAAATTGGGTGCCGACCGGGCTGGAGCGGGTGAAAATGCGGCTTTCCCTTCTTCCAAAATGATTGGCGAATTGCCTTCCAAACGAGCCGGGGTCCTCGGCCGAGCCGATGTGGGCGGCAAAGACATCGCGCGGTTTCTGCCCGCAGGCCAAAGCCAGGCACAAGTCGCGGTAGTAGGGAATCAGCCAGTCCACGCCGGGTTTGACGTATAAGCTGACGCCTGCCAAAAAGGCTTCGTGGCCGGCGGAGCCGATGTAGAAATGGCTGTGACCCATCCTTTGCCAAAGTTCCTGCACCGTGTCGACCGCCCGCGACAGATACATTTTGCGATACAGTTCCAACAATTCCGGTTTGGTCAATCCAAACTTGTCTTGAACGCTTTCCTGCACGACCTGCTTCATAGGTACTCCTTAATTCATTTTCCTTAGCCAATGCCCAGGATTACGATTTTCTTGGCAAGTTCGTTCATCTCACCAGCAATTTCGTTTTTGTCGGTTCGACTGTCAATGTTTGTTATATTCACTAAAGGGCTTTCTGTGAGTTGAATTAACTCTTAAATGTGTTATAATATAAAAGCCGGGCGAGCTATCGAACGACTGGCTTGCCACCCCCTCTTAAGGGATTTTGGCTGGTTTGCCGTCGACAGCTCGCTCCTTATATTAGTAATTATAGGCCGACCGCTCGTAACGGTCGGCTTTTTTACTTTTCATGTTTGGAAATATCTTTTCCAACATTAAATGCCTCTTTTGTCAACTTATAACCCCTTTTGCCGGAGTATATCCCTCTGAAAAAGGTGCTGTCAAAATTTGACGTCCAAAGTCCCACCCGTCTTGCCCATCCTTCCAATCCCTTCTTTAGTGCCTTTCTATTAACATTTAATCGCATTTGCAATTCCTTTGGAGGAAGACCGGCGGGGTACGCATCTACAAATTTTAGTAAAAGCGTAAGGTCTTTATCGGATGTAGCACCAGAATCAACCCTTTCATCTATAGACGGGAACGGCGGCACCGAAGCCATTCCCGTCTTGCCGGGACGGCCAAATTTTTTTATTAGCTTCTCCAATTCTTCTACCGTGTCAACGTGAATCAAAACCCCGTTGATTTCTGCCTTATACATAAAGACCGCCTTTCTCGGTTCGGTTTCATTCAAACGGAATCTAATACCCAATCCGAATCTTGTCAATAGGGTTACCGAAAAAATATCATTTTTTTTGACTTCCCATAATAGCCTATATATCAATGTGTTATGACAGGCTCGACAATGGCGGTTGGGTAAATCTTAAAACTTTTTTTTCGATTGAATTTAATTCGGTGCTTTTTTGGTATTCTGATTAAAGAAAAAATAACCCTCAGCCAATCAACCGGGGACTTGTGTAAACAAGCTTCTAAAATTCAACGACCAATCTCCGCTCGAAGTAATTTGATAAATAAGTCAGTATCAAGAAAATAGTTTCGATATGCTCGTGTAAGGGCTTCGACAGAATCGACCGAAACGAGAACAACATCCTCAATATTGGGGGTGCGTCGTTTTTCTGCATCCGAATATGCAGTGTTTGCTTCTTCCAATTGTTTTCTTGAATAGCCCTTATAGTAAATTTTTCTATTGAGCAGGTCTAACCTTAAGAGAAAATATCGAGGGTCTTTGACTTCCAATTTCGGCGGGGCACCAAGTGCGGCAGTGTAACCCGAAAGGCGCATAGCAACTTTTAACTTTACGCTTAAGTCTCGCAATTCACTTTTCAATTGTCTCCTATCCTGCGGAGTATTTGGAATAGGCGGGGTTTTCTCTTGAAGCGCAATTACGCTTCCCATCAATTCAAAAAACCGAAGCCACTCTTCCTTTCCTTGGCTGGATTTTAAGGACTGCATCGTGAACATATCGACCACTTCTACAGAGGTTGCCCATATGTGTTGAAGCTTGGAACGAAACTGCATTTCTATTTTCAAGTTATTGTAGGTGTTTTTTTTGTCGCTTTTATATTTATAAACGAGGTGAATAGCCCGATATCCAGATGTTTTCGGGTTTTGGATATAATCGGATATTTTATCTAATTTGTGTTTGATATAGCTTTCTTTATATTTTCCAACAAGCTTGTGAACACCCGCGACCGTATTAACTACTGCGCGACATCCGCCTATATCCTGTATTTTGGATAATTTTAATCCCCTATCTCTAAACCGATTCAACTTAAGCTCAATAGCTGGTAATCGTTTAATACGCTGTGCTATGAGGCCGTCCGGGAAACCTATTTTTGTTTTTCGCCGAAGGCCGGTTTGAAATGTATTGAGTGGATAATGATGCGCAAACCTCCAATTGTTGACAATCTCTAACGCTCTTTCTTTTTCTTCGGGCGTTGCTTGTGGGTTAATTAAAATATCACCGGCGCTATCAACGTCGCTCCACCTATATTCCGGTTTTCTCCAAGCCACACCAGAATAAAACTAGGGTATAGTCGCATTCTAGCCACCTATTTGAGATTTTTCCTTCATCCGTTTCATGAGTTTTTTCACCTGTTGTTCCAAAGATAATCGTCGCTGGTTGTAGCGCCACACATATTCAGCCAAGTAGAGGGGAAGCCGTTCCCGGCGGATACCTCCTTTGGCGGCTAAGCGCCGCTTGAGATAGCCCCAGAAACCTTCCAAGCCATTGATGTGATTGCCGCGTTGGTTGCTGAACTCTCCTTGGGCATGCTCCACCGACCGATGGATGTAGCCATTGGCTGCGACACCGGTGTAACTTTTCCAAGTATCGGAGCAGACGACCGAGCCCCGCTTCACCCGTCTGCGGATAAGGGGCAAAAGGGTCTGGGCTTCCACATCGGGCACCACCTGAGCCCACACCTGCCCGCCCCGGCAAAGAATTCCAAACACTGGCGTTTTGACCGTTCCCCGACCGCGCTTCGTTCCCTGACGGCGCTGGTTGTAGCGCTTGTTCTTCCACGCTCCGCCCAAATAGGTCTCGTCCACCTCTACCGTGCCCCGGAACACCGGTGGAACTTCCTGCGCCATGGCCTGCCGAACCAACAACAAAGCCCGTAGAACACGCTGGCGATGAAGCCCCGTCTCCCCAGAGATCGCCTGACTACTTAACCCCCGGATAAACCACCCCAAGAGCTGCCGCCACTGCCGGGAAGAAAGGTGCAGAGGCAGACGGCCCGGTCGCCAGTCGTACCGACAACCAGAGCACCGCCGCTTTCCCCCTCGCAGAATCCAGTATTCGCCCCCATCACATCGAGGACATCTTAGCCGCTTTGCCATGCCACCAACATACCCAATTGGGTGGCTGAAATGCGACTATACCCTAAAACTAAAGAGACAACTCCTTATCAAGAGGATAATTTGCCTCCTTAAGCCATTCAGGTCAAAATCCATCACTACCGAGGGTTGCTGCCTTTTGACACCCGATTTTGAAATGCTATATTCCTTCGCCTTATGCCCAAGGCGCTGATTACAGGCATTACCGGACAGGATGGTTCGTATCTGGCGGATTTGCTTTTGTCCAAAGGATACGAGGTCTGGGGGATGGTGCGGCGGTCGTCCACCGAAACCTTCGAGCGCATCCTGCATATCCGCGATAAGTTAGAAATTCGCCAGGCGGATTTGTTAGACCAGCTTTCGCTTATCCATCTGATTGAAGAGGCCCAGCCGGATGAAATCTATAATTTTGCCGCGCAATCTTTCGTTCCCACTTCCTGGGAGCAGCCGGTTTTGACGGCGGAATTCGACGCCGTCGGCGTAACCCGCGTTTTAGAAGCTATTCGGCTGGTCAATCCAAAAATCAAATTTTACCAGGCCTCCAGCTCGGAAATGTTCGGCAAGGTGCGCGAAGTGCCGCAGAAAGAGACTACCCCGTTTTATCCCCGTTCTCCTTACGGGGTGGCGAAAGTGTATGGGCATTTTATCACCGTGAACTACCGCGAAAGCTACAACCTTTTTGCCGTATCGGGCATTTTGTTTAACCACGAGTCTCCGCGGCGGGGGTTGGAGTTTGTTACCCGCAAAGTGACCGATGGGGTGGCGCGTATCAAGTTAGCTCTTGCCGATAAACTGTTATTGGGAAATTTGGATGCCAAGCGGGATTGGGGCTTTGCGGGCGACTATATGGAAGTGGTTTGGCTGATGTTGCAGCAGCCGGAGCCGGTTGATTACGTCATTTCCTCCGGCCAGAACCATTCCGTGCGGGATTTGGTCGAAATCGCCTTTTCATACGTAGGATTAGATTGGAAGAAGTATGTCCAAACCGATCCCCGTTTTGTCCGCCCGGCGGAAGTAGATGTTCTTCTGGGCGATTCGAGTTTAGCCCATAAAAAACTGGGCTGGAAACCAAAAACGTCTTTTGAACAGTTGGTAAAAATGATGGTCGATGCCGATATGAAGCGGCTCGGGTCTTTGGCTAAAAAGTGAATGATGATTAAACCGGGAATTATTAAAGGAGGATTTGTGAGAAAGTTAATTAAGTTCGTCGGAACGGTAATGCTTTTTGCCTTCGCTCCAGTTGCTTGGGGGCAGGAAGCGGTGAAGCTGGGATACGTCGATTCCGACCGGATCCGGCAGGAATTCAAGGAGTTTTCCTCGGCCCAGACCAGGCTGGACGCGGAAATCTTGGACGCGCAAAAGCAGGATTCGATTTTGGCCTCGGAACTGGAAAAGCTGCAGGACGAGCTGACCAAGCAATCAGCGGTTTTGAGCGCGGCTAAAAAAGTGGAGAAGGAAAAAACTTTTGAAGCCAAACAGGCCGCCTATTTTCAGTTTCGCCAGGCGACTTTCGGGGCGGCGGGAAGATTGGAACAGCGCCAGCAAACACTTTCCCGTCCGATTCTGGACAAGGTGATGGCGGTAATTCAGAAAGTTTCCAAGGCGGAAGGCTACACCTTTGTTTTTGCCGCGCAGAGCGTTGTCTATGCCAGGGAAGGAACCGACCTGACGGATAAAGTTTTGGCCGAGCTTGCCAAATCGGCCGCTCTTGGGGATACGACCGGGGTCAAAAAAAAGTAGGTGGCCTCGTTTGATTACTTAATCACCGGTATCTCCGGTTTTGTCGGCTCGCACTTGGCGGAATATCTTTTGCCCAAAAATCTCTCGATAGCCGGAACCTATTTACTGGAAAAATCTTTGGAAAATTTGGGTGATTCCCAGGACCGGATGGAGCTTTTTCAATTGGACTTACGTGAGAAAGAAGGCATCCGAAGAGTTTTGAACGCCGCCCAGCCGAAGGCAATTTTCCATTTAGCGGCATTTTCCTCTGTCGGCCACTCTTTCCAACGGTCGGAAGAGACTTTGCTGAACAATTTCGTTTCCACTTTGAATTTATTGGAGACCGCGCGGGAAATGAGTGTTCCACCAAAGGTTTTGCTGGTTTCTTCCTCCGATATTTTTGGAAAAGTAAGCCCCCGGCAACTTCCTCTGAAAGGAAACGAGCCCTGGGCGCCGCGCTCGCCTTATGCGGCCTCAAAAGGGGCTGCGGATTTAATCGGGCAGGCCTATTTTCATTCTTTTCGATTGCCCGTTTATCGCGCCCTGGCTTTTAATCATACCGGCCCGCGGCAGGCTTTGGGTTTTGTTGTGCCGGATTTGGCTTCTCAAATCGCGAAAATTGAGGCGGGCCTTGCCCCGCCCGTGCTGTCGGTTGGCAATCTCAAAGCCAAACGGGATTTTTCCGACGTGCGCGATATTGTGCGCGGATACGAGCTGATTTTGAAAAAGGGAAAACCGGGAGAACTCTATACTTTTTGCTCCGGCAAATCCGTTGCTGTTGAGAAGGTCTTGAGAATTTTTTTGAAAATGGCTAAAGTGAAAATCCGGGCTAAAAACGACCTTGCTAGGCAGCGGCCTTCCGACATTCCGGTTTTGAAGGGCGATTTTTCCAAAACCAAAAGGGAGCTGGGTTGGAAGCCGGCCATTAAGCTGGAAAAAACTTTGTCCGATACTCTGGAATACTGGCGGGAAAAAGTAAAAAATGAGGCGGTTTAGGTCGGGATAGGGAAATGGATTTAAAAGAAAAAATACAAAATAAAAAAGCGGTGGTGGCCATCATCGGGCAGGGATACGTAGGGCTGCCTTTGGCAGTCGCTTTTGCTTCGGTCGGATTTAAGACCTACGGATTGGATTACGACAAAAAGCGGGTGGCGCATATCAATCGGGGAATATCCGATATCGACGACGTTTCCAATGAGACTTTGCGTCCATTGGTTCTCTCGAAGACTTTAATGGCCACCGGCCGGTACGACATTCTCAAGAAGTCGGACTGCATTGCCATTTGCGTGCCCACTCCACTTTCCAAGACCAAAGACCCGGACGTTTCCTACATTCTTTCGGCCGTCGAGGGGGTCAAAAAATATCTGCATCGGGACCAGCTGGTGGTTCTGGAATCGACCACTTATCCCGGCACGACCTTTGAGTTGATTCTGCCCCTTTTGGAATCGACCGGACTCAAGGCGGGCAGCGATTTTTATCTCGCTTTCTCCCCCGAGCGGGTTGATCCCGGCAACTCGCTATATAACACCCGCAACACGCCGCGAATTGTGGGAGGAATCACACCGGCCTGCACGAAAGTGGCGACTTTGTTTTACGAACAAATCGTCGAGCGGGCGGTGCCGGTCTCTTCCACGCAGTCGGCGGAGATGGTCAAACTTTTGGAAAATACTTTTCGTTCGGTGAATATCGGCCTGGTGAACGAAGTGGCTTTGATGTGCGACCGGCTGGGGATTGACGTCTGGGAAATCATAGACGCCGCCGCCACCAAGCCGTTCGGCTTTATGCCTTTTTATCCCGGCCCCGGTTTGGGGGGGCACTGCATTCCCATCGACCCGCATTACCTTTCCTGGAAGCTGAAATCGCTGAATTATTACGCCCGTTTTATCGAGCTGGCGGGGGACATCAACTCGCATATGCCGGAATACGTGGTCCTGCGCATCACCCGTGCCTTAAACGACCGACAAAAGTCTCTCAAAAGCTCTAAAATTTTGGTTATGGGCGTGGCTTACAAAAAGGACATTCAGGATGTGCGCGAATCCCCGTCTCTGGACGTGATAAAACTCTTAGACAAGGCCGGGGCAGTTGTGAGTTACAACGACCCCCATGTTCCTAACGTTGAATTGGACGGATTTTCGCTTCGTTCCGTTGCCATAACGTTAGGCCGCGTTAAGAAAGCGGATGCCTGCATCATTTTGACCAACCATTCCAGCTACGATTACCCCTGGCTGGCGGCCAATGCCCGCCTTATTGTCGATACCCGCAATGCAATGGGGAGTCTGGCGAAGAAGTTTAAAAATATCGTAAAATTGTAGAAAGGAGTTGACGATAATAAAAGAGGGCTTATATTAGAGAAGGTATGTCTAAGAAGAACCTGCTAATTTTGATGGTAGCTGTTTTCTGGTTGATTAACACCTCATTTTGCTTCTGCTGGGAAGAGGGTCTGGCTAAAACCATCTGGACGGATGCCGCTCCTTGTGCGAATTGCCCCTCCCATTCCTCCTCGGAAAGCCCTTCGGATGACTGCAGCCCTTGCTGCGGCAATCAGGTTTGTGCAATTGAAATTCCGGCAGAAATATCCAGTCTGCCGCCCCAAGGAAATTTTGTCGTTGAAAGCTTGACGTTTTCCGACCAGTTGAATTTCTACTCCATTTACCACCCTCCCAAGGCCTAAGCAGGCCAACCAATAAACGTTAATTGTGAGCGTTTAAGCAAAACGCTCGGTTTTTTGTTGCTGTTGTATAAAGTTGCTGTGATAGGAGCAGCTCTACTTCCAAAGCCTTTTATGCTTTGGACTTGAAAGGAGTTTGAAATGTTAGATAAAAAAGTACTTGGCCTGATTGGCATCGTGGCCGTTGCCGTGGTTGCAACAATAGGTGTTATGAAATGGTTTGGTCGTTCGGACGATTCGACCGGGGAGGAGAAATCTGGCATAACCGCTCCGTTGAATCAGTCCAGTGCAGAAGCGGCCGACTGGTGCGTCGGACACCGCGTGCCGGAGTCGGAATGCACCAAATGCCATCCAAATCTGGTTGAGGCATTCAAAGCCAAAAATGACTGGTGCGCCGAGCATGGACTGCCGGAATCGCATTGCCGGGAATGCAACCCGAACTTGAAATTTCCGCAAGAAGCCGCCGCATCCTCACGGGCCGATTGGTGCGCCGAGCACCGGGTGCCGGAGTCGGGGTGCACAAAATGCCATCCAGCGTTGATTGAGGCATTCAAAGCCAAAAATGACTGGTGCGCGGAGCATGGGCTGCCGGAATCGCATTGCCGCCTATGCAATCCGAACCTGGTCTTTCCGCAGGAACCGTCTCCCACGAGTTCCATTCATTTGGATATGGATTCGGAAATTTCCGTGTTCTTTCCCAAAAACAAAACGGCCTGTGCCACCGATGGTGCCATTATCCAGTTTGCTTCCGCCAAAACGGCGGAGCGGGCCGGGCTGACCATCGAACCAGCCATCCCGGCGGACGCGGCTCCAGCCGTAGAAGCTCCTGCCGAAGTAATCTTTGACGAGACCCGAACCACGGCCATTACCAGCACGGTTCCCATCTTGGTTATCCGGTGGTTAGCTTCTCCAGGACAACCGGTCAAGAAAGGAGAGGTTATCGCCGAGGTGGAATCTCCTGAAATGGCCAATCTTAAAGCCGACTATCTGGAAAACCTGTCTAACTTTCTTGTCCGGGGGAAGGAACGAAAACGAAACGAGGAGTTGCGGCAGCAGGATATCGTGAGCGTGGCCGAGTTCGAGGCCAGCCTGGCGGCGGAACAGGCGGCCCGCGCCCAACTTACCCGGTCGGAGGGGCTTCTGGGCACCGCCGGATTGTCACCGGAAGAGCTCCAAACCGTTGAATCGGGGCAAAGTGTTTCTACTCGATTTGCTCTGAAGGCGCCGGGGCGCGGAATGTTGGTAAAGCGCCAAGCGGTGCTGGGAGAATTGCTGCCGGCGGGCACGCCGCTGGCTCTCATATCCGACCCAAACTCCATGTGGGTCGAGGCCCGCATGCGGGAGCAGGACTTAAAACGCATAAGGGTAGGGCAAAGGGTTGAGTTCAGCACCGATGTCCACGGGCAGGATCGGCATGTTGGCCGTGTGATTTGGGCCGCCCAGTTTCTTGATCCGGTTACCCGCAGCGCGACCGTCAGGGTAAAAATGCAGCCTGCCGAAAAAACGCTGCATCCCGGAGAATTCGGGCGCGCACTCATATATACCCAGGGCGGAAAGTCAGGCGTTTTGGTTCCAATAGACGCGGTGCAATGGGAAGGATGTTGTAACGTTGTGTTCGTGGAGGAAGCCCAAGACCGCTACCGTCCCCGCAAAGTTCAAATTGAGCCGGCCGACCCGGAGCACTACCGGGTGACGGCTGGTTTGAAGCCGGGCGAACCGGTCGTAGTGAAGGGGAGCTATTTACTGAAGACGGAACTCAAGAAGGGAAGCATTGGCGCCGGCTGCTGTGCCCCCGAGCCGGCCTCGTGAGCGTGACATGCTGAAACGGCTCATAGAATTTACCATCCACCAGCGGCTGTTTGTTCTTTCCTTAGGCGGCCTTTTGGTTATAGCCGGACTGGTGGCGCTCTGGAAGCTCCCTTTTGACGCTTTCCCGGACACCACGCCGGTTTTGGTACAAGTTAACGTCTCCGCGCCGGGATGGGCGCCGGAAGAGATGGAACGTCAGGTGACCTTCCCGTTGGAGCGGAGTTTAGCAGGACTGGCTGGGCTGGTGGAAGTGCGCTCCATCTCAAAATATGGGCTTTCCCAGGTAACCCTTATTTTTGGTGACGAAACGAATCTTTACCTGGCGCGCCAACAGGCAGCCGAGCGGCTTTCCGGCATCGAGCTGCCCGACGGTGTGCCGCCGCCGCAACTGGGTCCCATTTCCACCGGACTGGGGGAGATCTTTCACTACCTCGTGTTGGGCAAGACCTCGGATTTGACGGAGTTGCGCACCATCCAGGACTGGATAATCAAACCGCAGCTTCAATCGGTTGCAGGAGTTGCGGAAGTCAACAGTTGGGGCGGTTATGAGAAGCAGTATCACGTCTTAGTTGAGCCGAACCGCTTGGCACAGTACAACCTCTCTTTATCTGTGGTCGCGGCAAAGCTAAAGGAAAATCTGGGTAATGTGGCGGGAGGGCAGATGGTGCGGGCCGGTGAACAAACCCTGGTGCGGGGAGTAGGCATTGTCGGCCAGCGCAGCCAAATTGAAGAACTGGTCGTGGACACCCGCAAAGGAGTCCCGATCCGCATACGCGACTTCGCGGACGTAGTGATTGGTCACGAACTGCGCCGCGGGGCCACTACCTATGACGGAAAAGGAGAAGTGGTTCTGGGGTTGGGCTTTATGCTGACCGGCCAGAATTCAGAGGAAATCACCAAAAAATTAGCCCAGCGCTTGGAGGAGATTAGGCCATCCTTGCCGGAAGGAATTGAAGTAAAGCCGGTTTACAAACGAACCGATTTGGTGAATCAGGTTCTTCGTACCGTTGAGCACAACCTGTTTTTCGGCGCAATTTTGGTGGTGGCGATATTGTTTGTGTTTCTCGGCGATCTGCGAGCCGGGCTCATTGTCGCCTCGGCCATCCCCCTGTCTATGCTCTTTGCCTTCGACTTGATGTCGCGGGCCGGAATTGCCGGAAGCTTGATGAGCCTGGGGGCGATAGATTTTGGCCTGGCTGTGGACAATTCGGTGGTTCAAGTCGAAAACACCATTCGCCGTCTATCCAAAGCGGGTGCGTCGCCCCGTTTGGATGTAATTCGGGATGCCATCCTGGAGGTGCGCAAACCGACTCTTTTTGGCGTGCTGATAATTATTATCGTTTACTTCCCGATTCTTACCCTCCAGGGCGTGGAGGGAAAACTTTTCCGGCCGATGGCTCTGACCGTTACCTTTGTGCTTATCGGGTCACTTTTGCTTTCCTTCACCATCATTCCGGCTTTAATCGCCACCTTTCTCGGTAAGAATGTACGGGAAACCGAGCCCCGTATCGTGGAATGGTTAAAACGGCTCTACCGTCCGAGCCTGAACTGGGCCCTGCGGCACGGACGCGTGGTGCTGGCGACAGCTACAGCTCTGCTTGCGGCAGGAATAATTGTTTTTCTTTTCATCGGGGCGGAATTTATACCCCGTTTAAGTGAAGGAACCATAGTGGTAAACGTGGTGCGTTTGGCCGGGGTCTCGCTGGAACAGTCGGCGGATTACGGCTCTCAAATTGAGCGGATTTTACTCGAGAAGTTCCCGGACGAAATTGAGCATATCTGGACCCGCACGGGCACGGCCGAACTGGCCACCGACCCGATGGGTTTGGAACTATCGGACGTTTTCATCACCCTTAAGGCTCGAGGAAAGTGGAAAAAAGCCAAGAACCAGCAGCAACTGGTGGCGGCAATGGACAAAGAACTATCCGACCTGCCGGGAGCCAACCGGATATTCACCCAGCCGATTGAGATGCGGGTAAACGAAATGATTGCCGGCATCCGGGCGGATGTCGGAATTAAAATTTTTGGAGATGACCTGAATGTTCTGGAAGAGAAAGCCGAAGAGATTTCCAAACTTGCGGAAAGCATTCGGGGAAGCGCCGACGTTTCCGTCGAGCAACTGACCGGCCAGCCGCAGTTGCAGATAGCCGTGGATCGTGAGCGGCTTTCCCGTTTCGGTTTATCGGCTCGTGAGGTTCTGGACGTCATCGAGAGTTTTGGCGGCATTAAAGTGGGTGAGGTATACGAGGGACAGCGCCGCTTCGATTTGGCGGTTCGGTTGAACGAATCGTACCGGCGGGTGCCGGAAGATATAGAACGCATACCGATTCAGGCCGCTACTGGCGAACTGGTCACCCTCGACCGGGTGACAAAGCCAAATCTTGCTCCCGGCCGTTCGACCATCACACGGGAATGGAGCAAACGCCGGATTGTAGTCCAGTGCAACGTGCGGGGACGGGACGTGGGGTCGTTTGTGGATGAGTTGCGCCAGCGGATTGAAAAGGAAATTGCCCTGCCGCCGGGTTACTTCGTACGTTTTGGCGGGCAATTCGAGAATCTGGAGCGGGCCCGGGCACGCTTGGCTTTGATCGTTCCAGTTGCCCTCCTTTTGATTTTCGGCCTCCTATACTGGACCTATAAATCGGTGCGGGACGCCTTGCTGATTTTCACGGGCGTCCCCCTGGCAGTAGTCGGCGGCGTGGCGGCTCTGGCCGTACGAGGAATGCCCTTCTCCATTGCAGCCGGTGTCGGTTTCATAGCTCTCTCCGGCATCGCGGTGCTGAATGGATTGGTCCTGGTTTCAACCATAAAGCGGTTGCGAGCTGAAGGATTGGAGCTTTCGAACGCCGTTAAAGAGGGAGCAATTACCCGTTTGAGACCGGTATTGATGACTGCTTTGGTTGCGGCGTTCGGATTTATTCCGATGACGATTTCGCAAGGAGTTGGGGCGGAAGTTCAACGCCCTTTAGCCAGCGTGGTGGTAGGTGGAATCCTCTCCTCTACGGCTTTGACTCTTTTTGTTCTTCCGGTTCTATATACGATGTTTGGCAAAAAAACCGTATCGGAGGTTTGACGTGAGGCTATTTACTGTCATCAGATTCTGTTTCAAGTTTGTAATCCTATCGTGCGTTATTTTTGGTCAATCTAGCCTGTTGGCAGACACATTATCTCTAAAACAGGTCATCGAGCTGGGCTTGCCGTTACATCCAGCCGTTCGAGCAGCCAGCGGAGACCTACGGGTTGCCAAAGGGAATTTCTGGGAACGGATTAGTCCGACCAGCCCGCTGTTTCGGATTGAAAACGAAGAGGTTCCCCGAAGTGCGAGCTTGTCCGAATACGGGCGACAGACAATTAGTCTTTCGCAAAGTTTTGAATTTCCCTTTCTAACCTATTACCGGGGCCGGGCTGCCCACCAGACCGTACAGTCTGCACGGGTGAACTATGAGTTGGTACGGGCCGAAGCCAAGGGCGAAATTACGATGGCCTATATAGACGCGTGGCTTCTCCAAAAACTGGAATCGATTGCCGACTCGCTGGCTCAGGCCACAAAATTTCTGGCAGAAACGGCAGAGAAACGATACACGGCGGGCGCGGCTACCGCTATCGAGCGGGATAGATTAAGAGCTCGGGCCGAGCAATTTGCCCGCAAGCGCGAGGTTGCCGAGCTTGACTTCAATCTTAGTTTGACCGAGTTGGCACTTCTAATTGGTAAAAAGACTGATACCCATCTGGACCTGACCGGGCCGGGTTTGGTAGATCCGAATCTTCCGGACTTGAGGATGACCCCCGCGGCCAGCGCCCAAGTGCAAAGGTCTCAGTTTGCATTAAAAGCGGCGCGGGCCGAGCAGGGTGCCTCTCGTCTCTCCTGGTTACCGCAGATAGAACTGGAGCTATTCCGCCAGGAAGACAGAAGCCAGCGCTTTTGGGGTGGCGCCATTCAACTGTCCCTTCCGGTCTGGTTTGAATTGAGCGGCACAGGGAATCTGAAAAAGACATCCGGCGTTGTCGAGCGGGCAAAAGCCGAAGTGGAGCAAGCGCAACGCCAGTGGCAAATAGACTGGCTCAGAACTTCACGTTCTTTTGAGAACGCAAAACGCCGATTTCGCAGCCTCGAAGAAATCGGACTTCCTGCTGCCCGGAGGGCCTACAACGCAGCCCTGCGTTCCTACGAGGTCGGCAAACTGGGGGTGACAGACCTTTTAGCGACCTTTTTGGAGACACAAGAAGCAGAGCGGGAGTACCTTGAAGTTCAAAGGGAAATTTGGCAATGGCGAACCCAAATAGAAGTCCTGTCTGCCGGGCACACCGAACAATAATTAGTAGCCTTCGGCATGGACTCGGGAGTTTAATGACCGCCCTGGTTGCCGCCTTCGGATTCATCGGCCGTTTCGCAGGGAATTGGGGCGGAAGTCCAAAGGCCTTTAGCCAGCGTAGTGGTGGGTGGAATCATTTCCTCTACGGCTTTGACTCTCCTTGTCCTGCCGGTTCTCCATACAATTTTTGGAAAGAAAGCATCTTTTGAAAAATAGAACTTTTTCCATTCCCGCTTAAATGCCGTGTATTCTACTAAAGCACGGAGGAGAAAATGAATAATGTCAGACAAAAAGTTGGAAGAGTCCAAATCTTTTGGGGGAGCCCATCATCTGCTCGGGCAGTTGGTAGGCGGATGGGAAGGGACAACCAAAACCTGGTTTGAACCGGGTAAGTTAGCCGATGAATCCCTCTGGCAGGGGACTATTCGGCCTATATTGGATGGCCGATTTGTCATCCATGAATACGAAGGTTCTCTGAAAGGGGACCGGCTTTCGGGTGTAGCGATTTACGGCTACGGCCTGGAGCGGGACAAATTTCAATCCGCCTGGGTCGATAGTTTCCATATGGGAACCGGACTTATGTTTTCCAAGGGAGAAAGAACCGAAAAAGGTTTTTCGGTTCTCGGCCACTACGACGCTCCCCCCGGCCCGCCTTGGGGCTGGCGCACGGAAATAGAAATTATCGACGCCGAACATATCGTAATCAGCGCTTACAACATCTCACCAAATGGTGAAGAAGCCAAAGCGGTAGAGACCAGCTATGCCCGCAAAAAATAGCTGGTTAACCTACGTCCTGCAGCCCGGGGAAAGCTTTCAAAAGCCAACTGGAAATTATGCCGAATTGGTTGAAAAACATCAAAAGGCCAATGGCTACCAGAAGCAGGCCGGAGGGAAAAAGTAAAGCCCTTTCAGGGGTTGCCTTGCTCTATCTGCCAACCTATCTTTCCGCCAAGTGCATATGGCTACCAAAGCGATTCAGGCAGGCGGGGTTCACAAGGGGAAGCTCCTACATGGAAAAACCCTGGCCGGGCAGGCAAAACCCTGGACACAAAGAAGGCGCGCCAGGGAAAGTGTTTAAGGAATTGATGAAATACGTTGCCCAAAACGGAGTTAACCGGAGCATAAAACCTGTTTTCAAAACCGATGATACTGCCTTGTATGTAGGAGATTGTCTGGAAGTTCTCCCCTGTTTTCCAGACAATTATGTGGATATGATTTTTGCCGACCCGCCTTATATGTTGTCAAATAACGGGATTACTTGCTTTGCAGGAAAAATGGTGAGCGTGAATAAAGGGAAATGGGACAAAAGCAAAGGATTTGAAAACGATTTGCTCTTTCACGAAACTTGGCTGAAGGAATGCAGAAGAGTTTTAAAACCCGAAGGCACAATTTGGATTAGCGGAACACTCCATAGCATTTATCAGTGCGGATACTTATTGCAAAAACTAAATTTTCATTTATTGAATGACATCGCCTGGTTCAAGCCGAACGCTGCGCCCAATTTGAGTTGCACCGTGTTTGCCCATAGCCACGAAACATTACTCTGGGCAAGAAAAGATGTACTGCCCCACCTAATTTTGGACAGGTGTGTGGCTTATTTTTAACATCCAAT
>CAZSIT010000019.1:0-14361 GCA_964607165.1 uncultured Ignavibacteria bacterium
AACGGACGCATAGCCCCGTGAAAATCGTCAAAACATTCGACAAGTCGAGCGCCCTTTTGTTTAATGTTCTCGTAAACAACGAGAACTTAAAGGAAGTAGTGTTTTCCTTCTTCAGACCATCTGCGGTAGGAAAAGAAGAGCTCTACTATACGGTTCAACTTATAAACACGAGCGTCTCCGAGATAAAACCGTACGTGTTGCACGTCAAGAATCCGGACCTTATGAAATTTCCGGATATGGAGGAGATCTCCTTTACCTATCAAAAAATTATATGGACGTACGTGGACGGGGGCATCACCGCGGAAGATGACTGGGAGACTCCGGTTTGATAGTTTTACCAAGGCATCCGCGTAACGATTGATCTGATTACCGTTTGAAATGAAAGTAGCTAACGAGCGCACTCTTTTGGAGCGGCTGGTGTCCCCACCGGCCGCTTCTTTTCGTCGGGTAAAAATCGATTTACAAAAGCTGTCCGATTCGATTATTCTGCACCTGCGCCGAATGATGAATGCCCGCCATGGTTTTACCCCGGCCCTGCCCGATTACGGCCTGCCGGACTTAAACGAATGTATTTTTTCTTTTCCCGACTCGCTTACCTACTTGAAACAGGCCCTACAAACCAGCATTGAAAAATATGAACCCCGGCTCTCGCGGGTGCGCGTTGCCTATGTTGAAGATCCGGAAAATCCCCTGGAAATTCATTTTGACATCCAGGCCCGGCTGGAAACCACGGAGGAGACGATGACTTTTGCTTTTTCCACCAGGGTGGGCTCGGCCGGCGGCGTTGAGGTTTTGGAATAATGTTCAGTAACCTGTTTGTGGGGAGTTCCGCTCCCCTAGAAATGGAAGGGACAGGAGCAGAGCTCCTGTCCAACTAAAAAGCAATGTTCAACAAATATTACCAGGACGAACTGACCTATCTGCGCCAGCTGGGAGAGGAATTCGCCCGCGCCTATCCCCGGCTGGCTCCCATGCTTGCCGAGTCGGGAGCCGACCCGGACGTGGAACGGCTTTTGGAAGGTTTTGCTTTTCTGGCCGGCCGCATCCGCCAGAAATTGGACGGGGACCTTCCCGAGCTGGTGCATAATTTCGTGGGCCTGCTTTGGCCGCATTACCTGCGGCCGCTGCCCTCGGCAACCGTTCTGGAGTTTGATCCCTCGGGAGGAGCCTTACAAGAAACTCAAATTATACCCCGGGGCACAACGGTGGAATCGGTGCCAGTGGATGGAACCCGCTGTCAGTTTAAAACCACATCCCAGCTTAGCGTATACCCGTTTGTCCTGAAAGAGATTTTTTTGGAAACCCCTGCAACCGGCGCTCCTTTTTTAAAGCTTGGTTTCCAAGTTGGAAAAACGGATCTTTCAAAGATAAAATTAAAGGAGCTGTCTTTGTTTTTGGCCGGAGAGCCGCAGATTTCTTATGGGCTTTATCTGCTTTTGTGCAATTATCTCAAGCGCGTTACTTTCCGGTCGATAGTCGGAACGAAAACCGGACGGGAGGCAAGTTTTGGCCCTGAAGTATTAAAACCGGGCGGGTTTGGAGAAGACCAGAGCTTAATTCCCTACCCTTCCCATTCTTTTGACGGCTATCGGCTACTTCAAGAGTACTTCACCATCTCGGAGAAGTTTCTGTTCGTAGAACTGCCGGATATTTCGCCCCTCGGCCGGCTGGACATTAAAGACCGGTTTGAGATAATTTTTGAATTTAACCGCCGCCCCGATGATGCGCTCCGCGTGAAAACAGGCGCACTCCGATTATACTGTTCCCCTGCCGTTAATCTCTTTCAGCATCAAGCCACTCCCATAAAAGTGGAAGGGGAAAAAACGGAGTATCGGCTGCGCCCCGAAGGCGCCAATCCGGAACATTTCGAAATTTTTTCAGTGGACAAAGTCAGGGGCTGGACCGCCGGCACGGTGGAGGAAAATGAATACCTCCCCTTTTTTTCCTACCGGCATTCCCTGGGCTTAGAAAATCGAAGGACCGAATATTATCAAACTACTCTTCGGCCCGCCGTAGTCGGCGGCGGAACGGAAACCTATGTTTCTTTCGTTGCCGACGACCAGTCCCTTCTCGTTCCTTCCACCCGCACGGTAGCGGTTGAACTGACTTGCTCCAACCGTAATTTAGCCGAAAAGTTAAAACCAGGAGACCTAAATTCGCCCACCGCAGCTTCTCCGGCCTATGCAAGCTTTCAGAACATTACCCGCATAACTTCTTCCGTTCCGCCGCCTTTGGAAGGCGGAATGCTCTGGCGGTTGGTTTCGCATCTTTCGCTCAATTACCTTTCGCTTTTAAACATTGAAAATCTTCGCGCAGTTCTGGGGCTGTACAACTTTGCCGCGCTGTTTGACCGGCAGGCGGCCCGCGCCAACGAGCTGCGCCTGGGCGCCATCGGCAGCCTTCGATCCGGCCCCCAACATCTGTTCAGCAAGGGAAACGTTTTCCGGGGAACGAAAATTGAAATGGAGATGGCCGAGTCGGGCTTTGCCGCGGAAGGGGAAATGTATCTTTTTGCTTCCATTCTGAATAGATTTTTCGGCCTCTACGCTTCATTAAACTCTTTCTCCTGCTTGGAAGTTAAAGGAATCGAGCGCGGAGAAATCTACCGCTGGAGGCCCGTTTCGGGCAGTCAGATTCTCCTATGATCGAAAAACTTTTGTCGGCGCCGCACCGTTTTTCTTTTTTTCAGGCGGTTATGCTTTTGCAAAATCGGCATAAGGAAGCGGTGCCCCTGGGTTACCAGGGACCGCCGGAACGGGAGGCCTTGCGGCTGCGCGCCGACACCAGCCTGGCCTTTCCAAAAAGCGATGTGGCCGCCATCGAACAGTCAAAAGAGCCGGAACTTCATCGCTTGACCGTCGCTTTTATGGGGCTGTACGGCACCACTTCACCCTTACCCAGCTTCTACAACGAGTTGCTTATAGCCGACGAGCAGGAAGGGGGGCCGCTGCGGAGCTTTTTTGACCTTTTCAATCATCGGCTGCTTTCATTTTATTATCGGGCCTGGACCAAATACCGCCCGCACGTCCTGTTTTCTCCGGGGGGCGGCGATGAACTCTCGGAGCGGCTTTTTGCGCTGATTGGGTTAGGCTCCAAAGAGCTGAAAGATTCGACCGGGATTGCCTCCGTCCGGCTTTTAACTTTCGCCGGCCTTCTGACCCAGAAGCCGCATTCGGCCCAATCGCTGGTAGGTATGCTGAAAAGTTACTTTGACCTGCCGGTGAAGGTGCGCCAGTTCGTGAAAAGAAAAATCCTTTTGGAAGAAAACCAAAAAGCGTTTTTGGGAAAGCAAAACTGCCGGCTCGCAGAAAACCTGGCCATAGGGGAGCGGGTCGCCGATTCTATGGGAAAGTTCCGGGTCAGCGTAGGCCCGCTTGACTATGCCGACTACAAACGCTTCTTGCCGAGGCAGGAGGGATTGGAATCGCTAAAAAAACTGACCGGTTTTTTCGCTCCCGACCGGCTGGACTTTGACGTGGAGGTGGCTCTGAAAGGTGTTGATACGCCCCGCCTGGGGTTGCGGCTTTCCAGCGACTCGCATCTCGGTTGGACGACCGGTTTTTACTCGCGAGAGGCGGAGAAAGTGGCGGTTGTTTTCAATTAGCGCTTGATTCGTTCAGGTTCCCGCTATATCTTTGATGTGACTTAGGACTTAGACTCATACGAGAAGGGACTGCCGATGGCTAAAGTTGAGCGAAAACACCTTTTTGATAAGCTGAACAGAACTTGTCGTAGCGCTTTAGATGGAGGCGTTAGCCTCAGCGTTTCCCGCACTAACTACGAAGTTACTCCTGAGCACGTCTTTTCGAAATTAGTTGAAGACGTAACAGGCGATATCCAACTAATCCTACGCAGGTTCGAAATCGAAATCCCACGCCTCATTTCCGCGTTGCAACGAGACCTGGACGATCTCAAGAGTGGCAACCCAGGTCGACAAGTTCTCTCCGAGTTGCTTCTTGAATGGTTTCAAGAAAGCTGGTTGATTGGTTCGATCGATTTTGGGGCGTCTGAAATTCGGTCCGGAATTCTTTTTGCAGGGCTTATGGAAAAGCCGCACAGGTATTTGACCGGACGGGCGGGAGATTTAATCGACGAAATTTCCAGAGAGCAATTACGCAACGAGTTTTTTGACATCGTGGTCTCCTCCTCGGAGGAAAAAGAAAGTGCTAAGCCCGCAAAGGAGGGAGAGACGGCGGGAGCGCCGGGCGGCGATACGGCGCTGGGGCGTTTTACCATCGACTTTACCGCGCGCGCCAAAAAAGGGGAGATAGACCCGGTTTTCGGACGGGACGTTGAGATTCGTCAAATCATTGACATCTTGGCCGGGCGGCGGAAAAACAATCCGATTGTCGTCGGTGACCCGGGCGTGGGCAAAACCGCGGTTGTGGAGGGATTGGCCCTGCGCATTGCCGAAGGAGACGTTCCGGACTTATTAAAAAACGTTTCTCTTTTAGGTTTAGATTTGGGGCTTTTGCAGGCCGGCGCGGGAGTTAAGGGAGAATTTGAAAACCGCTTGAAGTCGGTCATCGGTGAAGTCAAAGCTTCACCTAAACCAATCATTCTTTTTATTGATGAAGCCCATATGCTAATCGGCGCCGGGGCGGCCGCCGGCGGCTCGGACGCGGCCAGCCTGCTCAAGCCAGCTCTGGCGCGTGGGGAACTGCGCACTATAGCCGCGACCACTTGGTCGGAATACAAAAAGTATTTTGAAAAAGATGCCGCTTTGGCCCGGCGTTTTCAGCTGGTCAAATTGGACGAACCGTCCGAAGAGTCCACCGTTTTGATGCTGCGGGGGCTGCGGGAGAAATATGAAAAATATCACCAGGTCACGTTGTTGGACGAGGCTTTGGTTGCCGCCGCGCGCCTTTCGTCCCGCTACATCTCCGGACGGCAATTGCCGGATAAAGCGGTTGATTTGGTGGACACTTGCGCCGCCCGCGTGAAAATCTCGCTTTCTTCCAAACCGGCTTCTCTCGACGACCTGGAGCGCAAAATTCAGGCGCTCGAGCGCGAACTATCGGCTTATCAAAAGGACCAGTCCGTCGGCGTTGAAGTCGATGGAAAGAAAGTAGAAGAAATTCAGCAAGAAGTGGCTGTCTGCAAAGGAAAACAAGAGCGGCTCTCCTCCCAATGGAAAGATGAGAAAAAATTAGTGGATGAGTTTGCCTCTACTTGCAAGAAGATAGTGGAAGAGGCTAAAAAAAGCGGCGTAAACGGAGATTGGGCAAAAAAACTCAAGTCCGAGCGGAAAAAGCTGGAAAAGGTTCGGGGGAAAGACCCGCTGATTTATGTTGAGGTTAATCCGGAAGTCATTTCAAAAGTGGTTTCGGATTGGACCGGAATACCGGTAGGGAAGATGGTTTCCGATGAGGCCACGGCTATTTTAAGTTTCGACCAGAAACTGAAGGAACGGATTAAAGGACAGGATTATGCCGTCGAGGCGGTAGCCAAAGGGATTCGGGCATCCAAGGCGGGAATTAGCGACCCGAGCAAACCGATTGGGGTATTTCTTTTCGTCGGCCCTTCCGGCGTTGGCAAAACGGAGTGCGCCCTGGGGGTGGCCGATTTGCTGTTCGGAGGGGAGCGTTTTATCTCCACTATAAATATGTCCGAGTTTCAGGAAAAGCACACCGTTTCCCGGCTCATCGGCTCTCCCCCAGGATATGTCGGCTACGGAGAAGGGGGAGTTCTGACCGAAGCGGTGCGCCAGCGCCCCTATTCCGTAGTGCTCTTGGACGAGGTTGAAAAAGCAGACCCGGAAGTAATGAATTTGTTTTATCAGGTTTTCGACAAGGGGATGCTTTCGGACGGAGAGGGAAGACTGATTGACTTCAAAAATACAGTGGTCTTTATGACTTCCAACTTAGCCACGGATATTATCACCCAGATGGGATTTTCTAACCCCAAGCCTTCCCACGAAGAGATTGTCGCCGCCATCCGTCCCGTTCTTAACAAGCATTTCAAACCAGCCCTGGTCGGGCGAATGACCGTGGTTCCATTCTTCCCCCTGCCGTCGGAAACCTTAAAGGAAATAGTCAAGCTCAAATTGAACCGCCTGGTCAGCCGGTTAAAGGAGAGCCATCGAGTGAGCTTGACCTACGACGATACCGTAGTGGAACAGATAACTTCCCGCTGCCGGGAGGTGGAAACCGGCGCCCGCAACATCGACCATATAATGCAGGGAAGTCTTTTGCCGAAAGTTTCCACCGAAATCCTCCAGCGTTTGACTTCCGGCCCGCTCCCGGAAAGACTTTGGCTGGGGATAGACGGCTCCGGCGAATTTACTTTCCGTTTTTCTGATGACGGCGGGCCCTCTTCTCCAACCATCCCCTCTCCGGTTTCCGCCGCATTGGAAGCGGGAGCAAGCGAATAAATGGTCATTATCCGTTCCTCTTCTGGAGCCGATTTTCTTTTTGAAACCAAAGGGTATTCCGGCGAGCTGCGGGTTTTGAAATTCACCGGCCAAGAATCCCTCTCCCGGCTTTTTTCCTTCCGTCTGGAATTGACTTCGGACGACTGGGAAATAGACCTGGACGCGGTCGTGGGTAAAGCGGCGAATCTGTCCATTCAATATCCGGAGGGGAAGAAAGTGGCGCACGGCATTGTTTCCTGGATGGAAATCAGCAGCAAAGGAGAAAAGCTGGCCCCTTATTACGCCGAGTTAGTGCCGGAGGTCTGGCTTTTAACCCGCGTGGTAAGGTCCAGAATCTTTCAAAAAATGTCGGTCAAAGATATTGTCGCCAAGGTCTTATCCGACAACCAAATTCCCTCTGACGGCTTTCGTTTTGCCCTCAAGCGGACGCCGGCGGCGCGGGAATACTGCGTTCAGTATAATGAAAGCGACTGGAATTTTGTTTCGCGTCTAATGGAAGAAGAAGGGATTTTTTATTTCTTTGAACATAAGGAGGATGCCTCCGTTTTGGTTATGGGAGATTCCCCCGATGCGGTGTTGCCGATTGCTTCTCCGGTCGAAATTCCTTTCCGCGAAGCTTCCAAAACTAAAACCGAAAAGGAGAGCGTCTCCGAATTCCGTTTGGCACAGGAAATCCGTTTCGGGAAAACCACTCTGCGGGACTTCAATTTTACCCGTCCCACCTTGAACTTGGAAAAAAACGCCGAGGCGGGGCGGGATAAAAAGCTGGAATATTACGAGTACCCGGGGCTTTACGCCGAGCAAAAAATCGGCGAAGATTTGGCCAAAATCCGTCTGGAAGAGTATCAGGCCTTGCGCTGCCGAAGCACGGGCCAGTCAACCTGCCGGCGTTTTACACCCGGATACAAGTTTAACTTAATCGATCATGCCCGCGAAAGTTTAAACGCCGAATATCTTCTGGTTTCGGTTGAACAAAACGGGCTGCAGCCCTTTGAGCAGGGCGCCACCAGCGGCTTTCACTACGATAACGTTTTTACCTGCATTCCGGCTTCCACTTCTTTCCGCCCTACCCGGGTGACGCCCAAACCGGCAGTGAGAGGCGCGCAAACGGCAATAGTCACCGGCCCCAAGGGGGAAGAGATTTATACCGATGAACACGGCCGGGTGAAAGTGCAGTTTCATTGGGACCGGGAGGGGCAGAAAAATGAGGCCTCTTCCTGCTGGATTCGCATCTCAAACGCCTGGGCCGGTAAAGGCTGGGGAGCGATTTACATTCCCCGCATCGGGCAGGAAGTCATCGTCGATTTCTTAGAAGGCGACCCGGACCGTCCCATCATCACCGGCCGGGTATATAACGGCGACAACAAACCGCCTTACAAACTACCGGACGAAAAAACCAAAAGCACCTTGAAGTCGGACAGTTCCAAAGGGGGAGATGGTTTCAACGAAATACGTTTTGAGGATAATAAAGGGAAAGAACAGATTTTCATTCACGCCGAGAGAAATCAGGATGTTCGCGTCAAGGCCAATGTTTATGAAACGATAGGCAACGAACGTCATCTGATTGTCAAAAAAAACCAGCTCGAATTAGTGGAAAAAGATAAACATTCCCTCGTTAAAGGAGACCGGATTGCAAAGGTGGAAGGGGATAAGAACTTGGGAGTGAAGGGGAATCGGCTGATAGCCATTGAGGGGAACGATAACCTTACGGTTGACGGCGACCGGTTGAAAAAAATTGCCGGGAACCAACATCTCACTGTTAGCGGAAATCACAACGAAAAGACCGACGGCGCAATTTCCGTTCAAGCCGGTCAAAATTTCTACGGCAAAGCTGGAATGGATTACGCTATGGATGCTGGGATGAATGTTCACATCAAGGGGGGGATGAACGTGGTGATTGAGGCCGGGATGCAGTTGACTATCAAAGCTGGACCCGGGTTCGTTTCCATTGGGCCGAGCGGGGTGGCTATCTCCGGCCCGATGGTGATGATTAACAGCGGCGGGGCCGCCGGTTCGGGAAGCGGCAGCTCGCCGGAAGCTCCCCAGTCGCCTGAAAAGCCGGATGAGCCGAAGGAAGCGAAGGAGGCCGACACGGCCCGGCCCGGCGAAAAACCGGAAGCGCCCAAGCTGCCCAAACCGCCTCAACCGGAGTCGTACGGCCCGGCGGCTTCGGTTTTAAAAGAAGCGGCAAAAAGCGGCACTCCTTTCTGTGAGCATTGACCGCCGGAATAGACCGGCCCGTGAGGTTGGAAAAGAATGACGGACATCGCAAGCTCAATAAGCAAACATCTATTTAGTGAACCGGAAACAAGCGTAGTTGCCGTTCTAGACGGCGCTTCCATTCCGAACCTTCTTGACCGGTTGTATGAGCACCAAACGGAGCACGTTTGCCTCTACCGGGGAGAACTCAAACCTGACCTTGCCGAAACTGCTCCTTATTTGGTCCACCTGTTGCCAGACATCCCTTTTACCGAATGGGTTCTTTCCCAGGGCTGGGGGAATCATTGGGGAATCTTCGCCTCCGCAGCGGTTGAGTTGGAAGATCTGCGCAAACATTTCCGCAAATTTTTGATGGTCAAGGCATCGGAAGGGAAACAGGTCTATTTCCGCTATTACGACCCGCGCGTGCTACGGGTTTATTTGCCCACCTGCAACGCGGAAGAAACAAAGTTGCTTTTCGGGCCGGTTGCAAGATATTGCTGTGAGGATGAAAAACCGGAAACTTTCCTGTCGTTTCGTCCCGAACAGAATGTTCTCAAAAAAGAGGTCCTTCAACTGACTTAGAACTAAAAACTATGTTGAAAATTCGCCCGGAGCAAAATGAGGAATTATCAAAAGTAGCGTTCAAGGATTTTGAAGATCGCATGGTGGTTCATATCAAAAAGCACTTTTCAGAGCACTATAAGGCGTTAGGAGAAGAAAATACCAGGACCCTTATCCAATACGGCATCGAACGGGCGGCTACCTACGAAATCGTGTCGGAACGGGACGTTTGCAAATATATTGATTTGATGGTCGCCTTCGGCCCGGATTACGACCAAGACCACAAACTCCCCTGGGCAGCCAAAAACTTAAACGATGAAAACCTGAATGACCCAAGTGTTAGAATCAACACTACCTATGATGCGGGGATGGAAAGCCTGCGGCAGTCATCGGACTTTAACGTCGGGTAGGATTCCAAATGGGCTTCTTAGATACAGTAAAAAAAGTCGCCGCAATAGCGGGTATTATTGCCGGCGTAGCGTTAGTTGCCTATGGTTTGTACAAGTTATTGAGCAGTTCCAAAAAGGATGCTGATAAATCCTTTAGTGACTGTCCCGTTGGTGGGACTACTGAATCCTGCCCCAAGGAAGAAAAAATAAAAATAGCTGAATTGGTTGAGTTCATTAGTCATGACGGGAAGGAGCACACTGAAAAGCCCGCTGCCCGCAAACAGTACATTAACCTTGATGAGAAAGTAGATCCAAAAACACCGCATTACGAGTACGGACGCAAAATTCGGCTGAAGGCCAGAGTCGAATGGGCGGCCGGTGACAAGACGCGACCCCTCACGGGTAAGAAAGTTTACTGGTACGCTAAACCGGATGGAAGTAACCGGGCCGGCCTTGCTGGAGATGCAAAAGAGGGTTTCGACTCCGCCGGCTCCGGAAATCTCCGCACGGAAGTGTCTGTCGACGACAAAGGCTGGACACCTGCGGTTGACTTCCATTTGTCTCGTTACGGAGGCGACAAATTTGAAATTTTTGCTACCGAGGACAGCGGCTATATGGGGGGCTTAAAAGCGGGAGCTTACACCGTCTGGAGAAAAATGTATTATGAAATCGCGGAAATGAAGAAACCGTCCGGGGGTAAATTCGAGATACCGGCCGGAACGATCTCTAAAATTGTCAGTTCTTATAAAAAAGTTTTCGTTGAGATGGAAAGCGCTGGAACGAAGGATCTCGGCGATCATCAGGACAACTTTTCTACTCATGAAGACGGCTATAAATGGGCCGACAAATATTGCGGTAAAGAAGGTGTCCCCTGGAAGGTTCATTACTCAATAATTGATCACCTATGTCCGGACGATAGGAAAGAAGAAAAAGAAGCAACAATCAGTTGCACGGCTGTAACGCAAGTTCCAGATGATCCCTATTTCCGGCCATTTGACTTCGGCGGTGCAAAGTGGTTGAAAGAGGCTAAATACAAAGATGCGAGTGGCAAAATGGTGGATTTCCCTGCGGGGAAAGTGACCCGCGAAAAGTCCAGCGGAAAAACGAAGCTTAAAATTGACTTCACGGGCACCGGTGTCACGCCTTCGGCTGCCAAGCCAGTTGAAGTCAGAGTCAAATATTACAACGCTCCAGGTTTTAATGGTTGGGGTGGTACTAATTTACATCTGGTTATTTGTCGCGGGTCTATGGATGAAGGCTATAGTGCAGGGGAAATCGAAAGGGCTATGGCTGGCACGGGAATTCATGAACCCGGCCATGCTTTAGGCTTAGTTTATGGTTCGTTGTCGTGGAAGTCCACTACACCCGGTCAAGAAAATCATTGTGAAAAAAAGGATTGTGTTATGTGGTTTCAAGGGTATATCGGTCGGCCCCTGGACTTTCATGATGAATCAGCTGGCGACCCTGGATGCCGCACTTATCTGCGTGAAAAAGATATGTCTCGAACTGCGATGGAACCAAAATGGAAATTTCCCCGCTCTTGATAATTTTGACAAATGTGCTATGCTCTGGAGCGAATGTTCGATGATTGAGTTTTGTCAAAACGCTGAGGAAAAGCGTCAACCATAGTAAAGGGAAAGGACCTGTGGCAAACGGAGTGGAAGCACTGCCCAACTATCAGAGTCATCCGGAATCTCCGGCGGTCAAAGACCTTGGAGTACAGATCAAATTAGCCAAAGCTTCCTTTCGACCGGGCGAACCAGTCGTTCTCCGGGGTGCTTACAGAATAGACCAAAAATTCGCCCGGAGGGCAGAAGGGGCACCATTAACCCAGGTCATGCTTATTGTTGTCCGCCGGGATGAGTTGGGAATTTGGCACGGAATCGTGCAGGAAGGTCATAACATAATGCCCGAACCTCCCGAACCGGGGCAACGGGACGACCCTACCTATAGGGAGGGAGGCTACTTCAATTTGGAGCTGACCAGTGTTTGCAGGATGATCGTGAAACCGGGATTCTATTGGATATTGGCCTCTATGGGAGATGCCGTCTCCGACCGAACTGAATTCGAGGTTCAATCCAAGTAAATGAGGAAGTTGTGTCGTTACCTTCTCTTTTACGAAAATGTATCAAAAATGAATAAAACCAGATTTTTCCTGGTTGTCATTTTGGTAGTTATCGGCGTGGCTATTATTGGATGCCGTTCAAACGCGTCGGATAACAGGAAATCACCGACCCCAGAGGATAGTCCGTCTTTCGCCCTAAGCGGTAAAGAAGACGAGGAGAAAGGAAAAGTGGAAGCACTGCCCAACTATCAGAGTCATCCGGAATCTCCGGCGGTCAAAGACCTTGGAGTACAGATCAAATTAGCCAAAGCTTCCTTTCGACCGGGCGAACCAGTCGTTCTCCGGGGTGCTTACAGAATAGACCAAAAATTCGCCCGGAGGGCAGAAGGGGCACCATTAACCCAGGTCATGCTTATTGTTGTCCGCCGGGATGAGTTGGGAATTTGGCACGGAATCGTGCAGGAAGGTCATAACATAATGCCCGAACCTCCCGAACCGGGGCAACGGGACGACCCTACCTATAGGGAGGGAGGCTACTTCAATTTGGAGCTGACCAGTGTTTGCAGGATGATCGTGAAACCGGGATTCTATTGGATATTGGCCTCTATGGGAGATGCCGTCTCCGACCGAACTGAATTCGAGGTTCAATCCAAGTAAATGAACAAAGTCCATGTCGTACAGTCAACGGATGACTTTAATGTGGAGAAAGTACTTTGGCCAAACTCGTAACTTCCGGGGCGATGATGATGTGCAGTTTTGGGGTGGCGCCGAGCGCTTTGAACGTTTTGCCGGTTGGCAAGGTTATGGCGGGAGCGCCGGCGGCCAACATTATGGACAATAAACCCTTTGTAAACATCCCGCCGTTTGGAATGTGCATGTCCTTGGCCAATCCCACCGTCGCCGCGGCGACCGCGGCGGCAATGGGAGTTTTGACTCCGATGCCCTGCGTTCCGGTAATTCCCGCTCCTTGGGCTCCGGGGTCACCGCAAGTGATGATTGGGGGAATGCCCGCTTTGAACCAGACTTCTAAGTGTATGTGTGCCTGGGCCGGCGTTATTCAAATAACGTTTCCGGGACAGGTTACCATCGACGTTCCGTAAAGCTTTCCAGCCAAAATTTGCTTCGCTAATTTCAAAATCGTATCTTCTTTTCGTCTCTGGAGTCTGTCAGCGCAAAATATAGTTGATTCCAGACTGTCAAAGTTTGCCGGAGTGGCGGAATGGTAGACGCAAGGGACTTAAAATCCCTCCCGCCTATGGCGGGTGCCGGTTCGAGTCCGGCCTCCGGCAGTAAAGACAGAGATTGGAGACTGGAGATTAGAGATTAGTAAAAACAAAGGAGAAAAACAAACTCTCCCGGACTGAAGTCCGGGTTACCAGTTGGGACAGGTTGGCAACGTGCCGGTTAGCCTGCCCGAGGCGTGGCCTCTGACTATGGCCAGGGAGTCCGGCCTCCGGCACTAATTACAGAGATTTGAGACTGGAGATTAGAGATTAGTAAAAACAAAGGAGAAAAACAAACTCTCCCGGACTGAAGTCCGGGTTACCAGTTGGGACAGGTTGGCAACGTGCCGGTTAGCCTGCCCGAGGCGTGGCCTCTGACTATGGCCAGGGAGTCCGGCCTCCGGCACTAAATACAGAAATTAGAGACCGGAGATTAGAGATTAGCAAAAAAGCACAGCCTTCCCGCTTTAGGCTGTGCTTTTTGTGTTGGTAGACTAAAGTATTACTTTAAGAATACGGCGCGTTTGATATCCACAAACGTGGCTGCTTTCAAGCGGTAGAAATAAATGCCGGAAGGGCTTTGCTGACCCGATTCATCCCGTCCATCCCAAACCACCGAATGTTTGCCGGCGGGCATATCTCCATCCGCTAATACCTTTACGCGTTCCCCGATAATGTTAAACACTTCGAGCGACACTTTTTCCGACGTCGGCAGAGCAAATTCGATTTTAGTGCTCGGATTAAAAGGATTAGGATAATTCTGATACAGAACAAAGTCTTTTGGTATGTTCCCCGAGCCACCTTTCACATCGGTGGAGACTCGCAAAATCACCGGGATATAACGAGGTGAATTCAAAGCGCCGCTTGCTTCTATTTTTATTGTATCCCGGTAGCTGGAAGGGGTCAGATTAGTGGCAACCGTAACGGTTATAGAGCCGTCGTTAGTTCCAGAACCTGGGCTTACTGAAAGCCAGCTCGCTCCGTGCAAGATGGTGGCCGACCAAATCAGTGGCAATTGCCCTCCATTCGTAATGTTAATGAACTTTGGAGGCAAACTTTGATTCGGCTGGGCTAAAAACTCCAACGAATCCGGCGTGATTGCCAGGGCAGCCGGAGTAAGGGCCGGGCCCAAAGGCAGATGGACCGGTATCAGACGAGGGGAGTTCGACGCTTGTGGGGCCGTTACAATAAGCGTGTCGAAATAGTCCCCTTCAGTTAGACCGGAAATATCGGTTTGAATACCTACCTGCTGATTCCCTGTACCATTAGGATTGGTTATTTCCAACCACTGCTGATTTTGGGCTTTGGTAACTGACCAAGATATGGATTGGTCCGATGTTGTGATAGAAAGGAATGCACCCTTACTAGTGCCGCCCACGGATGATACAAACAAGAAGCTATCCGGTGTGGTCGAAATCGTTGGAGGTGAAAGAACCGTAAAAGTTATAGGAACCTTAACCGGTGAATTAGTCGCATTGCCGGAAATCTTCAAAGTATCGTAGTAGGTGCCGGGGGGCAGGTTGGTGCGTAGAATCCAAACGGAAACAT
>CAZSIT010000019.1:14461-43146 GCA_964607165.1 uncultured Ignavibacteria bacterium
CACTTTGAACCGCAGTAAAACTCAAAGCAGGGGGAGAAACCGAAATGGTGGCCGTTATCGGAGACGTTACCGTATAGGTGACCGGAACTTTAACCGGTGAATTAGTGGCATTGCCGGAAATCTTCAAGGTATCGTAGTAGGTGCCGGGGGGCAGGTTGGTGCGTAGAATCCAAACGGAAACATTGGCCGTCACCCCGGCCGCCAGATAGCCGCCGACGGGGTTCTCCTCCAACCAGTCGATGTTGGGGGGCGATTCGGCCAGGCTCCAGGTCAAAGTCCCGCTGCCGGAATTGGTAATCTGCAAAATCTGGGATGAAGGCAAAGGGCCACTTTGAACCGCAGTAAAACTCAAAGCAGGGGGAGAAACCGAAATGGTGGCCGTGATTTGGCCAAAAAGAGTGTTAGCAAAGCACAAAAATAATATAGACCCCACCAAGAATGCTTTCTTCATTAATCTCATCCTCTCCAAAACAAGTTTTTTATCTTCGCCGCACCTGTCCCCTCAAGCAGGCGAGAGTTAACTTCTTTAAGTACGGCAGGAAAATAAGCCGAATGCCCTTAAAGTCAATAACCCATTCTGTTGTGTAAAGTAAGGCCAAAAAGCCAAAAAGCAACATAATTTTTAGCAAAAGTCGATTTAGGGCATTTAGGCATAGGTCGATACAGAAAGGGATGATTAAGAAATTCACTTAATGAAACTTTATTTTAGGTTGTGCCTTTATTACATTGCCACTGCAAAGCGGCCATTTAAGCCGAAAATAAAACGATGGAAACTGTACGTAGAATTACTCGAACCTATCCTTCCAACCCGGACATCTTAGAGGATTTCTATACCTGGTTGGAAGGAACTCTTGAAAAATTTTCCGCAGACGAAAAATGGCACTACCGGGTCACCGTAGCGTCGGCGGAGGCTTTCACGAATGCCATCATTCACGGCAATCAATCAAAACCACAAAAACAGGTGAAAGTCGAAGCCTGGCTGAAGGGAAGACTGTTCTGGGTCAAGATAGGTGATGAAGGCAAGGGGTCGCCTCCCCGGGCAGCGAAGAAAAGCGGTTTGTTTGATACTTCGGGGCGGGGCTGGGAGCTTATGCGCCAGATGGCCGACCGGCTGGAAACCAGAAGGGAAAACGGGATTTTCTGGGTAGAGTTGGGCTTTAATATGCCGAATAATAAAAAGGGACAGTATGGAAAAAGAAAGATCGGTTCTGGTGGTTGATGACGAACTTTTAATCCGCGACTTATTGTATGACTTCTTCATGCAAAAAGGGTACAAGGTTTCAGTTGCCGATTCCGGCCCTGCGGCGATGGAGAAACTTTCCCGCCAATCGTTTGATGTGCTTTTGGTTGACCTCAAAATGCCGGCAATGGATGGAATCGAATTTCTAAAAGAAATTCGTCAAAAAAACATCCCGGCGCCCGCCATAATCATAACCGGCTATCCCAGCGTGGATTCGGCCGTGGAAGCCTTGCGCCAGCGGGTTTTTGACTATGTAATCAAGCCCTTCAACATCAACCAGTTGTTTGCCAGCGTGCGCCGCGCAGTCGAAACGGCCACGGCTTAACTCCTTCACCGAAAAATTCTCCGCATCTTTTATATTTGCTAAAAAATTTAAGCGGCTCTATATTTGCGCCGGGATGGAGAAAGAAGTTGCCGAACAGGTTAAGCTTTTTTCACAATCCTATGCTTCTGTTGCCGGCTTGGTGGAAGATTTAAAAAATCAACAAAATGAACTGCAGGGGCGTTTTGACCAGTTGGCTGCCGAACTGGAGAAAACCGGTTTGGCGCTTCGTCAAAGCTTGGCCGAGCAAGAGGCGCTCTCGCTGTTTTTGGATAACATCCTCGAAACGGTCAAAACCGGCATCATCGCCACAGACATTGCCGGGGTGATAACTCTTTTTAACAAAGAAGCGGAAAGGATTTCCGGCTTATCGGCAGAAGAGGTGTTAGGCCAGAAGTATGAAAAGTTTTTTTCTGTTCCCGTTTCCGTACTCGAAAGTCTGGCAACCGGCAAAGCTTTCACAGGAAGAGAAAAATATTTGACGCCTCTGACAGGGGAAAAAACCCCTTTAGGGGTGTCCACCGCTTTGCTCTACGATGGGGAAGGGAATCTCAACGGGGCGTTGGAAGTGCTAACCGATTTATCGGCCCATAAAGCGTTGGAAGAAGAATTGGCTCAAACCAAAACGATGGCGGCCTTGGGGGAAATGGCGGCTCTGGTGGCGCACGAAGTTCGCAATCCCTTGGCCGGCATCAGCGGTTTTGCCGGGCTTTTAAAAAGAGAGTTAAAAGAGCCGGCGCACTTAAAATCGGTGAGCAAAATCCTGGAAGGGGCCGCCGAATTGGAACGGCTGGTTTCGGCCCTGCTGAACTACACCAAACAACTCGATTTAAACCGGGAATCTCTCGATTTGAATGAATTAGTGGACTCCGCCATTCACGAAATCGGTCAGCCGTTGGAAAGAGAGGTTCAAAACCGGCAGTTAACGGTGCGCGGCGATGGACAATATCTTAAAATAGCCGTGCGCAATCTGGTAGAAAACGCTTTGCAGGCTGCGGGACAAGGAGGGAAAGTTAGAATTTCTCTCTTATCCGGCAAGCGCGGCCAAGCGGCGCAAATTTCGGTTACGGACAATGGCCCGGGAATCAGTCCGGAGATGCAAAAGAAGATTTTCACCCCATTTTTTACCACCCGCCCGGAAGGCAGCGGTTTGGGACTGGCCGTAGTCAAAAAAATAGTGGAAGCGCACCGGGGAAGAGTCTGGGTGGAATCGCTTCCCCAAAAGGGCTCAACCTTTTATATTGAGTTGCCGCTGTGGAGATAATATGGCCGAAATTCTGATTGTTGATGACGAAAAGCTGGTCCGCGACTTTCTTTCCGAAACTTTAAGCCAGTCCGGCCACACCGTTCGAACCGCCGAAAATGGGGAGGATGGGTTGAAAGAAATCAGCGAGCGGGAGTATGATTTGGTCTTTACCGACGTAAAAATGCCGGCTATGTCGGGGATAGATTTACTCAAGGCGGTCAAACAAAATTCACCTTTCACCTCGGTGGTGGTGATTACCGCTTACGGAACGGTCGCCGATGCCGTTGAGGCAATGAAATTGGGCGCTTTTGACTATCTTCCCAAACCCTGCTCCCCGGAACACCTCGAAGTAACTGCTAAAAAGGCTTTAGAATACCGCCGGCTCCTCTTGGAGAACAGCCAATTAAAAAAAGAGTTGTCCGGCCAGTTCGAAAATATCATCGGCAAAACCTCGGCTATGAAAAAAGTGTTCGATCTGATTTCTTCCGTCGCCCCCAGCCGGGCCACAGTGATGATTATCGGGGAATCGGGAACCGGAAAAGAGCTTATCGCCCGGGCCGTTCATTACAATTCGACGCGAAAAGAAGGGCCCTTCATCCGGGTGAACTGCGCCGCCTTGCCGGAAGGACTGGTGGAATCGGAGCTGTTCGGCCACGAAAAAGGAGCTTTCACCGGGGCCCTGCGTCAGACCCGGGGGCGTTTCGAACTGGCGGATGGTGGCACCTTGCTGTTGGATGAAATCTCGGAAATTCCGACCGGGCTGCAAGCCAAGCTTCTGCGGGTTTTGCAGGAGAGGGAATTTGAACGCGTAGGCTCCGGTTTTACCTTAAAAGTTGATGTGCGGCTGGTCGCCACCACCAATCGCAATCTGTTGGAAGAAGTAAAAAAAGGGCGTTTTCGCGAGGATTTATATTATCGTTTAAACGTAGTGCGCGTCGAAATGCCTCCCCTGCGCGGAAGGAAAGAAGATATACCTCTTCTGGCGGCATTCTTTATGCAGCGGTTTGCCGAGGAAAACGGGAAGAAGGTTAACAGTATTTCTGCCAAGGCGCTTTCGCTATTAATCGATTACCCCTGGCCCGGGAACGTGCGCGAGTTGGAAAACTTCATCGAGCGGGCAGTGGTTGTTGCGCAATCAAATGTTTTGCTGCCTACGGATTTTCCAAAGGAACTGCTTTTAGGCCACCCCTTATCTACCGACGACCGACTGCGCCCCGGGATGACGGTTTACGACTCAGAAAAAGTGCTGATTCTAAAAACTTTGGAGGCAATGGACGGGAATAAAACCCGCGCGGCCGAGATGCTTGGGGTTTCGTCCCGGACCCTGCGTAACAAGCTTCAGGAATACGGCCTAAGAGATGTGGAAAAATTAGAAGGGGAAGAAGTTCCTGCCGAGTAGTTTTCCATCTTTGGATTTATCTAAAGTTAAAACCTTCAGCATAGCCAAACGCATTCACAAATCGGCGATTGGTTCCTTTGCTTCTATTTTACCTCCCTCGAAATCTGCCGTAGACCTGGTTGAAAGTTTCCCCGCTATTTTAAAAGGCGAAGATTGGCGCCGATTTGTTGTGCTCTGGCTGGCGGCGAAAAGAAAGAAGAAAACTCGCCTGATTTTAGCCGGGGCGCACGTTTTAAAATGTGGATTATCGCCCGTGCTTGTCGATTTGGCCAAACAAAGATACATTTCAGCCTTGGCCTTGCATGGTGCCGGGGCCATTCACGATTTGGAGATTGCTTTTTTTGGGCAAACCTCTGAAGAAGTAGCCGAAACGCTTAACACCGGCCGCTTCGGAATGGTAAAAGAGACGGCCGAACTCTATGCCAGCGCCATTTATATTTCGGCGCGCAAAAACATCGGCCTGGGAGAAGCCTTCGGCATTCTCATCGAAAAGTCAAACGCCCGTTATAAAAAATATTCGTTGCTCTATAACTTCTATCGTCTGGGCTTGCCTGCCAGCGTTCATTTGGCCATCGGAACCGACACGGTTCACCAGCATCCCAATTTTCCAGCCGGGGAAGCGGGCGAAGGCAGTTGGCGCGACTTCAAAGTTTTAGCGGCAGCCGTAGCTGGTTTGCATAACGGGGGCATAGTTGCCAATTTTGGTTCAGCCGTAGTGTTGCCGGAAGTTTTTCTGAAGGCGCTTTCCGTCGCCCGTAATATTCAAGGAAAAGTCAATAATTTCACTACCGCCAATTTCGATATGATACAACATTACCGACCGATACAGAATATCCTTTTGCGGCCCACTTCCGATTCCGGCCAGGCCTTTGCCTTCACCGGCCATCACGAAATTATGCTCCCCTTGCTTGCCGTTAGTCTGAAATCCTTTGAAAAGTATGGAAAAAGATGAAAATCGTGGAATGCGTCCCCAACTTTTCCGAAGGGCGAAATAAGAAAGTAATTCAAGAATTGATAGCCGCCATCCAAAAAGGGGGAAAGGTTAAGCTTCTCGACTGGGAAGCGGATGCGGATCACAACCGCTCGGTTATAACCTTTGCCGGTGAGCCGGAAGAAAGCTTAAATGCCGCCTATGCCGGAATAGCACGCGCCGCCGAGCTGATAGATATGGAGAAACACAAAGGGGAACATCCGCGCCTGGGAGCCACTGACGTGGTTCCGTTCGTGCCGATTTCCGAGATGAGCTTGGAAGATGCTGTCGATTTAGCCGGGCGATTGGGAAAACGGGTAGGGGAGGAGCTGAAAATTCCGGTTTATTTATACGAGGCGGCCGCCACCCGCCCGGAAAGGCGCAATTTGGCCGAGGTTCGCAAGGGGGAATACGAAGGTTTAAAGGCAGAACTGGGCACAAATCCAGGTCGCAGGCCGGATTTCGGACCGGAGAAACTGCATCCCAAAGCCGGCGCCGTAGTCATCGGCGCCCGAATGCCTTTGATTGCCTACAACGTTTATTTGAACAGCGAAGATGTTTCCATCGCCAAGCAAATTGCTAAAACGATTCGTGAAGCCTCGGGCGGCTTGCCCTGCGTCAAGGCTTTGGGCTTCGAAATTAAAGCTCGCAAGCAGGTTCAGGTCTCTATGAACCTGACCAATTATGTAAAAACTCCCGTTCACGTTGCCTTCGAAGCCGTCAGAAAAGAAGCGGAAAAGCTTGGGGTAAGAGTGGTCTCCAGCGAAATCGTGGGGTTGGTTCCTCAAGCGGCGCTAAATTCCGCCGCCAGCAGTTTTTTAATGTTAGAAAATTTTTCAGAAAACCAGATTTTAGAAGAAAAACTGCGCAGGACTGGACTCGGAGTCGGTACTCCTTCATTTTTAGACGAAGTGGCTTCCTCCTCTCCTGCTCCGGGGGGAGGGGCTTCGGCGGCACACACCGCCGCCTTGTCGGCCGCCCTGATTGCAATGGTTTGCCGCCTGACCATCGGCAAGAAGAAATATGCCGCAGTTGAAGAAGATATGAAAAAAGTGCTTGAAACTGCCGAAAACCTGCGTAGATTCTTTGAGAGTGCCGTGGAGGAGGACACCCGGGCTTTCAACGTGGTGATGGAAGCTTTAAAGATGCTCAAAGAAACCGAAGAGCAAAAAATCGCCCGCCAGAAGAAGATGGAGGAGGGTTCAAAGGCAGCTAACGTGGTTCCTTTGGCTGTTCTCGAGCGGGCGCCAGAACTTTTGCGCCTTTCAACTATGGCGGCCGAAAAGGGTAATACCAATGCCACCTCCGATGCCGCTACCGCCGGTTCTCTCGCACTCGCCGCTGCCGAAGGAGCTTACTTTAACGTCTTGATTAACCTGAAAGGAATTTCCGATAAAAGCAACGTTTCTGAAAGCCATCGAAAAGCTTTAAGCTGGCTCGAAAAAACTAAAAAAGAAAAAGAAAGACAAAGCCGCATAGTTGAGAAATTATTGTCTTTAGACAACTGATGGGACTATAACATTGAGGAGTTTATGAAAAGTATATTTTTGACAGGCTGGATATTTTTATTGTCTTTTGCGCTAAGCTGGGCAATAACCGCCCAGGAAGAAGGTTTGTTGGTCAGGCAGACGCTTTCAATGTTCGGCGGAAGCTCTGCCGATTTGGTCGAACCATCCGCGCCCCCCATTCGCACGTGCGGCACGGCGACTTTAATGGAAGCCAAACGCCGCTTTAGTGAACTGTCGCCAGCTTCTCAAGCGCTTTTGCGCCCGGTTCTCCAATCGCGCCCCAGCCTGCCCTTCTTTTTCGACGTGCCGCTTTTAACCGGTCAAAGCGGCCCAGGCTTTCGGGTCCACTACACAAAAACGGGGTCTGATTCGGTGCGCAATGCCTCAACTGATTTGAGGGGCTTTGGCAGCGCTGCCCCTAATGGCGTTCCCGACTGGGTCGATACGGTCGGTCTGGTTTTGGACTCCGCCTGGATTCGGGAAGTAGGACAACTTGGATTTCGCCCTCCCGAATCCGACGGTTTTTATCCCTCTGGCGATGGCCCGCGCTTTGATGTTTACCTGCAAAATCTGGGTGCTTTGTTTTTAGGCGGCACTTTTCCTGACAGTGCCGGGGGTATATTGCTGAACCGTTCGACCGCTTTTATCGTGCTTCATTCCACTTTCAATGTCGCTCCTTATTCCGGCCAGCAACACGGCCCCCAGCGGGCTATGCGGGTAACGGCGGCTCACGAGTTTTTCCACGCCATACAATTTGCCTACAATGCGTTCGGATCGGAGGTACAAGGCCCCTATTGGTATGAAGCGACGGCTGTATGGATGGAAGAACAAGTTTACAACGACATTAATGACTACATCCAATACCTTCCTTTTTGGTTCCGTTCACCGGAGCTTTCTTTCCGCACCTTTTCAAATAACTTTGGCTTCGACCCAGACCGGGCGTATCGCCCCTATGCTTCAGGCATTTATGGTTTATACCTGTCAAAACGTTTTCCCAATCCGCCGTATGGTACTCCTGTTCCGCCCGCCGGCCATACCGTGGTTCGTAAAATCTGGGAAAATATGGCTACTTCTTCAGGGTTCAATCTTTTCAGCGCCATCGATGGAGCTTTGGCCACTGTTGGCTCCAATTTTTTGGCCTCTTTGCAGGAGTTTTATCAGTGGAACTATTTTGTCGGCCCCGGCTCGCACCTGCCTCTAAACGTGCAGTTTTACGGCAGTGAAAGCGCAACCTGGCCTACTTTTGACCAGTTCCGCGCCGTCGATTCCACGGATGCCTACCCAACCAGTTTTCCCACTGCTGTTGTGTATGGAGATTGCAACTCCTGCCCCAAAGGGGCGGTCTCCTTTTTTCATTCTGATGTTTGTCGGGACCACGCTACTTTTCCTCCTCGTTCTTGCAGCACCGTTTGCCCGCCGTCTATATTTGTACCCTATAACCGAGAAAATAGCCTCTTTTGTCTTGACTATGTTGAAGACTTGGGAGCAACCTATCTAAATTTGCAAAATCCAGGCAGCGGCTCTTTTGTGGATTTTTCTTTGCTTGCCGACACCAGCCGTTTTTCTCCCTGGTTTCTTGGCGCCGCCGGCTACGATACCGGCTTCCGCGACTATACCTTTTTAACCGGCCAAACCACCGACCCCTCCGGCGAAATTCAAGAACTGTTCTTTCCTGATTTTGGTAATTATACGGAGGTAGTAGTAATGGTGATGAATAACAATCTCTTGCCTACGGACGCCAATCGAATCAGCTCCACCTACGCCTATTCGGCTAACGTGGACAGTTCCGCCCCGCCCGGTCAAAGTCTGATTAAAGATGCCCGTCCAAATCCCTTTCGCCCCGGGATTGACCCGAAAGTAAAAATCCCCGTAGAGCTGGACTCCCTTTCAGGAAACTGGACGATAGATATGACCGTGTATTCTGCGGATGGAGAAATTGTTTTTCAGGATGAGGAAGAGAAGGCTGGAGGGTACCGATACAACCGCAGCGTTAACTGGGACGGCTACAATATTAAAGGAGAACCGGCGGCTTCGGGTATATACTTTTGCAAAGTGATTATGAAAGAAAACGGAACTGGTCGCAAGGTTGAAAAAGTTTTAAAGGTTGCCGTAATCCGTTCCCAGTAAGCTTTGAAAGCCGCTCTTTTGCTCACGGGGTGCTTTTGGGTAAAAGCGGCTTTTTGTTTGGGGGAATCCTCACCCCCGACCCCTCTCCGCAAGCAGAGAGGGGAGAGCGACACCACATTCCTTTCCAAGAGCGATTCTATTCATCAAATTTCAGACAGCTTGGCGATACAAAGTCCGCCCCCTGCTGTTTCGGTTCCATCTCTAAAGGAAGACGAGCTTCTCTCATGGTTTTCCAGCCCGATTAAGTTAGACCGCGACGAGGTTAATCTTTATAACCCAGAAGATTTGGCGGCGCTTTTATCGCTGAAACCTTCTATCGACGTTTTCTCGCTCGGACCGTTCGGACAAAAGCGCGGATTCTCAAATTGGGGGAGAATAGGAAAGGGGGACGAGATTTTATATAACGGTCAGCCGCGCGCCCCGGTTTATTTGAACTATCCCCAATCTTCCGAGGCGGACTTGACACCAATGCAATTTGAAACCGCCGATTCAGTTTATTTTTTCGACCACCCGTTGGTTTCCTTCCTTTCCGGCACACAATCTCCAACTTCGGTTTACCTATTCAATTCCGAACCCGATTTTGGAAAACCATTGGTTACAGCGCGGCTGAAAAAGGGAAAGTTCGGCCAATCGACGGCAATTTTCGACCTGCAGCGGCCACTCGGGAAAAAAGCGTTTGCCCGAGGAGTTGGCAGCTTTAAGAACCGGAGCAGAAACGTAGGGGCTGATAACAGTGAAGTACAAAGCTATCATCTTTCCGTTGAAAGTCCTTCTGAATCGAATAATCACTGGAAGGCGGGCTATGAATTAGACCGCGAACTGGGAGGGATTATCCAATTTACCGGAATACCCGACCCGAATTTGGGGAAAAATTTCCGTAGGGACGCATTTTTCGTCAATCTGGACGGGCGGTTGTCCGCCAACACCAAAGTCGAAGCCGACCTGCGCTATCAGCGCACCGATCAGAAAATCTCATCGACGGATGCAAACCTGCGCAGAAGGGCTGAGGAACGTCATCCGTACTTTGGACTCTCTTTGACACATCAAAAAGAAAGCTGGTTTGCTAAGTTATATGTCAATGCGAACGCGACCATTTTGAATCAATATGCCGGGCAAACGGTAGAGGAATGGCAACTTCATTCAGGTGGCCTCTGGGGCTGGCAGTTGGATGAAAAAACCATCTTCGCAGGTCTCGGTCAGCTTTCCAAAGCCTGGTCGGTTTCCCCAAAGTTAGAGGTATGGCTTGGCGCCAGTCACTTCTTGGGTGCCCATCAAACGGCTTTCATAACCGTATCCAGCCAGGTTACATATCCATCCACCTTTGACCAATTTTTTAAGCTAACAATAATTTCGGACATTTCAGGAGTTAACACCTATGCCGAAGTCTCGAAGCCGATGAGACCAGAAAGAAACTACCGGGCAAATTTGACTTACAAATACGAAGCCGAACCTTTTACCGGAGGTTTTTCATTGATTGCGGAACAGGCAGATGAATATCTTTTTTGGCAAAATCTTCCATTTGACACCTCGTTTGCACCGGCGAGCCAAACGCCTAATGGCGTATGGGAGCCAACTTCTGGAAACATCCGTGGCGGGGGGGTAGAGGCTGGTTTTGAACTAAAAAAAATTGGTGTTTGGAAGGGAGGATATGGGCTAAAATATCTGGAAAATAAGGATAGCAAAGGGCGTTTGCCTCTCTGGGCACGCCACCGTGCTTACTTGCGCTGGACAACTCCCGAGGTCAGGCCATTACAAGCGCTTTCCATCCGACTGGTGCCGATGGTGCATTATTTTTTGGGTCTTAAGGATGACGTTATTCCTTACAGTGAAAAAGAGGCCTTTCTCGTAAACCTAAAGGCCATCGGTGCAGTGCGCGGATTCAACTTTTTCGCTTCGTACGAGAATCTGTTCAACCGTCAGTACTCTTTGAGCGGCCCGAGTTTGCAAAATGGGCGCGCTTTCTTTTTTGGTTTCAATTGGGAGTTGCGGGACTGAATGAAACTCCCCTGGAAAATCTGGGCCTGGGCCAGCTACGATTTTGCCAACACCATATTCTCGATGAACGTGGTTTCGCTTTACTTTGCCCAATGGGTAATCTTCGATTTGGGACAAAAAGAGCTTTCCTACAGTTTATCCTATTCGCTTTCAATGCTGGGGGTGGCTTTGACGATGCCGGTTTTGGGCTCTCTGGCCGACCAGCACAAATATCATCACCGCTTTCTGATTATCCTAACCTTATTTTGCATCGTCACTACTGCCGGAATTGGATGGCTGGGCAACTCCAGTGTGCCTTTGGAAACAATGGCGCTTTTGGCCTTAGTTTTATTCGGTGCGGCGAACTACTTCTACGAAGGGGGAATTGTCTTTTATAATTCTCTTTTGCCGGAAATCTCCAAAGAAATCGGAATGGGGAAAACTTCCGGCATTGGAGTCGGATTGGGATACGTCGGTACGATTGCCGGGCTTTATATGGTTCGACCTTTCGTGGCTAACGGTTCACGGGCAGACGCTTTCATTCCAACTGCTGTATTATTTCTGATTTTTTCCACGCCGCTTTTTTATTTTGCCTGGCATACCCGGCATTCAAGAGGAGCGATGGTAGGACCGAGGCACTCTTTCAATTTGTGGAAAATCTTGAAAGAGACCCGCCAATATCCGGGACTTTTACGTTTTTTAATTGCCGATTTTCTGCTCGAAGATGCCGTCGTAACCGTCATTATCTATATGGCTGTTTATATGCAAAAAGTTTATGGTATTCCAGACAGCGTCAAAACGAATTATCTGGCACTGGCCACTACGGCCGCAATTGCCGGAGCATTTATAGCCGGTTGGATAACCGATAAATTGGGCGCAAGAAAAATCCTGAAGTTTGTTTTTATCGGCTGGTTAGTTTCTCTTTTGGCCATAGCGTTAGCACCTAACGTTCGGACTTTTTACATACTGGGAGGATTAGTCGGCATATTTTTGGGTGCCACTTGGACCAGTTCCCGCCCGCTTTTGGCTGAATTGGTTCCCAAAGAAAAATTGGGGCAGTTTTTTGGATTGTATTCCCTTTCCGGACGGGCCGCCGCCATCGTCGGCCCGATTATCTGGGGGTTGGTAGTCAAACTGCCTCTGGCCGGGAGCGGTTCGTATCGAGCCGCAATTTTGGCGCTTGACTTGATGGTGCTTTTCGGCTTTTTAATCTATTTGAAAATGCCTAAGGAAACGAATAGATAATATGTACTACCACTATTCCGGCGTTATCCATATGCACACCACTGACTCGGACGGCAGCTTGCCCTTCGATGAAGTGGTGAAAATCGGCCAGCAGTGCGGGCTCGATTTTATGCTGTTCTCGGATCATAACACCCTTAAAAAATTAAAAGAAGGTAAAGAGGGATGGTATGACAAAACGCTGGTTATTATTGGATGTGAAATCAACGACCGGAACAATCAAAATCACTATTTAGCCTTCAATCTAAAAGAAACGATACCGTTTGGAGCTTCCGCCGAAGAATACGTTGCCGAAGTCGCCCGCCGAGGCGGCACGGGAATCATTGCCCATCCAATTGAAACTCGAAACGTTTTACCCCAGTATGGAAAATATCCCTGGACGGCTTGGGACGCCGAAGGTTTTCACGGCATCGAGCTCTGGAATCATATGTCGGAATGGATGGAGCACTTGACCCCGGCCAACCGGCCTCTGATGCTTTTCACCCCGCGCCGTTTTTTGATTCACCCCAAAAAGGAAGTGCTGGAGTTATGGGATAAGCTGAATCAGAAAAAGCGGGTTTGCGGGATAATGTCCGCCGATGCCCACGCATTCAAGCACAAAATAATGGGCCCGTTTTCGGTGACGATTTTCCCCTATGAGGTAAAATTCAAGGCGCTGCGAACTAATTTTATGTTGCGTAAACCGCTTTCGCAAAAATTTGAACTGGCCAAGGAGGAATTGCTCGAGGCAATTCGCAATTGCAATGTCTATGGTTCCAACTATCGTTGGGGAGACGCCAAAGGATTTGAGTTTAAAGCCGAGCAAAAAGGGAACGAGGCAATAATAGGGGAGGAGATGGAAATCGAAGGCCTGGCGAATCTTTCTGCAAAATCGCCCAAGCGGGCGCGGTTTCGCTTGACGTGCGATGGACAGATGGTCAAGGAAGCGGAAGGAAGTGATTTTATTTACCAAACCCGCCAGCCCGGGCTGTATCGCATCGAGGTGCTAAAGGGGGATAAAGGCTGGATTTATTCCAATCATATTCGCTTACTAGCTAAGAAATGAACAGCGAAATTCAAACTTTTATCTTTTTTTCCGAGCTGTTGAACCGCGGCATTCTGGATGAGTCCGGCCGTACCGTTGGCCGCCTGCTGGATTTGGCGGTTGTGCTGGACGAACTTTTTCCCAACGTAGAGCGAATTGCTCTCAAAGCGAAAGGGAAAAGAGGATACTGCGAGCTCGATTGGAAATACGTTGCCCGGCTGGATGGCCATACGCTGGTGGTTACGCCGGAAGCGGCTAAAAATTTGCGCCCGCTCTCGGTTGTTCCCGCCCAGGTTTTATTGCGCGATGAAATTTTGGACAAACAGGTGGTCGATACTTTCGGCTCCAAGATTGAACGCGCCAATGACCTGCATTTCCTCATTAACAAAGGTGAGCTGCGGCTGGTGCATGTGGACTTTGGTTTCCGCGGAATTCTCCGCCGCCTGGGGTGGACAAAGATTGTTGATGCTATAACTCAATGGCTTTTTTCTTACAAGCTTCCCACCAAGATGCTCAGCTGGAAATATATTCAACCGCTCGCCTCCGACCCGGAAAAAAAGCGTCTTAAGCTAAACGTCTCCTTGCGCAAACTGGGCGACCTGAATCCCGCCGATTTGGCCGATATTCTGGAAGAATTAGACCGGCACAAACGGGAACAAGTCTTCCACACCCTCGATGTTGAAATTCAGGCCGATACGCTCGAAGAGCTCAAACCTGAATATCAAAAATTAATTATCGGCACCCTTTCCGAAGAGCAGGCCTCCGACGTTATCGAGGAGATGGCACCGGACGAAGCCGCCGACTTGTTGCAGGATTTGCCAAGGGAAACTCAAGCGGAAATTATCGAAAATGTGGAGCCGGAAGCAAGGCAGGAAATTGTGGAGCTTTTGCACTTTCCGGAGGGGAGCGCCGGAGGCTTGATGACCTCCCGTTATCTTTACATCGGGCCGGACGCAACCGTAGAAGGAGTGCTGGATAATTTCCGCCATTATCACGATTCGGTCGACACCAGTTATTACACCTACGTTCTGGATGCCGAGGACCGCCTTTTGGGTGCGGTTTCTCTGCGCGACCTTTTGGTCAACCCGCCCGAGTCGAGGGTTGGCGACATTATGAACAAGCATTTGGTCAAGGTGAAAGTGAAGGATTCCAAGAAAAAGATCGCCACGCTTTTTATGAAATACAACTTCCTCGCCCTGCCGGTGGTGGATAAAAAAGGGACTCTGGCCGGGATTATTACGTTAAAAGACGCTATCGAATCCTCGTTGCCGGAGCTGACGGGGCAATAACCGGTATTTTTTATTCCTGCTTATCTACTTTTTGCAGTAATTCAAGGTCAATTGTCACAGGATTTGTGCCGTCCGCGTTCATTATCGTAATGTTGGAAGCCGGCCAGCCGCCTGTAATTACGGCAATTTTTGAGCCATCAGGGGAATAGCGAGCGAAGAAAGCGCGTTTTCCCGCCGTATTAATCTTTTTCAAACCGGAGCCATCAGTCTTTATGGAATAGACGGCTTCAACGCTATCAAGATTGGACGTGAAAACGATTTCTCGGCCGTTCGGCAACCAGGCAGGGAAAAAGTTATTGGCTGTATTGTTGGTTATGTTTTTCGGTTTAGTGCCATCAACGTTGACAATATAAATCTGGTCTTTGCCGTCTCCTTTTTCGTAGTAATAAACCAATTTTTTGCCGTCCGGCGACCATTGCGGGTTGTATTCCTTGTGCGGCGTATTGGTTAAGCGTTTCAAACCGGTGCCATCAATGTTCATCACGTACAGTTCGAGATTGCCATCACGGGCCGAAGTGAAGGCGATTTTTTTACCGTTGGGGGAAATCGAAGGGCCGATGTCTTTTTCGGTATGATTGGTCAGCCGAACCGCATTGCTGCCATCGGCATTCATTATGTAAATCTCATAATTCCCATCCCGATTGGTATTGAAGGCGATTTTTGACCCATCTTGTAGGGGCAGGTTCAATCCCTCGCTTTGCGAGGGAAAACCTGCCCAGTGCGGGGTGCCCGGGCTCCAAGCCGTCCAGTAATCTTCGAAAGAGTTGCTGGTGAGCCGCGTTAGACCGGTGCCATCCGCATTCACCACGTAGATTTCATAAGGGTCTTTTTCCGTCCGCGCCGAAAAGCACATCCGCTCCCCATCCGGAGACCAAGAGAGTTCCTGGCAGAAATAGGATTTATTCTGGGCGGATAGATAATTCCAGCTGGCCGCTACTAACATTGCTATTAGAAAGTCTTTTTTCATTTTGGGCTTCTCTAAATATTAACTTGTTGTCCCGAAAGAATATTGAATCGTTTTTTCGACTCCTTTTCATTTTTAGACCTGATATGTACATCTACGGTTTTATTTTTTCTAGAAGGAAGATGAATACCAAACCCGTATTTATAATCCTCGGTATCCTCAAAAATATCTTTGACATCACTCTCAAACACTGTCAGGTCAAACCCCTGTATTTTGAAAGGCGAGTGATCGGGTTCTTCATAAACCGCTACCAACAGTTCGTATTCTCCTTCTTCTATCTTCCCAAGATTTTTTACAATTTCCAAAATCTCCTGTAGTAGCTCAGAGTCAGCTTCGACCAACGGACGGTTGAGAACGGGAACTGAAGCCATCTCATTATTTTGCTGAGAAACTTTTTCGATAACATTGTTTCTTATCTTTGAAATAGCTGATTTTAATTTAGTTTCAACCGATTTTGATAAGGTTTGAGTATCCCAGAAGTGAATAAGTCCCGACCATTTTTCTCCAGCTTTCAATGCAATTTCAGCGAAAGGAAGTTCAACGACTCGATCTCGACTGAAAGATTCGGTCACATAGTAAGTTTTGGCAGTTAGGGTTTGTGACATTTCTTCCCTTCGCGCTAAAATAGATTTTATACGTCGAATTGTTATCGTTTTCCCGCCAACATTTTCAAGATCTATCCAGAGGCTCAAATTAGTATTGCCGAAGAGATGGAAAAGTTGCGCAATATCAGCTACCACCATCCGTAGTCTTTTGCCTTTAAGCATTTGCTTAATCGGTGGCAATTGTGATAGAATCAGTGCAAGAAGCGCTATAATTGCTTTCCAATCAAAGGTCGCCACGCTATTCCTTAGTTTTTCTTCTTGCTCAATTCCTGAACCAGGGTCTCATTGAACCACTGGTCCGTCTTAATTACAAATTTCCGCAACACATCATCTGGTGCCTCTGGCAAATTCTTGGCACCGTCCAATCCAATTTCTTGGGCCAAGGAGTCACTGATGGCTAAATATTCCGGATTTTTTTGCTCTAGGTATTGGATAAAATCTTTTAGATGTACTCTCATATTTGAATCATGGTCCTTCAAGATATCTTCCTGAATAACCATGCTAATTGTTCTGGTTAATTTTACACCCAGCGGTAGAGAACTCCATGCTTGCATTGCATCAATCTTTGAGAAATAATTTTCCCTTACGCTATCTGGAGCAGATAACAAGTCCTCAATATGAGAAAGCCCTATATCTTGGACACTTGAATCAAGCCACGCAAGAGATTCCGGATATTGGGTCCTGTAAAATTCTACGGCTTTTCTCAAAAGTCTCTCAGACACTGATCTCTTTTCCTCTTTAGTCGATGTTTTAGGCTTGGTGGAAGCAGAACCTGGATATAGAATTTTGATTTCTCCAGTAATCCTGTTAATACGCACTGGAATAGTCTGGTTTCCAAACTTCATATGGTCATACCGGAAAAAGGTAGGCCAGAAAAAAACTGCAAATATTAGTAAGGTTGCACAAATGATTAAAATATTTTGAGTTTTCATAATTCTCTTCTTGAAGATAGGCATTGCGTTTTAGTAATGCAATTCTGATTCTACACCTGTATTGTTCCCACACATGGGTAACAGCGCGGTTTGAAATCCTGGGCAGAAGCGGTGAAGCTTTCGCAAATTTAAACTCCCGGGATGGAAAGGCTCAAAAACTGGCTTCTAACGGTCAAAGTAATCCCTTAGAGGGCTTTTGGTTGAAGGAAAGGTGCCGCTTCGCCTCCTTAGCTCCAGAGCGCTCCAGGGTTGGGGAGGAAAGACGCTCTGTGGCTGGTGAGAAAAGCTTACTTTCCTTAGCTTAAAAAGTGTTACCTATGTCTGGAAACTGTACATCTGATTCTACACCTAAGTTGACGCCCTCCGTCCCTTCCCTATATTCAATTTTCTATGTCTATTCCCATCGTAGCCATCGTTGGACGCCCCAACGTGGGGAAATCGACCCTGTTCAACCGCATCATCAAAAAGCGGGTGGCCATCGTCCATGACCTGCCGGGGGTGACGCGCGATTTGAATTACTATCTGGCCAACTGGAACCGGCGCAACTTTTATCTGGTGGATTCCGGCGGCTACATACCGGGCCGCTCGGCGGATAAGGGGCTGGGTGCGGGGGACACCGGCGAAATCGCCCGGCTGGTTCGGGAGCAGGTGGATACCGCCATCGTACAGGCGGATTTGGTTATTTTGGTAACGGACGTGCAGGTCGGCGCGCAGGAAGATGAGCAATATCTGTCGCGGATGCTGCTGAAAGCGAAAAAGCCGGGCATTCTCTGCGTCAACAAGGTGGATAGCGATAGGGAAGAGGCGGACGCCGCTTTTTTTGCCAAGTTAGGACTGGGTGAACCGGTTTTCGTTTCCGCCGCCAACGGACGCGGAACGGGAGAACTTTTGGACCGCATTGCCGACGAACTGCCAAAATCGAAACCGGAGAAAAAAGAAAGCATCCCTATCGCCGTTGTCGGGCGCCCAAACGTCGGCAAATCTTCCCTCGTCAATGTTCTTTTGGGGAAAAAGCGGGTTCTCGTCAGCGAACGCCCCGGCACCACTCGGGATGCCATTGATACGGAGCTGGTGCGTGACGGTCAAAGTTTTACTTTAATCGACACCGCTGGTTTGCGGCGCAAGGCCAAAGTGAAAGAGGACGTGGAGTTTTTCTCCACCCTGCGGGCTCTTTCAAGCATTTCAAGAGCTGATGTTTGCTTTTTGGTCATCGACGCAATGGATGGATTGACTTCGCAGGATATGTCCATCGCCCGCGAAATTTCAGACCAATATAAAATTTTGGTCTGGGTGGTGAATAAGTGGGATTTGGTGGAGAAAGAAACCAACACTGCCGCCGAATATGCCGAAAGGTTGCAAAAAAGAGCCGGTGAGTTTTCCTTTGCGCCGGTGATTTTCATTTCGGCCTTGACCAAACAGCGGGTTTCCAAACTGCCGGAGCTGGCGGCGCAACTGCACGAGCAGTGGTCAAAAAAAGTAACCACTTCCAAACTGAATGCGTTTTTGGAGGAAATCACCAGCTTCCAGCCGCCGCCCGCGGCGATTGGAAAACACATCAAACTGTATTACGGAACACAGACCGGCATCCGCCCACCCAGTTTTGTATTCTTTTCAAATTATCCTAATTTGATTGCCGATTCGTATAAGCGCTATCTTTTGAACCAGTTCCGCCAGCGGATTGGATTCGAAGGCGTGCCGATAAAATTTACCTTCCGCGCACGAAGAGAGAGGAAAAAGTCGTAGGGGCGGTTCGCGAACCGCCCTCGCAGATTCAAAAACGTAGAGGTGAACCTTCAGGTTCACCCTCGGGCGAATCTAAAGATTCGCCCCTACATTGTTGAAGATAAAGAACTGAAAGGAGAATTTAATGTCCTTCAAATTCAGCCGGTGCCTTTGCCTGCAAACTCCCAAAGCAGACAAGGCCGTGGAGTTTTATGAAAAAGTAATGAGCCTACCAGTGGCCGAACGAAGCGGTGATACGGTCGAATTCAAAGCTGGGGAGATTCGCCTCTTCGTACAAGAAAAAGAGGAGCTGGGACCAATTATGGAGTTTATTGTCCCCGATTTGGAGAAAGCCAAAACCGAACTGTTGAAGCAGGGATGCCAGGTTCTGCGCTGGCAGGGGAAGGGAAATGATTGCTTCATCCGCGACCCGTTTGGGTTTATTTTCAATTTGTGGGAAGAGCCGAATGAATTTTCGAAATAAACTGCACACTTCCCAACAACCCAGATGCTTCGCCTGCCCGAGCCGAGGCTCGGCCTCGGCCAGGGCTGCGCTCAGCATGACAGAGAGTACGAGTATTGTCATTCTGAGCGAAGCGAAGAATCTGGGAGGGGTGCAGTGGAGTTAAATGAAATACCTACTGCCAATTTTGTTGAGTTACCTTACCGGCTCTATCCCGACTTCCATTATCATCGGTAAGCTCTGGAAGGGCATCGACATACGCCAGCACGGTTCCGGTAATGCCGGAGCCACTAATGTATATCGTGTTCTCGGCGCTATTCCCGCTTTGATTACCGCTATCATTGACGCCGGAAAGGGATGGCTTTCCGCTTTTTATTTTGCCCGCATCTTTGAAGTGCCTGAACCGTATCGGGTCTGGTATGGGCTGGTCTGTGGAACGGCCGCTGTTTTAGGCCATATCTATACCATCTTCGCCAACTTTAAAGGTGGGAAGGGAGTCTTGACCGGCGCTGGAGTTTTGGCTGCCTTTGACCCGTTTGCCCTGCTTGTTGGAATCGCAGTGTTCGGCATAATGCTTGCTGTTTTCAAAATGGTATCACTCGGTTCGCTTTCAGCCGCCGCCTCAATCGCCATTTTTTTTCTTCTTTCCAACTTTTCTGGAAGAAAAATTCCTCTTCCGCTATTTTTTACTTGCCTATTTTTAACTTTGCTCTTATTTTACACCCATCGAGGAAACATAAAGAGGATTTTGGCAGGGACGGAACGCAAGTTGGGACAAAAGGATAAAACTTTTTCTTGAAATGACGCTTTATGCCTAAAATCGCCTGTCTGGGTGCCGGCAGCTGGGGTCTTTCTATTAGTTGTTACCTTGCCAAAAAAGAGCCCAATCTCTGGCTCTGGGAAGGGTTGGAAGCAAACTACAAAAAGTTGGCCGAGCTCCGCCAGGACCCGGCCCGCCTGCCGGGCGTAACGATTCCGCCCTGCGTGCACCTTGTCAACGATCTGGCGGAAGCGCTCTTGGGAGCCGAGGTTATCCTTTTTATCTTACCTTCGCATACGATTGAAGAGATAGCCCAAAAAGTTGCCCCGCTTATCAAATCCAAAGTTCTGGTGGTCAGTTTATCCAAAGGTTTAACCAAATCACAGGAACGGATTTCCGAGGTTTTAGGCCGTATTCTGCCGCCGGTGGCACGCGAAAGAATCGTGGTTGCCTCCGGCCCCAGCCATGCCGAAGAGGTGGCAAAGGGATTGCCGACAGCCATTGTGGCCGCCTCAAAAAATCCGATTTCAGCCGAAGCCGTTCAAACTCTCTTTTCAAGTTCCACTTTAAGGGTTTATACCAATGCCGACCCGCTGGGTGTGGAGCTGGCAGGAGCTTTGAAAAACGTCGTCGCCATCGCCTGTGGCGTGGCTGACGGCCTGGGATTTGGAGACAATACCAAAGGGGCACTCTTAACCCGAGGGCTGGCCGAGATTACCCGGCTCGGAATCAAAATGGGGGCCAAGCCGGAGACTTTTGCCGGGTTAGCCGGAATGGGAGATTTGATTACCACCGGTATTTCGCGCCATTCACGTAACCGTTACGTTGGCGAACAAATTGGAAAAGGGGAGAAATTAAACGAAATTCTGTCCAAAATGGTGATGGTGGCGGAAGGGGTGAACACGACCAAAGCGGCGGTTTCCCTGGCCCAGAAACAGGGCGTGGAGATACCGATTACGCAAAAAGTTTACGAAATGCTGTTCGAAAATAAACCGGCGGCACTTGCTTTGAAAGAATTGATGGAGCGCGAGCTCAAAACCGAAGTCTGGCATTAAAGGGAAAGGGTATGGAGGAAAAATTATACTACTCTATTCGGGAAGTAGCCAAAAAAGTTGGCGTAGAGCCGTATGTTTTGCGCTTTTGGGAAAAGGAATTTCCGGCGTTAAAACCGAAAAAAGGGCGTTCCGGCGCGCGGATGTACCAGTCGCGCGAGATTGAGGTGGCCGAAAAAATTCGGCACCTCTTATATGACCGGAGATTCACCATCGACGGCGCCCGCAACTTTTTGAAATCGGCCAGCACCAACGGCGACGCTCCCGAAGACGTAAAAAAAGAGCGGGTTTTAAAAACAATCCGCGAGCTGAAAGCGGAAATAGAGGATTTGCTAAAACTTTTGGCTTGATTTAGGCCGGCTTTGCCCCTAACTTTTTATTATCGGGGCGTGGCGCAGCCTGGTAGCGCACTCGCTTGGGGTGCGAGTGGTCGCCCGTTCAAATCGGGTCGCCCCGACCATTTAAGTCAATCCGAACGACACTAATGTCATTCTGAGCGACTTGTCCCGCTTGCGTTGAGCGCAGCGTAAACGAGCGTAGTCGAGGGAAGCGAAGAATCCCTGGCCGGGCAGGCTGGGTAGTGGGGAAGGGTGGTTAACCGATGAACTACTTGTTCTCGATTGTCTTATAAATGTCCGTTCAAGCCATAATCCCTGCTTTTAACGCCTCCCGGCCTTTAATGCAGGTTCTGCCGCACATCCGAAAATATCTCCCCGATATTTTGGTTGTTGACGATGGTTCCACCGATGGCACAGCGGAGATTGTCCGCCGGATGGGTATAGATGTCATTCGCCTTCCCAAAAACATCGGTAAGGGAGGGGCACTGAAAGCCGGCTTTGCCGCCGCAATAGAGTCCGGCTACAGTGCCGTTTTAACTCTGGATGCCGACGGCCAGCACGACCCGGAGATGATACCGGAATTTTTGAAGCTTGCCTCTTCCGATGCGTTGGTAATCGGCTGTCGTGAAGCCCGCTTGGAAAAAATGCCCTTCGCTCGAATTTTGTCCAACCGAATTACTTCCACTATGCTTTCGGTTTTGACGGGCGCGCTGTTGCTCGATTCCCAGTCTGGCTATCGTTTAATCGGCTGCGACATTCTTTCTAAAGTTGAACTTAAAACCAATCATTTCGAAACTGAATCGGAGCTACTTTTGAAGGCGGCCAGGCTCGGCTACCATCCCCAGTTTTTGCCGATACCGACCCGCTACGACGGGGAGGTTTCCTTTATGCGCCCGCCTCTCGACACGGCGCGCTTTGTTTATCTGCTTTGGAAAAGTTTTTGGTGGTAATTGCAGGGACACGGCATGCCGTGCCCCTACAGGCGACCAGCCGGTCGCCTCTACGTCCACATTGAAATGAAGGGGTGAACCTTAAGGTTCACCCGGGCGCACCTGAAGGTGCGCCCCTACGTTTTATGTAGGGGCAATTCATGAACCTGTGGTGAGCGAAGTCGAATCCATTGCCCTTACAATTTTCGAGCATATATTGAACCAGATGAACTTCCTTTTGACCAATGACGATGGCATCTGGGCGGAAGGGCTTTCGGTTTTGGCCAAGGAAATTAGAAAAATCGGCAAGGTTATAATCGTGGCGCCCGACCGGGAACAATCCGCCACCAGCCATTCTTTGACTCTGCACCGACCTTTGCGGATTAACAAAATCGAACCAGACAGATACGCTGTAGATGGAACACCCACCGATGCGGTGATGGTTGCCTTCCACGGCCTGTTAAAACGGAAAAAGCCCGACCTGCTCATCTCCGGCATCAATCACGGACCAAATTTAGGGGATGACGTAACCTATTCCGGCACAGTGGCGGCGGCGATAGAAGGGACGCTTTTGGGGATTCCCTCCATTGCCGTTTCACATTCCAACTGGGAACTGGGGAAATTCAGCCCGGCGGCGCGCTGGGTGGCCGGGTTTGTCAAGCACTTGTTAAAAGAGAAACTCCCCCCGGGGACTTTCCTAAATATCAATTTCCCAAAGGTGCCAAAAAACGGCCGCTTCTCCAATTACGAAATTACCAAGCTCGGAGCGCGCAAATACAACGATGTAATCATTAGAAAAACCGACCCCCGCGGCAGGCACTACTACTGGATAGGCGGGGAGCCGACCTATTTTCACGAAAACCACACTGATTTTTCCGTCGTAGCCAAACGAAAAATTTCGATAACCCCTCTCAAGGTTGACCTAACCGACTACGCCGCGCTGTCCTATTTCCAGAATTGGAAGTTGAAGGTTTAATTTTCCGACACTAAAGTGTCGGCTACCAGGGCTACCAGGGGGTTGTCGGTCGGATAACAATGGGATAACAATGAGCCACCAATGGTAGCCGCGACTAAAGTCGCGGGATTGGCCAATGTGTGGTCGGCTAACTTGTCAAACTCTTCATTTTTTGTAAATTGAAAATCTATGCCGGCGCACTACCCGTTTAAGGAAATCGAGCCGAAGTGGCAAAAATTCTGGCAGGAGAACAAACTTTTCACGGCAGCCGACCCGCCCCGGAAGAAATATATGGTGGTGCCGATGTTCATTTACCCTTCCGGCGATATCCATATGGGACATTTTCGCAACTATACCATCACGGACGCTTTGGCGCGCAAAAAAATGATGGAAGGGTATCAAGTGATGCATCCCTTCGGCTGGGATGCCTTCGGCCTGCCGGCGGAAAATGCCGCCATCAAACAGGGCATTCACCCGGAAGCCTGGACGCTGAATAACATTGAGGCCTCCCGCCGGACGCTCCAACGTATCGGCATCGGTTTTGACTGGTCACGGGAAGTAACCACCTGTCTGCCGGATTATTACAAATGGACCGAATGGATGTTTCTTTTAATGCACAAACGCGGCTTGGCTTATCGCGGAAAGGGAAAAGTTAACTGGTGCCCCAAGGATAAAACGGTTCTGGCCAACGAACAGGTGGAAGCCGGGAAATGCTGGCGTTGCGGTTCAGAAGTTGAACAAAAAGAGCTGGAGCAGTGGTATTTCAAAATCACCGCTTACGCCGAACGGCTCTTGAACGACATTGACAAACTGGAGGGCTGGCCGGAAGGCGTAAAGACGATGCAGCGGAACTGGATTGGCAAATCAATTGGGCTGGAAATACAGTTTCAATCCGAGAACGGCGTTCCTTTGACGGTTTTCACCACCCGGCCCGATACCGTCTTTGGCGCGACCTTTATGGTCATTGCCCCGGAACATTCCGTCTTGGAGAACTTGTCTATTCCACAAGAAAGGAAGGCCGAAGTCACCGCCTATCAGGAAAAAGCGCGTAAGAAAACCGACATAGAACGGACTTCGGCTGAACGGGAAAAAGATGGCGTTTTCACTGGAGCGTATGCCATAAATCCTTTAAACGGAGAAAAAATTCCCATCTGGATTGCCGATTACGTTTTGTCTACGTATGGCAGCGGGATGATTATGGCCGTTCCGGCTCACGATGAGCGCGATTTTGAGTTTGCCCAAAAATATAATTTGCCGATTCGGCCGATCATCGCCCCGCTGGAAGGAAACGTTCAGCTGCCTTACACCTACAAAGAGAAGGCGAAACTGATAAACTCCGGCCCCTTCTCTGAATTGCCCTGTGAAGAGGGCTGGCAGAAAATAGCCGATAAGGTAGAGGCCGAAGGAAAGGGGAAGAGGAAAACCGAGTACCGCCTGCGCGACTGGCTGATTTCGCGCCAGCGCTACTGGGGCTGCCCGATTCCGATAATTCATTGCCCAAAGGATGGCCTTGTACCTGTGCCGGATGAACAGTTGCCGGTGCTTTTGCCAAAACGCGTGCCGAATTTCATTCCCGAAGGACGTTCACCCCTGGCCGACGTGCCAGAGTTCATAAATACCACCTGTCCCAAATGCGGCGGCAAAGCCCAGCGTGACCCGGATACGATGGATACGTTTCTCTGTTCTTCGTGGTATATTTTCCGCTACGCGGATCCAAAGAACGAAATGAAACCTTTTGAATCAGCCAAAGTCAACAGCTGGCTGCCGATTGATGATTACGTTGGCGGCATTGAGCACGCCACCGGCCATTTGCTCTATTTCCGGTTTTTTACCAAGGTTTTGCAAGATGCAGGTTATGTAAACTTTGACGAACCGACTCGAAACCTGTTCAATCACGGAATGGTATTGGATTCTCAAGGCCAGGTTATGTCCAAATCTTTGGGCAATACCGTTTCCCCCATCGATGAAATTGAAAAAGAAGGCGGCGACGTTCTGCGCCTGGCGATGTTTTTTGCCGCCCCATCCGACAAAGAAATGCTCTGGACTACCGAAAGCGTTCTGGGCCAGTCCCGTTTTCTCTCCCGCTTTTGGCGTTTGGCTAATGAGTTAAAGGATTACTTTAAGGCGCCTTTGCATTACAAGGTCGATATGCATACCTCCAGCGAATACGACCGCGCTTTGTACAAAAAACTGAACTGGGCCATCAAAAAAGCGACCGAAGATTATGCCAACTATCAGTTCAACACAGTCATTTCGGCCACAATGGAACTGTTAAATCAGTTCGGAGAGGTTCCCAAAGACAGCAAGGTTGCCCATTATGCGCTTTCCAAAGCTGCCCAATTGATAGCCCCTCTGGCGCCTCATTTTGCCGAGGAGGTCTGGCAGATTTTGGGGTATAAGCCGTCTATTTTCAAATCCGAATGGCCGAAACACGACCAGCAGGCGCTGGAAGAAACCATAATGACTTTGGCGGTTCAAATCAATGGCCGCTTGCGCCACACGGTGACCCTGCCAAAAACCATGCAGGAACCGGAGGTTGTTAAGCATCTGCAAAGTTTGCCCAAGTTAGCACCACATTTCGAAGGCAAGCAAATAGTTAAATCAATATATGTTCCGGAGAAATTGATTAACGTCGTAGTCCGGTAGGTTGGTTTCAATTTCCGCATCTTTATGGGTGAACGTAGGGGCGAATCTCGTATTCGCCCGGTGGTAGGTGGAGGCCGGTCGCAACTTGGCGAATACGGATTCGGCTTCGCTCACCGCAAACAGGTTCGCCCCTACGGCACAATACAAAATGATAATTGTGTCCTATAAGAAATATTATGTAAACTAACGTATTTTTCAGACCAACACTACCAGACTATCTGCTGTTCGCATTCCCCTACTCTTTTTGCGAATTCCCCCAATTTTTAGCCGCCTTTCTTTTTCGGGCTCCTCCTTGATATTACAACTCTTTGTTGTCTAACGCCTTAATTTCCGGCTAAAGATCCTGGTTGAGGCATTCCTTTTGCGTAGGCAGAGTTCGGAGATATAAAAAAAGTCGATGGAGAAAAATAGGGAGGATAAATGTTAAAACTTCTCATATCTCTAAGAAACAAGAAAGGTTTCACAATCGTTGAGATTCTGATTGCCTGTTTTATCGTGCTTGCGATAAGCACCTTCAGCCTGCAAGCCTTTCTGGGTCAGAAGGACGCACAGCGTATTCAGGCCCAGGTCTCCGACACCCAACAGGCAGCCACTTTCTGCATGGCGGAAATGACCAAAATCATCCGTAACGCCGGCTATAGGGTTCCCGGTGGCGCGGACTGTCGAATTGCGGCCGGCGCTTTGGGGTACGACACGCTGGTCATCTACTGCTTCAATGACGATTCACTGCGGGTCGATTCCACCTGTTTCTTCCTGGACCACACCGGCGATTCGACCAACTACAAATTGTGTCGCAAAGTGAATGGAGAACCGGCCGAAATTTTTGCCGAATACATCGAAGACGTCGATTTCACCCAGCCCAACTCCAAGACCCTTACGGTCACCATCCAGGCCCGAACGGAAGAAATCGACCCGCACCTGAATAGTTACCGCATTCGGACAATTTCCTCAAACGTTTTAATGCGCAATGCTTCGTAAACTAAAGGAGGGATTTCTATGTTTAATTCTCGCGCCGACCAACACGGTTTAACACCGAAATGGCCGACTCTCCGGCCCGGCCAGGACGGTTTTGCTTTAATCGTAATTCTGGGTGTCTTGCTTTTGGTCAGCGGCCTTGCTTTAATGGCTTTCAACACGTCGGATACCGATCGCCAGATTTCTTCGAATAATTTAGGCACCTCCCGCGCCTTCTATTCGGCCGAAGCCGGCGTTGAGTGCGCTACGGTCCGGCTGGCCGACAGCACCTGGCGGGCCGGCTTTTACCGGGCGTTGGTAAAAGATGGTTACAGCAGCTACTACACCGTGAAAGTGCTGGACAGCTTTGATATCCCCGCATTGAAAGACAGTCTGATTGTGAGCTCTATCGGACAGGACAACCGGAACCAAAGCCGCATCGACGTTTTGATGGCCAAAACCAGAAATCGGCTCTTCCGGTATGGTGCTTTTGGCGACAGCGCCCTGTATATGGGTGGTAACGCTATGATAGACTCCTACAATTCGGACTCCGGCAGCTACGCCGCCCAGGCTCTAAACGGCCCGGACAGCTCCGGTAATATGTATAGCAAAACCGGAGGTGATGTGGGCAGCAACGGAACTATCACTGTGGCCGGCAACACCCAGGTTCACGGCGACGCTGGAACGCCCGATACGGTGATTACTCTGGGCGGAAATGTGGATGTCTATGGCACAAATTCTTCCAACGAACCGACCAATACAATAGAACCGATTACCCAGGGCGAAATGGATTACGCCCGGGCCGTCAGTAATGCCCCGGCCGGGCTGATCATAACCGGCGGCGGCTCCTCCTACAACTCGTCCACCAAGGCGCTTACCGTCACGGGTGGCACCGGCTCGGTCACCTTCACGCAGTCCGGCGTTTACTACTTTTCGAATGTTTACGTTGCCTCCCGGTCTCAGTTTATCATTCCGGCCGGGGTCAAAGTCATAATCTATATGACCGGAAACTTCGATGCCTTAGGCCAGAGCATCCAGAACACCACCCTCAAGCCGGAAAACCTGCAGATTTACTCCACCGGCGATTCGGTCAACTTCGGCGGCGGCGCCGGCTCCTATTTGAGTGTATACGCCCCCAAGGCCAGAATTGGCTTGCTGGGTAGCTCTGATGTATATGGCTCCTTTGTCGGCAAGTCGTTTTATAATGCTGGTGGCGCAAAAGTTCATTTTGACGAGGACTTGATGCAGTTGGAAGATCCGCTCAAACCGAAGTATCGCCAAATGGCCTGGCACGTACTGTAAAGAAGAAACAAAAAAAGTTGGATAAGTAAGAAAAACTGGGGGGAAACGAAGAGGTTCCTTAAAAGTCGGAGCCTCTTTTTTTATCCTCTTACCTGTTTATAACCAGCTTTTCTTGCCTCCCTGGAGAAAAGGAACCAGCTTTCAAATCCTCCCCTATCGGCAATGCCTGACTCCCATACCTTTCCTTTCTTTCTGGCAATTTGCCAAGCTCGGAATTTGTATCCTCGAATTTATTTTTGCGGGTAATCGAATACCGTACAACAGGTTCCTTAAACAACCGGCAGCCTGCAAGCGGCCTATCAAGACAGGGCATTTAGTTTGCGAATCGGTTTACCGAGAAAACAAGGAGGAGAAAAAACGGAGGGTAAATGATAACAGCTAAAGCGTTTTTTAAACTAATCAAAAACAATAAAGGCATCAGCATAGTCGAGCTTTTAATTTGCGCCGTCGCCATCGTATTTCTCGGCGCTATGGGTTTGCAGTACTACGTTCACGCGAATGAAACCACCTACATTCAGGCGGAGGTTTCCGACGCCCAACAAGCCGCCACTTTTTGCCTAAACGAGATAACCAAAGCGGTACGCAACGCCGGCTACCTTGTCCCCGGCGGCATCCCCTATAAAATTAACGTGGGATCGCTGGGTCACGATACCTTGTATATTTACACTCAAGCTACGTACACCAAATTCTATCTGGACTATACTACCGTTCCGGCGCATCCC
>CAZSIT010000020.1:0-38832 GCA_964607165.1 uncultured Ignavibacteria bacterium
TCAAAGAATCCCATCTTTCCGAAGCGATTCAATACCGCACCCTGGATAGAAACTTGTGGATGTAAAGAAGGGTACTCTCCCACCCACTCCTTGTTCGTCAAAATAAAACCTTCCGCGATGCAGTGCTTGTGATGCGGGAGGTTGTGTTTGCTCATTTTTCCAACTTTCCTCACTTTCAAATATGGCCCAAAAGATAGGTTATGGCATCTTTCGCGCTGTATGAGCCGCTAGAGTCTGCCATAACAGCTGAAAGGAAACCAACATCATCTCCGAGCGTGACGATGGGCGCTTCTCCTTCGTTGCCTAATCCAGCCGCGGAGAGTAGTCCGTTGCAAAGGCAACCTCTGCCCACTGTATCCTCGGCGTTTCCGCCTTTGGAAACGAATTTGTCCACGGGTTCGCCGGCGCATCTGTATCCGATGGACCCGTTTCCCCGTTCGTAGAGAGAAACAAGAGCGCCTTGATTACACACGCGAACTCGAGCCTCGTAGACGCTTTGTTCGGATATCGTTCTGTTAAGAACCGCCACTTTAAATGGAAATCCCGTTGGAGAAATTCGCATGTCGGTTCTGACCCGCAACTTTCCCGAAAAACCGAGCTCGCGGATTTTTTTTCTGATCTCGGGATTCATTCCGGACTCTTCGCATAGGGCAAAGATGGAGCCGGTTTGAATGCCTTTTGCGCCCACCGAAAGCGCCCATTTCAACTTTTCTGGAGAGGCTTTGGAACCGCCGATCCAGAATGGCAAACCGAACTTGGCTATTTCAGAGTAATCCACTACGTCTTTTTCACCGTATATGGGCTCTGGTTCGCCGCGCGCGTTCAGAATAGGCTTTCTGGGCGAAGCGTTATGTCCGCCGGCAGTCGGCTCTTCTATCACAAATCCGTAAACGCTTCCCTCGGGCAACTTTTTCTTAAAGATGCATGCGAGAAGATTTGAGGAGATGACGGGAATGAATCCCGGCCGTTTCATTGGAGGAAGTTTGCCTCCGAAGAACTGTTCGGGATTAAAGCTCATTGTATAACTCCTGATGCTTTTGCCGATAACAGGCACGCGGTAGCTTGCCGTTTTACCCTCGGCAATGTCGTTAATCACTCCTGGAATCTGAAGCGGTATGCCCGCACCCATAGTGATGAAGTCCGCGCCGGCGAGCATTGCACCAGTGATGGCGTAAATGTGAGGCATCGCTACCTTTTCCAGATAGTTGATACTCACAGGATTCTTATGCCCCTCCCTCGCTAGCCATACGAATGCGTAATTAGCGCAAATAGCAAGTGAGATTAAAAGGTTAGAGGGCGTGACTCTGAAGACAGGCGCGCCTTTAAACCGAACTCCTTTTGAAATCCCGCCTTCCACATAAAAGGTTGCCAACACCTTTTTTGTAATATGCGGAAAAGGGAAATGCGAAAGGGCCCGTCTAAAATGTCCACCGGGATCGCCCGACTGGAGTATGCGCGCCATGACTTTTTCCAAAACCGTTCCAGACACCGTGCCTTGCTGGCCAAGCATGGAAACGGCACGAGCCAAAGGCCAGCTGGAGATATTAACCCCCATGCCGCCTTGGATGATTTTTGGCCACGTTGAGGTTTTTTCCATAAACTGTCCTCCTTTTATATAGGTAATTAGTCCGAAACGTAACCAAAATAGATTTGGAAGAGGAGTTTGAGCAAGTTCTCCTTTCTATGATTGAAGCGCCATTCCATTTCTTTAAGATATAGCGGGAAGTTGCTTTTGGAAACCCCCCGGTAGTTGTAGAGTTTGTGTTTGGCGAAGGACCAGAAGCCTTCGATGCCGTTGATATGGACGTGTTTTTGGGCGAAATGCCGGCCATGGGAGATGGGGTAGTGTTTGCCGTAGAGGGAGAGCGAGTTGTAGCTGCGGAAGGAATCGGTGTAATAGACCGATCCTTTGCGGCATTTTCGGCGGATGATTTCCAGAAGGGTTGGGGCGGATACGTTGGAGACCACCCGGGTGTAGACCCGGCATCTGCGCAAGTATTGTCAGATTTCTTCTGCCGGCCAGGAATTGTTGCGGGCGGCGATGGCTAAACTGGGTCTTTCCGCCCGTGCCTACGATAGAATCTTAAAAGTCGCCCGCACCATCGCCGATTTAGAAGCTTGTCCCGACATCAAAGAATCCCATCTTTCTGAAGCGATTCAATACCGCACGCTGGATAGAAACTTGTGGATGTAGCCGGATCCTCTCCTAATTTTCTGCTGTAAGGTTCAAAACCTACCCATTCAGGTTAGTCGGAAGAACTCAAAACCGCCTCTTTTTCGGATGGAGTTTCGGAGGCCGTCACTTCTTTGTCAAACGCTTCCTCTTTGGAAAATCGTGCCAGCAGAGTATATACCACCGGCACCAGAACGAGCGTCAAAAAAGTCGAGAAGAGCATTCCCCCAACTACGGTAATCCCTAAGGGGCGGCGGGCTTCGCCGCCGGCCCCCAGCCCGATGGCAATAGGCAAAACACCGAAGATGATGGCAAAGGAGGTCATCAAAATTGGGCGCAAGCGGATGCGCGAGGCCTGCACCACCGCTTCGAACAACTCCTGGCCCCGCTCGCGCAGCTGGTTGGCGAACTCCACAATCAGAATCGAGTTTTTGGTCACCAGCCCGATTAACATCACCATTCCAATCTGGGAGTAGATGTTCAAGCTCTGCCGGAAAACGAAAAGGGAAACCAAGGCCCCGACCAAAGCCAGCGGGACGGAGAGCAGGATGGTGAAAGGATGGATGAAGCTTTCAAACTGGGCCGCCAAAACGAGATAGATGAAGGCGACGGCCAACAGGAAAAGAAAATATATGGCCGTGCTCGATTCACGAAACTCGCGCGACTGGCCGGAGAGCTGCCGTTTGACGTTGGGCGGGAGGTCGTTTTCGGCAATTTGGTCCAGGTCGTTTAAAGCTTTCCCCAAACTGACCCCCGGCAGCAGGCTGGCGGAAAAGGTGGCGGAACGGACGCGGTTGTAATGATTTAGTTCTTTAGGGGCCACGGTTTCGCGAATCTGAACCAGGTTGGCCAGCTGTACCAGGCCGCCATTGCTGCGGATGTAGAGGTCTTCTATGGTGCTGGGGGTGGCCCGTTCGGAAGCTCGGAGCTGGGTAATGACGTCGTACTGCTTGGCGGCGCGTTTGAAGTTGGTGATCACCCGGCCGCCCAAGAAAGTTTCGAGGGTGGTGCCGATGTCGGTTACCGAAACCCCCAAACCAGCGGCCCGCGCCCGGTCGATTTTAATATCCAGTTGGGGTTTGTTTAATCGCAGGTCAGTGTCGAGGTTAATCAAGTAACCGAGCTGGGAGGCCTTGGCCATCATTATCCCGACCGCTTGCTGTAATTCCTCGTAGCTATCCCCTTGCAGAACATACTCGACCGGTTTGGAGGCGAAAGAGGCGCCCAAGCTGGGGGGGTTCATTACAAAAGCGAGAACGCCGGGGATGGAAATGAGCCGAGGGAAAAGTTCCTGCACGATTTGCTGCTGCGAGCGCTCCCGCTGGGCGCGCGGCTTTAAGCGCAGGAAGACAAAGCCGTTAGTGACCCGGCCGGGGCCGCCGAAGCCGAGACCGGTGGCGGTGAAAAGCCCTTGGCGCTCGGGCAAATTAATCAGAATCCCTTCTATCTGGCGCATATAACGGTCGGTGTACTCCAGCGTGGCTCCCTCCGGGGCGATGACGATGCCGAAGGCGATGCCGCGGTCCTCGGTTGGCACCAGTTCGGAAGGCAAGATTTTAAGCAGGGTTAAGGAGAGAATCACCAGAACGGCGGCGCCGGCCACCACCCTCCAGCGGTTGGCCAAGGACTTCTCTAAAATTCGGCCGTAGGTTTGGTCTAATTTGGCAAAGAAGGTGTCGAAGGTGCGGGAGGCCCAGCTCTGGCCGGTTCCATAGAGCGGCTTTAACATCCGGGACGTGAGCATGGGGGTCAAAGTCAAAGCGGTGAAACCGGAAATCAAAACGGCGGCGGCGACGGAGATACCAAACTCGCTCAAAAGCCGCCCGATGTTGCCGGTCAAAAACGACAGTGGGATGAAAACCGCCACCAAAGCTATGGTGATGGCCAAAACGGCAAAGCCGATTTCCTTGGAGCCGTCAAAGGCGGCCTTTCTTCGGTCTTTCCCCATCTGCATATGGCGGTAGACGTTTTCCAAAACCACGATGGCGTCGTCCACCACCAGGCCGATAGCCAAAACCAAAGCGAGCAGGGTCAAAATGTTGAGGGTGAAGCCGAGGAAATAGGCGACGGCAAAACTTCCGATAATGGAGGTTGGGATGGCTAAAGCCGGGATGATGGTGGCGCGCAGGCTTTTCAAAAAGACCAGAATAACCAAAACGACCAGAAACATCGCCAGGATGAGGGTACGGGAAACGTCGTCGATGGAGTCCTGAATGAAAGTGGCGGAGTTATAGGCCACTTCCAGTTTCATCCCCTCCGGTAACAACTTGGAGAGTTCGGGAAGAGCTTTGACGATGTTATCGGCCACTTCGATGGTGCTGGCTTTGGTCTGTTTGCCGACCCCCAGCCCCACGGCGGGGTGGCCGTTGTAGCGCACGGCGGTGCGCTCGTCTTGGGCCCCCAGAGTGACTTCGGCCAGATCCCCCAGCCGTACGTTTTCATCCCCTTGCTGTTTGACGATGATGGCGGCGAACTCTTTCGGGGTGGAGAGGTCCCCCAACGTCCGCACCGAAAACTCCCGTCCCGCCCCTTCCACCCGGCCGCCGGGGATTTCGGCGTTTTCGCGGCGAATGGCGGCCTCAATATCCTGTGTGGTCAGCCCGTAGGCCGCCATCCGCTGGGCATCCAGCCAGATTCTCATCGCATAGCGCCTTTCGCCGCCGATGAAGACGGCGCCGACCCCAGGAAGGCGCTGCAGGCGCTCCTTCAGCAGACGGTCGGCCACATCTGACACTTCGAGATTGGAATGGCGGTCGCTCGCCAAGGCGAGCCAGAAAATCGGCTGGGCGTTGACATCCACTTTTTGGATAATCGGGTCGTCGGCTTCGCGCGGGAGGCGGCCGCGAATGCGGGAAACCCGGTCGCGCACGTCGTTGGCGGCCTGGTCCACTTCCCGGCCCAGTTCAAATTCAATGGTGATGCCCGAGCCCTGCTCCCGGCTGGAGGAGGTTATGGTTTTCACCCCTTCGAGGGTGGAAAGCTGCTCCTCCAGAACGTCGGTGATTTCGGTTTCCACCACGTTGGGGCTTGCGCCGCGGTAGAAAGTGGAAATCGAGACCACCGGCGGGTCGATATCGGGATACTCCCGTACTGGCAGCCGGGTGAAAGAGATGGCGCCAAAAAGTATGATGGCCAAACTCATCACCGAGGCGAAGACCGGGCGTTGGATGGAGAGTTCGCTTATTTTCATATTTTGCCTCCCGCCTGCGGGGCCGCAACCGAGTTGGGTACGGGAAAGACCTTGGCCCCTTCAAACAGTTTTTGATGCCCGGCGCGGACGACTTGAGCCCCGGCCGATAAACCTTGAATTACCTCAACCGAGCTTTTCATGCGGGTGCCCAGTGTAACGGCGGTTTTGGTGACGGTGCTGTCCGGCTTAATAACATACACTAGGTTTTGGTTCCCTTCGGCAAAAATCGCTTCGTCGGGCACGCTCAAAGCGTTTTTGCGCTCGCTTAAAACGGCGGAGACGTTGGCGGACATTCCGGGGCGCAGCCTGCGGTCGGGGTTGGCCACCCGCGCCAAAATTTTAACCGAGCGGGTTTGGGGATTGACTACCGGTTCCACCACGCTGATTCTCCCTTTCAACTCGTATTCCGGATAGGCGGGGGTGGAAACGGTCACCGAAGCGCCGGGACGCAATTCGGCGACGTAGCGCTCCGGAGCAAAGAAGATGACGCGCAGTTCGTCAATTTGGGCCAGGTCGGTAATCGGCTCGCCGGTGCGGGCAAAAGCGCCGGGGCTTACCCGGCGGGCTCCCACCAGCCCGGAAAAGGGAGCTGTGATTCTGGTTTTGGCCAGGCGGGCTCGAATCAAAGCCAGGTCCGCTTCGGCCATTTTGAGCGCGGCAGCGGCGTCGTCCAATTCCTGCTTGGCAGCCAGCTTTTGTTCGAACATCGATTTTATCCTTTCGTAGCTTGCTTTCTTCTGGTCGCGCAAAGCTTCGGCTTTGGCTTCTTCGGCTTTCAACTGCGCGTCGTCCAACTGCGCGATTAAATCCCCTTTTTCCAGCAACGTTCCCTCGAGGAAGGGAACTTCCATCACCAGCGCATCAATTTGCGAAACGGCCGTTATGGCATTGAGCGCCTCCAGGGTGCCGACCGCCTCGAAGCGGTCGGCTATGGTGCCGGATGTAACGGTTGCGGCTTCCACCGGCATCGGCGGGGCGGCAAAGCCGCCCCCTTTGTTTTTGGAACAGGCGGCCAACAGGAAAAAGACCAGCGTTAGAACCTGGAGGCGGCTTCCGTTTTTTTTGAATTTATTTCTCAAAGGCTTGCTCCTTTTCCTTCAAACTTCACGGCCCCTTTCATCAAAATTAGGCCCTTCCTTTCTTCAAATCTAACTGCCGGAGGGTGGGAAAACAACTCGAATATTGTTTTTTTCATTTTTTTTCCTCCTTCTTACAGTTCCAGCTTAAAATTTTCCCTGGCTTTGTCGGTCAATATGGAATAGGCCAGCATGGCGTTGGACTTCCGGTACATTTTTTCAAAGTTGAGGTCTTTGAATTGGTCGCCGGTGCAGGCAAGCTTGCTCGAAAGATGATCGATTAACTCCAAAACCCCCCGCGAATTGGCCCAGAAAATGATGGCCAACTCCTGCGGGTCGACTTCAGGCCGGAAGGTGCCGTCATCCTTTCCTTTTCGAATTATGTCCATAACCACCTGGCCGATACTCTGCCCTGATTCAGCGCAGGCTGAACGCATCTCTTCCGAAACCTGGGAATGCAACTGGGTATTCTCGGAAAAAGAGAACATCCGGAAGTAGTTATGGTAGCGCTTGTAGAATGCGTAATAAGTGTCACCGATGTTTTGGAAGAGCTTTATGGTCGGTTCGCCGGTGGAGGCAGCCTCCTCGAACATTTTTAAGAGTATCTGGTGACCCCGGCAGATTATCGCCATATACAAATCTTCCTTGCTCTTGTAGTAAAGGTAAAGAGTTCCCTTGGAAAGCTCGGCTTGCTCCGCAATTTCATCCATCGTCGCCAGAGCCAGCCCTTTCTCAAAAAAGACCTGCTCGGCGGCGTTTAAAATCTCCGTCCGGCGCTCCCCTTTTTCCCGTTCTTTCCGTTCAACAATTCCCATTTTCAACTCCTTTTCATTTGATAGTCTACGGTTCTGGTGTTGACTATCAGTCATTTAATACGCTAAAGTATAATGAAAACTTTCAATAATTACAAACAAAAAATCGAATGTTATTAACTGATTGATTGGAAAATGGTTAATTGTAGATAAAGAGAGTTTGCAGCCCTTATTGCTGGTCTTTTTAGTTTTGTGAGGAAAAAAAGAATGCAGCTATTGTTGAATTAAAACTGCCCGGGCCGGCGCGCCATCCCCGTCGGCAATTTTCAATGGCAGGCATACTAATTGATACTTTCCGGCGGGAACTCCCGAAAGATTTAATCCTTCCAAAATAACTACCCCGGCTTTAAGCAAAGCCAGGTGCGCCTGCGGGTTTTTTGAATCGAACTTTTCGATGGATAAATAATCGATACCGACCAGCTTCAACTTACGGGCCGCCAAATACTCCGCCGTCGCCATGGTCAAATAGGTGTAGCTGCGGGCAAATTCTTTCCGTTCCCATAAATGCGAATTTTTGGTTTTGAAAATCACCCGTTCCGATGAAAACTTGTGCTGTTGTAAAACCGGGATGGTGACTTCATCCTCAATACCTATATCAATCACCTCGCATTCGCCGATTAAGGCCTCCAGCGGAACCTGGTCCGCTTTGGTTCCATTGGCAATAAAATGGAAGGGGGGGTCGATGTGCGTGCCGGCGTGGGTGGAAAGCGAAAGTCGCGAAACGTTGGGCATCCCGTTTGTCCCAACCTGTGAAACCGGCGTAATCTCCACCGGCGGGTCTCCGGGATAAACAACCAAATCGGGCGAAATAGTTACCGAAATATCAAAAATCTTCATACATCCTTGTTGCTTTCTTCGGCACAAGAGCAAATTTCCATACCTCGATGACCAATATAAGAACTTTGCGCGGGAATTATTCAAAAACCTTTTAAACTCCCCCACCTCGTCGCTCGTATACTTTTGTATTGATAGGGCTTTACACAATCCGCCCTACCTGCTATACTTCACGTTTTGAGATTGTTTGTTGATGTATGAACCGCAAGCCCGCAAAACACAAGGAGGATTTATGGTCAAACGATTGACGGTAAGAGCGACCCTCTTTTTGGGGCTTTTTTCTTTCGCGCTGGGGCCGGTCCCGAGCGTAGCCGAGGGAAAAGTCACCCTGGACGTAAAGGAAAAAACCCTGAAAAACGGCCTCGAAATTCTGGTGGTGGAAAATCACACCGCACCGGTGGTCTCCTGCCTGATGCGCTTTAAGGTCGGCTCGGTGGACGAATACCCCGGCATCACCGGCTCGTCGCACCTCTTGGAGCATATGCTCTTTAAGGGTACCAAGCGGATTGGCACCACCAGCTACGCCGCCGAAGTTCCGATAATGAAAAAAATCGACTCCGTGGCCGTTCTTTTGCGCGAAGAACAGCGCAAGTTTCAAAACGTTCTCTGGCACGGCGATTCGGCCAAAGTCAAAGCGCTGCGCGACGATATTGCCAAATTGCAGGACGAACAGAAAAAATACATTATCAAAGATGAGCTCTGGGAAACTTATCTTGAAAACGGCGGCAGCGGCTTAAATGCCACCACCGGGAACGACCGCACCCAGTATTTCGTCTCCCTGCCGGTCAACCGGCTGGAGCTCTGGGCCTGGCTGGAATCCGACCGGTTGCGCGACCCGGTCCTGCGCGAGTTTTATTCCGAACGGGACGTGGTCTTTGAAGAGCGGCGCTTGCGCACCGACACGCAACCCTTCGGCAAGCTCTTCGAGCAATTCAACGCGGTTGCCTTCAATGCCCATCCCTACAACTGGCCGGTGGTCGGTTGGCCGGGGGACTTGAAAACGGTGATGCGCGAAGAGGTGGAAGCCTACTTCAAAGAGCATTACGCCCCCAACAACGCCATTATGTGTGTGGTCGGCGACGTCAAGCCCGATTCGGTTTTCGCTATGATGACCCGCTACTTCCAGGATATTCCCGCTTTTCCCAATCCTCCCCGCCCGGTTTTTACCGCCGAGCCGCCGCAGGAAGGGGAACGCCGCGTGGAGGTGGAGTTTGACGCCAATCCGCTTCTGGCGATTGGATATAAATGCCCGGAAATTGCCAACCCGGACAACGAAGTTCTGGAGGTAGTCGCCTCGATTCTCTCCGACGGGCGCACCAGCCGGTTGTACAAAAAAATCGTCGAGGAGAAAAAACTGGCCGCCAATATCAACGCCTCCAATTCTTCCTCCCGTTATCCGGACCTGTTTTTCATTACGGCCACCCCTCTGGCTCCACATACGACGGCTGAAATAGAGACCGCCGTGTACGAAGAGCTGGAAAAGCTGAAAAACCAGCCGGTAACCGAATGGGAATTAGGGAAAGTCAAAAACCAGCTGGATGCCGACTTCGTCCGTTCTCTTTCTTCCAATACCGGTATCGCCTTCACGCTGGCCGAGATTAGCGCTTTGACCGGCGACTGGCATTACCTTTTGCAGGGTATGGAGAATATGAAAAAGGTGACCGCCGCCGACGTGATGCGGGTGGCCAAAAAATACTTTACCAAGTCCAACCGCACCGTCGCCACGCTGGTGAAAAAAGAATCGTCCGCCAGCGCCAAACTGTAAAGGAGAGAAAAATGAAAATTAAAATTCTTGTATCTGCACTGGCGGCCGGCTTTGTCGCTTTTGGTTCTGCTAATGCCCAACATGGCCGCCCCGCGGAGCCGCCCAAACGGGACGTGTCCAAAGTTTCCCCCGGCTCCAAAAAAGTGGAAGCCCTCAAGTATAGGGAATTAGTTTGGTCCGTTCCGGAAATCGGCAAGGAAGTGCAAAAAATAACCCTCCCTTCCGGAATGACTCTCTATTTGTATCCCGAGCACACCCTGCCGATTTTCAACGTGCAGGCGATGGTTCGCACCGGCGGAATTTACGAGCCGGCCGAAGAATTGGGCATTACCCAGCTCTGCGGCACGGTGATGCGCACCGGCGGGACGAAAACTTTGATGCCGGATTCCTTGAACGCCGAGCTGGAATATATGGCCGGCTCGGTGGAAACCTCAATCGGCACCGAGCAGGGGGGCGCTTCCTTAAACGTTTTATCCAAAGATATGGACCGCGGCCTGCAAATCTTCGCCGACGTTTTGATGAACCCCGCTTTCCGGCAGGATAAGTTAGATTTGGCCAAGGACCAGATTAAAGAATCCATCCGCCGCCGCAACGACTCCCCCGGCTCAATTGTGGCCCGCGAATCCTCTCACCGCATCTATGGCGAGCATCCCTACGGCCGGATTTTGGAGTGGGAAGCCGTCAAAAAAATCACCCAGCAGGATTTGATGGCCTGGCAGCAGACCTACTTCGCGCCCAATAACATAATGCTGGGTATCACCGGCGATTTTGACCCGGGCACCATCGTGGACAAAGTCAAAAAAGTCTTTGCCGGTTGGGAAAAGAAAACGGTCAATTTCCCAACGATGCCCAAAGTCGAAAACAAACCCAATCCGGGGATTTACGTCATTGACAAGGCCAATCTCAACCAGACCAACATCTATATGGGCCATCTGGGAGTCGATTTCACCAATCCGGATATCTATGCCATTCAGGTGATGAACTTCATCCTGGGCGGCGGCAGCTTCAGTTCCCGCTTGACTGGACGCGTCCGCTCCGATTTGGGCCTGGCCTACTCGGTCGGCTCTTCCTTCAACACCGGCTCGCGCGATTTGGGCACCTTTGCCGCCACCTGTCAAACCAAAACCGAAACCACGCATAAAGCGATGGCGGAAATGTTGAACGAGATCAAAAAAATCCGCGAGGCCCCGGTTTCCGATGACGAATTGAAAACCGCGAAAGATAGTTACATCAACCGCTTTGTCTTTCAGTTCAATTCCCCGGCCGCCGTGGTGGGCCAGTTGATGGGCCTGGATTATTTCAGCCGCGATCAAGATTTCTACAAAAACTACCTGGATAACATCCGCAAAGTGACCGTGGCGGATGTCCAGCGGGTGGCTAAAACATACCTGAAACCGGAAACCCTGACGATGGTGGTCGTTGGCAACGTCACCGGCTTCGACGCCGATTTATCCGACCTCGGTTCCACCACCAAAGTGGCTTTGACGCCGCCCTCGGTCGAATAGCTTTTTCCATTCTGCAAAACCCCGCCCAAAAGGCGGGGTTTTTTTATGGCTAGGCCCTTGACAAAAAGTTATAAGAAGGTTGTTTTAAAGGAGGAAAATCCCAAGGCGGCTTGCCTTGGAAAAGGAAAATTGATGCCGAAATTGCTTATTTTAACGGCGCTCTTGCTATTCCCAACCGCTTTACTCGGTTTCGAGCCTCTTTTTGATACGTGGATGGCTTACGAAGTTTTCGATTATCCCGACCAGGTTATTGCGGCTGATTTAGATGGGGATTTAGACCAAGACTTAGTAGTGGAAGGAGATTTTGGCGTCTCCATTTTCAAAAATAACGGAAATGGCACCTTCGGTTCTAAAACGGTTTATCCAGTTGGTGTTTATCCCACTTCTATTTTTGTTTCAGACTTGGATGGCGATGGCGACCAAGATATAGTTGCAACTCAAACCCGTGGCGGAAGCTTTGGTGATTCGCTCGTTTCTATTTTCAAAAACAATGGCGATGGAACTTTTGCTCCCAAGGTTGATTATCGAGCCGGAAATAGTCCTTACTTCGTTATCGCATCTGATTTAGATGGAGATGGAGACCTAGACTTGGCAGTAGCAAATTATTATGGATATTATGTGACAATCATGAAAAACAATGGCGATGCAACTTTCGGAACGGGAGTAAAGTACGCTACCGGCAACAATCCTACCTCCGTTTTTGCTTCCGATTTGGATGGCGATGGAGATTTCGATTTAGCGGTGACCAACCTCGTTAGTGGAAGTATTTCTATTTTGAAAAACAATGGCAATGGAACATTTTTACCAAGAGTTGATTATTCGACGGGAGTTGGTACTTATTCGGTTTTCGTTTCGGATTTAGATAATGATGGTGATAATGACTTGGCGGTGGCAAATTGGGATAGCAATACCGTTTCAGTTTTGAGGAACAATGGCAATGGTACTTTTGCTCCCCAAATTGGTTATCCAACAGGAAATCGCCCACTTTCTGTTTTTGCTTCAGATCTGGATAAGGATGGAGATATGGACTTGGTAGTTGCCAGCGCCGAAATCGATGCGGCCTCAATCCTAATGAACAACGGAGATGGGACTTTCTCTAGTAAAGTGGACTACGTCGTGGGGGAATACCCCATGTCTGTCTATGCATCTGATTTAAGTGGCGATACCTACCCGGACTTAGCCATTGCCAACAGCGGCAGTTCTGTTTCAGTACTAAAAAACAAAGGGAATGGAACTTTTATCACCCCACCAGGTTATGAAACTGGCCGCGGTCCGATGTCGATTTTTTCTGCAGATATAGATGGGGATGGTGATAAGGACTTGGCGGTAGCAAACTTTGGTGATTTTTCTAATTATAACGACTCGGTTTCAATATTGATGAATAATGGCGATGGTACCTTTCCAACAAAATTTGAGTATGGCACGGGGACTTCGCCTTATTCTGCATTTGTTTCTGATTTGAATGGAGACAATGCTCTTGATTTAGTTACCGCAAACCTTCACAGTAACAATGTTTCTGTTCTTCTCAACAATGGAGATGGCACTTTTGCTTCAAAAGTTGACTACGGGACAGAACCCAGCCCCGTATCAGTTTATGCAATCGATTTAGATGGCGATGGTGACCCAGATCTCGCGGTCTTGAGTGCTTATGATGAATACGTTTCAATTCTGAAGAATAATGGAAATGGAACCTTTGCGACCAAAACGGACTTTAATTCCGGAGGGAACACAGGAATCGTGGCTTCGGATGTAGATGGAGATGGCGATAAGGATTTATTAGCCATTTACAGCAATTTAGATGTTGGGGCTTTTTCCGTGTTAAAAAATAACGGGGATGCTACCTTCTCCGCTCCCTTTTACTACCAAAGCGCTATAGAGCCCAACTCGATTTTTGCTGCCGACTTTGACGGAGATGGTGACCAAGATGTGGTGACAGTCGGCCGAGGTCTTGTGGCTTCAAACAACAACGGAGATGGGACGTTTTCTGTGAAAGCTTTTTATGGTGTGTACGGAGGTTCTGTCTTTGCGGCAGATTTGGATGCAGATGGTGACTTGGACTTAGCCATATCAAGTTATAGCAATGTGGTTACCGTCCTGAAAAACAACGGGAACGGAGCGTTTTCCGATAGAGTGGACTATGGCACTGGGCAAGGCCCGAATTCTGTGTTTGCCGCAGATTTAGATGGAGACGGAGACCTGGATTTAGCAACCGCCAATTCGGGCAACAACACCGTTTCGGTAATACGGAATCTGTCTAATATTCAGAATTGCCCTATCATCAAAGGCGATCTTAATGCCGACGGTAGTCCAACTGCCGCAGATGTGGTTTTAATGTTAAATTGCGTTTTCCTGGGGGAAGGAGACTGTCGCCACTGTTTTGCCGATGTAAATTGCGATGCGGTTTTAACCGCTTCAGATGTAGTGTTTGAATTAAATAAAGTTTTTTTAAACTTTCCCTTTCCCTGCCCATAGTTAAACCAACACAAATCAATCAAAGCTTTTCGTGGCTGCAAACCTTGTGTGCGCCCTTCCCCAAACTTTTTGGTATTTTGTTTAAACGCTTCAATTGACTTTCCAGCTTGTTTTCGGGATTTTGGAAATATGAAAGAAATTGTCAAATACGCCGGCTGTTTTGTGTGCGGGGACAAAAATAAAATTGGATTAAAAGTGAAATTTTACGAGAAAAATGGCGGAGCGGCGGCGGAATTTTCGCCAAAAGAAACTTTAGAAGGCTACAAAGGGCTTTTGCACGGGGGGATTTTGGCGGCACTTTTGGATGAAATTATGATAAAGGCGGTTCTGGTCAAAGATGTGTATTGCGTGACGGCGGAGCTTTCGGTGCGCTACAAAAAGCCGGTGGATATTGCCGATAAACTCTCTTTTTTTGGCTGGATTGATAAAGAGAACGGCCGGGTTTGTACCACCAAGGGCTGGGCCAAAAATCAGCGTGGCGAAGCAGTGGCAGAAGCGGAAGGGAAGTATTTTGTTCCCAAGCCGGAGGCGATAAAAAAATTGCAGGAGAGTTTGGAGTAACCTCACCCTTTAATCCCCTGGCCGAGCACGAGCTCGTCTCGGGCAGGCCTCTCCTGCGAGGAGAGGGAAACTTTTTTTCCGACACTAAAGTGTCGGCTACCGGAAAGTGTCGGCTACCTGCGGCGAGGGGAACTTCCGACACTAAAGTGTCGGCTACCAGAAAGTATCGGTTACCAGAAAGTGTCGGCTACCGGTGGATGACCGGCCTCGGAATGCCTAAGAAGGGCGTATGCAATACGCCCCTACGCAGAAAAGAAAATCTTAAGATGAATTGTTCTGCCTAATTTTTAAAAGTTTGGTAACACAGAATAGTCACGGGTAAAGACCGGTTATTCACACCTTATATTTTGTTGATATCCAACAAGTTATGCGCGCATTTCTTTAAGAAAAAGGGGCATAGGGGTTGCTTGTTAAAAAACGCTATGAAATTGTTTTTTTTCGGTAGCAATCGACAAGACCGGCCGGAAGAGGTTGGTTGGGGGGTCATTGCCTTCGCCGCCCCGGACATCGGCTTCGTCTTTCGTTCGGCCCACCGTGGAACGGCTTTGGAATGCGAATATCAGGCGCTTTTGGCTCTTTGCCGCTTTGTGGAAGCGAACGGGGCGGTTTTTAAGGCGCAAAAACTGGAGGTTATGGGGGACTCGACGGCGGTGGTTTATCAGCTAAGTTTGCCCTTTGATTTGAGCAACGGTTCCGAAATGTTGCGGGGATTTCCGATAATCCCGGCGATTTTGCCTCTGCGGGAGCAGGCTTTGCAGTTTAAAAAGAAATTGGGCTTTTCGGTTTTTTGGGTTCCGCCGGCGGAAAACCGGGCCGCGCGGAAAGTGGGCTCGCAGCCGACCATCAAGGAAAAAATGAAACTGAACACCGAGTTTTTGGAAACCTTCAAGCCGAATAAAGCAGCTGGATTGAGAAACAAAAATGGCTCGGTTCTTTTTTAACCTTACTTTAAAGTTTCGAACTCGCTTTTCAGAGAAACTTTTCCGGTTGTTATTTTGACAACTAAACGGTGTTCAGCCGACTTATTTTTAAAGGGGGAAAAGGTCGCTAAGTTCAAGTTATTAAACTAACTTTGACCGGATTGGTTTGGTTTCGGCTTGACAATTTATCCCTTTGGAAATAGCTTGGAGTGCCTATGAAAATGGAACTTTATCCCGGACGGCGGGAAGAAAAGGAACAGTTTTGGAACTTTGGCTATAGCGAGTTGGGCCTGAACGGTTTTCTCTCCGACTTTTACGAGGTTGGCAAAGTTCGTTTGACCGCGCAACCCTTGGGCAAGGACTACCTTTTGAACGGGGAGGTTTTTGCCCCGCTGGTTCTGGAGTGCTGCCGCTGCCTGGAGACTTTTAATAGCGGCTTGAAACTGCCGCTTTCCTGGGTGGTGCATCGGGTGCAGGCGGCCACCCCCGAAGATGATTTGCAGGAAGGGGAATTTGAGATTTTGGTGGAGGACCAGGAACTGGATTTTACAAGCCGTTTGCGCGAGGCTATTATTTTCAATTTGCCCGTCAAGCCGCTTTGCCGCCCGGATTGCAAAGGGCTCTGTTCCGTCTGCGGGCAAAACTTGAATCTAGGTGAATGCCGCTGCCCGAAAAAAACGGAAGACCCGCGCTGGGAGGCCTTGCGCCGGCTGGCGCATTAGAATTTTATTGGATAATTTGTAAACTGTAAACGCGTAGAAAAGAGAGGTAGTTGTGCCGTTACCGAAAAGAAGACATTCCAAGACGCGCGGACGCAAGCGCCGTACGCACTGGAAACTGGCCGCTCCCACATTGGTCGAATGCCGCCAGTGCCATCAAAAACACCGGGCGCACCACGTTTGCCCGCATTGCGGCTATTACGCGGGTAAACCGATAACCGAACCGGAGGAAGTGTAAGATTTGAACGGAAGTAACGGTCCGGTCCGGGTGGCGATTGACGCAATGGGATCGGACTTCGGCCCCCGTCCGGTGGTGGCCGGAGTTTTGGAGCTTTTGGCGGAAGACCGGGAGGGGCGCTTCCAGCTTTTTCTGGTCGGCGACCGGCCCAAAATTGAAGCCGAGCTGAAAAAGCAGCATTTTACCAACGGCAAAATCGAGGTGGTGGCCGCTTCCGAAACGGTGGCGATGGCAGAGTCGCCCAGCGAAGCGCTCAAAAAGAAAGATTCCTCCATTGCCGTGGGGATGCGTTTGGTCAAGGAAGGGAAGGCCGACGCTTTGCTTTCGGGAGGGAACACCGGCGCGGTGATGGCCTCGGCACTTCTGACTCTGGGACGCATCGAAGGAGTTTCGCGCCCGGCGATAGCGGTGATATTTCCAACCTCCAAGGAAGCGGCTATGATTTTGGATGTAGGCGCTAATGCCGAATGCAAGCCTTTGCATTTGCAGCAGTTCGCCCTGATGGGTTCGATTTACTACAGCTACGTTTTTAACCGTCCCGACCCGAAAATCGGGCTTTTATCGATTGGAGAAGAGCCGACCAAAGGAAACGAGTTGGTCTTGGCCTCTCACAAGCTTTTGGCCGAAAGCGGGCTGAACTTTGCCGGAAACGTGGAAGGGCGGGATGTTTTGATGGGAGACTGCCAGGTCATCGTCACCGACGGCTTTACCGGCAACGTGCTGCTGAAATTTGCGGAAGGGTTGTACGGTTTTCTGGGGCGCAAGATAAAGCATCAGATTTCAACCAACATTTTCTCCCGTTTTGCCGTCGTACTTTTGGCTCCGTTCCTGCGGCGGCTGAAAAAAACTTTGGATTACGCCGAATACGGCGGGGCGCCGCTTTTGGGGGTCAATGGCGTGGCCGTGATTTGCCATGGCGGTTCTTCGGCACGTGCTTTCAAAAACGGCATCAAAGTAGCCGCCAATATGGTCTTTGCACGGGTAAACGAGCATATCCAGGAAAAGTTGGCAGGAATGAAGGAGAGCGAATGAGCCCGGCCGTTTCCCTAACGACCCATCGTGCCGTCATCTCCGGCGTTGGGGCTTCGGTTCCAACCCGCATTTTGACCAATGCTGATTTTGAGAAAATGGTGGAAACTTCCGACGAGTGGATTATCACGCGCACGGGCATTCGCGAACGGCATATTGCCGAAAACGGCACGGTCGGTTCGGACCTGGCGTATGAGGCCTCCCAGAAAGCTTTAGCGGAGGCAAAACTTTCCCCGGAAAAACTGGATTTAATACTTTTGGGAACGGTTACTCCCGATTATCCGGTTCCCTCTTCGGCTACCATTCTTCAGCGAAAATTGGGGGCGGCCCACGCGGCGGCGATGGATTTGGTGGCCGGCTGCACGGGGTTTATTTACGGTTTGGCAACCGCGGATGCCTTCATAAAAGCGGGGATGTACAAAAACATTTTGGTTATCGGCGTGGAAATCCTTTCTAAAATTACCAACTACGCCGACCGGAATACCTGTGTGCTTTTTGGGGATGCAGCCGGGGCTGCCGTGGTTACGGCCAACGCGGAGGGTAATCGAGGAATTTTATCGACCTTTTTGGCGGCGGATGGCAGTTTGGCTGATTTGTTATGGGTTCCGATCGGTGGAACGGTACAACCGCTGACACCGGAAAATTTCGGCGAGCGGGGTCATTACATCAAAATGGCCGGGAATGAGGTTTTCAAGTCAGCGGTTCGGGAAATGGGGGAAGCTTCCGCCAACGTTTTAGAAAAGGCGGGGATAAAGCCGGAAGAGCTAAAGCTTTTAATTCCCCATCAGGCCAATATCCGCATCATCGAAGCGACCGCCAAGCGCTTGAATCTTCCGATGGAGAAAGTCTTTGTCAATATCGACAAGTACGGAAACACTTCATCGGCTTCGATTCCTTTGGCTTTGTATGAAGCCAGAAAAGAGGGAAAGGCCGGGCCGGGGGATTTGGTTCTAATGGTCGCTTTTGGCGCCGGTTTTACCTGGGGAGCGGTTTTGGTGCGGTTATGAAAAAAGCGCTGCTTTTTCCGGGGCAGGGGTCGCAAAAAGTTGGGATGGGGAAAGAGCTGTACAACACCTTTCCGGCGGCCCGCAAGCTGTTTGATTTGGCGGACCAAATTTTGGGATACCCTCTTTCGGCTATCTGTTTTGATGGCCCGGAAGGGAAGTTGGTGCAAACCGATTTTACCCAGCCGGCGATTTTTGTCACCTCTCTGGCAGCCTGGCAGGTTTTGCAGGAGCAGGATGGCCGCTTTGAGTATGCCGCCGGGCATTCTCTAGGCGAATATAGCGCTTTGGTGGCTGTCGGTACGTTGTCTTTCGAGGATGGGCTGAAAGCGGTTCAGATGAGGGCCCGTTTTATGCAGGAGGCTTGCGAAAAAAATCCGGGAACAATGGCGGCCTTGATTGGCGTTTTGGCGGAAGAGGCGGAAGAAATCTGCCGCGAGGCTTCCGCCGCCGGGGTGGTCGTTCCAGCCAACTTTAATTCCCCGGGTCAGGTTGCGGTTTCGGGAGAGCGCTTGGCGGTCGAGAAGGCGGTGGAAATAGCCAAGGGTCGTGGAAAGAAAGGGATGCTTTTACCGGTTGGGGGCGCTTTTCACTCTCCCTTGATGGAGCCGGGGAAAAAGAAACTTGCGGAATTTCTGGATTCGATTACCTTTTCCGCCGCTCGATTCCCGGTAATTGCCAACGTTACCGCCCGGGAAGCGAGCCGGCCGGAAGAATTTCGTTTACTTTTGAAGGAGCAGATTACCTCCCCGGTGCGGTGGGAGGCGAGTTTGCTTCGGCTTTCGGAGTTGGGCGTGGTAGAATTTGTGGAAGTCGGGCAGGGGAAAGTTCTTTCCGGTTTGGTAAAGCGGACTTTAAAGGGAGCCACGACACTTAACTTTGAAGTCCCGGTTGATTTTGCCGGACGTCCGGCGGTCGCCTAAGTATATGTTGACGGAAAGCAAAGTTTTGGAAAAAAAAGAAAATAAAAATTTGGCCGGAAAGACCGCTTTAGTAACCGGTTCTGCCCGGGGAATCGGCAAGGCTATCGCCTGGCGGTTGGCCTCGGAAGGGGCGGCGGTGGTTATTTCCGACGTTTTGCCCGATGCCGCCGGTTCTACTGTGGAGGAGTTTAATGCGCAAGGTTTTTTGGCAGTGGCTTTGGCCGGGGATGTAACCTCGGCCGATTCGGTTGAACAGACGATTGCCCGGACGGTGGAAGCTTTTGGCTCCTTGGATATTTTGGTCAACAACGCCGGCATAACCAAAGACAGCTTGCTTTTTCGAATGAGCGAAGCGGACTGGGACCAAGTTATCGCCGTGAATCTGAAGGGAGCTTTTTTGGCGACCAAAGCGGCATCCAGGGTTATGGCCCAAAAGCGCTGGGGAAGAATCGTGAATATCAGCTCCGTGGTGGGGTTGATGGGAAATGCCGGGCAGGCGAATTACGCCGCTTCCAAAGCGGGGCTTATCGGCTTAACCAAGGCTTGCGCCAAGGAGCTGGCGGGACGCAATATTACCGTAAACGCCGTAGCTCCGGGATATATTTTGACAGACATGACCGAAAAGCTGCCGGAGCGTGCCAAAGAGGCCTTTCTTTCCTCTATCCCTTTGGGGCGGGGCGGAACGCCGGAAGATATTGCCGGCGCGGTCGGTTTTCTGGTTTCGGAGGAGGCCGGTTACATTACCGGCCAGGTTTTGCAGGTTGACGGTGGACTTTTAATGTAGGAAAAAACAGGAGGGAGAATATGCCATCACAAATTGAACAGAAGGTGCGCGACATCATCGTGGAGCAGTTGGGCGTCGATCCGGAGCAGGTGACCCCCGAAGCATCCTTTGTGGATGATTTGGGTGCCGACTCGCTGGATACCGTCGAGCTGGTTATGGCTCTGGAAGAGGAATTCGATTTGGAAATTCCGGACGAAGAAGCGGAGAAAATAACCACGGTAGCCGAAGCGATTGAGTACATAGAAAGGAATATGGAAAAAGAAGAGGCGGAATGAACCGGGTAGTAATTACCGGGGTGGGGGTTTTGACTCCCATCGGCAACACGCTAAAAGATTTTTGGGAAAATCTTTTAGCCGGCCGCTCCGGTGTGGGAAAAATCAGCCGCTTTGACGTCAGCGACTACGACTGCAAAATTGCCGGGGAGGTCAAAGGGTTTGACCCTTCGAAAACTCTGGATAAAAAGGAAGCCCGGCGGGCCGATCGCTTCGAGCAGTACGCCCTGGTGGCGGCGGGCCAAGCGCTTGCCGATTCCGGTTTGGATTTGTCCAAAATCAACCTGGAACGGGCGGGAGTGGTTTTGGGTTCCGGCATCGGGGGCATCGACACCTTCGAGCGCGAGCACCAGGTTTTAATGCAAAAGGGGCCCAACCGGGTCTCCCCTTTTTTTATTCCGATGATGATTATCGATATGGGGCCGGGGTTGGTTTCGATGCGCTACGGTTTAAAAGGGCCAAATTACGCCACGGTTTCAGCCTGCGCTTCCTCGTCGCATGCAATTGGGGATGCTTTCCACATTATTCAAAGGGGCGATGCTGATATCATGCTGACCGGCGGTTGCGAAGCAACCATCACGCCTACCTCCCTGGCCGGTTTTTGTTCGGCGCGGGCGCTTTCCACACGCAATGACGAGCCGGAGCGGGCTTCGCGTCCTTTTGACAAAAATCGGGACGGTTTTGTAATGGGAGAAGGTGGTGGCGTTTTAGTTTTAGAAAATTTTGAACAGGCCAAAAAGCGGGGCGCCAGAATTTATGCCGAGTTATTGGGATTTGGGATGACTGGGGATGCTTACCATATGACTGCTCCCGCTCCCAAAGGAGAGGGTGCGGCCCGGGCAATGAAGCAGGCTTTGCAAAACGCCAAAGTCGGGCCCGAACAGATCGGCTACATCAACGCCCACGGCACTTCCACCGATCGGGGGGATGTGGCCGAGACCGAAGCGACCAAAACGGTTTTTGGAGAATATGCCTACAAAATTCCGATTTCTTCCACCAAATCAATGACCGGCCATCTTTTGGGGGCAGCCGGGGCGGTGGAGTTGATCGCCACCGCACTTTCCATTTATCACGGCGTTTTGCATCCCACCATAAACTATGAAGAGCCGGATCCCGCCTGTGATTTGGATTACATCCCCAATCAGGCGCGCGAAAAGAAAGTAGATTTGGCGTTGTCCAATTCGTTCGGTTTCGGCGGGCACAACGTTACGATCTTGGTGGGCCGGGCTAATGGCAGGGCGGGCTCACCCTAAACGGCCGGAGGTAAAATATGCCCCAGCGGGCGGTAGCCGGGGTTCGCGCGCTTCTCCAGAAACTTTTTGGCGGACATCCCTACGAAGAAAAAGAGCTCTCCCTTCTTTTAGACTACCGCTTTCAGGACTTGGAACTTCTCAAGCGGGCTTTGACCCACCGCTCGGCGGCGCATTCGGCCAGCAAGGGAACCGGCCGATGGGCGGCCAACGAAAGATTGGAATTTTTGGGGGATGCCGTTTTGGGGTTGGTGACCAGCCGCTTTTTGTATGAGCGTTTCCCCGACAAGGACGAAGGGGAGCTTTCCAAATTAAAGGCGGCTCTGGTCAACAAGATGACTCTTTCGAGGGTAGCCAGAGAAATCGGCCTGGGAAAGTTTTTAAAGTTATCTCCCGAGGAGGAAAAAACCGGCGGGCGGCATCGCCAATCCATCATCGCCGACGCCTACGAAGCGCTTTTGGGAGCGGTTTATTTGGACGGTGGATTGAAGGCGGTCACAGAGATGATAGAGACGCAAGTGCTTTCACGGATGAGCGAGCTGGTCTCCGATCGCGCGCATTACAATTACAAGGGGGAGCTTCTGGAATATCTGCAAGGGCGCGGGATGGGAACCCCGCGGTATGTTTTGGAAACGGAAGAAGGGCCGGATCATAGCAAAAACTTCACGATGGGAGTAAACGTGCACGGAACCAAACTGGCGGTGGGGGTGGGTTTGTCCAAAAAAGAAGCGGAGCAGAAAGCGGCGCGTCTGGCTTTGATGGCTTTGCGGCAGAAAGAAGACAAACTACCACAGCCGGTAGATGTATGATGTATAAGGTGGAAATCTGCATACCATCGTTTGCGTAAAACAGGTGCCGGAGATAGCCGGAATCAAAGTCGCACCCGATGGCAGCGGGGTAGTGCCGCCGCCCGGAGTGGGGATGGTTAATCCGTTTGATGTCTATACCATTGAAGAAGGGATTCGCATCAAGGAAAAAACTGCGGGCAAGCTGTCCGTCATTTCTTCCGGGGGCGCAAATGGCGAGCATGGCTTGCGCGAAGCTTTGGCGATGGGAGCCGATGAAGCTTACTTATTGTCCGACCCTCTTTTTGTTTCCGCTGACCCACTGCATACGGCGATCGTCTTGGCCTCGGGGATAAAGAAAATCGGCGCTTTCGACATTGTTTTGTGCGGCAAGCAGGCGGTGGATGACGACAGCTCGGCGGTGCCGGCGGCTTTGGCTGCTCACCTTGCTGTTCCCCAGGTGATTTTCGTCAAAAAGTTTGCGGAACTGGCGCCGGGCAGGGCGAAAGTTTTTCGAATGACCGATGAGGGCTACGAAGTGGTGGAAACACCCTTGCCGGCCGTAATCGGCGTGGTGAAGGAAATCAACGAACCGCGTCTGCCTTCGCTGAAAGGAAAGATGCGGGCCAAGTCGGCAAAAATTACGGTTTGGACTGCGGCAGACTTGGGGTTGGATGGTTCGCTTTTGAATCCCGCCAACTTTGGCTATTTGGTCGAGCGGTTTTCGCCTCCCCCGCCTCGCCCCAAAGGAGAGATGCTTTCCGGCACGCCGGAAGAAATTGCCGAAAAACTTTTTCAGAAGCTGCGCGAAGCGCAGGTGATTTAGGTTTTTCTCTTCTTAAGGATTATTTTTGCTTCGGTAAAGTTTCCGATATATCTTCCGGCTTGTGGAGAAAACCATAGAGTCCACCCCGCCACCAAGCGAGCAGGCGCAAGGCCGGGCAAAAAAATTCTTTTATTTGCTTTTGGGTCTGGCCACCGCTTTTTTTGTTTTTTTGATTCTTTTCGACAAGCTCATAATGCCTCTGGCCGTCCGGCATGACGACGACCGCCTGGTTCCCTCCGTGGTCGGACTTTCGGTCGATTCCGCCAGCGCCGTTTTGGACTCGGTCGATTTAGGAATTGCGGTTGTGGGGGAAGAGTTTTCTTCCGTTCGTCTGGTAGGGGAAATTATTTCGCAGCTGCCGCCGCCCGGAATGCGCGTGCGCGAAGGACGGCTGATAAAAGTTTCGGTTTCCAAGGGAAGCCAGCGGTTAACCGTTCCGAATGTCGTTGGGATGGGTCGGAGGAAGGCGGAGCTTTTGCTTTTGGACTATGGCCTTTACGTGGGAGAGATTATTGAAGTTGACACCGGCGGAGCGGAAAAGGGAACCGTTTTGGCCACTTTTCCTTCCCCGGGCGCCGGTGTGGCTCCGCAAAGCCGGGTAACCTTGACCGTTGCCGCCGGGGAAAACGAGCCGGAGTTGACCGAAGTCCCCAACGTGGTTGGGCGCAATATAGAAGAGGCCGAGCGGCGGATTTCCGCTTCCGGCTTGGAGGTGGGAAAAATTGAGACGGAAGAGGACGAACTGGTTTTGCCCGGGACGGTTTTGAAGCAGGATCCGGCCGCCGGCGCTTCGGTTAAAAAAGGGGAAAAAGTAAAATTGACAGTAGCCCGTTCGGAGTGAGAATGGCCAAGTTCCCTTTGGTTTCCGCATCCATCATCGCCGCCAAATTCCATAAGTTAGAAAAGGAGGTTGCCGCGGTTACCCAGGCCGGGGCAGACTGGCTGCACATCGATGTAATGGACGGGCATTTCGTTCCCAACCTGACCTTTGGGCCCTTGATTACCGGCGCTCTGGACAAGCTTTGGAAAAAAACTTTGGACGTGCATTTGATGATTTCCAATCCGGAAAAATATCTGCAAGCCTATCGTACCGCCGGCGCCGATATTCTTTCCATCCACTACGAAGTCATCGGCCCTTCCCCCACGTTGCTGGATGAAATTCGGCGTTTGGGCGCCCGTGCCGGGCTGGCGATAAATCCTTCCACGCCATTGGACGTCATCGAGCCGCTTTTGGGGCGTTTTGACCTGCTTTTGATTATGTCGGTGGTTCCCGGTTTTGCCGGGCAGAAATTCATCTCCGAAGTTTTGCCAAAAATCAAGGAAGCGGCGGAGTTGAAAAAACGTCTGAAGGCAAAGTTTTTAATCGAAGTGGACGGCGGCCTCCACAAAGGAAATTCGGCGGGCGTTGTCCGCGCAGGCGCTGAAGTCTTAGTGGCTGGAATGGGTATTTTTGGGGAACGTGATTATGGAGTGGCCGTCCGGTGTTTGAAGAAAATTTAGTTTTTCAGAGGCGCACCGGCTCTTGACAAAAATTTTGGGGGTTTATTTATTCCAGCCGTTATTCGAAGCCCAGTCCCTTTGGGCTGTGGAAAGAGAGATGAAGAAAACTAAAGCCTGTTGTCGGAGCTTTAAGCCCTGTAATTGTTACATACATTTTTCGGAGCAGCTAAGCCGCCCAAAATTTTTGGCCGGCTTTTTTGTTTGGTAAGAAAAAAAACAGAGGAGGTGAGATAGGATGAAAAAAGTGATGGCGGCGGTTTTGGTGCTGGTGCTGGCGCTTTCTTTTGTAGCCGGAATTTTGATTAACCGGGCGGAGGCGGCCAAATGCACCGCCTCTTGTGACATTTGCACCTGTACCATCATCAAATGTTGCGACGGGGTGTGCCAGAACACCCACCAGCGCTGCAGGTTCTGCCCGCTAATTATTTGTGAGTAGGGCTGAAAGTTTTTGGAACCTTTGATTTTGGAAAGGAGGTGAACGAATGAAAAAGTTTGCGGCGATTGTGTTATTGGTCGTATTGGCCGTGTCATTTGGGCTGGGGGTTTTGATAAACCAGGCCGAGGCAGGCCGGTGCACCACTTCCTGCGAGCCCTGTACCTGTCACATATTCAAATGTTGTGACGGCGTGTGCGTTGACCAGGGGCCCTGCCGGTTTCGGTGTCCACTCATACCCTGTTAGGGCGAATGGCAACCGGCAATGTTTTAGCTCCCCGTTTAACTCTTAAGCGGGGAGTAGTTTTTAAGGACAGAAAATCGTAAAAATGGCGGAGCCGCTTCAAATAACTAAAAAACAGGTTATTTTTTTGCTGTTGGGTGTTCTGGCAATGGCCTTTCTGGGTGTGATGGCCGGCAGTTACTTCGTAAAATCGCGCGCGGGTAACGACTCCGGCCCCAAACCCGGCTCCAACATCCTTTTGAAAGTAGGCCAGGTTCTTCCGAATTACACTTTTATGAGTTTGGACGGCCAACATGTTGATTTATATCAAACCTTAGAGGGAAAAAAATCTATTTTAATCGTTCTTTCCACCGACTGCCATCCCTGCGGGGAGTTGGCCAACCGTTTCAACAAAGATTATCCCAAAATCGGCGCAGATTGCAAAGTAGTCGGTATTTCCTTTGAACCAATGACCGCATTGATACAATATCAAAAAGATAAGAATTTGACTTTCCCGCTTTGTCAGGACACGTTGGGCAAATTCACCGGCCAGTATAGAATCGACAGCTACCCAACCTTGATTGGCTTAAACGAGAAAAAAGAAATCGCCTTCATCGAGTTCGGCAACCGGGAAGAGAAGGGGTTAAAGGATTATTTGAAGAAGCTGTAAAGTTACCTGCGGTTTTAATCTGATTTTGCGACCTTAAAATTGTTTCACGTGAAACAATTTTTATAAGAGCCAGCGTGCTTTTGAATTACAAAAAAGTGAAAAGGGTTTTTGTAGGGGCGACTCCACGCTTGTGGTGAGCGAAGTCGAACCATGGTCGCCCTTTTTATTTTAGAGTTCCCGCGCAAGCAAATGCAAAAACAGCCCCACGTCGGTGACCACGCCCCAGGCTTGGGAGGAGCCGCGGTCGGAGAGTTTGGTGACTACGGCGGGGTTGATGTCCACGCAGATGGTTTTGACCCAGGAAGGGAGCATATTGCCGGTGGCAATGGAATGGAGCATTGAGGAAAGCATCAAAACCACGCTGGCATTTTTTAAATATTTGCCGTAGGCGGCCTGGGCTTCAATCATATCGTTAATCACCTCCGGCAGGGGACCATCATCCCTCAAAGAACCAGCCAGAACAAAGGGCACTTTCGATTTTACACATTGATACATTATGCCAGACTTTAAGACACCTTTACGAACAGCTGCCGGTATACCGCCAGCCAAACGGATGGCGTTGATGGCGCGCATATGATGCTGATGGCCGTGCTCGATGGGTGAACCGGTTTTGGTATCCACGCCGAGCGAGGTGCCATAGAGCGCTTCTTCAATGTCGTGCACGGCCAAAGCGTTCCCGGCTAAAAGCGCTTTAACGTAGCCTTTGCGAATAAGCTTGCAAAGCGAAGGCCCGCCGCCGGTATGCACCACCACCGGCCCGGCCACCACCACCAGCCGCTCGTTTTTATCTTTCAGAAGTTTGGCAATCTTTTTGACCGCCAGCTCCACTTTCCGCTCGGAAGAAACCTCGTTCGACATAAAGGAGAACTCCTCACGGCCACGGGATTTTGATTCAGGCACAATGCGAATCCCTTCATGCCCCATCACCACCCTATCTCCCTTTTTCAGGTCGCGGATTTTGCAGCAGAAGACTTGGTTGTCTTTAACCACAATGGTGGCATCCATTCGCTGGTCGGCTACTTTGGTCCACTTTCCATTCAGCCGTATATAGGTTTCGTGGTTGGTGGTGGAATAAAATCCTTCCGGCGCAGCACCGTTTTGGGGAGCCGGTTTCAAGGTTACCGAGGCTTCTTCTGCCGTGCGGCAGCCAAGGTCGGATAGCTGCAATAGTATGAACTTCAGCTTTTTTTCGGTGGGGGCAAAAACTTTTAAACGGGCAACGCTTTCTTCGGTGTTGGTTCTCCCCATTTGAAAGGACTGAATTTCAAAACTCCCCCCGGCGGTTACGATTCGGTCCAAAATCTCGGACATTATGCCCGAATCGACCAGATGGCCTTTGATGGAAATTTCTTTGTAAACTTTCATACTCTCCTTACTGTATCGGTGCGCCCAGAGCTTTTTCCAAGCGCGCTTGGGCTATAAGATAGCTGGATACGGCGGTAGAATAGGCGGTCTGCGTGGTCTGCGCCGCCAGCTCGGCATCCAGCTCCTCCAAATTGGTCGCCACTCCGGCCTCATATTGAACCCGGGCGATTTCGAGGGCTTTTTGGGCTAAAGCGATATTCTCTTTCAAGGAGGCGGAATTTTCGGCGGCAACTTCGAGGTCGTAGAAAGCCTGCCGCACCTCTAATTCGATTTGCGCTTCACTTTCCTTGCGAGACAAATCCAGCGCTTTTTTTTGATATTCAATTTCTTCCACTTTATAGCGCGAGTGAAAGCCGGAAAAAAGAGGGAAGATAATTCCGGCACCGGCATTCCAGTCAAACTTCCAAATTTTTTGGGCATTGAAAGGGTTTTTCACTTCGGCGTTGGAAATCAAAAAAAGCGAGGGCCGGTTTTCGGCGGCCGCCAGGGCCTGCGAACGCTCCAAAATTTGTTTTTGGATATTCATTTCCTTCAACTCCGTCCTATTCTGCTTCGCTTTGGCAACCGCATCGGACAAGGAAATCGAAACCGGAGTAAAATCGAGCTCTCCATCCAATTTAAACGATTCATCCGGTAGCATCCCCATCAAATGTCCAAGGCGGTCGTAAACGGTTTTCAGCTGCGCTTCGGTTTCTTTGATGGGAACCCTAGAATTGGTCAGTTCCACTTTGGCGCGCAGCTGTTCAAAATTGGTCGCCTGCCCAAAGGCCAGTTTGTTTTCAACCGTTTTTAAGTGCTTTTCTAAACTTTCGCTTGATTTCTTTCGGGCTTCTAAATTTTTTTCCAGAGAAAGCGCCGACCAGAAAAGTTCGCTCACGGATAATTTGACTTCTTCTTCCGAGCGGACCAGCTTTAAACTCTCGGCCATCACCTGTTTTTTCTGGATTTGATAGGGGCCGGAGATTTTTCCCCAGCTGAAAATCGGGGCGGAAAGAGAGAGGCGGGACAAATAATTATCCTTGAATCCAAAAGTGATTTCGCGGGGGGAGGTCAAAAGCGGTGGGAAGGCAGGTATAAATGCTCCCGGCACGTTGCTCAGCCGGGTGTAGCTGGCCGAAAAGGTCAGGCTGGGATAGAACGCCGACCGGGTTTGCCCGGCCTTAGAGCGCTCCGCCTCGATGCGCTCCCGACCGGCCTGTAAAAGCCGGTTTTGGGCCAGCGCTTTTTGCAGGCATTCCGGCAAGGTCAAAGCTTGCGAATTTTGCGTCGCGATTACGGCCAGTGCTAACCAGAGAAAGAGTTCTTTCATATTCAACAAAAAAGCCCCGATAATTAGCTATCGGGGCTTCAAAAATTCAACTGAAATTTATTGAGCCGTCGGGGTTTCGGTGGCCGGTGGGCCTAAAACCCGGACTATCACCCGCCGGTTGGCGGCGTTTCCCACGCCCGTTTCGGCCGGGGCTTTCAGGTTCGCCTCTCCGTAACTCAACGAGTACATCCGGAAAATTGGAATCTGATAGTTGCCCGCCAGATACAATTCCACCGCGTGGGCCCGGTTCTGACCTAAAGTCAAATTGTACTTGTCCGAGCCTATCGGGTCGGTGTAGCCTTCGATTTCCAAAATGAGGCTCTTGTCCTCCTTCATTCGCGGGCCGATTTCGTCCAGAACGTTTTTGGAAATATCGGACATCTGAAAGCTGTCAAAGCGGAAGCGCAGCTCCTTTTCCATAATCACCACGTAATCGGCAAAAGCGGCGCGCATAGCCGCCGCCCGGGTGGCTTCATCCTTGGCTTCCATCGCCACTTTCATCGCTTCCGAGAGCCTTTGGTCATGGGAAACGCCCTGGGCCTCCAGGGCCGAAATTTTTTCGGCGCTGGCCCGGTCCGCCTCCTCAAGCGTTTTCACCCGTTTGTTTACGTAGCTGGTGGCAGCGCAGCCAAACGCAAAAAACGCCAGAAGTAGAAAACCGCTTGCTGTTTTTAATTTATACATAAGCTCCTCCTTTCAACTACTTATACCAACTTCCGCTAAAAAAGCGACTAAAAAAATTTTGTTTTTTAGAGCTTTTTTTAACGCGGAGAGGCCTTTACGTAGAAGGTATTCCCCACCACCCGCACGATTTCCACCGGGGTGTTTTTGGGAAACTCTTCGTCGTTGGCCGACTTGGCCGGCGCGGTAAAACGGCTTCCTTTGGCAGTGTAGGAAATTTCACCCACCTGGGTTTTCCCTATGGGCGTTATTACTTCGGCAATCGTTCCGGCCAAGGACCCAACTTCCACTTCCGAAGAAGATTGCGTGGAAGAATAAACTTTTTTGAAAACCAAAAAGGCGATGGCTCCAAATCCCAACCCCGAAGCGGCCGCCACGGTGACGGCTGGAATAACTGTCAATCCCATTCCTTTGGCCGCTGCCAAGCCGCCGGCCCCGAAAGTGGTCACGAATGTAGCGATAATCATCGGGCTCACCGGCGAAAAATGAACTTCACCCGAAACCCCGTGGTCGATCCCACCCGCTTCTGTTCCCGAAAAATCATGCCCGCCGACAAACGAACCAAGAAAGACCGAAATTATCGCATAGAATAACCCGGCCAGAAGGCAAAGTAAGAAAAAACCGGAAAGTGTTATGGCTATCATTTACGCATCACCTTGAAGGAGAAATTAGAGGATTATTTTGGGTGTGTCAACGTTTTTTAGGGTGGCGCGCCGAACCGGGCAGGCGATCCCACAAATTAACCGGCGCACACTTTAGTGTGCGACCGTTTCGCCGGTTGAAACCGGCGCCGGAACAGGGGCGAGGCATGCCTCGCCCTTACTTATGGCAGCGCCAGCAGTTCTTGCGCGACTCCTGCCACATCTGGAAAGGCGCTTTGGGAGCAGCGTTTTTCCCTTCCAAATGGCACTCGGCACACTGTTCGGCTTTCATCCCTTTGGCGTGGGCTTTAGTGTCGGAAATGTGCGGCGCCAGCATGGCACAACCGGATAGAAAGAGCAGAAAGAAGAAAAGCTTAAGAGATTTGCGGAGCAGCAACGGCGGCTCCTTTCTTTTCCGCCAAAAAGGAATGCACTTCGGCCATCAAAGCGTCGAAAATCTCTTCCTCTTTAACTTTTTTGACCACCTTATCGCCGCGGTAAATCAGCCCGATGCCTCTTCCGCCAGCCACCCCGACGTCTGCCACCGCCGCTTCGCCCGGCCCGTTGACCACGCAGCCCATCACCGAAACGCGGATGGTTTCGGGGATTTTGGCCAGTTCATCTTCCACCCGTTTCAAAAGCGGGAACATATCAATTTCGCAGCGGCCACAAGTAGGGCAGGCGATAATCACCGGGCCTCTCTGGCGCAGGCCGAGCGATTTGAGAATTTCAAAGGCAACTTTCACTTCCTCCACCGGGTCTTCTGCCAGCGAGACCCGGATGGTATCGCCAATACCTTCCGCCAGCAGAGTGCCTATGCCGACCGAAGATTTAATCGAGCCGGAAAAAGCGGAGCCTGCTTCGGTAATTCCCAAATGTAAAGGATAAATCGATTTTTCGGCAAATAGCCGGTAGGAGGCGAGCGCTTCCGGAACATCCGAGGATTTGAGCGAAACCACCACGCTGTTGTAGCCCATATCCTCGAGGATGGCGCAGTGGCGCAAAGCCGCTTCCACAATCGCTTCCGGCTTGGGCCCGCCATATTTTGCCCACAAATCTTTGGGCAAAGAGCCGGAGTTGACGCCGATGCGGATAGGGATGTTTCTTTCCGCCGCCGCTTTCACCACCTCGCGCGTTTTCCACTCCGCGCCGATATTGCCGGGGTTAATGCGCAGCTTGTCGGCGCCGCCTTTAATGGCCAAAAGCGCCAGCTTGTAGTCGAAATGAATGTCGCAAACGAGCGGAATCGAAATTCTTTTCTTTATCTCCGGCACGGCCAGTCCGGCTTTTTCATCCAGAACCGCCACCCGCACCAGTTCGCAGCCAAATTCCTCCAGCCGTTTGATTTGGGCCACCGTCGTTTCCACGTCGCGCGTGTCCGTAGTGGTCATCGATTGCACCACAATCGGTGCCCCGCCGCCAATAATGACCCGTCCGGCAACTGTCACGGGGCGGGATTTTCGCCTCTGAAAAACCGGATTCATACCGGTCAATTATACACGCAAAATGCTCCTATGCAAGAGCAATGTTCAACCGTAGGAATGTATGCTGCTGCGCCCTTACAACTTGACAGTTATCGGACAAATCCTTACGCTTTGCCCGTGTCGGAAAAGATATCGCGCTGGCGGCTGTATTCGCTCTTTGCTCTTATTATTTTAATTTCCATTTTCTTTCTGCGCGATACCTATTGGCTGCCGACTTTAACCGAAAAGGAGTTTGTGGCTTTGTATGTCGAAGTGGCTCGTTTGCAGGCCCGCTTGGCCGACAAACCGGAAGAGGCTAGTGTGCAAACCAAAGAATTTCTCAAACAGGCTGGAATTACCAAAGAGCAGATTGAGCGCTTTACAGCCAAAGTTAATCGCACGCCGGAGCGCTGGGTGAAAATCTGGGAAATAGTCGTCAAAGAATTGGAAAAAGTTAGTCCGGCCAGGGACACTACTCTTCTAAAAAGTCGCTGATATGAATGAATTCCGGAGGCTTTTGGGAGAAATCGATGCCGACAAAATCCCACCGGAAAGGGACATTGGACATCCCGTTTCGTTCCAGATAATCGTAAGCCGCTTCAATCAGCTTCTTTTTTTTCGCAACGCTTACCCGCTCTTCCGGAAAGCCAAACGAGCGTTCCCAAATCGCCTTGACTTCAACAAAAACCAATTGCCCGCCATCTTTAGCGAGCAGGTCTATTTCTTTATGCCCGGCGCGCACCCGGCGGCCGATTATTTGAAGCCCTTTTTTAGTTAGATATTTTTCGGCTTCTTCTTCGCCGCGTTTCCCCTTTTTGGCGGCGGAGCTCATTGGGAAAAGAGGGTGGGAACGGTCAGGTGGTCGCAGAAGGTTTTGCGGTGAATGGCGGAAATTCCTTTTTCAGCCACGGCGGCAATATGCCGGGGAGTTGGGTAACCCTTGTTCTGCGCCAGATTCCAGCCGGGATGCTGGGCATCCAGCTCGGCCATCATCCGGTCACGAGTGACCTTGGCTATTATAGAAGCGGCGGCGATGGAGGCCGAAAGCCGGTCCCCTTTGACTATCGCTTTTTGGGGAAAAGAGAGGTTCGGGATTTTGAATTTGCCGTCCACCAAAACGATTTCCGGTTCAATTTTAAGCTTATCAACGGCTCGCCGCATTGCCAAGAGGGCCGCTTGATGAATGTTGAGTTGGTCAATTTCCTCCGGCGAGGCGAAGGCGGTGGTTACTGCCAGCGCCTTTTCAAAAATAAGGCCGAAAAGTTTTTCCCGCTTTTCAGCCGTAAGCAGTTTTGAATCGTTAATTCCCGGTTCGTTAAAACTCGGAGGCAAAATCACCGCCGCCGCGGCCACCGGCCCGGCCAAAGGGCCGCGTCCCGCTTCATCCACGCCACAAATCAGGGAGCAGCCTTTTTGCCAAAGTCCCAGCTCGGTGGCGTAGATACTGGCCAAGTTATTCGGTCTTTACTGCCGCACCCGGTCCGGAAGCCTCTTCCAGCTCTTTTTTCTTCTCTTCGATGCGCGCCGATTTCCCTTTCAGCTTGCGCAGATAATACAGCTTGGCGCGGCGCACGTCGCCGGTTTTAACCAGCTCGATTTTGGCCACGGAAGGGGAATAAAGCGGAAAAACGCGCTCCACCCCGATGCCGGAAGAGATTTTCCGCACGGTAAAGCTCTGGTTGGCTCCCCGGCCCCCTCTGGCAATCACGGTTCCCTGAAAAACCTGAATGCGCTCTTTATCTCCCTCTTTGATTTTGACGTGCACCTTGATGGTGTCGCCGGGAGAAAATTCGGGCCGTTTGGTTTTGGTCTGGCGGGTTTCTATCATTCTTATCAAGTCCATAACGTCTCCTTCTTTCCAACCTATGTAGGGGTGAACCCATTCGGCAAGCTCAGGGCAGGCCTTCAGGTTCACCCTGGGCGAATCTCCCTCGACTCCGCTCGGGACAGGTAAAGATTCGCCCCTACATTATTTTTAGCAAGCAATATCGAACTCTCAGGTCTCCAGTAATTTTTTGTCTTCTTTGGTCAGCTCAATTTTCGCAAGCAAATCGGGGCGAAGGGTGCAGGTTCGCAAAAGCGACTCGCGCCGCCGCCACCTATCGACTTCGGCATGATTTCCAGATAACAAGACTTTTGGCACAGAAAGCCCCATAAATTCTTCCGGCCTGGTATAATTCGGATACTCCAGAAGCCCCGAGGTGAAGGAATCGGCTTTCACGCAGTCTTCGTTTCCCACCACGCCCGGTATTAAACGGCAGACCGCTTCGGTAATCACCATTGCCGGCACTTCGCCGCCGCCTAAAATGTAATCGCCGATGGAAACGCAATCGGTCACCACTAATTGCCGCACGCGCTCGTCCACTCCGCGATAGCGCCCGCAGATAATAATCAATTGCTCTTCGTTGGCAAATTCCTGCGCCAGCTTTTGATTGAATAACTTTCCCTGCGGAGTGGTCAAAATTACTCTCGGCGGCTGGCCGTTTTTCAAACTTTCGACCGCTTTCATCAAAGGCGCCGGCAGCATAACCATCCCGCCCCCACCGCCATAGGGGGTGTCGTCTGTCGTGGAATGCTTATCCTCGGCAAATTGGCGCAAATCGGTGACCGAAATTTGAACCAGACCTTTGGCCACCGCCTTGCCCAAAATCGACTCGGCCAAAAACGGCTCGAACAGACGGGGGAAGATGGAAATAATATCTATGCGCATCGATAGCTTTCTCCTTTCGGAGACAATTACTCGGCTTTCTTCTCTTCGGTTTTGGGCGCTTCTTCCCCTCGACTGCGCTCGGGGCTTTCAGCTTTTTGGGCTTTCTTGCCGCCTTTCTTAGCCCTGGCCGCCTCTTTTATCGTCCCTTTCAAAACGATATCGGAAACATCCTTGCCGGCCTTTTTGAAAGCCAGCTTTTGAGTCAAACCGGTATGCTTGAAAAGCGCCTTGACCGTGTCGGACGGCTTGGCGCCCACCGCCAGCCAGTACCCAATCCGCTCTTCGTTCAAATTGACCGCCGCCGGCTTTAAGGTTGGGTTGTAGGTCCCCAAAGTTTCCAGAAAGCGGCCATCGGTCGGGCGGCGGGAATCGGCCGCCACCAGCCGAAAGAACGGTTTTTTCTTGGCGCCCATCCGGCGCAAACGTATCACTACTGCCATACTACCTCCTGTTTTAGAATAACCTGTTATACACGTCATATAAGGGCGAGGCATGGTTCGACTTCGCTCACCACAAGTGCCTCGCCCCTACAAAAAAATCAAAACCTACCTAATCTACCCAGCAAATCGGCTTTAAATTTACCCATCCTGGAGACCGATTTCATCATCTTGGCTACATTCTCAAATTGCCTCAACATTTGATTCACTTCCTGCACCGAAGTTCCCGACCCTTTGGCAATCCTTTTACGGCGGGAACCGTCAATAATATGCGGCCGTTCCCGTTCCGAAGGGGTCATCGAAGACAAAATCGCTTCGGTATGCTTCATTCCGTTTTCGTCGAACCCGCCCTCCAGCCCGCGGGTCATCCCCGCCGGCAGTTTGCTTGCCAAAGAATCGAGCGGCCCCATTTTTTTCACTTCCAGAATCTGCTGGCGGAAGTCCTCCAAAGTAAAACTTTTTTTGCGCAACCGCTCGGCCAGTTCATCGGCCTGCTTTTGCGAAAAGGCCTTTTGGGCCGTTTCCACCAAGCCGACGATATCCCCCATCCCCAGAATGCGCGAAGCCATTCGGTCGGGATGGAAGGGCTCCAAATCGGCTAATTTTTCTCCCACTCCCGCCAGCTTGATCGGTACACCGGTAACTTTTCTGACGGAAAGAGCTGCCCCACCGCGGGCGTCCCCGTCCAGCTTGGTCAGGATGAGGCCGTCAATTCCTAACTTTTGCTGAAACTGCGTGGCGACGTTGACCGCATCCTGTCCGGTCATCGCATCTAAAACCAGCAAAATCTCGGTCGGCTTCAACTGTTTTTTCATTTTGGCCAACTCGTCCATCAAAGGCTCGTCGATATGCAGCCGCCCGGCGGTGTCCACTATCAAATAATCCGCGCCATCTTCGGCCGCAAGCTGGCGAGCGTCGATGGCCCCTTTGACCGCATCATCTGCAGCCAAATGGACGGCAACACCGATGGAATCGCCCAAAACTTTCAACTGCTCTTTTGCCGCGGGGCGCTGGGTATCGCAAGCCGCCAGCCATACCTGTTTCCCTTTAGTTTTATAATGCAAGGCCAGTTTCCCGCAGAAAGTAGTTTTACCCGAGCCCTGCAAGCCCACAGCCATCACTAAGGTGGGTGGAGCGCCGGCGGTCTTTAGCGGCTCGGCTTTCCTGCCCAAAAGCTCGACTAATGAATCATAAACGATTTTAACGAAGAACTGCCCCGGCTGGATGGAGGCTTGCACCTCCGCCCCCAGCGCCTTGGCTTCCACTTCGGTCAAAAAATCTTTGACCACCTTGTAGTTGACGTCCGCTTCCAAAAGCGCGCGGCGGACCTCGCCCAAAGCTTCTTTAATGTTTTCTTCCGAAAGCTTCCCTTTACCGGTAAGCTTCTTGAAGATCGTCCCAAATTTTTCGGTCAGTTCTCCAAACATAAAATTATCGTTTCTGCGATACCTTTCGACTTGCTCAAGGTTTTCAACCTTTTCCGGTTTTACGCAAAACTCAAATTATACCATATTTTCCCTCAAAAACCAACTGCTTTTTCGGGCGCAGGTTAAGTGTTATCCCTCGTTGCGCCCGCGGCCGGCAAAAAACGCAGGATATGTCCGCCCAAGGCGGACTTTATCCTGCGCCACGATTTTTCCTTTGCCGTTTTTATGTGTATAACGTATGATAGCCAAACGCAGGGGTTTGACCAATCAAGTCCCTGCGGAAATGAACAAAAAAAGAAAGGAGCAGCATTATGCGTTTGCGTTACAGCGGGTTGGTTTTGGGGGTAGTGGTGGCCTTGTCGGCAATGGCTTCCGCCGAAGAGTTGCCTATAGGCGCCGCCGGGCCGTCTTTTTCGCTTATGGGCACGGACGGCAAGACCTATACTTTGGCCGACTACCAAGGGAAAAAGGGGGTGGCCGTTATTTTTACCTGCAACGCCTGCCCGTATGCCAAGGCGTTTGAAGACCGCCTCGTCAAGCTGGCCAACAAGTATCAGCTCAAAGGGGTGGCGTTTGTAGCGATTTCCTCCAACGACCCCGGTCGTAACCCGGAGGACAGCTACGACAATATGGTCAAGCGTGCCAAAGATAAGAATTTCTCGTTTCCCTATCTGTATGATTCCACTTCCGAAATCGGCCTGGCCTACGGTGCGCGGGTAACGCCGCACGTTTTTCTTTTGGACGGCAACTTTAAGCTGGTCTATCGCGGGCGGATAGAGGACGATACCGACGCCAAGAAGTCGAAAAGCTTCGATTTTAAAAACGCGCTGAACGCCCTTTTGGCGGGCAAAGAAATCTCCGTCAAAGAGACCAAGGCCTTTGGCTGTGGCATCAAATGGCGCAAAACGGCCTCGACGGAATAAAATTTTGGTATTCGTGGCGCAGGTTAGGTTTTATCCCTGGCCGAATCCGTGTTCGGCGCGGGCAGGCTAACCTGCGCTGGCGAAACATAACCGCAGGATACGTCCGCCAAAGGCGGACTTTATCCTGCGCCACGACTTGAAAAATGGGCGGGGTGACCCCGCCCCTACAATTTTATGAAAATCGGTCTGATTAAATATTTCGGGGTCATTTTTGCTATTCTTTTCGCCTGCTCCAAACCTGTCCCAAAATCCGCCCTGCGGGTCGAGGTCGTCTCCCCCGCGGATTTGCGCGCCCGGCTGGCGGAATTCAAACAAAAACCGCTGGTCATCAACTTCTGGGCCACCTGGTGCGGCCCCTGCACCACCGAAATCGGCGACCTGGTCAAATTCCACCAATCCATCGATACCTCAAAGCTGCAAATGCTCGGCGTGTCCGCCGATTTCTTTGTGGTCGGCGATTCCGCTAAAATCGTTTTCAAAGTCCGCGATTTTCTTTCGCAAAAGAAAGTCCGCTACCCCAATTTCATCTTCCGCGGCCCACAGGATAGCCTGACCGGGATGTTCAACCTTTCCGGCCTCCTGCCGGAAACGATTATCTACGACTCCTCCGGCAAAGAAATCTTCCGGCAGGAGGATTTGATAACGTTTGAAGAACTGAAAAAAGCGGCCAGCCTCACCCTCGGTCCCTCTCCATAAAATGGAGAGGGAAGAAAAGATTCTTTTCAGTTCCCTCTCCACGTGTGGAGAGGGTTAGGGTGAGGCGTCTTTGTAGTGGCGGTTCGCTAACCGCCCCTGCATTCCGGCACTGAAGTGCCGGCTACCATCCGGCTACGATAAGGCTACCATTAAGGATAAATGGCATCAATAGACTCTAAATCCTTTAGCAAAATCCATACCAACCAATAGTTATCCACAAGTTATCAACCACAACATTTTGTGGTTTTTTTTCAAAAAGTTGTTGACAAAATTATTATTATTTTGCAAATTAACCATTTAGCCGCTATTTGGTAACGGTTAGGCCCGTTTTTCTGCTTTAGCAGGAAAAGGGCCGAAGTCTCCCCCGAAACGGGGAGCGGCAAGGCCGGTCTGGAGAGGAAATTGTGGCTTGCCGAATTGACCTTTCGGTCTTCTTATAGGAGGGGGAGACCGAAAGGAAGTGAAAATAAGCGTCCCCCCGTCCTTCGGGCCTTCGACCCTCCCTTCGGGTCTGAGCCCTTCAGGGTCGAAGACAGGATCTAACGACCGAAAAACGGGGGGCTTGGCATCTTTATTGGTCGTGGTCGCAGACCTTTAGTTTTCGAAAGGTCAAAGTTGACGGCGGAGGCGGTTTGCCCGCCGAGAATAAGGTTTTGTAAAAAAGAGAAAGGAAAAGCGTATCAATCCCCGGTAGCCCGCCGGCCTCTGCCGGGGGGGTGTTCGGTGGGCTGAAAGAAAATTGGATATAAAATTGTAGGGGCGGGTTTTAAACCCGCCTAGGGCGAGGCGTGCCTCGCCCCTACAGAAAAAAATCGGTAAGGGCGGTTCGTGACGTGTGGTGAGCGAAGTCGAACCAACCGCCCCTACAAAAGCAACGAAGAAAGGTCAATCGGCTCCGGGTAGCCCCCCAGCCCCTGCTGGGGGAAAATTCAAGGCCGGAGTTGAAAAAAGAAAATTCGCCAAATTGCGAAAGGAAAAGCTTATCTTATGTTAGAGGAGAATACAGTTTTGTCAGAATCGGAAAAGCCTGCCCGGCCAGGGAAAAGCGAAGTCACCAAGCCCAGCGGGGAGCTTTTGGTCACCCTGATGTCCATCACCCCCCAAGCGGAGCAGGTCATCGAAATGGCCTGCCGCACCTGCTACCTGTCGTTCCATCGCTTCAACCCGCCCGCCTCCACGGAGGAGCTGATTAAAAAGATTTTGAAGAAGGGGCACC
>CAZSIT010000021.1:0-38056 GCA_964607165.1 uncultured Ignavibacteria bacterium
GAACGTAAATTATGGAAGCGGCCGGTAATCGGCTTTGCTTTTGGACCAAGTTCATCAATGGAAAGGAGAAAAAATGCAAAAGTTCACTACTTTGACAACCGAGCAATTTGTTGAAAAAATGACCGAAGAACGGATAAAGCGGGAAAAGGCGATGCACCGGGCGAAGGGAAGCGGGAGCAAGCCCTCCATCAAGCGCTACAAACGCCGCAACCGCTAAAAGCCGGTTCCCTTTTAACATCCCCAAAAACCCTACCACGTGAACTGCCAGCTGGATTGGGCTGGGACGATTACGGTGCGTTTGGCGATGGGCGTGGAGTTGTAATAAATCGTAAATTCATATTTTGTACTTGAAGGGCTCAAGCTAAGATTGGGATACAAATCCAAATACCAGTAGCCGGATGAATTGGTGGTCGTGCCCTTGAGATACGGCGAAATGACGATGGAGCCGGCTTTCAAAGGTGAAGTTTTGATTTCTGCCGTGACGGTAACGCCCGCCAATGAATCGGCGGACAGGCCATAGACCCAGCCGTAAACGCGGCAGAGAGAGGGACTGGAAGGAACTCCGGGGTCAAAGAGCGTGCCGGAGTAATTTTTCATCGTCGCACCCGAAACCAAGAGTGTTTCCGGAGCGGTGAAAAGGTAACCGGGCTTAAACAAGCGGACAAAATAGAAACCGGAATTCAGATTTAATTTGATGACACCGTTGGCATCACTGTTTCCAATCGCCTGCGTGGCCAATTGGGTGAGCGAATCGACCACCTGAACCAAAACTCCGGCAATCGGAACGGCGCCTTGCTTGACGTTGACGGTAACCGGAAACGAACCGGAGCCGGTGCCAAGGGCTGTAACCGGATTGGTGACTTGGGCAATCGTGTCGGAAGAGGCGATGTTGACTTCCGGATAGGTCGAAAGGACGGAGTAAGTGAGCCAATCCCCTTCGTCAAAGTTGTGCGAAGAGCGGCTGCCGTTTTTCCAGACCAGAACGCGGACGGCATAGGCGCCGGTGGAGCCATCCGATTTGGAGGCGCGAAAAACCCGGCGGAAATTGCCCGTCCAGATTTTGTCGGTGGAGAAAGCGACAAAGGTCGATTCGAAAATTGAACCCTGATAGTAGCGCCAGTAGCCGATGGAATCGCCGTCGATTTCTTTTAGAGCAAGCGAGTCGTGAAAATTGCCGAACAGATAAAGCGAGTCCCATTTGAGACCGGTGGAGTTGCGGAATTGGCCCCAGACATCGGCATTAACTGTGGTTTTAAGCGAGAACAGCAGAGCAAATACGAACAGAAACTTTTTTAGCATCTTTCTCCTTTCATTGTGGTAGGGGCAATTCATGAATTGCCCCTACAAAAACTCACTTTCTAAAAAGCCGGTTGCGCCGGGGCGAACTGCCGCCGGAGGAGGGGAAATAATAGACGACGGCATATTCTTGGGTAATTCGCACCTCGGCGCAACCCACACCCAAACTTTGTAATTTGTTTCTTACACCTAAAACCAACGAATCAACGGCGGAAAGTGTCCAGCTCCCGCCGGTCGGCTTGGTGGCGGAAGTGAACTTATATTCGGCATACGACCCGGAGAGACCAAAGAAGCTGGATGATAAATAGGAGGATTGTTCCTGCATCACCAGCTTGATCGAATCTTTATGCGGATTGGAACCGGTGGCCGAGCGCACCCAGGCAACGATGCGCACCGAATCTATCGTGCCGCCGCCGGAAAAATTAGCCAGCGCATGCTTGGTGGTATCGTCCGCGCCCATTGCGCAAACGCAGGCTTCACCCACATCCGCTTCGAGATACGTTGCGTCATCATCCCGCACCGCTTCGTTCACTTTGGTGTGATTGGAGCTCGTGGCCGTGCAGGTGGCGTTCTGGCCCATTACCGCTTTTTTGGTTCCGTCCGGGCGGAGCGTGTCGGCGCTCTGGGCGCCTGCTCGGCCAGGGGAAACGATTCCGGCGGCGATGGTGAGACACAACAGTCCGCTCCGAAGGATTGTTTTCATTTTTCTTGGTTTCGGGCCTTTCTCCCCTTCTAATCATATCCATAAACAGCCGTCCCACGTCCTGGCGGGAGGAGCTGGCATCTTTTTTTAGCTTTTGCCGCAGTTCTATAATTTTCAAGGCGTCGGCGGCTTTGAGCGGCAAAGTTCCTCTTTCAACCATTTCCAGAATTTTTTCCAGTAAGATTTCAAGGTAGGCCAGATCATCTGCTAACTCCTTTCGGTTTTGTTCCACCATTGGTTATTATTTCTCCTTCCTCGGTAGGGGCGTATCCCTCGACTTCGTTCGGGACAAGTTGCAATACGCCCCTACGGTTGCGTCAGGAATTATTCCTGACGCAACTATCCCATTTCAATAATCAGCAAATCCACCAGCGCGTTGTCCGTGCCGCCGGTTTTGGCCAGGCGGAACAGCTGTTCCGATTCTTCGCCGACAATGACGGCAGCGATGCCGGTTTTAGGCAGAACGACAACTTTCGGGCTTTTCAGTTTCTGCGGCAGTTTGTTTCCGCGCTGGTCGGTTAGGTTTTGGTAGAACAGAACTTGTTCCACGCCACCCAAAACGGCGTTTTCAAAAATCACGCGCTTGGAAGTCGGCGTGCTTTCACTGCGCAAAAGCAGGAGTTCGACGGCGCCCAGCGTGCCATAGACGACCACACCCGGCACACTCCAGATGCGTTTGGCTTTGAGATAGTTTAAGGTATCGTTCATATTCCTATCATTGTAGGGGCGAATCTTCACTTGTCCTGAGCGAAGTCGAAGGAGATTCGCCCGGGTGAACCTGAAGGTTCACCCCTACGTTTTCATTGATGGCTGGGGCGGTTCGCGAACCGCCCTTACAAAAACCACCAGCCACCATTAGTTTTTCCTCGGCAGGGTCAATGATTTCAATCCTCCCGGTTTTTTGGCGAACGAGGCCAGAAAATCGGCGGCGCGTTTGCGGTAGAAATTGGACATAATCGCCCAAGAACGGGAAAGCTGGTGGGAGGGATTGGCGGATTGCATCGACTCCAGTGCTTTCACCTGCGCCAGAATCGAAACCGCCAGATAGGTGGCACCCGTTGCCAGTGACGGTTCGGAAGAATCGACATACGCCGGGTCGATAAGCGTTACCACTTGAGCTTCCGCTTCCGCCACGGCGCCCTCGATTACTTCCAGCCCCAAAAACGCCGGGTCGATTTTGAAATCGACATATACCGTCTGGCCGTCTTCGATAACACCGCTTGCCAAACGGGTGATTTCCGCTTTGCCATAGTCGATCTTGTAGTCCACGTTCCGAGTGTAAACTTTGAAGGAGACATGCCAGACTACAACCATCGTGTCCACCGTTAAAGCCCCGCCTGGCAGGCGGCGGATTTTTCCCGCCGGATAATCGACAGCGAAATCAACCTGCTCGACATAGATGGTGCCGAGCGAAGAATCGGAAGCGACCACCAGCGATTCAGGCATCAAATCGGTGGAGGCCAATTGAACGCTGGCCAAAGTGAGCAGAACCGTTTCCTCTTTTGGCGTCATATCCTCCTTGCCTTTGACTTTGTCGGAGAGGGAAAGCAAGGGGGCCGAAGGAAGCTTCACCGGCGTGGCGACGGCCAGCTTCAGAGGTAAATTTTCCACGCTTTGACCGATGGCGCTATGTTCGATTAAATGTTTACGAACTAATTGTGCGTTTGTAAAAGGCATATTACACCGTCACATTTGGATAGAGGGTTTCGGGTATGGCGGAAAGTTGTGTTCCGACCGGGCCGGCGGAATAGTTGGTGGTCACTTCAATTTTCAGATAGAATTTCAGCGCGCCGGAGACGCTGGATTTGAGCCAGCCCGATGGAAATTGCGATTTATCAGCCCAGAGATAGACGCCCGCACCTGTATCCACAAAATTGTAGTTTCCGGAGTAAGGCGTAAAGGCAATCCACTCCGAGCCGTTCCAATAGGAGAAGGAAACAGCACCACCAACCCCGGCAACCGAGTTGATGGTTCGGAAAAAGTGGAACGGTTCATCCGCCCCCAAATACAGAGCGTCGCCAATATCTTTCAGCATGGCGCCGGAGGTGGAGTGCAAAACGTCTCCGGCGGCGGTTGAAGCGGCCTCTGAAGTTTTATCTTGAAATTTCACCGTGGCGGAGGCGTCATAGACGAAAACTTTGGCAAAAGCGGCCTCGGCGGTGAACAAAGGAACTGCTGCGTCAAAGCTGGACGCCCCTTTTTGCGAATAAACCAGCTGGTTTTGATTCGCGCCAAAAGTTTTCAGATACAAAACCGTCGCCTTGCCGGAGGGAAAAGTGAGCAAAGGGGAAGCGCCGCCGGTGTCGATTTGCAAAGCCCCAGACCAGACTGAACCGTCATATTCCTTGTAAAACAAACCCGAAGAATTGACGTAAGCGCTGCCCAATTTGCCATCGGCGGACGAACCAACAGCGAAATTGAAGTCAAAACCGCTGCCAGTGGCCAAAATTTCTTCCGAAGACCAGACCGAGCCCAAGATGGCGAAATAGCGATTGGCCAGTTTTGTCCCACCGTCAGTGTAAAAGGCGTAAATCCGGTCGTTGAAAATTTCCACTTGCCCGTACACAGAGGTAGAACCGGAAGTCAAAGTTGTTCCAATGTCGGTCGAACCACTGCCCCAGGTGACGCCGTCGTTAATGGAGCTTTTGGCTTGGAGATAGTATTTGCCATCAGCCGCCGCAAACCGGCTCCAGATAACCCAGAGCCGGTCGGTGCGGTCTTTGGCAATGACCGGATAATAGTTGGAATCAACGGTCAAAACTTGTCGCACAGTTCCAACCGTCCAGCTTCCATTTGCGAAAGTAAGTTTGACCGCCAAAAGCGCCAGCGTGGTCGCTTGCGTATAGACGATGTAAATGTTGCCGCCAGAGTCCACCACTGCCGAAAAGGGAAAATCGGCGGAGTCGCTGACGATGTTCTGGGCCGCCGACCAATTGGTATGCGGCGGATCGGCGGACACCAGGACAATCGTGCCGGCAGTTTTTTGGTAAAGCGCCGCCGCCCGGCCGGCATAAACGCCGGTGGAGATGCGGAAAATTTTCCGCTGGGTGGCGATGCCGGTCGGGGCAAGCGCCGAGGAGGTGTCTAAAAGTTTTTGCATTTTTTCCTCACCCTTAACCCCTCTCCACCCAGTGGAGAGGGAAAAGGCAACCACAAGGGTTGCCCCTACGGTTTACCATACGGTGTCCAGAATCAAACTCGCCTCTTTGACCACCTTGGCGTATGCGATGGATTCGGAAACGACCGCTTCCTCTAAACGCTGCTCGATGACCTTGTCGAATTCAACCATCAAGGGCTGCGAAACGACTTCCTCGATGGCAAAACGATTGTCCAAGCCGATGAGCAAATCGGTCGAGACGTTATCGGAACGAATCAATTTTGTGCCTAAAGGAGTTACCAACTCGCCGGTTTTTTGAAAGCGGAAACCGACCATCGGGTCTTTGAATTCGGAGAGGGTCAGAATCGTTTTCAGGTTGTTTTTAGAAACCACCAGCGTGTTCATCTCGAAGGGATAAAACTCGTTCCAGAAACTGACCAAATCGGTGTAGGCCAAAACGCCGGTCGCGGCAGTGTTGATGACCGTCGCCGGATTCGAATTGCCGTCGCCATTGATAATGGTATTGACCAGAAGCCCGATTTTATCCGCCGAAAGCCGGAAGCCGACATACCAGAGCAGGACTTTGAACTGCGCCATCGAGCGATAGCGCAGAGCGCGGTAGGAAATCGCCAAAGCCAGGCCGTATTCCGGCACGGTGATGGTATGCTGCTGTTCGGTTACCAGCATCTGCGGAACACTGGCCCCTTCGCCGACCGGCTTGAGCGAAAGGCGGGTTTGCGCTGGCGTTACGTTTATGTAAAACGGCGTGTAGCGCGAGGCGAAAACCGGCGTGGAAGATGCGATCAAAGTTTCCAGACCGGGACGCATACGCTGGCCGCGCAAAATTTCGCGGCGGATGAACTCCGGCATCAAAACCGGCGCGGCGGCAAAAAATTCTTCAACAGTTGACGCATTTTTGTCGGAAACCTTCAGCCCGCGCATCAAAAGTTGGCGGTCGAAAGCATCGAGCGTCGAGCCAACCGGCGAAGGATCATACGGCTCGGTTTCGAGCAATTCAGATAAAGTCATCCCCTGATTTTGCGCTTCGAGATAGGTTTCGCGCGAAATGTCTAACTGCGCCGCGCGGGTCAAATCGACCGCGCCCGGCTTAGGTTTTTCCGCCAGAGCCAAAGACATCAAATTTGGTTCTTCCAATAATTTTTCTAATTCCATTTTTGCCCTTTCGTTTTTTTGTAGGGGCGACCCGCCACGCGCGGGCGTCGCCCTTACATCCGTTCAGTTCAAAATCAACGTGCAATCCGTCGTGCCGTTGACGGCGATGACCGTCCCGCGGGCAATGTTCCCTCCCGCCGGGTCAAAAGCCGTCAGAACCGGCGCCTGCTTGACTGTTCCGCTGGCACCGCCGACCACGCGGTTGCCAACAACTGGCGCTGGCGTAACTAAATTCAGATTCACCACGCCGCCGATTTGCAGCGTGGCAACCCGTTTGCCGTTATCCGCATCAGTTAAAGACAAATCGACTAACTTGCCCAAAAGCACCGCGCCATCGGTGGCCGGGCCAACCGTGTTGTTGGCTGTAATCGTAACCGCTTTGCCGATGTCGGCATCCTTCAAATCATCCACGCTGGCGGTTTGTTTAATCAGGAAGGTGGCAAAAACCGCGCCCAGTCCCTCCAAAGCTAAATCGCGAACTCCCATTTATTCTCCTTTCGTTTGTTTATTTTCCATCGCGGGCGAACACAAGGTTCGCCCCTACGCTTTTCTGTTACGATTTGATGTAGGGGCGAGGCATGCCTCGCCCTTACAGAGGCACGGCGCACCGTGCCCCTACGTTTTCTGTTCGTTTTTAAATCGGACGTCAGCGGCCGGATTAACCGGCAGGGCCGCATCCAGTTTTTTCTTCAACTTTCGTTTCAACTCCACCAGTTTTTCCGCCGGCAGCGCTTCCAGTTCGGAATCGTCCGAATTGGCCACGCTGCCGACCGTCAAAACCATAAGGGTGGCGTGCAAGCATTTGATTTCCCGTATCAATTCGTTTTTCAACAACAAATATTCCTGCTCGGTTTTTTCTTCCACGTTATTTCGCTCCATTCTTCGAGATTTTCGCTTCGATTTTGGTCAGCCGCTCTAACATTTCATCCTTCAGTAGGTAGAAATCTTCTTTGGTCATAAAGCGTTCCGAAAGCTGGACGTCGATGGCAGCTATTTTCTTATCCATTTCCGCCACCGTGCGGGCATCCGCCTTTTGCGCCAGCTCCAGTTTGATTCCGGCCACCGTGGTGTAGTAGGCCGCCAGAATGCCGCAGGCGGTCATCGCGAAGGAGAACAGAAATTTCACCAGAGCTGCCGTGGTGATGTAAGCCAAAGACCCCTGTCCGTTTCTTCTTTTGCCGTTCATCATATCCCTCTACTAATAGCCGGCCACCGTTTTTTGCCTCAATTTTCCCTCCGAATTTGTCTTCGATGTAGGGGTGAACCTTTACTTGTCCCGAGCGCATCCGAGGGAGGTTCACCCGGGCGAATCTAAAGCCTGCCCGGCCAGGGATTCGCCCCTACGTTTTTGGTAAGGGCGGTTCGTTTATCCCGAGCACAGTCGAGGGGCGAGCCGCCCCTACAAATGCCGGCGTAGAGGCGTTGTGTTTTGTTTTTTCTTGGGGGAAGAATCAGACGCTTTTCCTTTTTCGTAAAAAATACCTCTCCCTTATCCGCCAGTGCAGGGGTTATTCTGGTCCCCGCCACGGCGCCGCGATAGACCAAAGAGGTTTCCAAAATTTTGGAAACGTTGCGATACCAGAAAAAAGCGGGCTGTAAAGTTCCGTTCGGCGCGGCATAGCGGCGAAACGGAATATGCTCGCACATTCGAACATCCTGTCCGCAGACCGAGCATTCCGGAGTTTCGAACAGAAAGGCGGCCGAGACCTCTTTGTTTATTCCGCCGTCGATATTTTTCGAAAGATTTTCAGCCCCAACTGCCGCCGCCAGCCAGTAAAACCAGGTTACCAGCCAGGCTGCTCCGTTTTTCTCTCCCTCGACTCCGCTCGGGACAGGCACAATTTCTGCTTTGAAATTGCGCGCAATCGGCAGCCGGTCGTGCCGGTGCCCGACGATGACCGGACAATCGATGACCAGATTGGCCATTTTTTCCAGTTCAACTCTATCGAATCTGCCGCCGAAGGAGTTTATCTGGTCGGAGACTAAATACATCGAGCGAATGAAAACGTCTTTCGCCGTAAGGGTTCGATTGGGACCTACGCGCGAATTGATGAGTTCAATCAACTCTGCCTTCGCCCCTTCCAAAGGTGCGGTCAATTCCGTTTCTTTTTTCGTTTCGGTTATCATACTCCCTCTACTAATAGCCTGCGGCTGTTTTTTTGCTCAAAAGTTCCTCGATTTTTGTATTTCCAATTTTTTCATTGGTAGCCTCGGCTTTAGCCGAGGATATTCCGACACTCAAGTGTCGGCTACCAACCGAGGGGTCACACACATCCCTCTACTAATAGCCGGCCATCGCTTTTTGCCTCAATTTTTCCTCGATTTTTGAACTACCCTTATTCCCTTTCCACGTAGGCCGGATTTTCCCTGGCCGTAACCGGAGCTACGCCTCGGGCAGGCAATCCGGCTGCGGCGTTGTCCCTCGACTTCGCTCGGGATAAAAAAACGCCGCCTACGGGTGATTGAGGAGGTTTCCTTTCACACACATCCCTCTACTAATAGCGGGCGACTCTTTTTTGCCTCAAATTTTCCTCGTTTCTTGTTTACCGTAGAGCGTATTGAAACTTGTCCCGACCTGTTCAGAGCGGAGTCGAGGAAGCGAAGTCGAGAGATACGCCCCTACGGGCACAAAATTTTGTGCCCCTACAAATTCAAAACAAAAGAAATGGGGATTTTGAGCTTGACGGCAAAAACCAATAGACGGTTATTGGTCATATGATAAAACGCCAAAATATCTCCAGCGGCTCCAAATTCGAACCGGTGGTCGGCTATTCCCGCACCGTCAAAGTCGGGAACCACGTCTATGTTTCCGGTACTACGGCGTTTGTGATTGAAGAAGGCGTTGGGAAAATTGTGGGCACTGGCGACCCGTATGCCCAGACCATCCAGATTTTGAAAAACATCGAAGAAGCATTGATGAAAGCCGGAGATGCTTGTGGAGATAGAGGCGGAGACGTATAAAGACAGAGATTAGAGATTAGCAAGATGCCCCTCGTCAAGACGCTGATATTTGCCATCTTCGTTCCCGGCTTTTTGCTCATCGTAGTGCCCTGCTGGCTGGTGGCTTCGAACCTGAACCGCTCTTTTGAAATCGGAATACTCCGGTATCTCGGGTTCATACCAATTGGCCTGGGCGCCATAGCGCAACTTTGGTCAATGTGGAACTTTGCCACTTTCGGTAAAGGGACTCCGGCGCCTATCGACCCGCCCAAGATATTCGTGTCCAAGGGACTCTATCGGATGATGAGAAATCCGATGTACGTTGGCGCGGCACTTATTTTAATCGGCGAGGCGCTTGTCTATCAATCCTGGACGCTTTTCGCCTATGCTTTTCTGGTCTGGCTCCCCCAGCACCTATTCGTCATCTTTTACGAAGAACCGGCCTTGAAAAAGAAATTCGGCGCGGAGTACGAGGCGTATCTCAAGACCGTGCCGCGGTGGATACCGAAATTGCGGAATTTAAGAAGCTGAGTTGTTGACAGCTGGGTTTAACTTTGATTATCTTAGTTTGGCAGGTAGAGAATTTCCTTTCGCTTTCGCCCAAAAACGCCCTCTCCACAGAGGGCAGAAAGGAATTGAAAGTGAAAAAGAATAACTTCTTGAACAGAGTAGTTCGGCTCTACCTCCTTGTCGCTCTGCTCTTTCTTTCAAACAGGATTCTGACCCAAGCCCAGTACCGCTACGAACGCAAATCAGAAGACGCCGCCGCGGCTTTGTCGTTCTTTGGCACGGCCCTGCCGGTGGCATCCGGAATCTGGCTGGGGAGCAAGGATTATGTGAGCGATCGTGTGGCCTTCAGCCTCATAGCCGGGGGGCTTTTAATAGGACCTTCCTTCGGTTATTGCTATGCAGGATTGTACAAGCGGGCCCTACTTGGTGTGGGGGTGAGAACTTTTATAATAGGTGGAACTCTTCTGGCCGAAGAATTGAGGGAACAGAAAAAAAAGAATTGCAGCTGGGAGGGCTGCGGTATTGAGGGCCCTTCAACGATTGTGCTAATCGGCTCAGGGGTCTTTCTGGTAGCAACGCTGGCTGACCTTATGTATGTCACGGAAGCGGTTAAAAAACGCAACCGCGCCTTGCAAGAAAGCGGCTGGATGCTGATGCCGAAATATTTTGCCAAACACGAGACCGCTGGACTGGAGTTGCAATTCAGATTTTAGTTGAAAACTGACGTCGGTTTGTTTTTATTTCCGGCGTGGCAGCTTTTGCAACGATTTTACTCGGCCTCAACCTCTTAGCCGATTCGGTTTCTCCACCGCCCGACTTGCAGCTGCAAAACCTGCAAAAACAAACCCAAGCCCTCTCCGATTTCCGCGGCAAAATCGTCATCTTGAACTTCTGGGCCACCTGGTGCGTCCCCTGCCGAAAGGAAATGCCGCTTTTTGTCGAGGCACAGAAAGAATATGGACCGAAAGGCGTATAGTTTATCGCCGCCTCGACCGACCCGGCCCAAGACCACAAAAAAGTGGCGACGTTTGCGCAGAAATTTGAAATCAACTTCCCGATTTGGCTTGGCGCAACCACGCAGGAGCAAATTAGCTTTCGACTGGGCAATTCCCTTCCGGCAACGGTAATTTTGGATACAAACGGCCAGCCGGTTTTTCGAATTATTGGCGAGGCCAGCCGTGACACCCACGTAGAGCGTTTGGACTGGCTACTTTCTGACCGCTCCGCTCCCGCGCCGGAAGAAATCGTTTTGCCGCCGGGCATCACTTTGGAGCATTGGAAAGAGCACGAACTGGGGGAAGAGGAAGATGAACACGAGCACGAGTCGCCGGAGCTGGCGCAAGGTTCGGAGGTCCCCAGCTGACCGCTCTGACCCGGCGAAGGGCGAGCGGTCCGTGGGACTGCTGGGGAAACCAAAGAACGATTCACCTTCGGGGTACGGGTCATTGCCAATCAAATCGACCGTGCCCGCTGGCGCAATACGGTAACATTTAAAATTTTGCCGACGCTTTCCGCGGGAGTCGAGTATAATCCGCTGGCTGAAAAAGCGAGCCCTCTGGCTAATTGGGTGGCAATTACGGAAACGAAAGAACGGCCAGCGATAATACTCGGAACAAGCTCCGACCGGATTGGGACACCTTCCGGCCAGTCGTTTTATGTGACTGCGAGCAAAGATTTGGAAGCGCGAACCAAACTGCCGATTGCCCCCTACGCGGGAGCGGCCTACGGCACCTACGAGGAAAAGCTGCGCCCCATCGGAGGGATAAACATCCGCTTTCCTCTGAATTTTTCTTCCCTGATTATTTACGATGGCGTCAAACTCCACCCCACCGGCAGTTGGGCATATAACCGTTTCGTCTTTACTTTTATTCTGGCCCGCGCCCAAGACCCGGGGGGAAGCGTCAGCGTGGCGTTTTGAGTATAATCTGAAATGGTGAAAATGGCTTTGCTCTCTCGTATGAAACCGACAACCACGCCCGGTTTTTCTCTGAAATCTTTCAAAATGACAAACAATACTCCGAGCTTTTCCACTCCAGCCGCCAAGCTTTCGAAGAGCGGCTCAATTGGGATGTCTGGGCGCAGAAAGTGAAAAATCTAATCTCCGAAATTCTGTAATTGCACCCCAACAAAAAAGGCGGCCTGGGGCCGCCTTCCCGTCTGAAAGAAAAATTACTCCTGAACCGACAAATCCGCCACCGCCCGCGACCAGTCGCGGTGCGATTTCAAGGTTGCAAACTCCTGGGGCGTTGCCAGTTTCATAAAGTTTTCATAGGCTGCCTGCGCTTTGCGCTTCTCCTGGTTTTGCAGATAAGCTAAAGTCAAATAGCCAAAGATAAGCCCGCGCTGGGTGCTGTTGTTCAAAGCCTTTTCAAAAGCTTTCACCGCCTCTTTAAAGCGCAGCTCTTGATATTCCAGTTTTCCTAAGCCAAAGTAGCCGTCCGGCGCGTTGCCGTATTTTTTGTTGTACTGCTGGAAGATGTTGCGGGCCTCGTCGATGTTGCCGGCGTTAAAATACAAATTTCCCAAAGCCAAAAGCGACTGGGCCTGGTTTGGATCGACTTCTAAAACGCGCAAATAGAGCTGTTCAGCCTGCTGATACGAGCCGTCTTCGGTGTAGAACTGTGCCGCCTTGACGTAATGCGTGGTGCCGGAGACCTGGTCTTTCATTCCCCAGTAAGCGTCTCCCAAAAGTGAATGGGCCATGGGCGAATTGTAACGAATCTTTATCGCTTCTTTCAAACTCGCCACGGCGTGGGGAAAATCCGACTTCGCCAAAAAGGTTTCTCCTTCCTTGACGTATTCCTCAAACCCTTTTTTGGCCGGCTGGGGCGGCGCCGGTTTGGGAATTAAAGCTATCCGAACCGGCACGGTCTTACCCGACTTCAAATTGACCTGTTTTTCGCTATCCTGATATCCCTCTTTTTTAATTGTCAGGGTATGCTTCCCGGCCGGCAGCTCGTTAAAAATTCCGTTTGAGCCGATAAGCTGTCCATCCAAAAAAGCCTCGGCACCTTGTGGTTCTAAGTTCAGGCTCAAGCTGGCATAAGCAGGAGGTGAGCTGACTGGTTGCGGCTCAACTCTCGGCGCAGGCCGCTGCGCCAAAGATGGAACCTTGCTCAAGATTTCGTCGGCCGTCGGGCTCAAGGTCAAAATTACCGAGGAGATGTCTCCTTTCGTAACTTCCACCACGGCGTTTCCTTCCACTCCGTCCGCCTCCCCTTTCAAATGATAGCTGCCCGGAGAAAGCTTGGGCAAAACGAAGAGCCCCGTAGCGTCGCTTTTGGCCGTTTCTCCCCGCTCCACAATACGAACCGTGGCGCCCGGCATGGTCGCCTGCGTCCGCCCGTCCAAAACCAAACCGGCAACCCCCCCCGGCGTGGAGCGGGAAAAGCTGAACAGCAGGCCGGCCGCCAAAAGCAGAATCACCAAAGGAGCGATATACAGCCAGATGTTGCTGTCCTTTCCCTCCGACTTTTCCTTCAAAACGTAAATGTGATCTTTAAACACTAATTCCTCGCCGGAAGCCAAATGCGCCCCGCCGACCAGATGGATGTGCGAGCCGGAAAAATAGGCAATCCCGCGCGAAACCGCGGTGGGGGGAAGCTGGTCGGCCAAAACCGGCTCGGCCGTAGAGGGGGAACTTTCCCGGACCGTCATCGCCGAGGCGCGGATGCGCTCTAATTTCGGCTTAATCGGTTCCGACGCCCTCTTTACCGCCACTTTGGGCTTGTCCAAATCGGAGAGCAGCGCCTGGCGCTCTTCTGCCGAAAGATAGCTTTTCGGCCCACTTTTCTCGATGGCTGCCTGCAAGCTGGCAGGCTCGGCAGAATGCGGGTCGTAATTCGCCTCGGCCGCCAAAGGGGTATCAGAAATGGCTAACTTGTCGTCATCGGCTGCGGTTTTAGCCCCGCCGGATGGAATATTCTTCCCCGTTTTATCTAACCCGGCATCGGTTTTTTGTGTGTCGCCTTGTTCGGAAGGTTTTTGCGTTTTAACTTTTTGAGTGTCGTCGTCCAGCTTCACTTCCGCTTTTTCTATCGCCGGGCCGCTGCCGGTGAGGCCGACGGGAACTTCCTTGGCCGTCGCCTGACAGGCCTGGCAGTACTCCTTCCCCTCTTCGGGAGTGGTGCTGCCGCAACTCTTGCAAATATTCATTCTACCCCCACCATATATTTTTGAATATCGGAAAAAAATCGATTATCTTTAACCGGCGTATGCACAAGCTGGCCAACTGGATGCCAATTTTTCTTTGTTTGTATATGGGCTGTCAGAAAGAAAAACCGGAAGAAAAGGCACTGCCGGCTTCCCAATCATCCGGTTTGGAAGTTAAAGACCGGCTGGGGGAGGGAAAGAATTTTCCACACGTAACGGTCGCCGACCAGCTGGACAACCGTTATGATTTATATAACCTTTTGAACAGACCAAACAATATCGTTTTGTTGATTGACGCCACCTGCCCCGCCTGCGCAGATGAGGGCAAAATGATTCAAAATTTTTTACGCGGAAATACAGCTATCAACGTGATTGGAGTCTCTCCCGACTCACTTCCCGCTATTCTGGAATTCAAAAAGAAAAACGGGATTTTCTTTCCCGTTTTGCAAGATATCGAACAAAAACTGGTGCCCGACTACCGCCGGGCCGTTTTCCCAACTTTAGTCTTGGTGGGACCTGGCCGCCAAATCCAAAAGCTGTACGAAGGAGCAATTCCCCCGGAAGAAGCCGAGCCTTTTTTGCGCGCCCTGTTCGGGCTTAACTAATAACTTTTTCTTTTCCGGGTGCTTTTTTTGGACGGCGTCTCTTTGGGCGCCGGCTCCGTCGTTGAAGCAGCCGCAGCATCCCCCACCCGCACCACCACCGGGTGAATCGCCGTCCCTTTTGCCATTACAAATTCCAAATTGGGCGGCATCATAATCGGCGCCACCGAGCGGCCGGAAATCGGCGCGGCGATCGGAGCCTTGAAAAACAGCTTCAACGCCAATCCCTTCCCCGGCGGCACGGGCGGGGCCGAAGGGTTGAGGGCGGAAAAAAGCCCCACGGTGACCACCTTTAACCGTTCATTCAAACCCACCGGGTTTTTGTTGACCATTTTGGTCTGAAAAAAGTCCAGGCGCGTCCCAACCAGGCTGGCGGAATCAAAACTCATCGAAGGCTCGTAGCGGATGGGGAAAGAAAGGGCAAAAAGCGACTCGTCGTTGAAAACCGACATATAAAGCACCCACTCCCCGACCTTTGCTCCTTTTTGCATATCCATCCACAGGGTATCGGTCGCTCCGACCCCGTCGCCAACCGCAAGAGGCACGTAGGGCACGTCTCCCGGTTTTAAATCGGCCAAAGGATTTTTTCCCTCTTCGGCTCTTGCCAAAGTGAAACAAAAAACTCCCGCTGCTGCTATCAACCAAATCTTTCTCATTCTATCCTCCTGAATTCAAGTTTGCAATATCGTCATTCCGCCCTTTTTGTCAAGACCGCAAATGGGCAAGCCCTCTTTCCCCCTCTTTTGCTTATACCCCAAAAAGCTAATCCTGCCGATTCCCTATGGGCACCCGGAGGGCGGCGTTCCCAAAAAGACCAAATTCAGTTCGCTTACCACATCCGCCGCCGTCAAATTCCCGTCGCAGTTCACGTCGGCAAAGCATAGGTCGCAATTGCCCGTTCCCAAAAAAGTGCAGTTAAGTTCTAAAACCACGTCCGCCGCGGTCAAATTTCCATCCGCGTTCATATCCCCTTTCGCCGCCGCGCAAAAGGCGAACAGGCTGGAGGAATAGGTCTCCAAAAGATTTGCCAAAGCCAGCTTGATATGCCCCGTGGTCGCGCTGGGGGGAACCAATACGTCAAGCGAAGTGCCGCTTGCCAAGACCACCGTGGACGGCCCGGTGCCAAAACAGACCAGATTGTTGGCGGGAGTCGGGTCAAAATTGGAGCCGGTGATGGTGACCGGAGTGCCGGGCGAGCCCGCGGAAGGGGAAACCATGCTGATGGCTGGAGTTGAAGTAATTCCGGTTCCGAACACCGAAGCGGAAATCCCGGGCGCTCCCGGGCTGGGCGCCGAACCGCCCGCACCGCCGGGGCCGATTGTAAACGAATTGGTGGAGCCGACTCTGACCAACCCCGCGGCGGACGCTAAAATTCCAATCGAAGCCCCTCCCGCCCCGCCACCGCCACGTCCGCCCGGGCCACCGCCGCCTCCATTTCCGCCCCTTCCCCCGGACGATGAATTGCAACTGCTGCTAATAAAGCCGCCCGAACCCCCCGGGCCGCTCGGGCCGCCCGGGCCACCGGAACCGCCGGCTCCACCATTACCCCCGGGAGAGGTTCCAATGAGGTTTCCATCGACGACCGCCGAGCCGCCATTGACAACAAAAATTCCAAAAGACCCTCCTCCACCTAAACCGAAAGCTCCACCTGCGCTGCCACAGCTACCAGCCCCTCCGCCCCCTCCGCCACTGCCGCCACCCGAAGAAAGGCAAAGGAAACCGCAATCCAGCGAAAAGCCGCCCCCACCACCTCCCCCGCCGCCGCCAGGAGAGCCGCCAGTTCCGCTGAAGCCGCTTCCGGCCACATACAAGCCACCGCTTATTAAGAAGCCCCCACCGCCGCCGCCGTTTGTTCCGGGAGCCCCGTTAAAACCGTTTGCCCCAGGCCCCCCGGGGAAGGAACCTCCCGGAGCCCCGCCGACACCCGGAGAACCCGAAAAGCCGGTAAAACCGCCACTGCCTCCGGGCAATCCACACCCCCCGCCTCCCGGCCCGCCGAAACCGGGAGGACCAGGGCAACTGAACGCTGCGCCCGGTGCCCCTCCACTACCGCCGGGTCCCGGGGGGCCGGAGCCGCCGTTGTTCCCGGGTATACCGGGACCCGCAGAAATGGTGTTGTATCGAACATAAAAATTGCCGCCCCCGCCTATCACCCGCACGGCGTAGTTCGTAAAAGCCAAACTGGCGGAAATGCTAAAACCCTCCAGATGGGTCTCAAGGGTTAAATTTTGAGCCAGAACCGCCGTGCTGCCTGCTCCTAAAATCGTAGTGGTGTTAGCGTTGGAGCGCCCCCAGTTCGGCGGGCCGTCATACTGCCCGTACACGCTGATGCCGTTGGCCATCGAGAGGGGCCCGTTATAGGTGCCGGCCGCCACGTAAACCTGCGGCTTGCTATTCGCCACCGCCAAAGCAATTCCCTGGGCAATCGTTCTCACCGGCAAAAGCATAGTGCCGGGGTCGGCGTTGTTGCCGGCGGCATCCGAAACAAAAATGGCCATACTGGCGTCGCCGTCTATTCCGTCGCCGTTGGTGTCCTCATAGTACGGGTCCGGCACGTCGCTGCAATCGGCCGCGAAAGTCGAAAGAGGAAGGAATGCAAAAACCGCAATCAAAACAAAAGTCCAAAGCCTGTGCACTTTTATCATATACGCTCCTTTCAGGGAAGGAATTAAAGGAGGGGTCATTCCCCTTCCTCAATTCCAATGTCCCTATTCGCAATATAAAACCATAGCACCCCAAGTTTGTCAAGCTATTTCGAAAAAAAATGTAGGGGCGAACCGATGTGTTCGCCCTTTTTGTTTTTTGTAGGGGCTTCCGCCTTGGTTATTGCCCCGAAAAGATGTGGTTCAACATACGCAAAAAAAGGATTGCAATTTCTGGTTACAAAAAAACGGAGTTCAGCATCGAAAACCTTGTCCGAAGATGCCGGCCAAGACCGGCAGGGAAAAAGTTTGATTGCCGACTTCAAGGGAATCGCAAACCGGCAAAAAAAACTGGCAAAAACCTTTTTGGGTGTTATATTGGAATTGTGATGGATAATAAAGGGAAAGGGCCGCTTAAAAAAAGCTTTTGGAAAAATCCGGCGGTTTTAATTGGCGCTGGCGCCCTTCTCCTCCTTTCGGCTTACTTTTACATCCAAAAAGGGGGGGAGTCCGCGCCGCCGGTATTGACCCCGTCCGATTTCAACCCTGCCGTTACCACCAATCCTGCCTTTTCAACCAATCCCAGTTCGGCCTCAACCGGAACGACGCCAAAGCCGTACGAGTATAATGCCGCTACCAATCAGTATTGGGATCCGGGTCACCGGCACTGGCACCAGGGCCCGCCCCCGCAGCCCGAAAGCCAGAAGGTCCTCTCGGCCAATCCCGTGACCCCGCCAGCCGGCCTCCCGCCCGGAACGCCAACCCCCAAACCGTACGAGTACAACCCGGTTACCAACCAATATTGGGACCCGGGGCACAACCACTGGCACAACGGCCCTCCGCCCGGTACAGACACGACTAAAAAGTAAGATTCTCTTTTACTAAGGAGGAGTGGTTCGTAGGGGTTCAACATATTGAACCCGCTTTTTTCAATCGCCGATGATTCAATCATCAATTCTTGTCTTTCTTTCCCTCTCCTTTCAGGGGAGGGCCTGCCCGAGGCGAGCTCGGTGCTCGGCCAGGGACTCAGGGAGGGGTCGCCTACGGGCACCCCATCGGCGCAATGCCCAAAAAGACATAATTCAACTCATCGACCACGTCCGCCGCCGACAAACTCCCATCGCAGTTCACATCTGCAAAGCAGAGTTCGCAGCTGCCGAAGCCTAAAAAAGTGCAATTTAGGATTAAGACTACGTCGGAGGGACTTAGGTTTCCATCGGCGTTCATATCCCCTTTGGCTGAACAGATGCTGTACACCAGTGCTGAACCGGCACTGATAAGACCGCCCGGGTCGGCACGGTCGGCACCGATGATGAAATCGGCCTTTCCATTTCCGCTCAAATCCCCAGCTCCAGCGACGGAAATGCCGAGATAGTCACCGGCGATCGAGCCGTGTTTCTGGAAAATCAGCGAGCCATCCGCTCCGGAATAAAGATAGGCGGAGCCGGCATCGGCCAGCCCGCCGGGGTTGGCATCCGGGGCGCCGACGATAAAGTCGGCCTTGCCGTCGCCATCCGCGTCCCCGGCCCCAGCGACCTGGTAGCCGAGGTGGTCACCGATGGCGGCGCCGTTTTTCTGATAAAGCAGGGCTCCCGTTGCGCCGGAATAAAGATAGGCGGAGCCGGCGGCGGCCAGCCCACCCGGTAGCGCATTAGGGGCGCCGATGAAGAAATCGGCTTTCCCGTCTCCGTCAGCATCCCCGGCAGCGGACACAGAGGCACCAAACAATCCGCTTCCGTCTTTCTGGTAGAGCAGGGCGCCGCTGGCGCCGGAATAGAGGTAGGCGGCGCCATTCCCGCTGTTGGCATGAAAGGCGCCCACGAGAAAATCGGCTTTTCCATCGCCGTTTGCGTCGCCGGCTCCGGACACGGAGATGCCCAGATTGTCAAAGAAGGCGCCGTTTTTCTGATAGAAGAGAGCGCCGCTGGCGCCGGAATAAACGTAGGCTGCCCCGGAGTTGGAGGCCGGGGCGTCGGCCAGCCAGGCCCCGATGATGAAATCGTCCTTCCCGTCGCCGTTCACGTCACCGGCCCCGGCGACCGAAATACCCAACTCGGCGCCAAACTCGGCGCCGTTTTTTTGATAGAGGAGCGAGCCATCCGCGCCGGAATAGACGAAGGCAGAGCCGGCATTTCCAAGGCCGCCCGGAGCGGCCATAAAAGCGCCAACGATGAAATCGGCTTTTCCATCTGCGTTGACATCACCGGCTCCAGCGACCGCGAAGCCGAAGTAGCTCAAGCTGTCCGGGCCATCTTTCTGGTAAAGCAGAGCGCCGGTGGCGCCGGAATAGACGAACGCAGAGCCGGCATCCGTGAATTCTTGTGGAGCGCCGACAATAAAATCAGCTTTTCCATCGCCATCCACATCCCCGGCCCCGGCCACAGAGTGGCCCAGAAAGCCAAAGAAAGCAGCGCCGTCTTTCTGGTGAAGTAAAATGAATTCACCAAAAGCAGCTGTGGAAATGAGGAGAGCAGTGAAGAAGGTCAGAAGTTTTGAGAATCTGGACATATATCCTCCCGTCGGGTTAGTTTTGTTTTCATTTCAAACCTCTTCTTTTTTCCGGCGAGAGTCCGGCCCCGCCGGATTAAATCTAAAATAAACCTTTCAAGAACCAATACAAGATACCTCACCCATTTTCCGTGTCAAGGATGGTTCACCGGCTCATCCCAAAGGGATTGGTAGAAGCTGAAAGCGAAGTTTCACGTCCCGCACCAGGGCGGCTCAATCAGCCCCAAAAAGACCCGGTTCAATTCCCCGACCACAACGGCCGCCATCAGCATCCCGTCGCAGTTGACATCTGCAAAACATATGCTGCAATTCCCTTCCCCCAAAAAGGTGCAATTAAGAATCAAGACCACATCGGCAGAAGTCAAACTCCCATCGGCGTTCATATCCCCTTTGCTTGCGGAGCAGAGCAAAGTAACAGCCGGATTGCAGCAGGTGGCATTGGGATAGCCGGGAATGCCGGAAGGTCCATAAATAAAGTAGTTCTCAAACAGTCGCAGGTCGGTGGAGTCCACGTTGCAATCGGCGTTCAAATCGGCCTGGAAGAAACTATCCGGGGCAGGCGCCTCGGCAGCCAGAATTCTGACCATTTCCGAAAAATCGGAAACAGTTAAAACCTGTCCATCTCTGTTGATGTCGCCGTTTCCCACGCAGGGCTGACCGACCGCCTTAGAGCTGGAAAACCCAATGAACAAGGCCAAAACCGCCGCAAAAACCAAAATTTTTCTCGCCATAAAACCTCTTTTTTTTCAATCGTCAATGACTCAATGATTCAATCGACAATACCTTTCTTTCCCTCTCCTCTTAGGGGAGGGATTGAGGGAGGGGTCACCTACGGACACCCTCCCAACGGTATCCCCAAAAAGACATAATTCAACTCACCAACCACGTCCGCCGAAGTTAGAATTCCATCGCAGTTGACATCCGCAAAACAGAGACTGCAATTCCCCTCCCCCAAATAGGTGCAGTTGAGTAAAAGCACCACATCGGCAGATGACAAACTTGCGTTGGCATCCATATCTCCCTTGGCCGGAAGCGACACGACCCCTTTCACAAAATTCACCGGCACCCGCCGCCCTAAATTGTCCACAAACTGTATGGTGTTGTCCAAAACCTGGGAGGAATCTATCTCAAACGCCCCGGAACAACCGGTAACCGAGTCAAACTTGATTTCCAAAAACAAAGTCCGGGTCAAGTTTGGCGGAACCTTGGAATCATTATCTAACGGGTCGGAAAAACCGGTGAACATAAAGGTATCCGGCGAGTCGCTGTGATACCCGGCAAAATTGGGAACCCGGGTTCCCAGCCGCGGGAGGCCGGAACCACCCGCCGATGGGTACAAAAAATTAAAAACGGCGGCGCTGGTTCGAGCAGCCGAACAATTCGCCGGACGGGATAGAGTGGAATAAGCGTCCCCGGATGCGGTTTTCGTCTCAAAAGGCAAGGAAAGGCCCGTAATTGAATCCTTGTTGGTGATATACACCTGTACCTTTAACCCCGCCGAATTGCAAGGTCCGCTCAAAGGCAACACTATCTTGGATTGGATAATAACCGAATCCATCGGGTCCGGTACTGTCGGCCGCACGTTCGGAATGGGACAGTTTCCCAAAGGGTTTGTGCCGGAAATAACGCAAAACATTTGTAAGGTCAAATCCGACGCATCCCAAAACCCATCGCAGTTTACATCTCCCAGAGTTGGAATCGTTGTCCGATTGCAAAAAAGCGTATCCGGTTCGATCCCCAAAACGACAATGCTTTTTAATCTCACCCAATCGGCAGCCGCTAAAAAGCCGTCGCAACTACAATCCGCACGGGGAAGGGAACAATCCTGCCCGCTGGCCAAAGCCAGCCAAAATACCGCCAAAACGAAAACCCCTAACTTTTTCACCGTTTTTCGCAAAAGACTTCCTTTTTGTTCAATCGTCAATGATTCAATGACTCAATCGTCAATCCTTTTTCTTTCCCTCTCCTCTTAGGGAAGGGCTTGCCCGAGGCGTGGCCTAAGGCCACAGCCAAGGATTGAGGGTGGGTCATTCCAACCCTCAATCCCAATGTCCATATTCTAAATATAAAACCATAACCCCCCAAGTTTGTCAACCCCTTTTTGCAAAAAAGTGAGGGCGGTTCGCGAACCGCCCCTACGCAACCGCAAAAAACGTAGGGACGAACCTTGCTTGTCCTGAGCGAAGTCGAAGGATGTTCGCCCTGTAGTGGCACGGCGTGCCGTGCCCCTGCCTTACGGGCAATTATTTAGCGGAATTCCCAAAAAGGCGGCGTTTAACAAGTTCACAACGTCCGAAGCAGTCAAAATATCGTCGCAGGTCACATCTCCAAAACAGAGGTCGCAATCGCCGCTGCCCAAAAAGGCGCAGTTTAACATCAAAACCACGTCCGAAGCAGTCAAAACCCCGTCGTCGTTAAAATCACCTGCCGTCGCCCGGCAAAGCTCCGCCTGAAGAGTGTTGGTTGCCACCGGCGGCAGTTGGTCAAATGTCACCTCTGCCTGATTGCTGACGGTATCCCCGCCCGTCAGATTGCTCTTCAAACGGATACTGAAAGCCACAAAACCCAAACTTCCGCTCTCATTGGCGGTGCTGTCCGGCAGATTGATGCCGGAGAAAGTCCAGGTTATCTCCCGGCCGCTGACCGAAAAAGTGTACGAATGGCTGGCCCCGGCGCTGTCGAAAGTCGCCTCGTCGAGCTCAAAATCGAGCGTGTCCTTCACCACAATGTCGGTGTTGGTGCCGCCCCCTTTGTTGCGGAAAGTCATCATATAAGTCAACGTGTCAATCGCCTTGACCGTCGGCGCGATCGTCAGTGTGTCAATCGCCCGCCTCCGCCAGGAAGCATCCAAAAACTTTTCCCCTTCTTTATCTGTTGCACCGGAAGAAAAGAGCGACGGTTCCGAACAGCCCGGCCCCGGCACAGCGGAAACAGTCACACTGTCCGTGTTGTCCAGGCTGTCCAAATCTCCGGCAACCGGCGTAATTCTAACCACCGACTTCAAGGGAGTTCCATCGGCCACCGAACAGGGAATTTTATACCTTCCCCAGAGATGAAACCCTCCGTCAATCGGGACGGAAGGCAAGTTCCAAATTACTCTCCCGTTGCTGGTGTCATAGCTTGCGGAAACCGCTTGCGAAGCCCCCCCGGAAATGGGGTATGCACGCGGATAAACGAAAGCCGACGCCGCCTGGGGAGGAATGGTCCAGGTCACCGTGGCTCCAAAGGCACAGGTGCCCTTATTCTCGCAGCGAATCCGCACCCATCGCCAGTTCCCCCTCTGGCCCTTCCCAAAGTGTTGGATGGAGGCCTGAAAATCAAAATTGGTATTGCAGGATGGAACCACCGTTATCGTGCTTTTGACGAAATTCACCGGCAGGTCTATAAGGTCTTTGGTTGTAAATAAAACAGTGGTAGTGTTAATGCTTGCAGAATCAATTTCAACAGTGCCCAAATTCGGCCGTATGGTATCAAATTTAATTTCCCAGAACCCTTTACGGGTAAGATTCGGAGTTTCGTAATCTGAACCAGCGAACACGTCACTAAACCATCGGAACGAATCCGGCGACACACTATTGGTTTTATCATTCGTAATAATGAAGGGTAGGGTGCTCGTCAATTGGTTTAATGTGCCGCTCTGGGTACGGGGGCGGGCAATAATGACAAACGCTCCTCCAGAAATACTCCTGATTACCACCGGCAATATAAGTGATCTAAGGGTATCTTTGTTAGTTATCGAAACCCGAACGGTCATCGCCACCGGGCCGTTGGAAGGATTGACGACTTTGGATTCAAGAATGACTGAATCTCGTGGGTCAGGAGTGGCGTTTACTATGCCGTAACTAAACAAAACAAAGACCAAAGTAAGCCACCCCCCCCAAGACCCAAAGAACCGGGTACATCTCCGGTTTGCTTTCAACACAAAACTTTTGCTAATCGTCAGCACTCCATTTCCCAGAAAAATCTCTCCCTTCTCTTTAAACTACTTGTGTGGGGATATTATTATAGCTCAAAAATCAACGGTTGTCAAGCTTTTCTCATAAAAAACGCAAAATTTGTTGCTGTTTTGAGCAAAAAGCCTCTTCCCTCCCCTTTAGGGAAGGAATTAAGGGAGGGGTCAAACGTTGAGACAAACGGCCGCCAGCCCGGAGCGTGTCTTGAATGGGCTCGCCCTTCCCCTTCTCGTATTGGGAAGGGGACACAGGGGTTAGGTCAAAAACCGAGGAAAAATTGAGGCAAAAACCACTCCCCCGCTATTAGTAGAGGGATGTGCGCGACACCCTCACCCCTTTCCCCCCTGGCCGTGGGTGAGGTTTATAAAATGACCTCCTCTTTCCCTCCCCTCAAGGGGAGGGATTAAGGGAGGGGTCAACGGTAGGGGCAGGTCCCCGTGCCTGCCCTTCCCCTTCCCGTTTCGGGCTTGTCCCGAGCGTAGTCGAGGGGAAGGGGATAAAGGGGTTAGGTAAAAACGAAACCGAAAGGAGAAATATGTTCAAAACTCTAATCCAACTCTTCACCAAACAAAAACCAAAGCCCAAATACCCCGAATTTGTGGCTACCCTGAAATTGCAGAGATCCAAGAAGAATTATCCGGCAAAACCGCAGGCAATTTCCCAGCAAAATCCCGACTATTTTCGCTTTCAACAGTGGGACCGCCCCACCCGCCTCGAATTTTATCGCTTCCTGCGCGATAACATCCCGCTTTTGAATTCCGTCATCTGGACTTGGAGCCGGCTTTCCGCCGCCCCCAATCGTCTGGAGATTATTGGCGACTCCAGGGCAGCAGAGAAACGCACCGCCGAAAAAATCCTGCGTGCTTTGGATGAACGCCTCTACCAATACCCCTTTGCCCGCTTCGGCGGCACGGATGCGGTTTTGGCGCAATTCTTTAACTCCCTTTTCACTCTCGGCGCCGTGGCCGGTGAGATTGTTTTGAATCCCAGCCGGACGCGAATCGAAAAATTCCTCTTCATCGACCCGGCCACACTTGCTTTCATCTGGGACAAATCGGGCAATTGCCGGATTTTACAGCAAACCCCGACCAGTCGAGGGGAAAAATTGTTGAACCCGTATTCAACCTACTACGCCGGCTTGGATGCGGAAATGTCGAATCCTTACGGCCGTTCCATCTTGGGAGCTGTACCGTTTGTCGCCAAAGTCGAGCAAAGTTTGGTGGCCGATATGCAAAAAACAATGCACAACGCCGGCTACAATCGCATACACATCAAAATCAAACCGCCCGAAAAACGGGAGCTGGAAACTGAAGAAGCTTATTTAGAGCGGGCAAACAGATACTTTGACGACACGGTCAAAGTGGTCAAAGAGTTGGCGCCGGAAGACAATCCTGTGACTTGGAACGACATTGAAATCGAATATATCGGCCCCAAGGGCCCGCTTTCCTCCTCGCAATCCTGGTATATCACCCATAAAGCGATGGTGGAAGATATCTGCGCCGGCACGCATTTAGACCCGTTTTTGCTCGGCTATTCCTACGGAACAACGCAGAATTGGGCAAAGTTTAAATACGAATTGGTCTTGCGCCAGGTCGCCTCCGTTCAGAGGATTGCCAAACGCTTTATGGAATGGATTTACAATCTCGAGCTGGCGCTGAACGGCATTACCGATTTGAAAGCCGAATTTCATTTCGACAACCGCAAGAGTTTCGATTTGCTGGAAAACGTTAGAGCAGAGCAGATGAAGTTGGACAATGTTATCAAAAAAGAAAAAGCCGGCTATATCGATTTCGAAGAAGCCAAAAAAGAAGCGCAGGGATCGTAGGGGCGGGTTCAGTCCGAGCCCGTAGGGGCGTATTGCAATACGCCCCTACAAACCGAAACAGTGTCAAATAGTTCTTTAAAATTATTCAACAAATCCCATTGGCTCCGCGCCGCCGCCGACCCCCTCTTTTTCGCAGGCAATATCCTGCAATCCAGTCTGCACTCCGGCCAGACCAATTGGCTGGTGCGCGCCAAAAAACGGGAAAACCTCTTGCACGCCGGCAACCGCTGGGGCAAAGGGGAAATACAGGCCATCAAATTTTTACATCGCGCCCTCTTCCAACCGATCGGCGACAAACCAAACAAAGGCACCTACCATCTGGCCAACGTAAGCATCACTCAAAATCAGGCCGAAATCGTTTTCCGAAAAATTCTGCGCCAGATAAAATCCCACCGCTTTCTCGAATTTCTGGTGAAAGAACAAAAACGCACTCCCTTTCCGACTTTGATGCTGGCCAACGGCAGCGAAATTACGGCGCGCACGACCCAGCGCCGCGGCGAATATCTTTTGGGCGAAGGATATGATTTCATCAACTTCGACGAAGCTGCCTTCGACCCGGCGGGGGATTATGTGGCCGATAAAGTCCTGGCGTTAAGATTGGCCGACCGCGGCGGTATGCTCGATTTTACCTCCACGCCAAAAGGAAGAAACTGGTTTTACCGGCTCGCTGAAAAATTGAAAAGAAATCCGAAAATCGCCTACGTGCAGGGCGGCGACACCCGCGACAACCGCTTCATCAGCCAGGAATTTATCGAAGAGAAAATCAAATCCTGGCCGGAGAACTTGATTCGCCAGAATATCGCCGGAGAATTTGTGGAAGAGATGGAAAGTCTTCTCTCCGAATCGGAAATTCAGGCCGCCATCGACGCCTCCACCGGCCTCTCCCCGCCCAAAGCCGGACGCCGTTACGCAGCCGGTTGGGATTTGGGAAGAAAAATTTCCTTCACCGCAGGAGCGATTTTGGACGTGACCGAAAAACCGTATCAATTAGTCGCTTTTGAGCGTTTCCGCCACCGCAGCTGGGAGCAGGTGTTTCAAACCATTCGGCAGAAAAAGAAAGAATACGGCGGCCCGGTGATTATTGACGCCACCGGTCTCGGCGACGTCGTTTTAGGCGAGTTGGCCGACATTAAACCGATTGGGTTCACCTTTAACAACAAAACCAAAAACGAATTATTGCTGAACTTTAAGCGCGCCCACGAGAAAAAAGAGATTGCCTATCCCTATCTGGAGCAATGGGAAGACGCCGAAACGCTCTGGAGTTTGAAAGCCGAACTGGAAAGTTTAACCTGGGATGAAAACCGCCACGCCGATTTTTGTTTCGCTTTAGCCCTCGCCCTCTGGCTCCTCCGCCCGCGGGAAAAACTCCTCCTCCCCTACGGCAAATGGGCCAAGATCTGAAAATTAGGCGATTACCCCTTTGACAAAGTAACCCTTCTACGCTACCATAGGCATTAATATGGGTGGGGGAAGGAATTCGTCGATTTTTTGGTGGTTAAGTATATGGCTGTTTTAGCGGCCTACTTTGATGATAGCGGTTCATATCCAGAACACCCTCTTGTAGTAATGTGTGGCGCGGTTGCAAGCACAAAGCAATGGAAAGATTTTAGTATACAATGGAATAAGGTGCTTCGCTCGGAAGGAATTTCGGTGTTTCATATGGCCGACTGCGAAAATTTTGAGGGCGAATTTAAGGGTTGGACACCCATCAGAAAAAGAGATTTTATTGTGAAGTTAATTGAAATAGTCAAGAAATATAAACGCCAATTCATAGGAAGCATCGTGTTCTGCAAAGATTTCGATTTAGTAAAGCCGAAATTCCCCAATATTCCCTTAACACACAAACAGTTTTGTATAAACCGTTGCATTTTACATCTTTCGATTTGGATGGAAGGTTCCACTGAAAGAAAAAATGTGACCATTTATTTTGATAGGGGCAATCCTTTGGCTCCCGAAATGGTAAAACTCTTTTGCGAAAAGTCCACTCCTAAATGGAAATGTGTGCAAGGAAATAAGGAGGACGATATTCCCTTACAGGCGGCGGATTTGATTGCTTATGACGTGTTCAAATATAAAAAGAACGAATTGGAGGGATGGCCAAGACCACCAAGAAAATCAATTTTGTCACTTCTTGGAAATCAAAAACAACAATGGTCTATTGAAACCCCTGAAACCATTGCTAGCCATTTGGCTCTTCTCGAAGAGCATAGGGATGAGATTAGCAAACTTTAGCATCTTTCTTTTTAGAAACTCATTTCCTAAACCCTGTCCTTAAAACGGGTTATACTTTGTCAAAGTGATATTCACCAAAATTAGGTAGTAGTCAGGGGTGTAACAAAAAAGGGCGGACGAAAGTCCGCCCTTCCCTCTTACCGTTCCAGACAGTGTCCTCGCTTTTTCAACCTACCTCACTTTCGCCTGCGGCTTTTCGTCCTGCATTCCCTTGAGCTTCTCTTCCAATTGTTCTATCCGCGCTTTTAGGTCGGCATTTTCGTTGCCCAGTGCCTGGACGGCTGCCATCAGTATGCCCGCCATATCACCGGAATTAATGGTCGTCGGCGTTCCGATGGTTCCCACGCCGTCGTTTCCGAAGGCGGCGTAAAACTCCTGCGCCATCGGGCCGTAGTGGCGGAACTGTTTGGGGTCGTGGCCAATGTAGTTCCAGCTGGCAAGATTAAACCCTCGGATTTTTCTTAACACCTCTTCCCCGTCCACCGGCCGGAAGTTTTCCTTTTGATTCTTGTCGGAGGGAAAGGTATAGGCCACCTGGCCTTCGATGACGGTGACGGCGGCATTTCCCAAACGGATTTTGTTGCTGGCGTCCACCATCGCCCCGGCTCCGATGGCGGTGGCGTTGTTCAGGTTCCCCGCCGAAACATTTGCAAAGAATCCTATCGCGGTGTTATTGCTGCCGGTGGTGTTGCTGGAGAGCGCACTGCGCCCGCTGGCGGTGTTGCTGTCGCCGGTGGTGTTGCTCTGGAGCGCAAGGGCCCCGCTGGCGGTGTTCCTGTTTCCGGTGGTGTTGAGTTGGAGCGCAGCGGACCCGCTGGCGGTGTTCTCGAAGCCGGTGGTGTTGCCAGAGAGCACATTGAGCCCGCTGGCGGTGTTGTCGTTGCCGGTGGTGTTGCCTACGAGCGCGCCGAACCCGCTGGCGGTGTTGTTGAAGCCGGTGGTGTTGAGGGAAAGAGCATTGGTCCCGCAGGCGGTGTTGGCACTGCCGGTGGTGTTGCCTCCGAGCGCATTGGACCCGCTGGCGGTGTTGTTGAAGCCGGTGGTGTTGCTTGTGAGTGCACGGGTCCCGTTGGCGGTATTGTTGATGCCGGTGGTGTTGCTGGAGAGCGCCTCGTCCCCGCTGGCGGTGTTGCCGTGGCCGGTGGTGTTGTTAAGGAGAGCAAAGTTTCCGCAGGCGGTGTTGCTGAAGCCGGTGGTGTTGCCTCCAAGCGCATTGGCCCCGCTGGCGGTATTATCGGAACCGGTGGTGTTGAAACGTAGCGCATTGACCCCGCTGGCGGTGTTGTCGGTGCCGGTCATTGTCAGGTTGCCGGCGTTGGGGCCGATGAAGGTGTTGTCCGTACCGAAATTGTGAATGAAAAGGGCGCCCCCCTTCCGAATGTTGCCCGCCGTTGAGCTGGAATTATCAAGGTTGAGATTCCCGCTCGATAGCGTCAGGCCTCCGCTAATGGTTCCCCCGGAGGCACTATCGACGGAGTTTACCCTGTAGGCATAGCCCACCGATACCAATTGCTGTCTCATAGGCATCTCTCCATCCGGGGCAACGGCAATCCCCAGCCAGCGGCCGGGGCTGTTGAAGGCGGAATCCGGAACCGGGTTTGAGGATCCGAGAAGAACCGCAAACAGGCCGCCAGTCGTGCTCACCGAAGTTGACTCCGACCAGAGCACATTGCCAACTGTGGGGTCATTGTAAATTCTAAACCTGACCGAATAGTTACCGTTGCCCACCGGATTCCCGCTCCCATCCCGCAGGATGCCTTGAAAGTTGATTAGCTGGGGAACGGCGGCCCAAATCGTTGCCGCAAGAAGAACCATCAGCCCGACCGATATTAAGATGATGCGTTTCATTTGAAACCTCCTTTTAGTTTTTTTGTTTTCGTAGGGGCACGTTGCCACGTGCCCGTATCATCCTGGTTTTATATCTCTGTCTCGACACACTTTTCCCTTTTCGGCAAACATCCCTCCCGCCTGCCGTTTCTGGCAAAACCTGTTTGCAGCTAAAAGATAACTAACCGTTTTGGGGAGGCAAGGAAAAACGTAGGGGTGAACCTTCACTTGTCCCGAGCGTAGTCGAGGGAGGTTCACCCACGGGCGAATCTAAAGATTCGCCCCTACCATATAAATTTATGATTCTTCGTAGCGGTAGGCCTCCGTGCCTACCCCTCGTGCCAAAAGAAAAAGGGCAGACACAGAGGTCTACCCCTACAAGTACAACGCGATTTTTTGTAAGGGCAATTCATGAACTTGTGGTGAGCGAAGCCGAATCCGTGCCTGCCCTTTTACAAAAACAAAGGGCGAACACGAGGTTCGCCCCTACATTGCAAAAAACGGAATTTTGTAGGGGCAATTCATTTATCCCGTGCAAAGTCGAGGGATGAATTGCCCCTACGATTTATTTTACTTAACGGGTAACCGAACGCACGCTAACCTTCGGCTCCGTGTGCTCGGCGGTAGGACCGGCCCACGGGCTGGTCGCTCCGCTAATCGTTCCGCCCATTACCCGATAAACGAACGGCGCGCAGATGCCGCCCAAAATCGGCCCAACCCAATACGGCCACTGGTTGGTCCAGTTGCCGGAACCGATGGCCGAACCAAAGGCGCGGGCCGGGTTAAAAGCTCCGCCGGTAAGCGGCCCGGCAACCAAGGTGCAGAACCCCAGAGCGCAGCCCACCGCCAGTGGCGCAATATTTCTGGGCGCCCGGTCGTCGCAGGTGCAGGCGATGCAACAGATGACGAAAACGCAGGTAAAAATCGCCTCGACGAAAATAGTGCTGACCGTTCCAACCCCCACACCGGCATCCGGCGCTCCCAGAGCAACCGACTGCCAGACGGTGGTGGGGAAAATCGAGCGCGTCACCAATCCGGCGACAATGGCTCCCGCCAGCTGGGCAACAATGTAGATGACTCCTGTCTGCACGTTGACCCGTCCGCCGAAAATATGGCCGACCGTAACCGCCGGGTTGATATGCCCGCCGGAAATGTGGGTGGTGAAGGCCAAAAGAGCCGTAAAGACGAAGCAGTTGGCCAGAGCAATTCCCACCCAGCCCAGCCCGCCGTTGGCCATAGCGTCGGCACAGACCACGCCGGCCGCCGTGCAAACGAAAATAAAGCTGGCGACCATTTCGGTCAGAGCTGGCTTAAACGTTTTTTCCATAACCCCTCCTTAAGTTTAGTTTCCTTTGGCTTGTAAGAAATCCGGTCGGCTGTCAAGCGAACCAAAGATAAGGAGCAATGCCCTGCCCCCCTTACAAGTCCAACCAACACTTAATATCGGTATCGAACCGTAGAAACTTAAACCGCTTTTGCGAACCCATAAGTTAGTAAAAACTTTAAATCACTAAGTTTTGCTGGCATCCAATTTTCTTTTCTTTGCAACCCACTTCAGCATTGCATTATGCAATACTTCTATGTGGGATGGTAATGGATTGACAATCAATGGGTTGCATATAAAACCGAAAGACTAGCTTCGGGCACAGCGATTGCGATTTGCTTTCTCGGAGGGAAAGGAAAAAAGGAAAGGATGAAAAGGATAAAAATGAATATGTACCAACATCGCCGCAACCTCCTGCTCTTGGCTTTTGGCATCATCGCCGGAGTAATTCTTTTAGTCGTCGGCACCGCCGAAGCGTTTATCCGCTAACCGGCAAAGCGGTAGCTTTTCCTTCCCAAGCGGAGATTTCTAACTTGGTGCTGCAAGGCACCGTATTTTTTATTCGCGCTCTTTTTTTAAATCGGTAAGCGTCTGCAAAAGCCCGACCAGTTCGCAGATTTTGGCGACCGAATTTTCAATCGATTGCAAGGCGGGCATAAGCTTTCCCTCGGGGTCTTGAATTTTCCCTTTGAGCAGGGCCATCTTGGCCACTTGGGCTTTGCCCAAAATCGTGGCGCTGGCGTTGTTAAGCTGGTGGGTAAAATGCCCCAAAACGGCCTCCATCGTCTCTAAATTTTCAACCTCTTTGGCCGACGGCGACAAATTTTCAGTCACGCTAATAGTATCGGCCAAACCCTATAGCCCTTGAAGGCGATTGAAGAAAGAACCGCCGGGCTCAAGCTTCCGGCGCGGGAGGATGAAGCGCTTTTAGCTGCTCCGTTATCCTGCTGTCGGGAAAATTGGCCAGCCGCTCCAAGTCGAAGCCGATTTCTTCCGGCCGGATGCGCAATCGGTACATTTTGCGGCGGTTGTTTTCAATTTCAAATTTCTTCCCAATCGTTTTTTCGATTTCCTTTTTCAGCCGAAAAACGAACCGCCCCTGCCCTTCCCCCTTTTCAAAGTCATAGACCGAAACCCAACCGTCGGCGCCGGTAAAATGCCCTTTGGCCAACTCAAAAAGGTAAAAGAAAAGTTTCGCGGGAAGGTAAACTTTGACGCCGTTAATGACGGCTAAAAAACGATTCTTATCTTCCGCGCCATCCAAGTAAAGTGGATAGGCAAGAGCGGCCTCGGCCGGTTCACTCAGAGGCTTCGCTTGCGTTCTCGTTCCGAGTGAAACGAGTGAAGAGTGCAGCGTAAACGGAACGAGCGGCGCTTTTAAAATAAGCTTGCGCCTCGGCTCTTTGGCCAGCGCTTGGGCTTTTTCATACACCGCCAAACCGGTTTCCGCCCCAAAAACCTGCTGGAGTTTTTCTTTAGGCAGGGCGGCAACGTCAGCCTCGGTGGCGCAACCCAGGTCAATCAGCTTGAAAAAGTGGTCGCGAAATAAAACATCCGCAAAAGCAATTACCAGAGGCCGATAGCGCGCCGGCAGGCCAAAGCGGATTTCAAAAGCCATAAGGTCCAGCCGGGTTGCCCAATCCGCGGGCAGAGCCAAAAACTGGGCCACATCCCGCGCCGTTTCCAGAACCCAGGAAGTTCCATCCGCCCAGAGCAATAAATCGCCGACTCCGGCGCGATATTTCGATTCAATTTCCCGCAAGGGAATTTTTGATTTCCAGTCGGCGTAAAGCGAAAGAAAAAACAAAGTCCGCGCCGGATGTTCGAGGCCTCCGGAAACGGTGGGGAGTTCCGCTTCCTCCCACTCCCTCTCCTCCGTTTGTGCGGCGTCGCGCTGCGGCATTCGATAGTTCCCTTTGAACCCGGCAAAGCGGCCGGCGGCTTGGGAAAGTTCTGCAAACGAGTAAATCAAATCAAACAGGCGGTCTTCCTTAAAATCGGGCATTGAAGAAACAAAAGTATAGAGAAAAGCAAAGCTTTCGACCGAAAAACCGGACGAAGCCGCCAGCTTTCCAAGCGGAGTGGAAAAAAGCTTGTCATCCTGAACTTTCACCAACCCGGCTTGCTCCAGCTCGGACAAGGCTTGGACAAGTTTTTCTTCGGATAAGGAAGTTTTTGGTTTTTTTAAGTAGCTTTCCAGAAGTTCATCCTTGGAAGAAACTGCGCCCGAAGCGACCAAATCCAAAATCAATTCGGTGGAAATCTCGGTAGTTGGAAAATCCACCATCGGTTGGGAACGAAGCACGTAACGATTCCAGAAAAGCTCTTTTTCCAAAGGCGTTCGGGCAATCAAAATCGCCTTCCCTTCCTTTTCGAAGCCGAGCCGCCCGGCCCGTCCCGCCATATTTTCATATTCCAGAAGGGAAATCGGTTGCGAAATCCATTCCCCGGAGGCCGGCCCTTTTTCGAACTTTTCCGAATCGACAAAAACCGTCCCGGCAGGGAGATTGACGCCCCAGGCCAAAGTTGAAGTCGCCACCACGACTTTGATTTCCCCGCCGCGGAAGGCTTCCTCGACAGCGCGCCGCAAAGAATAGAGCAAATCGGCATGGTGGAAAGCGACGCCTCCCTCGAAAACCCGCCAGAGCCGTTCGGCGGAGTTGGAAAAAAGCTCGTTTTTAATTCTTATTTGCGCGTTATCGGCAGGGGGAAGCTTTAAGCGGGAAGACAAAATTAAAGCCAGATCCTCGCATTCTTTTTTGCTTTTGCGGAAAACCAGAACCGCTTCCCCCTCGGCCACTTTTCGCTCTATGGATTTAATCCAGAGCTCATCTTCCGGCAGCGCTTCCACTTCCGGCCAGCTTTCCTCCTCCTCTTCGGCGCCGAGGTAAAAACGGAGCCGTCCTTCCGCCAAAACGCCGCGCTTTAGCGGCACCGGTCGAAACGAATCCTCTATGTAATGGCACCCCAACCAGCGCGAAAAATCGGAAAAGTTCGCCACCCCGGCGGACAGGACCAATAGCTGCGGCCGCTTGGGATAAAGCAGATATTTGAAAAATATCTTTTCCAAAACTTCTCCCCGTTCGGAATCAAGCATTAGCTGGCCTTCGTCGATGGCCAGAAGCCCGATGGTGGAAAGAATATCCAACTTGCGCACCAAGAGCTGATTTAATTTTTCGTAGATGACGATGGCCAAGTCAAAATTCCCTTCGGCCAAAATTGAATCGGATTGCGGATGGTCGCGCGTGGACAAAACCACCCGAACGCCAAGCTCACCGTAGCGTTTGCGGAAGGTGACAAACTTTTCCTCTGCCAGAGCTTTCAAAGGCACGGCAAAGATAGTCTTCTTCCGTTCTTCGATAGCTTTTAAGAAGGCCAATTCGGCTAAAAAAGTTTTTCCCGCCGAAGGCGGCGCCAAAACCCACAGCGACCGGCCAGACAAAAGCCCCTGCTCCAGAACCATCCGGGATTGCAAGGGCAAAAGGGTTTCCCCTTGCGCCGCTTTGACCTGTTCGAGAAACTGGGGTATAAGGCCGTAGCGGGAGAGGTCGGAGAGTTTCATATTGGGCGGAATATAAGAAAGATTACCAGCAAACAAAAATCGCCGGTAGGGGCAGACCCGTGCGTCTGCTCACCGGAGGGCGAACACCGTTCACCCCTACCTACCCCTTGGCACTTCGCGCCTGCCCCCCTTGCCAATGGGGGCAAACCCCAAATTCCTCTGGCAAAAGCGCTTAAATGTATTAGATTTAGTAATATGAGAATGAAAACAATGCTTATCATCTTAGGGGCGGCTTCTTTGATTCTTTCCTGTGCTAAAAATCAGGAAAAGGAACAGATTAAAGTAAAAACTTACCAGGGAATTCTGGCCGCCGTGGACGTGATTCAGATACACGGCGAACCCATCGGCAAACTGGAGAAGGATACTATCGCTTTGGACAACCTCGATTATCTTCTGGCCAACAACAAAAAATTGGCGATTGAGTTTGCGGCCTACTGGTGCGACGACTGCTACAACTTCAACTTCTACTTCAAAGAGGCTGCCGGCCGGCCGGAATACGACGACATCGTCTTTGCCTATGCCGAAGTGGACGGTACTAAAGGGAACGAAAATTTCCGTAACCGATTTGCCCTCCCCGGCGTTCCAGTGGTGATGCTGTTTGAGAACGGACAGCTAATTGAAAAAAACGGCCATAAAGCAATTCTCTTCGGCAATAAGGGAAACAAAACCCGCCAGGATTTGCAAAATCTGTTAAAATCGTTTTCCGGCAGGGGCAATTCATGAATTGCCCCTGCATTTTTCTTTTGTTTTGGTCTTTTGTAGGGGCGGTTGGTTTATCCCGAGCGCAGTCGAGGGACGAATCGCCCTTACAAATGTCGTTGCAAATGTCCGGCCAGCCGCAACAACCACAGGCTGGCTCGGCTCTGATTGAAGATGAAACCACCATCATTCAGCCGGTCTTAAAGGACATTCCGCCCCGGCTGTTCATCTTCAAATCGGGCGCCGGGCCCTACGCCGAATTGCAAAATGAATTTGCCGAGCTTTCAGATTTTATGGAAAAAAACAACCTTCCCGGCGTTCTGGCGGCGGTCTTTTACGATGACCCGGCCAAGGTGGTGGCGGAATCGCTGCGCTGGGAGGTGGGGATAATCACCAATCAGCAGCTCTCGAATTCCGAGCCCTACTCACAGAAAATCATTTCCGGCCACAAAGCGGCGACCCTGTCGGCCTCCGGCGCGCCGGGGCATAATCGGGAACAATACCCAAAACTGTTCGGCTTCATCCGCCAAAAAAGAATGCTTCAACGTTATCCGATAATGGAGGTTTATATCCGCCTGGGCGCCCTTCCGGAAAGCTCCAAAGTGGAAATTCAGGTGCCCGCCGTCCAGCAAAAAAGGAGAAACTGATGAAATGGGAAATCAAACGAATTGATTTGGCCTCCCTGGCCAAAGTGTCTCTGTTTTTAAACGCCATTTTAGGATTTGTAATCGGCATTCCCATCGGGTTTCTCATCTATCTCGGCAGTCTTTTGCCGGGGATGGAGGAAAATCCTATCCCGAGGAGCTTGGCCTTTTTCATTCCCTTTATCACGATGTTCGCGGTAGCCATTATCAAAACGCTGGCCTGGGTTATAGGCGGGCTTTTCTACAATCTGGTAACCGGACTTTTCGGCGGGGTGGAAATCGAGCTTAAAGAAACTTCACCGAAAACTTTTCCTTCTGCCGCGGCGCTTCCGGGACAAGTAGACTTATCTTCCCTATGAGCCTGCCCGACCATTCTGCTCCACCCCTCGGCCAGGGTGTGCGCGTTCGCATCGCTCCCTCTCCTTCCGGCTATTTGCATGTCGGCACGGCCCGCACGGCAGTCTATAATTATCTTTTCGCCCGGCATCATAATGGGAAATTCATCTTGAGAATCGAGGACACCGACACGGCGCGCAGTTCCTCCGAGATGGTGGACGTGATTTTGGAAAGTATGCGCTGGCTGGGACTTTCCTGGGATGAAGGGCCGATACATCAATCGCAACGTTTTGATCGCTACGCCGAATGGGGCAAAAAACTGGCCGAGTCCGGCCACAGCTACTGGTGCTTTTGCTCGCCGGAGGAGCTGGAGGTCCGGCGCAAAGCGGCGATGGAACAGAAAATCGCCTGGAAATATGACCGAAAATGCTTGAAACTTTCGCCGGAGGAAATCGAATCCAACCGCAAAGCAAACAAGCCAGCCGCCCTGCGCTTGAAAGTGCCGGAGGGAAAAACGAGTTTTAACGACCTCGTCTCCGGCGAGCTTACACGCGAAAACGTCGATATCGAGGATATGGTTTGTATTCGTTCCGACGGCCGCTCGACTTACAATTTCGCCGCAGTTGTTGACGATTACGAAATGAAAATCACCCAAGTCATCCGCGGCAACGACCATATTTCCAACACCTTTAAGCAGGTTCTTCTTTATCGTGCGCTGGAACTGCCGGTGCCGCAATTCGCCCATCTCCCCTTGATTTTGGGAATGGACAAAAAGAAAGTTTCCAAACGGGAAGGGGCGGTGGCCGTCACCGACTATCGCGATATGGGATATCTGCCGGAGACGATGCTCAATTTTCTGGCGCTTTTGGGCTGGTCGCCGGGAGATGGACGCGAAATTATGTCGATGGATGAACTCATCAAGGCTTTTTCATTGGAGCGGGTCCATCCCGCCAATGCCGTCTTTGATACCCAGAAATTGGAATGGATGAACGGCGAGTACATCCGCAAAATCTCCGATGTGGAATTGGCCCAGCGCGCATTCCCATTTCTGGAAAAAGCCGGTCTCGTATCGGCCGCCGACAAAACCAGCCAGCAAGACTATTTGGTAAAAGTTGTTTCGCTTTTGAAGGAGCGTTGCCGGCTTTTGGCCGATTTTGCCGAGCTGGGGGACTATTTCTTTAAAGACGACTTTGATTACGACCCCAAAGGGGTTGAAAAGCAGTTCGCCGACCCCAAGGCCACCGAAAGGTTGCAGAAAATCATCGATACCTGGAAGCCGATAGAGCCGTTTACCAAGGAAAAAACCGAAGAAGCTCTACGAATTCTATCCGAAAAAGAAGCGGAAAAACCGGCCGTCTTCATTCATCCCGTTCGTCTGGCTATTACCGGTAAAACGATGGGCCCGGCACTTTTTGATATCGTTGAGACTTTGGGGAAAGAGCGAGTGATCACCCGCCTTTCCCGCGCGGTGGCGTTTATAAAAAGCCGGGTTTCCACTCCGGCTTAAGCTTGACAAGTTTTTCTGCAAAACCTTAATTAAAAAGCTCGTTCTGGGAGATCGTCCAACGGCAGGACATGTGGCTCTGAACCACAGAATCGGGGTTCGAATCCCTGTCTCCCAGCCAAATGTCTGCTTCGTGACCTTTTGAGACAGTATCCATGAAACCACGAGTCTCGAAACCCAAATTTAAAACCGCGAAGCAATACTTTCTTTTCTACAAACCCTACGCCGTTTTGTGCCAATTCTCTCCTGAAAAGGAAAAGCAAACGCTCAAGGATTTTCTTTCGGTTTCCAAAGATGTCTATCCCGTAGGGAGGCTGGATTACGACAGCGAAGGACTGCTGCTCTTAACGAACGACAACGACCTAAAAAACCAGCTCACACATCCAAAATTCGGCCATCCAAAAACCTACCTCGCGCAGGTCGAACGGATTCCCGCCGAAGAATCGCTGCGGAAATTGCGCCGCGGGGTTGTGATTGAGGGGGCGAAAACAAAACCGGCCGAAGTTGAATTGCTGAACAAGGAACCG
>CAZSIT010000022.1:0-37770 GCA_964607165.1 uncultured Ignavibacteria bacterium
TTGGATGTTAAAAATAAGCCACACACCTGTCCAAAATTAGGTGGGGCAGTACAAACTCCCAACACAACCGCCTAAGTAACAAAAAAGGGAGACTGAACAGTCGCCCTCTAATAATTTTAGGGAAAACTAAAACTCTGTTTTTCCGCTGAAAGTGAACTCCCGGATGCGCATTGCCGGGACGTTCATACTGCCGATGGCGTCCCACCAGGTGTTGACCAACTTCCGCTCGCGCGAAAGCTCCACCACGTTGGAAAACGCTTTGACCATACTCTCGGTAAAACGCAGGTTTTTGACCCCGTGCTTGATTTTTCCTTCTTCGACCAAGAAAACGCCATCCCGCGTCATTCCGGTCATCGTCGCCTGCGGCGGGTCCAAAAAGCCGTTGATGTAGTGGAAGCGGGTGACCAAAAGCCCTTTGGCCACATCCTTGACCATCTTTGGCAGAGTGGAAGCGCCACCTTTGAGTCCTATGTGCAAGGGAATCGCTCCTTGGGCGGAAGCGTCTGGCGTCAAGGCGTGGCCGGTCGATTTCTTTCCCTCCTTGGCGGCGGTCACGGAGTCATAGACGACCCCCTTGGCGATTCCTTTATCGACGAGGGTCACTTTCTTTTTGGCTACACCCTCGAAATCGAAGGGGAAGGGCATTCCATTGGTATCGGTGGCGTCATCGTAGATGGTGACGTTCGGCCCAAAAACCTGTTTGCCGATTTTGTCGGCAAGGCAGGATGTTTTTTCCTGAAAGGCGACCGAGCCAAAGGCGACAAAGTTCAGCCATTCAAAAAGATTCCCCACCGCCACCGGTTCTAAAACGACTTCATATTTTCCGGCCGGCAAGTCTTTGGGACCTCGAGCAGTCAGGCATTTTTCAATGGAGATTTCCGCCAGCTCGTCAAAATCTAATTTTTTGACGTTTTGCGAAACCCCTTCAGCATAGCCGGAGGAATCGTCCGACATCGTGATTAAGTTGATGGCCGCATTCGTATAGGGCTGATAGGCGCGCACGCCGTTCGTGTTCAAAACGGCTATCTCCCCCTCGCCGGTGGCCAGAGAGCCGAAGGCATTAAGTTTATGTTTGTCAGCTTTTTCAAAAATCTTTTTCAAAACGTTGGCCCGCTCTTTGGGACCAAAAGCGGCCGTGGCCTTTGAATACGAGGTCAGGCGGAGATACTTCTGTTTTTCCGGCAGGCCCGGAAAAACCGGATTTTCGCGCTGATGGCGGGCGATTTCCAGAGCGCTGTTCAAAGCCCGTTGGAGTTCCGTCTTCTCAAATGTATTGGTGGAAGCGACTCCCACTTTTTTGCCCAGAACAACCCGGAAATAAACCCGGGCATTATTTTCCGCCACGTTTTGATGGATAATCGAATTGGCGTAGCGGGTTAAACCGGAATAAGAGCCGACCAAAACCGCTTCCGCCTGATCGGCGCCCGATTTTTTCAAAAGCGGTTCGAGAGCGGCAAAGGCCTTGGTTTTTCCAATCATTTTTGTTCTCCTACCAAAACGTTGCGGAAACGCGCCGGCGAAGCGCCGTGGGCCACGTGGGCGGTTTGCATCGGCTCTCCTTTGCCGCAGTTGGGAACTCCCCAGACGTGCCACTGTTTTTCATTGGCCACCGCGTCGCAGGAATTCCAGAACTCCGGGGTGATGCCGGTATAGACCGGATTTTTATACAGCTGCCCCAGCTTGCCGTCCTTGATTTCCCAGGCCGCTTCACAGCCAAATTGGAAATTCAACCGCCGGTCGTCAATCGACCAGCTTTTGTTGACGTCGATAAACAGGCCCTCTTTGGTGTCGGCGATTAAATCTTCCAGGGTCCATTCCCCCGGAAGCAGGTTAACGTTGGTCATTCGGATTAAAGGAATCCGGTTCCAGCCATCCGCCCGCATCGTGCCGTTGGAAACCGCTCCGACCACCGGCGCCGTTTCGCGGGAAGTGAGATAGCCGACAAAAAGCCCTTCGCGGATGATGTCGGCCCGCTGAGCCTTCACCCCTTCATCATCGTAACCAAAAGAGCCCAGCCCGCCGGGGGTGGTGGCGTCGGCGACAATGTTAACCTTGGGCGAACCGTAACGCAGCTTCCCCAGTTTGTCCAAAGTCATAAAACTTCCCCCCGCCAAGGAAATTTCGGTGCCCAAAACTCTATCCAGTTCGATGGGATGTCCGCAAGATTCGTGCACCTGCAAAGCCACTTGGGAGCCGGCGATGATGATATCTTTTTTGCCGGAGGGACAGGCAGGGGCGGAAAGCAGGGCCACTGCTTCGTTGCGCACACGCTCGGCATTGCCGAGCAAATTCATATCCTCAATGAACTCCCAGCCGCGCGTGGCAAAATCGCCGCCGTGGGAATTGGGATAGCTGCGGCGTTGGATGTTCCCCGGCTCGGCCGCCGTGGCGGTATAACCTGCGCCGGACTCCACGATTTTCTGCTCCAAGAGCGAACCTTCCGTGGAAGCAAAAAGCTTCTCCGTGTCGTAAAAGTTCATTGTCGCTTCCGCCACCACAATCTTTGGATTTTTCTTCAGAATATCGCAGCAGGAAACCAACAGATTGATTTTATCGTCCAAAGAAACAGCGAAGGGGTCTTTGAGAATCGGAGTGGCATACGTGTCCTTATACCGTTCCACCGGCGCCAGGCGCACCTTTTCTTTGGCCACCATTGCCGAAGCCCGGGCAATTTCCAAAGCCCGGTTGGCGGTCTTTTTCATTTCTGCGCCAGAAAGATTGGAAGTTGAGGCAAATCCCCAGCCGCCGCCCATTAAAACTCGGATGCCCACTCCGGCGTCCTTCTGTCGCGAAAGCGCCTCCACCTTCCCGTCTTTGACTACAATCGTTTCGGTCTGTCCGCGAATTAACCGGACGTCGGCGTAATCCACCTTTTTGGACTTTAAATACTTTATGGTCTCTAAAATTTGTTCCTTCACCACTCCTCCTTTATTCCGTATCTATCCGGTTTCCCTCCGTAATCCTCGAACGAGGCGGCAATTTAGTCCGCCGGCTTCCGGTAGTCAAGAACCGCTTTAACTCTTTTCGGTGTTTCAAAACCGCCTCAATCCCTTCGTACCGGCATTTCCAACTGGCTGTTTGAACACCTCTTTTAAGAGCGGGGGGAAAGCTTTCCTTTTCCAAAATGGCCGAAATAAACCCGGCAGCGAAAAAATCTCCCGCGCCGGTCGGCTCGGCCCGCCGAACCCTCGGCGCTTTGACTGAATAGCCAAAGGGGTAGCCCAGGGGCTTTTTATCCCGACTTGTTCTGACTTGTCCCGAGCTTGGTCGAGGGAGCAATGTCGAGGAAGCATGGCCGAGGGACCGCCCCTGGGAAAATTCTCGGAAAACTGCAGCTGCCCCTTTTTCCGCAAGCGTAACAATTATTGCCTTCCATCTTTTTCTCTGCCAGCGCCGGCAAAAACGAAAGAGGTTTTGTTTGTTGTAGGGAACTCCCGCCACCAGCTCCCATTCTTGCTGATTCATTTGCACAAAATCGGCATCCAGAAAAACTTCCCAGCCTTTGGGAACCCGCGCAAATCTATGGCCATGCTTTCTCATCCCCAACAATAAGGAATGCAAATCCACGTGAATCAAACCCGAGAACTTCTGACGGAGCTTTTTGAATAAAGCAGGCGAGACCTCCCAGCCGGAGATGAAATTGAGTAGAATAACATCCACGGCCAAAGCCGGGTTAAGGTTTTGCCACCCAAAAGCGGGCACCGGATGTTTGAGAATCTCTTTTTTCTCACCCGAAGGCGAATAGAAAAGGGTAACCTGGTTGCTTTCGCGCTTCAACTTTATGGTCGTCCCCCAGTCGACGTTGGTCAGATTTAAAGAAAGTGACCCGACTCTCGGCCAGATGTTTGTTCCCAAAAAGGCAACCGGAAAAATCTTCGCTTCAGGCAGTAAAGTGGAAAGCGCCGCCAGATTGTAAAGAATTCCCCCATAAGAATGTTTTTTGCCTCCCTCGTGCACGATAAAATCTTCGTTTACCGACCCGACAACGGCGATACTATGAGGCGACAACCGACTGCTCCGTTTTGTCCAGCCATTTTACCACCGCCCGCCAGACCTCATCGCTGCCGATTTTGTCCATACATTCAAGAGGAAAGTCTTTGCGGCGGCAGGTATGCTGATAGCAGGGAGAACAAAAGATTTTCTTGAACAGAACGGTCCTTTTCTCCGTCCAGGGAGCGATTTCATCCGGGTCCCCGGCTCCGGTTAAAACTACGACTGGAATTCCAGCCGCCGCCGCCAGATGCCCCGCCCCGGAATCGTTCCCTAGAAACAATCGGCTCTTTTGAAAAAGAAAATACAATTCGGAAAGTGAAGTCTGACCGGCAAGATTGACCGGTGATACTTCTGAAAGTCGGGCAACCTCTTCGCAGGTCAACCGGTCATAGGATGCGCCAACAAGAGCTACTTGTACTCCTCTTTCTTTCACGAGCTTTCTAACAACCTCGGCATAGCGTTCAACAAGCCAGCGTTTGGAAATGCCTGCCGAACCCGGCGCCACCGTGACCAGATTTTCGAACCCTCTCATTTTCTCTGCCAGCGCTGTCTTCTGCTCTTCGGTTAAAGCGTTCGGCCACACGGCCAGAGATGGGACAGTCAGCTTTTGCCCCACGGCCATTTCCACCAATTGCAAAAAAAACTTAACCCGATGAGGCCTTTCGCCATCAAAAGGATATGGTAAAGATTGAGTCAAAAAAATCTTCCTGCCCTCGGCGGAATAGCCAACCCGATGGCGAATTCCAGATAGTTGAAAAATCAAAGCCGATGAAAACGAATGCGGAAAACAGATGGCCAAATCGAATATTCTCTGCCGCAGCTTGGATGCGGTTTGAAAAATTTGAGCAGCTTTGCCAAAACCGGATACTTTAGGCAAAGCAAAAAGCTCTTCAGCAAACGGGCAGGCAGAAAAAAGCTCGGCCAAATTTTCGCGAACGAGAATGGATATGGAAGCATTGGGAAAAGCGCTATGGATAGCCGCCAACGCCGGCGTCGCCATCACCGCATCCCCCAGCCAGTTGGGCAGGCGGACAATGATCCGATTTATCTTGCTTTGGTCTAACGCGTTCACCGGCGCAAAGAAAATAAACAGGAGGTGATTTGGAAAGCTAAAGCTTTCCGCTACGGAAAAAACCTCGTTCGGAGGGAGCTCCGCTCCCGTAAAGCAAAAACTTAACGATTAGAAAATTCCGGCGAAAAAGCTGTAACGCCATCCAGCTTTGAATCCCCCGTCTTATAATCCACCAAATTTTTCCATTTGCGATGCATCCAGAGGTAATGGTCGGGGTGCTTCCGAACCACCTCTTCGAGATAAGAAGTATAAGCCTGTGTCAGCCGAAAAATCTCTTTTTCCTTATCTGCCGATGGAGCCGGCCACAAAGCCGGAAAAGCTATAAACTTAAATTTCCAGGGAGCCGTGCGCACTAAAAATCCGGTGGCTATTGGAACGCCTAAGCGCACGGCAAAAGCCGCCGGGCCTTTGGAGACCATAGTCGGCAGTCCAAGAAAATCGACCACTATGCCGTCTTCACCAACATACTGGTCGGAAACAAACGCTACCAACCGCCCCTCGGAAATTGAGCGCATTACCGAGCGGATAGCCACACCGGTTTTGATGATGCCCACACCTTGCCGCATCCGATTTTCATCAATCCAGCGGTCAACGTAAGGATTGCGCTGCTCTTTGACCACCACATCCAGAGGAAAACCGGACTGCCGGATGAAAGCCCCCGACAGTTCCCAGTTGCCAAAATGACCGGTAACTAAAATCGCTCCTTTGCCCGCTTCCAATGCTTTGCGTATGTGCACCAGGTCAGTTCCATCGATTTCGGTCTCAAAAAAACTTTTGCGTAAGCGTCGGAAGCGGGAAAATTCGGCGACGGTCAGGCCGACATTCTCAAAAGCTTTTTCCGCCCATTGGGGGTCAAGTCGCGCCAGCTTAAGATTCGCTTCCGCCACCTTGCGCCGGAAAGGAAAAAGGAGAAAATACAGCCGCCCCAACTTTCGCCCCAGCCAAAAAGCTACCTTTCGAGGCAGCCCTGCCAAAATCAAAGCCAAGCCGGAAAGCATAAGGTATTCAAAAAAGTGTTTAACTCGCCGCATCTTACCCCATTAAAGAAAGCGGATGGAAAAAAGAAAAGCAAGCAACTCCTGCCCTTGCATTTTTTGTCCCCCTTGGCAAGGGGGACGTCCGCCTTCGGCGGACAGGGGGTATAGTAGCCCTTCCAAATCGAACTTGACAGCCACCGGGTCATTCTCTACTTTGGGAAGCGGAATCTAAAGGAAAGGAGAACTTATGCCCAAACGTTTAAGCTTAATAATCCCTCTGCTGATTGCCTTTTTTATTGCTCAACCTCTGGCTAAAACCGAAACTTTGCCAATTCAATTGCTCTACCAGAAAAACGGCACCATGGCAGGTGAAGTCGTGGGGTTTTCGGTCGGAGGAGGTGGTGACATGAATGGAGACGCCATCGCAGATTTTATTATTGGCGCACCCGGTGCTGACACAGGTGGCATCGTCGATGTGGGAGCTGCCTACGTCTATTCAGGAGCAAATGGCGCTCTCCCCTACACAAAAAATGGCACAGGAACCGATGACGAACTTGGCCTTTCAGTTGCCGTTACGGGCGACATAAATGGTGACGGAAGAGCCGATTTCATTGTAAGCGCTTACCTTGCAGACCCATTGGGCCGCGTCAATGCCGGTTCCGCTTTTGTTTATTCGGGACTTGACGGCAGCTTACTCTACCAAAAGCACGGAGGATTCACTGGCGACCGACTGGGCGGTTCTGTGGCTGGCGCAGGAGATGTCAATGCCGACGGCAGGGAGGATTTCATCGTTGGGGCCGAAGCGACCAACCCGGGAGGACGTATCAATGCCGGCTCTGCCTACGTATATTCGGGAGCAACCGGTGCTCTACTTTATCAAAAAGATGGAATGAATGGCGATGATGCCTTTGGCTGGTCAGTCGCCGGTGCAGGAGATGTAAATGGAGACGGGAAAGACGATTTTATCATCGGCGCCCCTTTTGCTATCCCGGGAGGACTTTTGAATGCCGGCTCTGCTTACGTATACTCCGGCTCTACCGGTGCGTTGCTTCATCAGAAAGATGGCGTTGACTCTTCCAACTATTTTGGTGGTTCCGTGGCCGGAGCCGGTGATTTAAATGGCGATTTAAAATCGGATTTCATAGTTGGTGCCCCCGGCGCAAGTCCGGGCGGACTTCCCGGTGCCGGTTCTGTTTATGTCTATTCCGGTGCCGACGGTTCGGTGCTCTATCAGAAAAACGGTTCAGCTATAGGAGATGATATGGGCGATTTTGGAGCCGTAGCTGGAGCCGGAGACGTGAATGGCGATGGACGACCCGACTTCATTATCGGGGCATATTATGCCAATCCGGGAGGCCGAATATATGCCGGCTCGGCCTTTGTCTATTCGGGCATGAATGGTTCCCTGCTCTTTCAGATAGACGGAGCTGCCCCCAGCGATTTTCTGGGATCGGTAGCTGGGGCTGGAGATATTAACGCAGACGGCAAAGCGGATGTTATTGTTGGAGCTTCGGGAGCAGACCCAGGCGGCCTTAGTGATGCCGGTTCGGCTTATGTTTACGGCCTTGTCTCCACCGATGTGCCGAAGGAAGGGAAAAACCGCCCTGCTCAATTCGAGCTTTCCCAGAACTACCCCAATCCCTTTAATCCAACCACGACCATCCGATACTATTTGCCCAAAAGAGAAAAAGTGACACTGGAAATTTTTAATCTGCTGGGAGAACAAGTAAAGGTTTTAGCTAACGAAGAGCAGCCGGCGGGAGAGCACGCGCTTACCTGGAATGGAACGGATGAAAGAGGAAAAGTTTTGCCGAGCGGGATTTATTTTTACCGGCTGAAAGGACAAGATTTTTCGGAAACGAAGAAGATGCTGTTTTTGAAATAAAAAACATTTCAGTATAAATCTTCGACGCCACTTGACAGCCAAAAACAACCGGGTATCTTCCCTGCGGAGGTAACGTATGAGAAAAGGAGTTTATATGCGCAAGTCCGCCCGATTCGTTCTCTGCACCATTATCTGTCTTTCATTATTTTTCCTTGCCGCCCCATCGCTTTGGAGCTTCGCTACATCCGCTAATTTGCTGTACCAAAAAAACGGTGATTCCACCGACGATAATTTAGGTTATTCGGTGGCCGGAGCGGGGGACGTGAATGGGGATGGCAAAGCTGATTTCATCATCGGTGCCCCTTATGTCAATCAGGGCGGATTTCTCGACGCCGGCTCTGCCTATATATATTCCGGCTCCACTGGGACCTTGCTGTACCAAAAATCAGGCCCTTCGGATAATGATTATATGGGTTGGTCGGTGTCGGGCGCTGGAGACGTTAATGGCGACAGCAAAGACGATTTCATCGTGGGTGCTCCTTTCGCCGACACGGGCGACGGTACCCCGACCGGTTCTGCTTTTGTTTACTCCGGTGCCGACGGTACCCTGCTTTATCAAAAAGACGGCAACAATGGAAACCTTTTAGGCACTTCTGTTGCCGGCGCAGGAGATGTAAATGGGGATGGTAAAGATGATTTTATCATCGGCGCGCCGCTGGACGGCCCGGGCGGGCTTGCCAACGCCGGCTCCGCTTTCGTCTTTTCCGGCGCCACCGGCGATACGCTCTACCGCAAAGACGGTTCGGCTGCCGGTGATTTTCTCGGTTTCTTTGTGGCGGGCGCGAGAGATGTAAATGGAGATGGAAAAGCTGATTTCATCATCGGCGCTCCCTACGCCAGCCCGGGCGGGCTTGCCAACGCCGGCTCTGCCTACATCTATTCCGGTGCTGACGGAACCCTGTTGTATCAAAAAGATGGTTCCGCCTCCGGAGATTTGCTGGGTTTAAGCGTGGCCGGGGTGCAAGATTTAAATGGAGATGGTAAATCGGAATTCGTAATCGGCGCTCCCTTCGCCAGCCCGGGTGTTTTGACAAACGCTGGCTCTGCCTACGTTTATTCGGGGGTTGACGGCGCTCTGTTGTATCAAAAAGATGGCGCAGCAGATTTGGACAACTTGGGCACGTCCGTCGCCGGAGCCGGAGACGTGGATGGAGATGGAAAAGCTGATTTTTTCATCGGCGCTCCCTATGCCGATTCCGGTTCGCTGGTTGACGCAGGCGCAGCGTATCTTTACTCCGGCGCCGACGGTTCCCTGCTCTTTGAAAAAGAAGGCTCGGAATCTGACCTGTTGGGCTCCTCCGTCGCAGGAGTTGGCGACGCAACCGGAGACGGCAAAGCCGAGTTCATTCTAAGCGCTCCCATCGCCCAACCAAACGGACTTTCCGGCGCGGGTACCGCCTACGTATACGGTTTCGTTTTCACCGACGCTCCAAAAGAAAAACTCCTCCGCCCCTTGAAATTCGAACTTTCCCAAAACTATCCCAATCCTTTCAACCCTGCCACGACCATCCGCTACGCTCTTCCCAAAGCGCAAAAAATAACCCTGGAAATTTTTAATATCATTGGGCAGCGGGTGAAAGTCTTGGAAAATGGCGAACAAACCGCCGGCGAGCACACCTTGACCTGGAACGGCACGGACGAAAAGGGTGAAATCGTGCCGAGTGGGGTTTATTTTTATAAGCTGACGGGCGAAAATTTTAGGGAAACAAAGAAGATGATTTTTCTGAAGTAGGGGCGGGTTCGCCTGCCGGGAGAGGGATGGTTGAGGGAAAAGGCAGACAAACCCGCCCTTTCCCATTGCAAAACAATGGCGGGGAATCGTGGCGCAGGTTAAGCCCTACCTAACCGCAATTCCGTTGGGAGGGAGCTCCGCTCCCGACCACCTTCACAATCTGAAAATAAATGTTGCATTCTCGCCTACGGAAAATTAACTTGAAGCGTCTATGAAGAGTATTTTTAAATTTTCAGTTTTAGCTCTAAGTTTAGGGCTTTTGTCATCCTGCAGCAAAGAACCCACCAGCAGCAATCCAGGCGGCCCCTCGGATACCGTTGCCCCGGCAGCAATCGCCAATCTCGCCGCCGGTTTCAGAACGGGCGGCACGGTTGCTTTGAGCTGGACCGCCACCGGGGATGACGGAACGAGTGGCATAGCCGTAGAGTACGACGTGCGTTATTCCATCGCTCCCATCACTCAAGCCAAGTGGGATTCGGCCGCCCAGGCGGCCGCAGAGCCGGCGCCCAAGCTGTCCGGAGGAGCCGAATCGTTCGTGGTGGAAAATCTTCTTGCGAATACCGCTTATAATTTTGCCATCCGCGCCAAAGACGAAGCCGGCAATTTTTCCCCCATTTCCAACGTTCCCACCGCCACCACCGACAGTTCGCCCGGTTTTTTTGACAGCCCCGCTATTGCCGGGGGGGTGGAAGTCGTCGGCAGTCGCGCCTATTTAGCCGATGGAGACTCCGGACTTAGCATCGTTGATATTTCCAATCCCTCCGCGCCAGTCAGAATAGGGAAATTCAGAAATGATTCTCTTCCTCCTCCCCCCTTACAGAGCGGTTTTGCCTACGGCGTAACAGTAAGGTCTGACACTGCATTTCTGGCGGATGGCTCTTCATTCAGGCTGCGGGTGGTAAACGTCTCCAATCCGGCCGCGCCGACTCTTATTCGGAGCTACCGGATTTTTGATCAGCCGCTGGATGTGGCCATAAACGGCAATTATGCCTATGTGGTTGCTGGAGATTCAGGTCTCCGAATTATCGACATTTCGAGCGCCGTTGACATGATAACCGGAATCTTTGATACACCCGATTTCGCCAACGGAATTGCGCTTGCAGGTACCTACGCTTATGTAGCCGACGGAACTACCGGCCTAATGGTGGTTAACGTTTCCAATCCTGCCGCCCCGGTTCTTGCGGGAGGTTTTAATACACCTGTGTATGCCGAAGGCATAGCCCTCTCCGGAAACTTCGCCTACGTCGCCGATGGTTCTTCCGGCTTGATAATTCTGGATATCTCTAATCCCGCTGCCCCGGTTCAGGTGGGGGATTTGGATACTCCCGGCTGGGCGACGAACGTTACGGTGTCCGGTAATTTTGCCTTTGTTTCGGCCCGGTCGGCGGGCTTGCAGATTATCGATGTTTCCAACCCTGCTTCTCCCAAGCTGGTGGGAATTTTCAATACCCCCGATGAAGCTTTGGATGCTGTTGTTGTCGGGAATTATGCTTTTGTTGCTGATAGGTTTTCGGGATTAAGGTTAATGCGCTTCACGCCATAAGAAGCAAGATCTCAAAAAAAGAGGAGCGATCTTGGTAACGCTCCTCTTTTTTTGTTGATGCATTACTATTTTTTATTTCGGCTTGAGCTTGTTCAAAAGCTCGTTCCCCTTTTTCTTTAAATCCTCTTTTTTATCCTGAACCAAACCTTCCTTTTTTTGCTGTGCGCCGGGCAGATTCAAACTAATTTTCGGCTCGGAGCCGGTTCCCGTTAAGGAAAAAGAGATTGGAATCTTCCCCTCGGCATCCTTCATAAAGTCCAGCAAAGCGGGAGGAATGTCAAACTTTGCCGCCACTTCGGCGGGAACTCTCGAATCAACCAGAAAATCCAGCGCGCCATCCAGCCCCAGACTTCCTCTGGTTTTGAAATCCCCCAGCGGCAGGCCGAAGTTGAGGGGATTAAAAATGATTTTACCGTTCCCCATCTGAAAAAGGCCTTTCAAATTTTTCAACGGTTGTTCCCGCTTCCAGTCCTGCCCTAATTTTTCACCCAGTTTGACCAAGGGCCCGAACCGCACCAGCTTTCCGGAATCGACCGTTAAATCCCCATTTGCCGTGAGCGACTTCATAATTTCGGAAGCCATCAGCCCCGCGCCGGAAAAATTTCCCGAAAGATTCATTTTGCCAAAAAGCATTCCTTTAGCGGGAGTCAAAGCCGAAAGAAAATCGTTGGCCTCCACGCCCGTGGCCCAAACTTTCATATCGAACTTCGGCTGCGTAAAATCGCTCAAATCCCGCTTCAAATCTCCGTTCACTTTCCCCCCCAGCATATCCATCACAAACCCGTTCATATAAATCACGCCGTTATCGATTTTCATCGGCGTGCGGAAATTGGCGAAGGGCAGCTTGTTGATTACCCCTTTGGCAACATACAAATTTCCGCTCCCGTTCCAATCCGGAAGCGGCACGGTATCTATTTTGACGCCTCCCCCCGTCGTCTGTTCCGGCGGCGGGAAAAGCTGGTCAAAATCCAGAAAATTAGAGCGAAAATCGAAGGTAACCGTCCCCGGCGTTTTTCTCTTGGTAACCGCCCAGGCGACTCCATTGGCAACTTTGCCGTTTACGGCTAGGTCCGACCTTCCCGCTTTCAAGGACAATTTGAGTTGGCTGATATCCTTGCCGGCAAATCCCAGTTCGGCGTTCAAATCGGTAATCGGATATTTCGATTTCGCCGAAGAATAGCTTACGTCCTTGATTGAGATTTTACCGTCCAGTTTAAAGCTTTCCTTATTTTTGGTTGAACCGTAAAGTGATATATCGGGTGAAAACTCGCCGGAAAGCTTGGTGTCCGGGAGGTTGAAAAGCTCCGGCACCAAAGCGAGGTCAAACCGCCCTTTGAAATCCAGTTTCAAATTCTGCTTTTCCCAATCGTTCAGAACCAACCCAAAACGAAACGGCTCTCCCCCCCAGGCGGCATTGCTGGTTGCCAGAATAAATTGTTTTTGCCCCAAATCAACCGTCGCGTTCACTTTTTCGATGCGAATCTTCTCTTTAATCTGCGGCGCGGTAAGCTCAATTTGGTTTAAGGCCAAACCGACCTTCCCCTGCACCGGCGAAGCAAAGTTCAACCGCCCGTTCACTTTTCCTTTTCCGGAGACCTTCCAGTCCTTGGCTGCTTCCGGCAAAAAAGCGTCAAAGCTTTCCTTCAATTCTGCAGCGGAAAACTCCTCCGATTTGATGTCCAGCCGGCCTTTTTTCTCCCCGCGCAAACCGGAAATTTCCCCCGAGGCCAAAAGCGCTATCTGTCCAAACTTAAATGCTACGCTGCGCACCTCCATACGGTCTTCCGGAATGGAATAGCCCAGTCGATAAGAGATTTCCGGAACTAATTTTTCGGTCTCAAAGTTTTGCTTGGGCGAACGATAACGCAAAAGTCCGGAAGTAAGTTTACCGGAAAAATCGAGTTTTTTGGCCGCCTCGTTGTAATCCGTCTTGCCCTCCCATTTCATACGCGCCAAAAAGAAAACGGTATTGGTGGAGTCGTTGCGGTAGCGGATTTGCCCGTTGGATAGCGACAGTTTCTCAACTAAAAGAAAAACCGCTCCGCCGCCTTTTGGGGACTTCTCTTTTTCGGGCGCGGGAGCAAACCAGTCTGCTACGTTCGATTTTCCGTTCGAAGCAACTTCGTAGCTTATCACCGGGCTCGTCAGCTCAAGCGAAATGACTTCTATCTGTCGTTTCAAAAGCGGCCAAACCTTCACCGCCAAAGAAACTTTTTGGGCGGAGAATAAAAGCGGGTCTTTAAACCCTGGCTGGTTTTTGATTTTAACGCCGGTCAGGTTGACTTTGATTTTTCCCCAGGCGGAAAAGGAGGCGTCCCCTATCGAAACCGGCCGGTTCAAGGCCTGTTGGGCCTTGGGTAGAACCAAGGCCAAAATCCGTTGCTTGGTGAAGTAGAAATATAAAACCGCGGCAGCGGCAATCCACAACAAAAGGAGGCCACCGAAGAACCAGCGAATTGCCCTAAATAATTGTTTCATCAAAACTCCAAGGAGCCGCCGGGCTCCAGTATCACGACTTTGGAGCCCTTGACCCTTGAAGCAAAGGCCTTTGGGTCCTGTTTGATAATGTCCCAGGTGCCGTAGTGCATCGGCACCACCGTTTTGGGCTTTAAAAATTCGACCGCCCTGGCCGCATCCTCCGGCCCCATCGTGAAATTATCACCGATGGGCAAAAGCGCCACTTCGAGGGGATTTAACTCTCCAATCAACTGCATATCCATAAAAAGTCCGGTGTCGCCGGCGTGATAAACATTTTTGCCTTCGACATTGACCACAAATCCGCAGGGATTCCCCAAACAGAGCATTTTTCCATCTACTTCGTCCCCCGAGCCGTGATGAGCAATGGTCAGTTTCACCCGGCCGAAGGGAAATGCATAGCTCCCGCCGATATGCATCGGATGAATCTCGCATCCTTTGGAAGCGCAATAGCCTTCAGCCAGCTCGAAGGGGCCAATGACCGTAGCTTTGGTGCGTTTGGCGATGGCCACCGTGTCTCCCAGATGGTCGTTGTGCCCGTGCGAAACCAAAATATGCGTGGCGGAAAGCTCGTCCGCTTTTACCGGCGCAAGCGGATTGCCGGAAATAAACGGGTCGAAAAGGATTTTGTACTGGCCGGATTCCAGCAGGAATGCGGCATGTCCGTACCACGTTAATTTTGCCACTTTCCCTCCTTGAAGGTTCACCCGCCAAAGGCGGGTCGAACCGAAAATGGTGAGCCAGTCGAACCATCGACGGTCGGCCCACCGTAATTATCACTCCAATTTAAAGAGTTCTTCAATCGACAATCGTCAATCTCTCAATCGTCAATCACGCTTTCGATGACCCCCCCGCCCAAAACATATTCTCCATCGTAAAACACCGCCGATTGGCCGGGAGTTATCGCCCGCTCCTCCCGCTCGAAAATCACTTGAGCGCGGTCGTCGCCGAGAGGAACTATGGAGGCCGACTTCTCTTTCGCCAAGTAGCGGATGCGCACCGAAAGAGTGAGCTCCTTTTTGGGCGCTGCGATGGAAACCCAGTTGACTTCCGAAACGGTAAAACTGCGCCTCCAGAGTTCGCAATCATAAGCCAGATAGATGGCGCGCTGCTGCGGGTCTATTTTTTTGACATAGACCGGCCGGCCGAAAGAGAGACCCAATCCCTGCCTTTGGCCGATGGTGTAACGGAAAACGCCTTGATGTTCCCCCGCCTGTTTCCCGTCCGGCCCATAAATCGGTCCCGATTCGGCGGCTCCGGTCAATTCCGAGACAAACCGGGCATAGTTGCCGTCCGTCACAAAGCAAATTTCCCGGCTCTCCGGCTTGTCCGCCACCGAAAGCCCAAATTGCCGCGCTTTTTCGCGAACTTCCTTCTTGAGCATATTCCCCAAGGGAAACAAGGTCTTGGAAAGTTCCTTTTGCGTCTGTCCCCAGAGAAAATAACTCTGGTCGCGAGACAAATCAACCGCCTTGCGCAAAACGAACCGTTCATTTTCTTCGGAAAACTCCACCCGAGCGTAATGCCCGGTGGCAACCTTTTTGGCCCCGAAACGCTCCGCCTTTTCCCAGAGTGCCCGGAACTTGATGAAGCGGTTGCAGCGCACGCAGGGGTTCGGCGTCCGCCCGGCCAGGTATTCGGAGGCAAAATCGGAAATCACCGTTTCAAAAAACGGCTCTTGAAAATCGAGCACATAATGCGTAAAACCGAAGCGCACTGCCGCTTCCCGCGCATCCGCCATCGACTCCAGAGAGCAGCAACGCCCATCCTGATGGGTGTCGCCACCAACTTTGGAATAGTCCCACAGTTTCATCGTCACACCCACGACCGGGTATCCCTCGGAGGCCAAAAGGCAGGCGGCAACGGATGAATCGACTCCGCCCGACATTGCCGCCAAGATTCTTGGCCGTTCAGACGCCGGATTGATAGGCAAATCCTTCACGACACTTCCACCACATCTTTGGACAAAGCTTTCAGCCGTGCAACAATTGGCGGTAAAACGGAAAGAAAATAATCAACATCTTGGGTGTTGCTGGCACGGCCCAGGCTTACTCGAATCGAGCCCAAGGCCTCTTTTTTCGACAAACCCATCGCCATCAAAACGTGCGAAGGTTCGGTGGCCCCGGAAGTGCAGGCCGAGCCGGAGGCGACCGCAATCCCTTCCATATCCAGCCCGACAATAATTGCTTCGCCATCCAAACCCGGAAAGGAAAGATTGAGCGTATTAGCCAGCCGTTTTTCCATCGAGCCGTTTACCCGAAAATCTTCCACTCTCTCTTTCAACCCGTCATACAACCGTTGCGACAGAGCCAATAACTTTTTCTCATCCTCCCTTATTCGGGATGCGGCCACTTCGCACGCCTTGGCAAAACCGATTATCGAAATAAAATTCTCCGTCCCCGCCCGGCGGTTGGTCTCGTGCCCCCCGCCAATCAGAATCGGGTTGATCTTGACGCCGCGGCGCACCCACAGCGCGCCGACTCCCTTTGGCCCGTAAAGCTTGTGCGCCGAAATAGAAAGCAAATCCCCGCCAAGTTCATTTACCTTGATTGGCCGCTTCCCCGCCATCTGTACCGCATCAGTATGGAACAAAATTCCTTTTTGACGTACAATTTTTGTAAGTTCGTCAATCGGCTGAATGGTGCCGGTCTCGTTGTTGGCCGCCATTATCGAAACCAAAATCGTATCCGGCCGAATCGCTTCCGCCAGCTTTTCCGGCAGAACAATTCCCTCTTTCGTCGGCGCCAGAAAAGTTACATCAAATCCCATTTTCTCCAACTGGTGAGCCGATTCCAGAACCGCGTGGTGCTCGATTTGCGAGATGATGATGTGCTTGCCGCGATGCGATAGTACCGAAGTAACGCCAAACAAAGCCAGATTATCCGCCTCCGTGCCTCCGGCGGTGAAAATAATTTCCGAAGGCCTTGCTCCAATAAATGCGGCAATTTTTTCGCGAGCCGATTCTAGAGCAACCTTCGCCTCCCGCCCGAAAGTGTGGATGGAGGATGGATTGCCAAAATTGGAAAAAACCTCCCCCATCGCATACCAGACCTCCGGCGCTGGTGGCGTGGTCGCATTATGGTCAAAATAAACCCGGCGTTTCATAAACGAAATATAACCAAATCAAAGATGAGGGGCAATCTTAGGAATTGACTGCTATGATAAACAAAAAACGCTTTGGCAATTTTTCAGAAATTCTTAAAAAACTCACCTATAAGAAACCTGTGCGAAAAACTGGTCAAAAGCAGATTTTACTGTTTTAAAATTATCGAGGGACCCTCCAAAAAGGCCAAACTTTAAAAGAGGCCAGCTTGAACCGGCTGCTTCCACTTCTCGCTCTATCACATTTAACATATTTTCGCTCTGGTTAGAAATCCTGTTTTTCCAAATAAAACGTCCAATCGGTCCCCAAACATAACCACCAGGGTACTTACAGAGATCTACATAGGTCAAGGCGAGAAGATATTCAAACTTATCAAAATTCGTTTCATAAATCTTGTCATTGGGTAGAAACTCCTTTAATGGCTCTCGGAGCAAATTAAACAGGTAGTTATTTAAAGGCGTATAATCTCTTTCTAAGCCCGGTAACTTTTTAGCATAGTTTCCATCCAAAATCTGAATTGGATGTAAGCTGCAAACCGGCGGATTCTTATAACTTTCATGCTCAAAAGCCACCTTAGGTTTAGTTAGCAATAATGAAAGAGTTTCATAACGTTCTCTTGCAAGGCAGGTTATTCCTCCTCCGTATAATAATATGAGTGCCGGATACATCCTCAAATGTAACCAGACGGACACTCCCCCCCAGTTACCCGGAGGATTACCTATCCGCTCAAGGGTTTTCAACCAAATTTCCGAATGCTGCCTTTCGCCCCAGTAGCATCCATTGATAAAAATTGATAAAAGAATTTCGGTAATGGACTCATAATGTTTCATTCGCTTCAGAAGTTCTTCATCATTGTCGGGAGTATGTGATGAAAATGACGAATCTATTTTCTGGTAAAGCTGCTCCGTTTCATAATGGACTAAATCATACAACTTAATTTTATAACGATCTTCGGCTATGTATTTCTTTAAAGATATAACGGCTGCTTTTACAGAAAGCGGATGTGGCTTTGAAATTTCTTCAAGAGCTCCTACTTTTTCAGCAACCTGGCTAAAGAAGGTGTCGGCGTCTTGTATTTTTATAACGGAGGCACTCCTTAATTTGACAAGGTTTTTCCCAATGTCGGACAATTCACTTCGAATAGTCCAAAAAGTCGAGAACCTTCGGCTCTGGCACCGCTCTACGGCTGCTTTTAATGCTACATCCCATTCGGCAGACCAGCCACAAACGACTAAGCCAAATTCATCGAATACTCGATCTAAAAGTTTAGCCATTCTTTCATCGTATTTTGAAAGTTCTTCGGGTATATTTTTTATGCGTAGATCTAAATAATCTCCATTAACTTTTATGACAGTGCATCTGTTATGAGTAAGGGGCAAAACACCTTCTGCGGAATCGGGGGTACTAATGACCGGTGGAACAATTCCAATTTCTTCCAATGCTCTTTCAATCAATCTGTCAAAATTAGTCGTTACAATTACCCGTAGGAACCCCTTTTCAACAAGGGACGCAATGGATTTGTGGGCTACTGTCGGAACTTTTAGCCCTTGTTCTTTTTCTTCCTCTGTTGGCTCAAAATAACTCTTGAGCAGCTGATTCCGTTCCGAAGGAGACTTTGCTATTGCAGTAAGCAGCTTCGAATATTCCGGATCAGCGCCAAAAGTTTCTTTGTACCAAGCAGCAGGGTCAGGTTCGCAATTCGCGCCCTTAAGAACTGCCAACTTACGAATGAGGTCCAAAACTATTTCCCAACCCGTTGGAATTCCGGCCGCCCGGGAAATCCCCGAGCCGAGCAAAAGTGCATATATCCCTTTATTTGAATGTATTGAAAATGCTAATGAATCTATCGGATCAATCATCTAATTCTCCTTAAATGGTATTCACGCCACTAAAATATCGAAGGGCAAAGCTTACAGTAACAGAAGAAGCTCCGATTCCCCTTTTCTCCGTTTTTCTAGCTCTTTCTCTCTCATTCCTCCGGCTCGTAAAGAAGCGAAACCAAAAGCTTCCCCACCTGCTCCAGGCTTTTCGGGCTGCAGGCTTCGGGGGTGTCTTGCAACGTGTGCCAGAAAGGATAATCGAAGTCAATTAAGTCAATCACCGGCAGACCCTTTTCCAAAAGCGTCAAGTGGTCATCCATTATCGCATATTTGGGCCGCGAAACAAAGGCACTAAGGCCCAGTTTTTGAGCGCGCGTAAACACCCGGCGATTTATATCTGCCGCGTAGGCGGTTGAATACTTTTCTTGATAGACGGTTAAAGCCGAATCCCCAACCATATCCAAGAGAATGCCGTATTCGATGTGGTAATCCCCCATATTTTTGGTAAAATATTTGGAACCCAAAAAATACTGGTCGCTGACATCTGCCGGGCCATAATCTTCACCGTCGAAAAAAACCAAATCGACTCCTATTTTCGGGTCTTTCTTGGTCAAAAGCTCCCCCAGTGCCAAAAGCACGGCTGTCCCCGAGCCGCCGTCGTTGGCGCCCAGAATCGGTCGATTGTGCAGGCTGGAATCTTTCTCCTGATCCGCGTACGGCCGGCTGTCCCAGTGGGTGCAGAGTAAAATCCGCTTTTTGCGCTCCGGATGAAAAGCGGCGATGAAATTGACTAAAGAAAGTTCCACGTTTTTTAGACTATCGCGATAGACAAATTCCTGACGGGTGAGCGAAAAGGGCTCCTTTTGAAAGAAGCCGGCGATAAAATCGCCGGCCTTGCCGTGGGCCTCCGAATTTGGAACCCGGGGACCAAAAGCACAAAATTCTTTCAGAATCTCATACGCTCTTTGGCCGGAAAATTCGGGCGGGGAAGCCGGGCCGCAGGCAAAAGAAAAAAAAAGAGCTAAAAACAAAAAAAAGGCCGCCTTGCTCACCGCCGGAAGATGAAAGATTAAAACTTTAAGTCAACCCAGAATTGCGCCGAGCGCACGTGGGTGGAACGCTTGGCCACATGGTCGGTGTGGTCGGTCCATTGCACCGTCAAGCCGCCATCCACCTGGGTGGAAAAAGTGTAGGAAAGCTGGGGAGCTATCGACAAATCGGAATTGTCGGAGGTAATCCCGCGCCGGGCGGCGTTGGGGCTGGGGTTGCGGGTGGTGCGGCGGGTATAACGGAGGCCCAAATTGGTGTTCAAACTGGAAGCCAGACGAATCCCGCGAAGCAGGGGAAAACGAATCCCATTGGGGGCGATAAAACTGTAACGCGCCGTTAAGGCAATCGTCTTTTCCCTGTTTTCGGACAGCGTGGAGCCGACGAAACTGCGAATCGTTTGAATGCTTTTGCCGTAGCTGAAATTCGAGGAGAGTCCGCGGCTGAACGTGGAGGAAACGGAGACCAGCGGATTGTAACTCTTGGTCGTGCTTACGTCGTTGGGCCGTCCGGTGCGGACGTCAAAGGTTTTGGAAGTCTGCCTTTGATAATTGGAAGAAAGCGAGCCGGGCGGTATAATCTTCTTTAAAATTCCAACCCGTTTTTCCAAACCGGAAAGGGTAAAACTCAAATCCGGGAAAACCTGCGATTCCGACCGGGTGGTGCCGGAAGAGATAAAAGAGCGCCGAACCTGTTTGGAGTAACGCGCATTCAAATCCGCCCCGGAACCAAGAGCCAGGCCCGATCCCACCGTATAGTTGTCCGAATTGGAGCGCGTGTTGTTGGAGCTGTTCAATCCCCCCGGCAATTCGTTGGTCAAACCCAACTGGAAAGCCAGTCCCGGGCGGTTCCTTACCTGATTGCCTATCTGATTCCCGCGGGTGTAACCGAATTGGACGGGATCGACCCGGGCGGCCAGCCTGCGCAAAAGGTTAAAGGCATCGGTAAGCAAGAAAACTCCTCCGTCTCCCGCCGGCTTGGGCTTGGCCTGCGGCGGCGCTTTCCGAGCCGTGTCCGAAACAGCCGCCGCCGATTTAGACGTGTCCACCACCCCGCGCGCCGCCAGCGAATCGCCAATGGCCTTCATTACCGAATCGGCCGAAAACCGCGTTTGAACGGAATCGGTGCGAAGGCTGTCGGTAGCTCCGAATCCTCCAACGATTTTTGAGCTGTCCGCTTTTGTGGAATCGGCTTTTGCCGTTGGCGCTTTCTTTTCTTTCCCTTCTTTTTCAGCTTTCTTTTTGGCCTCTTCTTCCAATTTTTTCTTTACTTTTTCCAGCTGCTCGCGCTGCTCGGCATGGGTTGCCCTTCGCTGCCCCAAGAAACGGGAAAGATTGAAGGTCACCGTCGTGCCGTAAGTATTGCCCGCCTCAATCCGCCGGCTGCCGTCGGAATAGGTGCGCAGGCCGCCCGCTTCGCGGTAGTTGGACTTAAAGGTCAGCCGCGTATCGGCAAACGAGAAAAGCCGGGGCGTGTAGCCGGCGTCAAAATTTTGGTTTCGGCTCACTTCCAGCCCCAGCTTGAATTTCCGGGGGTTGAACGAATACACTAAATTTTCGGGGTTGGACAAATCCCGGACGGTTGAAAAGTTAAAACCGGCGCTCAAATTCGGAAAAATGCGGAAAGATGAATTCAAATTGCCCGTAAAATCCCGGACGTAAGACCCGGAAGTTGTTCTTTTGGCGTCGTTCAAAATGTTCGTGGAAAGGGTGCGGCTGACGGCGCCGCTCACGTTCAAAGTCGCCGGCATTGGCGAAAATTGCGTGCCCTCCACTTTCTTTAAGAGCCAAAAGGAAGGCAGCCACTTAAGCGGTTTGAAGCTCAAGGATTTCCTTGGCGAAAGATCGTACGACATATTGGCCGAATAGGCCCGCGACTCTTGCAGAAAGGTGAAAGGATTGGTGCTGCGATTGTAGGTGTAGGAAAACGAACCGCCCATCCGATTAAAAGTCAAATTCCAGAGCCAGTTCTTGGTCTCCTTTTTCAAACTTGGGGAAACACTGAACCCGCGCGAAATCTGCTCGGAACGCTCGTCCGCCTGGAATTCCTTGCTCAAAACGATATCCGAGCCGGTCTGCAGGCGCGGCGTGGAACGCCCCCGCCGCCAGCTGGCCGAAATCGGCAAAGCAGTTACCCCCAAAAACTTGGGCAAAAGCTTGTGGGCTTGAAAACTTCCCGATACGCCGATGTCTTCGTTGGTGGAGGAAGCCCGGTTGAAAGATAAAGAACCGCTCCGGTCGCCGGCGGAAAGCGAGCGGAAAGTGGCCCCCACGCGGCTGTAGTCCAGATTCACCGAGCCGAAATCGGCCAGCTGGGTGGAAAAATGCAGCCGCCCGGCCGTGCCGGCTTCCTTGCGCACGTCGGTCAGAAAAAGCTCATCGACCCAAACCTCGCCGGAGGCACTGGGATCGTCTATGCTTGCATAGATTTTAACACCACGCTTGGTTATTATCTTGGAATCGGCATTTCTAATCCCCATAACATACCAGCGCACCGCCGCTAAGCTGGGATTTCCTTTTACAAAATACGGACCATCCGAAATGCTTTTCAAACTGTCGCCCGCTTTCTGCTGCTTGATAAGCCGATTTTTTAGATTGGTCAACTGGTCAAAATCCATTTGTATCTGGTTCCCTTCCCAGCCACTGTCTATGGGCGAAATGCGGTATTCGTAATAGTTGTTCGTGTCGTTGACCAAACCGGAGCCGAAACGCAGAAAAAACATAAGAGAGTGAGAGTTTGCCGAATGGTCGCCGTGCACGAACATCTTCAAGGTTTTGTAACCGGAATAATCTTCCGCGCTCCCCAAAAGAGTTCGCTGAATCATCGCCGTTCGCTGGGGCATCAAATTTTCATAGGACATAACCAACGACTGCTCCCGTTCCCGCAGATTGCTGATCCGGTTCAAAACCTCATCAACCCCTGGAGGTTTACGGTAGTTTGGATGTTCTTGCGAGTTGATGACCGAAACCCCAATCTTGGCCGTCGAATCCCTTTGGCCGGCCGAATCAAAAACTCCCAGCTCCTTCCAGCGATTGCCCACCAACTCCAGGGTAGCGAAAATCACCCGTGTGGTATCCGCCACGCCATCCATCCATACCCGGACGTACTCGATGTTGTTCCAATTGGGCGTTCCGATAGTTGTATAATTCGGATTTCCGGAAGTCGAATCTTTGAGCGGAATTCTAATCTCCCTCCAAGATAATTGCGCTCTCTCATTGGAACGGGGGCCGTTGTTGGCATACGGGGTACCGGCCACAAATGCAAGACTATCGCTGCCCGCCAGGTCGATGGTAAAGGAAAAGTAGTTATTCCCAAACCTGACCTGCGAATCGTGGCCCAAATCCTCATCGTCCGGCCGCGAAAGCCGTGCCGGGTCATTGGAATTTCGTATGGTTCCGTTGATATGGTCAATGTCGGTTCCCCAAACCACAGTATCGGGGAATAAACCTATATCTTCCACCGGAGAAACTATTCCGTTTTTCGGGTCTGTGTCTTCCGTTTGCCAGTTATCATCCCCGTTGATGTCTTCCGAAATCTGCCCAAGGTCAAAGTGCAATTGGGGCCGCGGCCGGCCATCCTCCAGCCCAATCCAAAAATCCAAAAGCTTGGTTTCCAATTGATTTTGCAAACCGGCCGGCAGCCAGCGCATAATTCCCCCCCAGCTGACCGTATCAAACTGCTGGGTGGCGCTGTCCACCTTCGGGAAATAGCGCAGGTCCAAAACATCCATTTTTTCATCTTCGACGTGCACTACCCGGTTGGGGAAAATATCTTTGACGCGAAAACGCTCAACTCCTTTACCCATCCACGGGTCAATAATTTTGATGTCCGGCGAAAACCAGGCCAGCCGCCCCCGGTTGGTTTGGGTCTTGCCAAATTGCGGCGCCGGCGCCGACGACTTGGTCCAAATCTCCCGCAGAATCCCCAAATTTGTAAAATCCTTGCTGCCTTCAAAATCATCTATAAACGCCTTGCCCAAAACGTTCGGATTGGGCAAACTGCGCGCTAACTCGCCGTCAATCTGAAAAGCGGAAGGAGCAGCCGCCTCCACTCCCGGAAGCTTGTTCACCAAATTGGTGATAAACCGGCTCTGGCTGGTGTAGGTGAAATCTCCATCCAGAAGTAACGCGTGCGATGGCTCTTCCCCAATCCGCGGCTTTTGGTCAAGGGTGGCTTCCGTCCGGTATAAAGCCGTTGTGCCAAGTTTTAAGGCTTCGCTGGGGGCATATTCCAGGCGCGTGCCAAAAAGATTTTTCTTCTGCGCCGAAATGAACGGGGTGTATTCGTAATTTATCTGCACGTCGGCGTTCGGGTCGGCCACTTGCGAATTGAAAAATTTGATTTGCCCCAAATCGTAATCAATCTGGTAATCCTGCCCGCGAATGAGCTTGGTACCGTTCAAGCGCACGTCCTCCGAACCGTCCAGGATGTTCACCTGCCCCAGCGAAAACTCCGTCCGGCGCGATTTGGTGCCAATTTCAAGGTAATATTGGGCCTGGGCCACACTAAAACTGTCATTGTATATTCCGGAAACTTTTATGGAAAGATTTCCCGTGGTATCACCAATCCAGTTGCTGGTCGGATAAAAAGGATAGCGGTCGGGGAAAATAATGTAGCCCCGTTCCAAATCCACGACCGTCTGGTTTAAATCGATTTTATCGTCAAAACCGGGAGTTCCGGCCTGATTGACGTAACGGTCCAGCCCAAACAGGCGGATGAACCTGACCCCGCTTCCCGTTCCCTGAAAATCCTTGCGGTTCGGGTTCGTCGCCGTGCTAATGTCACCTTGATAAATATTTACCGTAAAACCATTCGCGTCTATATCCCGCTCTCGTAAATCATAAACGTTTTTCCATTCGTAGTAAAAGGTGACATTATCCTGATTGACAAGACTACCTTTTATCAACTTAAAAACGTATTTAGCATTAGTGCTTCCCCCGCTGGTATCTATAGACCCATAGGTTTCGATTGTGCCATTAGCTCTTTTAACCTGCATTAACACACCTATAATATCTTCACGGTTAAGTAAGTTATTAAAACGGACGTAAAAAGAGTCTCGATTTAACTTGTATGATTCCGGTGGTAAATACTTAAATTTTCCATGATAGCTTTCACCTGAAGATAGGCTGGTATCCAAAGGATTTACGTAACAATCTCCTCCTGGATATTGCGCTTCATTACCCCCATAAGTTGAGGCAGGTACCGCTTGGTAAAAAAGCGGGTCGCCCACTATAGCATCCACCCCCGGCTGAAATTCATCCTGACTAAATAGCGAATCCAGCGAAAGATTTCCGCTGGGATGTGGACGAGCAGCCTTTTTTCTTCCCAAATCAAAATAAATGTAGCGCAAATAATCCCTATCCTTTATCCGCACGGTAGCCGCTTCCGCCCCGGCTTTAAAAGTCTTGGATTGGCTGTTTCCCTTCTGCTGGCTGGTGATGGCGGTCCAATTCACCCCCCCCAACTTCCCCTGCGCCTTCAGCCCAAAAAGCCCCTGCACCGATTGCGAAAACCCGGCAAAGCGCGACCCTCCCAAAGCAAGCGTGGTATTGCCCGCCTCAATCGACTGCACCAGGTCCTGTTCATCTCCTTTGAAACGAATCTGAATCCGGTCGGCCAAATCGACCCGCTGTTGATATTGATTGGCGCGCTTGTCGGTTTTCATATTCACAAAAAGTTTGGAACCGACGTTGCCGGCGATATACATATTGTATTCCTGCTGGGTCTGAAAACCGGGGAGCCCCTGCTGGTTATTGGTTCTAAGTTTGGCCACGTCACCGGTAAAGGATTTATCCACCTTGAACATCACCCGATAATTTCCGCTAACCGCCAGCCCTGGCCCTCCTTCGCCGACCAGGCTCGACAAAACTTTGGGAAATTTGACCGGAATGTCCAAATTCAAAAGCCCCCGGCCCGATTTGCCGGGAGTAAGTTTCCCCAGCGTCTGTTTTTTGGTCGCCCCCCAGTCCTGCCGAAAGCGCATTTCCCCTCGCGACACCGCCGAAGAAGAAAGCTCAAAAACCCGGTAGGACCCCCCGGCTTCGTTTTCATCCTTTTGTTGCAGGTAGTAACAGCAGCTCGAGAGCAGCCGGTTCTCGTAGTCGATTTCGTACATGTCCTTCATACAGCCCGCCACCGCCAAAAAAGCCGGCTCTTTGCGCGAAATTGTAAGTCCCGGTTTGAGCGGATCGCAGAACAGCCGGCAGTTGGAACCGTCCAATAAATCGACTTTTAGGCCTTGGGAAAAAGCAAGGGAGGGCCCGCCCGTCCAGGGAAAAACAAAAATAGCCAAAGCCAAACCGGCTTTAGCCGCCTGAAGAAACCTGAAATTTTTAGACACCCACTTCATTTACTCATTAACTATTTGCCTATTGTAATACCTCCTTTGTTAGTCGTTATTCCCTGGCCGAGTGCGAGCCACCGGCTCGCCCAGGCCCTGCCTGCCCCAAACCCCTCTTGGCAGGCGCCTATACACACCTGATAATCTAACCATAACCCCCCCAAAGTCAAGCACTATTTGGGCTTCAAACCACATTTTGCCACCCCTGGACCTATGGCTGGCAAGGCAATGGTTGGTTCAAAGCCACCCTATTGAGCAGTGCCACCACATCTGAAGAATTCAAAATACCATCGCAGTTGACATCAGCCCGACTTGAATTGCCTATCCCACAATATACACGGTTACAAAGCATAACAACATCATAAATCGTAAGGATACCGTCTCGGTTAATATCTCCAAGTAGCGGCTCCGAAGTCGTAATGAACCCTTTTACGAAATTTGTCAAGATAGCTTCACCTAAAAGACTAGTAAAATGTTGATAATTATCAAGGATAATTGCAGAATCAAGCTCAACAGTTCCCAAATCTGATTGAACGGTGTCAAATTTTATCTCCAGAAACGCCTTTCGAGTTAAATTGGGCGGTTCGGCAGTTCCGGATATATCCAAAGGGTCAAAAAGACCCACAATAGTAAAAGAATCGGGAGAAAAACCATCGTACCACTTTGTAGCCAAAACCCGAAAACCCTGCAAATAGGTAGTAAGCCACCTAACAGCCCCATTTTCTCCAAGATAGGTTCTTGGCCAACCCAACGCCATATAGGCACTACCCGTAACACTTCTTTCAACCAAAGGGAGTGTAAAAGCAGCCAGAGTATCTTTATTGGTAATATAAACTCGCACAAAGGCAGCCGGTGAGCCAACTCCGGAATAGACCGCTTTCGATTCAATTATCACAGAATCTCTCAGGTCAGGCGAGGCAAAACCCAAGGAAAAACTAAAAACAGAGAAAGATAAGCTCTGCGCAATGATGGTCAGAATCTTTTTCATTGTTCCCTCCTAACTCGTTTCGATTCATTTACTGCAACCGCAATACCAAACTCAAGCTTTTAGCGTATTAATACCTTCAACGTAACGTATCTCTTCCTCGAGTTTTATCCCAAACTGGTCTTCCACCTTCTGGCGCATCAGGTTAGCCAGCTGGCGGATGTCGGCATACCGGGCGCCGCCGTGGTTGACGATGATGTTGGCATGCTTGTGATACACGCCTGCCTGGCCAATGCGCAGATTTTTGGCGCCCACTTTGTCCAGCAAAATGCCCGCCGCTAACTTTCCGTACGGCTCGTCCGCTTTTTCGATGTTTTTGAAAAAACTGCCGGCGCAGGGCCAATCGTGGGGCGGATGCTTTTCCGCCCGCAAGGCCAGAATTTCTTTCATTTTAGTCCAGAGTCTTTCCCGGTTGTCCGGCTTGAAACGCAGCTTGACCGAAAGTAAAATATCTCCCGACTTTTTCAAGTAAGAATGCCGGTAGCGAAAACGAAAATAGTCGTTGTTAACGGTTTCTATCGTATTGGCGGGCGTCAAAATCACGCCGGACTCCAGAATATCGCCGATGGAATATCCAAATGCCCCGGCATTGCCAAAAACGGCTCCGCCGACCGAGCCGGGAATTCCCGCCAAATTTTCCAGCCCTCCCCAACCCCGATTGGCCGCCTCCTGCACCAATTGCCAGAGTTCCAGTCCACCCTCGCAGCCGAGCGCCAAATCATCCGCCACTAAGGTGGAAGCTGTGAATTTGACGACCAGACCGGAAAGCCCGGCGTCATCAATGACCAGATTGCTCCCCCCTGCCATCACAAAGTAGGGAACGCCCACTTCCCTTGCGGCAATTACCGCCTCGGCCAATTTCTGCGAACTGTCGGCGCGGGCAAAAAGCTGCGCCGGCCCACCCACCTTCATGGTTGTATGGGAAAAAAGCAGCTCCCCTTCTTTGGCCCAACGCAGCCGTGCCTTTAGCTCGGCGGTCTTATTTTTTGTCGTCGAAACTTCCCCTATGGTTTTGGTTAAAATATCTCTTCCTTTCTATATAGTGAGTATCGGCTAAAAATCATTTGCGATGTAGGGGCGAATCTTCACTTGTCCCGAGCCCGCCTGTGGCGGGTCGAGGGAGATTCGCCCTCCCCCCTGTGGTGAGCGTAGCCGAATCCATTCCCGCCTCGGGAAGGCCTGCCCGAGCCGAGCCTGACCGAGCCCGCCTATGGCGGGCCAGGGGGATAAAGGGATTACATTCGTAGCGGAGAATCTTCTATTCTCCTCTCTTGTATGCGAACCGTAGGGGCGAACCTTGCTTGTCCCGAGCGTAGTCGAGGGGTGTTCGCCCTTCCCTCTCCATAAAATGGAGAGGGCCTGCCCGAGGCGTAGCCTCTGGCTACGGCCAGGGATTAAAGGTGAGGTTACCCAAACTTCCACTCCAACCGCTCTAACCGTTTGACCGTAAGAATTCCAAATAACCAGACCAAAAAGAAGGCAACCGCACCGTAGATTATACTCCCCAAAACGAAGAAAACGGCAAAGGGCAAAAATTTTTGCGCCAAAAAACCGGCCGCCAAAAGCCCCACCCACATCCCTCCCAGAAGAATCATCGTTCCTATCAAGGCAAAAACTCCTCCCGCCGTCACCATATTATTCGGCCTATCCCAATCCCAGCGGGCAAATACCGTTCCTATCCAAACCCCCACCGCTCCAGCCGAAGCGGCAATAAAAATTGCCAACCATAAGGCCATTAAAAGGTTTTTTAGGCCGATGGGGAAAAACAGAGCCAAAAGCAAAGCCGAAACCCACAACTCCAGCGTGGTCATAAGACCGGTCAAAAAAAGCTTGGAAGAAACGTAGCTTTTTTTCGTCAAGGGCGAAGCCAAAATCTGCCCCATCGAAAGTCCATCCAAAGGAACTATGCGCAAGCCGTTCTGCAAAGCCATCACCCCGGCTAATCCGACAACCAAAAAGGGGAGCATATTCCCCAGCCCGCCGGCCGATTTGGCCCGCAAGGAAGCGGTGATGGGAACAAAAACCATCACCACCGGCATAAGCAAGATGCCGATAACCTGGCTGAAGTCCCGGCGAATCAAAAGCAAATCTTTTTTCACTATCCCCCAGAAGGGAGAGAAAAATTTCTCATCGGAGACAGCCGACACCGCAACGGCGGCAGGCGCCGCGCGACGTTTGGGAGCGGCCATTAGCCATCCTTTTTCGTAGATTTTTTCCGCCGACAAAACGACCGCGAGAAAAAGCGCCGCCGCCGAGGCAATCAATAGCAAAAAACTGCCCGCCCCGGAATCCCCCTGTCCCGAGGCCCATAATAAACTCTGCTTGGCCCAACCGGAGGGCAAATAATTCAAAGGCCCTTCCAAAAAAACTTTTCCTTTCTCTATCAAAGGTTTCCAGTTTTCGGTCTTAACCCATTCGGATGAAGGCCGGTCGCCCAGGCGCGCGTCAAAAAGCTGAAAGCTGAAGGCAAAAGCGACCGCCGCCAAACTGACCACTCCCCCAAGAATCTCGTTGGCCCGCCGGGCGGGCAAAATGCGAACCAAAAAAGAGGCCAGAACCAGGCCAAAACAGGAGCCCCATATTAATAGCGCGCCTAAAATTAGAAAAATGGCCGGGTAGTAAAAGAAGGATGCCCGGTAGGCAATGCCGTAAGCCAAAAGAAAGGGAAGAAACATTAAAGGCACAAAAGCAAAAGCCATAAAAAGCGCTTCCGTCAGCTTGGCGGCAAAAACCGTGCGGGCGCGAATCGGGAGAGCAAAAAGCAGTTCAATGTCTTTGGATAAAAACAGCGTATTGAGCGTGGAGGCCGCGCTGGAGATAAAAAAGAAAAGCAAAGCTCCGGAAAAAGAAAAAAACAGAATGATCTCGCTTACCAGCCCCCCCCATTCCGGCTGGGTGGCCATCGCTCCAAAAATTCCCTTGCCCATAAAAAACACCCCGGTGAAAAAAACGCCCATTCCAAAAGCCGCCAAAAACCCCAAAATGCGGTACTTCCAGCCGGTCTTCCACACCGCGTTCAAGAGAAAACGCCCCCGCGCAGCCAAAAGCAACCGGACCATCAGCCGTTTTCCTTCAGGAACTTGAGGACTTCCGCCTCTTCTCCCCCGCCGGTCAGTTCCAAAAAGAGGTCCTCCAAGCTTTCTCCCGACTTGCCGCTCTGGCTCTTGATTTCTTCCGCTGCTCCGACGGCAATCAAACGCCCTTTGTTGATAATCCCCACCCGGTCGCACATCCGCTCGGCCACCTCCAGAATGTGTGTGGAAAGAAAAATCGTGGCGCCCCGCTTGGCATACTGCCGCAGAAGGTCTTTTAAAATCCGCGCCGCGCGCGGGTCTAAACCAACCAATGGCTCGTCCACCAAAACCACTTTCGGCTCGTGCAAAAAAGCCGCCGAAAGCGCCACTTTTTGCTTGGTGCCGTGCGAAAGACTTTCGATAAGCTCTTTCCTTTTCTCCGCAAAGCCGAAAAGCTCCAGAAGCGACCCAATCTCCCGCTGACAATGCTTGGAATCAAGTCCGTAAACCGAGCCGATGAACTTCAAAAACTCCTCGACGGTTAACTTTCCATAGAGTTGAGGTGAATCCGGAACATAGGCCATAATTTTTTTGGCCGCGATGGGCGAGTGGACGATGTCGTGGCCGCCCACAATCACCCGACCGGCGGTGGGCCGCAAAAGCCCGGTTACAAGCTTGATGGTGGTGGTCTTTCCGGCGCCGTTGGGCCCCAAAAACCCGAAGATCTCTCCTGGAAACAGCTTTAAGTTAAGGTCAACGACCGCCTGGGTTGGGCCGAAGGTCTTGCCGAGATGAAAGGTTTCTATCAATGCAATCGGGCGACTTGTGTCAAGCGGTCTTTTTTTCCGCCAGCCGGACGGCAATCGCCAAATCGTGCAAAGTATCCGAAAGTTCGGCGTCCACTTTTTTCAACAATCGTTGCAGGTCGTAGTCGCTGGTCTGGGCAATCAGTTCCCGAACCTCGCGCGCCGCCTTCTCGGTGGCAGCGATAATCTCCTTCAATTTTTTTTCTATTGGCGTCATCAGCTCGTCTCCAAAAAGTTAACCGTTTTCCCCCACCGGCGCAACAGGTTCCGGAAGCGGCCGACCGGCTCTTTTTTTGCAAACAAAATTTCTTCCGCTTTGGCCCGCGCCCGGCTAATCAATTCGTAATCATCCAGGCTGGCGATTTTTAAATCCGGAAAACCGTGCTGCCGCATCCCCAAAAACTCCCCCGGCCCGCGCAATTGCAAATCCATTTCGGCAATTTTAAAGCCGTCCCGCTCACGGGTCAAAGCTTCCAATCTCGATTGAGCCGTCTCGGTCACATTCGCAGGGGAAATCAAAATACAAAACGACTTATCGCTCCCGCGGCCAACCCGTCCCCGCAACTGATGCAGCTGGGACAGGCCAAACCGTTGCGACTCTTCGATTATCATCAACGTGGCATTGGGAACGTCCAGGCCGACTTCAACCACGCTGGTCGCCACCAAAAGTTTCAATTTGCCGGAGGAAAATTCCTCCATTACTCGCAGTTTTTCTTTCCCGGAAAGTTTCCCATGCAAAAGCCCGATACGAAATTCGGAAAAAATCTCCGCAAGTTTTTCGAACTCCGCCTTCGCCGCTTTCAAATCGTTTTTTTCCGATTCTTCTATCACCGGATAAACGACGTACGCCTGCCGCCCCTTGGAGAGTTCCTCCCGCACGAATTTCCAGATTTCCGGTTTTTTTTCTTCCGTTCGATACGCGGTGATAATGGAGGCCCGGCCGGCAGGCATCTCTTTAATTACCGACAAATCCAAATCACCATAAGCGGTCAAAGCCAGTGAGCGCGGTATCGGCGTGGCGGTCATCGCCAAAAGTTCCGATTCTTTTCCTTTGCGCTTCAAAAGCCCCCGCTGGCTGACCCCAAAGCGATGCTGTTCGTCCACAACCACTAAGGCCAAATCTCTGAATTCAACTGTCGGTTCCAGTAAAGCATGCGTTCCTACGGCAACCTTGAGTTCTCCGGAAGCTACCCCAGCCAGTATCTTTTTTCGTTCGCCGGCGCTGACCGAGGCGGTCAAAAGCCCGACCGAAATCCCCAGTTCATTCAGCCATTTTGAAAAGGTGCGATAATGCTGTTCGGCTAAAACCTCGGTCGGCGCCATCACCACCGCTTGATAGCCGTTTTCTACTATAAACACTACCACAACCGCCGCCACCGCCGTCTTGCCGGAGCCGACGTCCCCCTGCAAAAGCCGGCTCATCGGATACGGGGAGATAATGTCGCTGAAGACTTCGGCAATCGCCCGGTTCTGTGCCGCCGTCAGTTTGAAAGGCAATAGCGCATAAAATTTTTCCACCAGCTCTCCCGGCGGACGAAACGTGCGCCCTTTAGGCCGCAGCCGCAGGTTGCGCTTGCGCCCCAAAAGAATCAACTCCAAAGCAAAAAGCTCGTCAAAAGCTAACCTTTGCCGGGCCCGCTCCGCCTCTTCCAGTGTTTCCGGAAAATGCACCTGGGAGAGCGCCCGCTTAAGTTCCGGCAAATGCATTTTGGCCAGTTCCTCAGATTGCCAGAAGTCCGTCACTAAATCCCCGTGTTTTTCCAAAAGCTCGAAAACCACCCGCCGCATTCCCCGCGAATCCAAATGTTTGGCTTTTAAGTCAGCCGTTGAAGGATAAAGCGGAATCACTCGGCTGGTGTGCAAAAATTTTTGCTCTTCCGGGTCGCCAATGATCTCAAAATCAGGATGCGCCATTTGCAAAGTTCCATAAAAAGAGACCTTGCCGGAGGCCGCCACCTCCATTCCCCGCGAAAAATAACCGGGCAAAAAGTTCGGCACGTTAAACCATACCAAACCCAGATATCCCGTGCCATCATGCAGGGTGACCATCAGGCGCCGCATCCGGCGCACCAAGCTTACCGTCACCACATTTCCCACGACGGTGACTTCCTCCCCCTCTTTTAGCTGGACAATCGGCACCACCCGGCTCCGGTCCAAATAGCGCCGCGGCAAATAATAGAGCAGGTCTTCCACAGTAGAAACGCCGACTTCCGCCAGCGCCCTTGCCCGTTCCGGCCCAACTCCTTTCAAAAATTGAACTGGACTGGAAAGCTCTAATATTCCAACGGGAACGGTTATTTTTCGATTTTTTACTTTTTCACCAGCCGGCATGCAAAAACTCCATCGGTCTCAAATTCACCGGGTAAAACTACAACGTTTCCGTCTTTGTCACAAAACTCCGAGCTTACCCATCGTAGAGCCCTCTCACTTTGAAATTCCGGGTGGGCATTCAAAAATCGGTCGATAACTTTCCAGTTTTCTTCCGCCGTCAAGGTGCAGGTAGAATAAACAATAACCCCGTTCGAAGAAAGCAACCCGGCCGCTCGCTCTAAAAACAAAAGCGCTTGAGTTCCCAAACGGGCCGCATCTTCCTTTTTCTTTTCCCAGCGCAGCTCGGGATGGCGCGCCACGGTCCCCAGCCCGGTGCAGGGAACATCTAAAAGAATTTTGTCGAAGGTTCTCGGTAAAGCCGGGGAACCGAAGACCCCGAGCGGCTTGTTCCGACTTGCTCCGACTTGTCCCGCTTGCGTTCTCGTTCCGAGTGAAACGAGTGAAGAGCGCAGCTTGAACGAGCCTGGTCGAGGGAGCGCAGTCGAGGAAGGATAATCGAGGGAAGTCGAGGGGTCGAAATGCTGCTCAAATTGATACGTTAAAAAATCGGCGGTAATCGTTTTGACCTTTTTCACCCCCAACTTTTTCAGGTTTTCCTGTAAGATTTTCATCCGGAGCGGACTTTTTTCCACTGCCGTTACTTCCGCGCCAAACTCGGCAATCAGCGCCGTCTTTCCTCCCGGAGCCGCGCAGGCATCCAGTATGTTTTCATTCGGATGCGGGTCTAAAAGCTGGACGGCCAGAGAAGAAGAAGGGTCTTGAATATATCCTTTGCCTGCCTTTAACAAGCTAAAATCCTCCAGCGGAATTGTGCTCCGGATTTTAAAAAAATCCTCAAACCGCCCGCTTTTCTCCCATTCGAATTTCTGTTTGGACAAAAACTCGAAAAATTCCGATTCGCTGGTTTTCAGGCGGTTCAAGCGCAAAAAAATAGGTGGCGCCCCATTTCCCCAGGCCATCGCCCGGATGGTCTTTTCTTTGCCGAAAAGGGTTAACCACTCTTCCACAATCCATTCCGGATAGGAATAAGCCGCCGCCAGCTCATCGGCCGAACCGGAAAATTTCAAGGTTGGAGGCTGTCGTAAAAATTTTCGCAGGCAGGCGTTGGCCACTCCGGCCATTTTTTCGATGCGAAAAGCGCGCGCCAGTAAAACCGCTTCGTTTACCACCGCATACTCCGGCCACTTTTTTTCTTCCAGTTGAAATAATGAAAGTAGGAGTATCATTTTCAAAGACGGATTTGGATTTTCTTGACGTAAAAGCAGAGGTAAAAATCGCTCCAGCCTCCCCCTTTTTTTGACCGTCCCTACCGCCAGTTCCCAGGCCAGGCTCCGGTCTTGCGGCCCAAGACCGGTGATTTCTTTTAAAAGAATCTTCTTAAAATCCCCTCCTTTTTCCTGCCACAAAAGAAGGGCCTTCAGAGCCGCAACTCGGGCCGGGGAAGCTCGCGAGGACGTTTAACTCACCTCACCTTTCCCGAGCGTTTACCCCGAGCGAAGCCGAGTGGGAGTCGAGGGAAAAGGGAGAATTAAGATTGCCATCGGTAAATATCAAAAGCTCCCGCCGAATAAACACCGCCTCCACCGTGACCATTTCCGGCAAACCCAAACCAAAATTCAAAACTTCCTCCGGTCGCACATAGTCGCCACCCGCCATAACCAATTCCATTTGTAACCCGTTTGGGACGCTTTCCAGCTGGCGCACAAAGGGCCGCACGTTTACCCGTTGCCGTTTTCCCTCGGAAGCCCGCTCCGCCCAAATCTCTTTCTCCGCCAAAAATTTTTCGCACCGGCACGGTTCAACTGCGGCAGGCAGTCCAGCTTCGTAGCGGGCCACGTTGATGCTGGCGGAAAGCGATTCGGTTTTGGCCAGAATCGATCGGGCTTCGAGAAGCTTAAAACCGGGGGGGAGCGCTTCCGCCAGCCGGTGGAAAAATTCTAAATTGTACGGTTTGTCAAAGCGCACGTCTAAATATTCGGTCGTGGAAAGATGCCCCAAAGGCAAAGGCGGCCCAAAGGCGATTTTTGGATGGGGGTGCATCCCCTGGGAATAAGCCATCGGCAGCCCGGCCCGGCGCAGAGCCCGCTCAAAAACTTTAATAACGTCCAGATGGGAAGTGTATCGCGCCGCTTCCCCCTTTTCCCAGCGAAAACGGATGACCGCATTCGGAACCTGCAGGGCTTCCGGCTGAAAGCGAATCTTTCGTTTGCTCCGCCCGTATTGAACCTCTCCCGCGGCGGGTGCAGCGGCAACCGGTGCCGAAACGGAAACTGAAGTGGTCAAAGGAAACTTTTTAACTATTACCGTCCGATAAGCCCAATCCTCCACCTCCGAAAGTTCCTGACCCAGCAGCCTAACCGAATCAATGCCCGCTTCCTGTATTACGTAGCTTAAACGCTGATAGTCTGCCCCGTCGTCCGGCACTTCCTCCGGCCGCAAACGGGTGGCATAACCTTCGATAACGTCGGCAATTTTGTCTCCCGCTCGTTCCCACAAACCATTTAGATAAATCTGTTCCGGCGGCTCGTAGCGCAGCTGCAGGTTGCGGGCCGATAGATTCTTTTTCAAAATCTCCTGCCGCCGCAGCACTTCTTCTGGGACAATCAAAGGTTCCTTCCACAAACCCTGGTGAGCAACGCCATAAAACGTTCCCACATACCCCCGCAAAAAAGTCCGCGAGGAATTTTTGCGCGCCTCGAAAGCCAAATCGTTCAAAAACCGAGCCGTATTAACAATATCTTCATCCATTTCTTCCGGAAATCCAAGATACAGATATACCCGGAGCTGCTTGGGCGAAAGCGTCAAAACTTCCCGTAACTTCTCAATAATCACTTCTTCCGAAGCCTCGATTCCCAGCAATTTCCGATAACGTTCAATTCCGGAACCCAAAAAGAATCCTACCCCTAAAACATTAACCTTCTTCAGAACCGAAAGAAACTCCGCGGTAAAAAGCTCCGGCTTCAGATTGGAAAAATCCACTTTCCCAAAAACGGTTTTAAGATAATCGGCTGCGGGAACAAGCAAAGCTTCCAGGGGAACCGGTTGAAAACCCCGAGCGCAGTCGAGGGGCGGCTCTCCTCCCGCAAAATCAAAGCGCACCTCGTTGTAACCGGAGGCTGCCACCGCTTTTTGCAACCGCTCCCCTACCCGCGCTACATCAAAATCTCCGGTTAGACCATCTAACTTAATATTCAGAAACGAACTTTCGGCATCGAGGGAGGGAATTAAAAGTTTAGGGAAATAGTCCAAATATTCTACGGAAGATATAAGAGGATGTCCCTTCGTTGATTGCCCGCCGGAAAAGACCGTAGCCCCTTCAAGTCGTTCCAAAAATCGTTGCCGGGCGAACTTCCCGCCCAGCCCCATCAAATTTTTTGAGAGGCTGACCGCCGCTTCGAAACCTTCCAAATGAAGGGCCGCGTCAAAAAATCGCCCCAATCCACCCGACCACAAAGATCCTTTTCCAAAAGTGACGATAACCGGTCCCTCTTTCCTTTTCTCTCTCTCCTCCGACAGCCCTGCCAATTGCATCAGACGAGGAAAGAAGAAGTGGTCTCGTTTTCGTTCGGTCTGAAAAAGAATTATATCGAAATCCCGCACCGGAGTGCCCGATTCCACGCTGAAAAGAAAAATTTTTTTATCCGACATTATCTTCTGCGCATCCGGGGCGGGGAGATAGGCCCGCTCCACCGCCACACTGAACAACTGGTTTAAAACCGAGTAAACCTGCCGATGCTCGAAGGAGGAGATGGCAAACTCATACAAATCGGGATAAACCAAAGCCACCCGAATGGCCGCGCCGGTTTTTTTGACTCTCCCCAACTCTCCATTGCTGTAACGCCCCGGTTTGATGACGTATGGCAAGAGTTCTTTTTCTATTCCCATATTTCTTTCCAAAAATAGCCGCCAAAAAGAAAAATCAAAGGAGTATATTTATGGTTTTTAACTTGAATTGTAAAGAAAAGACGATTATTTGTGGCGCATGTTGTGTTTTATTCAACGTGCACCAGTACGCTACTTACATTCTAGGGTGTGGGTTGAAGGGGCAAGGGGAACAAACGTCCCTCCCAACAGCCCTATCGTCGCGCAGAACCCCAACATCACATCAGCCGTGACGTCTCGACCGATACTACAACCCAAACCTGACAGCCCCGGATCGCATTTCTGTTCTTGAATAAGGCCTCTAACAACAACGCCAGCCACCAAACCGAAAAGCAAGCCGCCCACCATCCACTCCGGTTTCAGTTTTCCCGCTTTGCGGAACCATAGTCAAAAGTGATTGACCAGGGTCGACAGCCACCAATCGTCCCTTAATCTTTTTTCCATCCAGCTGAACGAGAGTGATTTTGCTGTTTTGCCGAATCTTCAAAGCCGCCTGCTCCAAACAGGTCAGTTTTTCCGGGTCAGCAACTTGGGCGGCTGCGAAAATTCCGCCCCACAGTGCAATCAGAACCAGAGGGGCAAAGAACCGGAATGTTTGGAATAAGCTTTTGCGTTTTCATTTTCTCTCCTTTCTTCCGTTTTTTTCCGCACTTTTTAATACGGAATTCGAAGAAAAGAGTTGTCACGGAATTGCCATAAAATGGTAAAAGATTTGTCGCCTGCGCAGGCTGGGCGCCCTTCGGCGCTTCTTAAAGCGGATATTTT